>DAIUFE010000089.1:0-1739 GCA_036844765.1 Caproicibacter sp. | reverse complement strand
GTCCAGCAGGGTGGACATGAACCAGTTGATGTTCAGGAACGAGATCTCGCGGCGGCGTTTCTCCTGGGGGCTTTCCCCTTCCAGCGCCGGCACCTCGGCGATGGATTCCTCGTACCGGCGGTTCACGTATTCTTCGATCTTCAGCGCGTCGGCGACCTCGGGCTTCAGCAGGCCGGTGCGCAGGGAGAGGTCCGGCGACCACGGGAAGCAATGGCCCTCGAAAGCCTCCTTTTTATGGAACCAGGGGTATCCGCCGAAAATTTCGTCGGCGCACTCCCCGCTGACGGCCACGACGTGCTCTTTTTTGACCAGGCTGCAGAAATAGTGGAGGGAGGAATCCACATCCGCCATGCCGGGGAGGTCCTTCGCGTCGACCGCGTCGTACAGGCGGTCGGCCTGGGTGACGTTGTCGCATTCCAGGCGCGTATGGTCGGTATGGCAGAACCGCGCCATCTTTTCCGCCCACGGCTGGTCGGCGTCCGGCTGGAAGGCGCTCGGTTTGAAAAAGCGGTCGTTCCCGGCGAAATCGAACGAGTAGGTCGCAAGCGTGCGGCCGGCCCGGCGGTACTCCCGCGCGGCCAGCGCGGTGATCACGCTGGAATCCAGCCCGCCGGAAAGGAAAGTGCACAGCGGGACGTCCGAGACGAGCTGCCGGGTCACGGCGTCCTCCACCAGGTCCCGCACGTGCCGGACGGTGTCCTCATAGCTGTCGGGGTGCTCGTAGCTCTCGAGCCGGAAATAGCGGGAAAGCTTCAGGCCGTCCGGCCCGAAGACGGCGCATTCCCCGGGGCGGACCTCCGCGACGCCTCGGAAGACGCCGACCCCCGCCGTGCGCGCCGGACCGAGGCCGAACACCTCGCACAGGCCCTGCCGGTCCAGCGCGGGGGTGACGCCCGGGTACTCAAACAGCGCCTTGATCTCGGAGGCGAAGACCAGCCGCCCCTTCTGCACGGTGTAGAACAGCGGCTTGACGCCGAAGCGGTCGCGGCAGAGGAAGCAGCACCCGCGGCGCTCGTCGTCCACCGCGAAGGCGAAGATGCCGTTGAGCTTGCCGGCGCAGGCCGGGCCGTACTGGATATAGCATTTCAACAGGACCTCGGTGTCGCAGGAGGTCTCGAACAGGAACCCGGCGGCCTCCAGCTCGCGGCGGAGTTCGCCGCCGTTGTAAAGCTCCCCGTTGTAGACGATGGTGTAACGGTATCCGCCCGCATAGGCCGTCATCGGCTGCTTGCCGCCCTCCGGGTCGATCACGCACAGGCGCTGATGCGCGAACGCCGCGTGCCGCGAAAGAAAGATGCCGTTCTCGTCCGGCCCACGGTGCCGTAGGGTGTCTCCCATGCGCCGCACCAGCCGCCCGAGAAACGGCGCCTCATCGGTAAAATCGTCACGATAGTCGCAAAAGCCTGCAATTCCACACATCGAGTGATCCCCTCCTGAAAACTCTCGTCTCCGGCCGGTCTCCCGCCGCACTTACTGCATATTATGCGAATTTCCCATTTCCGTTCCCCGGGGGTGCCGGCAAAGCCCGTTCCGGCCCGCCGCGGGCAGCGGCCCGTTTCGACCTGCCGCCGGCAGCGGCCGGTTTCGGCCCGCCGTTGAACCGGGAGCAAACCGGAAGTTTTGTTTGGCGGGACAGTCCGGGGAAGCTCCCGCTTCTCCGTTCCGCTTTTACGCGCAGAATGCTCACCCCCTGCCCCCTCCCGCGCTGGAAGCGCGGCGGAATTGTAAGCCCGCCGAGC
>DAIUFE010000088.1:0-1900 GCA_036844765.1 Caproicibacter sp. | reverse complement strand
CGGAAGGGAAGGCCGTCCGGTCGGTGGGAGATCACGATCAAAATTCCGCCGAACTCCGTGCCGTTCAGGATCTTGAGGATGATCCGGCGCGTTTCGGCGTCCACGCCGGAGGTCGGCTCGTCGAGGACAAGAACGTCCCTGCCGGAGAGCAGGGCGCGCAGAAGCGCGACGATCTGCGCCTGCCCGCCCGAGACGCCCGCCGTGTTCTGGCTGATCTCGGTGTCCAGCCCGCGGGGCAGGCGGGCGACGTACTCCTCAAGGCCCAGGCGGCGCACCAGCGCCTCCGCGTCCCGGCGCGATTTGCCGGGACGGCCGAAGAGGATGTTGTCCAGCACCGTGCCGCGGAACAGAAAAACGCTCTGCGGCACCACGCCGATATGTGCGCGGAGGCTGTCGCGGTTCAGCAGGGAAAGGTCCCCGCCGTTGACGAGGATGCTGCCGGAGGTCGGCTCGTAGAGCCCCAGCAGCAGCTTGATCAGCGTCGTTTTGCCGGAGCCGTTCTCGCCCTGCAGGAGGACGCGGTCGCCCTTGTTCAACGTGAAACTTACCCCGTCCAGGACGGGCGGCTTGTCCCCGCCGTAGCGGAAGCCCACGCCGCGGAACTCGACGGATTCCACCGGCGAACCGGGGGCGCGGGTCCGGCCGCTGTTCTCGTCCCGCTTTTCCAGCAGTTCGTACACGCGTTCGACGCTCAGGCAGACGGGGCGGAAGACCGTGCCCAGCGACGCCAGACCCTGCGCGCTGCCGAACACCTGTCCGGAATAAAGGGAGAACGCGGTGTAAAGGCCCACCGTAAACTGCCCTTTCAGGATCAGCAGGCCCGCGACCAGCAGGATCAGCAGGCCGCCCGCGCTGCTGAGCAGGCCGATCGCCGTCACGAACCGGTTCATGGAGCCGCCCTGCCGGACGCTGCTGCGGACCAGCGTCTCGGTCTTATCCGTGAATTTTTTCAGATGGGCCTCTTTGCCGCCCTGAACCTTGATGTCCTCGATGCCGTTCATGATCTCGAAGCAGTCGCCGTTCAGGCCGGCGGACGCCTCCATCATGTCCTTCGTCTCTTTCATGAACCCTTTCGTCGAGGCGCGGGACGAAAAGAAAAACACCGGCGTCAGCACCAGCACGGCCAGCGCGAGCTTCCAGTTCAGAAGGAACATCGAGACCGCCGCCAGCAGGGCGTTCGCAAAGCCGAAGACCAGGCTCAGCACGGAGGGGGAAAACAGGCTGCCGATGGAGCTGCATTCCGAGACGCGCTGCTGCACATAACCTTTCGGCGTGGCGGAAAGGTAATCCATGGGCAGGTCCAGCACTTTTTTCATCACGGCGACACGCAGCTCGTTCGTCGTGCGGCTGCTCACGCGGGTAAACGCGTCTTTGGCGAGAAGGGTGATCCCGTTCTGCGCCAGATAGAACACGCCGATCAGGGCGATGTAGCGGTAAAGATCGGCGCGGCTCTTCGTCCCCATCAGGACCCGGTCGAGCAGATTCCCGATGAAGTACGGAACGGGCGCCGCCAGCGCGGACCCGGCCAGAACCCCCAGGCTCCCCAGCGCCAGCGGGAGCCGGTATTTTTTCAGGAACGGTTTCAGCTTCAGCAGGCTCTTCCACTGCCCCGGATTCTGTTCTTGATCTTGCATATCTTTATCCTCCATCATCTTTCGCAAATTGAAATGGAATTGCTGTAAACCTACCGGCAGCGGCCGGTCTCGGCCCGCCCCGGCGGCGGCCGGTTTCGGCCCGCCGTTCCGCCCAAATCGAACAATAAGCTTGTTTTGGCGGGGCAGTTTAAGACATCTCCCGCCGCTTTTATCGGGCGGCGCCGTCCGGTTCTTTCGGACGGCGCGCGGAAAAGTTTTCGCCCGCCTTTTTCAAAAGGCGGAAGGATGGTTTCTGCGAAAAGAGA
>DAIUFE010000087.1:0-1912 GCA_036844765.1 Caproicibacter sp. | reverse complement strand
CATCATCTTTCGCAAATTGAAATGGAATTGCTGTATGGAAGAGACGGTGCGGCCGCCGACCGTCCTTCCGCGTGTCCATTTTGTTTACTAAATCGTTTTCGTAAAGTTCAGTGCTATTATACTATAAGCAATACATTTTTTCAAGATTTCTTTTGCTTTTTATCGCTGTTCCCTTTCCCGTTTTCCCCCTTTTTGCCGGCGGCGGAATCTCCGCGCGCGGCGATCGCCCTCACCGCGCCGTCCCGCGCCGAAGCAGCGCAAAACAGGGCTCCGGCAGAAGTCGTCATGCCGGAACTCTGTTTTGCGCAAGCTCAGAAACGTCCGAACGGCGTTTCGCCGCGGTGACGGCCTTTGCGGATTCCTTCCTACGGCACTCCCGGATGATGTCCCAATGCCAGTCAGAATCCCCGTCGATTTTCGCCGCCTGCGCCGGCTCCCGCTGCCGTTCGCCCTCCGTTCACCTGCCGGGCCAGATGGAGCGCAGCGCCCATTTCGTATAACGGACCTGAGCCCGGCCCGCAATCGTCAGGCTTCGGTCCTCCGGCTTCCTCATGTAGGTGCAGGCGATGCCGTCGGCAAAGAAAAATTCCATCGTGGTCGTATCCGCCAGAAGCCTGAACTTCAGCTCTTTCCCCGTCAGCCGGCAGCTTCGCCCGTTTTCGAAGGAAAGCGTTCCGGAACCGGCGTCGAACCGGATGCTATGTTTTCCCGCCCGGAGCTCCAATACGCCGGATATCGCGCCGATTTCAAACGAACAGTCGCTCTGCGGCGCGACCGCGACCGGCGTTTGCTCCGTTCCATCGAGCCGGCCGCGTTCCGGCGCCGCCTCCCTGAGCTGCGCGAGCCCTGGCACGGGGTTGCGGAGCACCCGGTATCCATTCTCACGGCGGGAAAGCGTCAGCTCGCAGGGGATCGTCATGCACTGGGAGAAGGGCATCCCGTCGTAGCCTGAACCCTCCCCGTTCTCTCCCCACCTCCCGCACCAGCTGATGTGGATGCGTTCGCCCCGGGGCTGCTGGTTCCAGGTCTGGCCGGCATAGGTGGCGTCGCCGTAGTCGAGCGGATGGGAGATCCCCGATTCGTGGAACGCGGATCCGTCGAAATCCCCGATGCGCGCCAGGCCGTCGGCTCCGTAGAGAACCCATTTTTCCTCTCCGCCCTCGGTCTTCAGAGGGAAAAGGTCCGGGCATTCGAATAGATCCGGACTGCTGGAAGTTTTCGTCCAGCGGCGCAGGTCCTTGGAAGTATAGAACGAAACGCAGTTTTTCCCGCCTTCCGTCTCGTACACCGCCATCACGAAATGATCCCGGTACCGGAAAATCCTCGGGTCGCGCCAGCTCTGCCCGCCCTGCGCGGGCACCGCGGCCTGTGTCGAAAGCAGATAGAAGCTGTCGCCGCCGTCCGGGCTCGCCGCCATGAACTGCCCGCCGGAGGGGAACTCCCCGCCGGTTTTGTCGTCGTAGGTTCCCAAAGCCGTGAATGCGGCGACGATCGCGTCTTTGCCGCAGCCGGCCGCGTTTCCGCTGTCGACCAGCGCGCTGCCGGAGGCGATCAGCCAATCTCTGCGCCACGGCAGGATTGCGTCCGACCGCTCCTCCCAATGGATCAGGTCCTCGCTCACGGCGTGCCCCCAGGAGATGTTCACGCCTCCGTGCGTCACGCCCAGCGGATTGTGCTGGTAGTACAGATGGTAGAGGCCGCCCGCGAAGACGAGGCCGTTCGGGTCGTTCAGCCATCCCCTCCGGCTGGAAAAATGGAACTGCGGCCGGAGCGCCTCCCGGTACAGGGAGGGGTAGAGCGGATTGCCCGGAACCGCGTCGCCGCCCGTCCGGATCCCCAGCAGCGCTTTGTCCGTAAGCCCCTCGGACTCCGGGAGGACGACGGTCAGCGCGCAGCCCTGAAAGCTGTGCAG
>DAIUFE010000086.1:0-2008 GCA_036844765.1 Caproicibacter sp. | reverse complement strand
CAAATGCTGCTATGGCTCAGTTGGCAGAGCACGTCCTTGGTAAGGACGAGGTCATGCGTTCGAATCGCATTAGCAGCTCCACTCTGAAACCCGCACAGCTTCGCA
Source organism: Caproicibacter sp. (assembly GCA_036844765.1). GTDB lineage: Bacteria > Bacillota > Clostridia > Oscillospirales > Acutalibacteraceae > Thermocaproicibacter. Next base: position 1,903 of record DAIUFE010000086.1, on the reverse strand, counting down.
GCTTGCGGATTTTTTTTCCGTTTTATTTTTCCCCGGCGCGCGGCGTCCCGCATCCGCTTGCAATTTCATGGTAAAAATTGTATGATGGAGATATCGAGAGCGGCGAAGGCGCAATCAACGGGAAAGAGGCTGTTTCCATGTCAGAACCAAAATTCATCGTCGCGACGGATTCCGGCTGCGATCTTCCGGATTCCCTGCTGCGGGAGCGCGGCATCGTTCCCTTTCCGATCCGGTACGAGATCGACGGGGAGACGGTCGCCGACACGATGCGGCCCGAAGACTGCAAGAGATTCTACGACCGGATGCGGGCGGGAGCCGTGCCCAAAACAAGCCAGATCAACATCATGGAGTTCGTCGATTTCTGGCGCCCTCTCGCGGGGAAAGGGCTGCCGATCGTGCACATATGCCTGGGAAGCGGCATCTCGGGGACCTATTCCAACGGCCTCATGGCCGTGGACGTCCTGAAAAAGCAGGTCCCGGGCGCCAAGGTCTTCCTGGTCGATTCGACGCTGGCCTCCGTGGGGTACGGGATGCTCGCGCTGGCCGCGGCGGATCTGCGCGACCGGGGGAAAACGCCCGGGGAATGCGCCGGGTGGATCGACGCCCACAAAGCGGAGATCAACACGTATTATACGACCTCCGATCTCACCTATCTCTACCGCAGCGGGCGCGTCAAACGGACCGGCATGATCGTCGCCCGCGCGCTCGACATCAACCCGATCCTGAATCTCGACCTGCAGGGCCATCTGATCGTTCAGGAGAAGATCCGCGGCCGGAAAAGAGCGATCCGGCGCATCCGCCAGATCATCGGGGACCTCGTCGTCGACCCGGGCGGCCAGACCCTTTACGTCTGTCACTCCGATATTCCGGACGAGGCGAGGGAGTTCGGAGACTCCATCCGGGACGAATTCGGATTCAGGGACGTCTATTACACCTATATCGGGACGACGATCGGCGCGCACGCCGGCCCGGGGCTGATGGCCGCGTTCTTTTTCGGAAAGCCGCGGACGATGAAGGGCTATAAGGGCTGATTCTAAGGGACGCTGAAAAGGCGTGGATTCCGGACGTTTGGAAAACCGGAGAAGAGCCGAAAGCCGATCGCGTCCGCGGGGAGAGGCCGGAGCCGCGCGCTCCAATCGCGTGGAAATCGCCGCAAAAAGCCCGCAGGAGAAGGAAAGCCTGCGGGCTTTTTTCACATTGGAACCGTCGGTTCCGTCAAGGGAGGCTTGTATTGTATGCAGAGAAAAGAGATCGACTGGCGCGGCCGGGGGCTGATCCCGGAGCTGCTGTACTTTCAGAACGGCGGAAAATACACCGGGAGCGTGAACAACCCGGGGCAGAGGGAATTCCGCTATAAGATCGGGCCGGCGGAAGGGCAGATCCGCGCGGAAGTCTGGTACGGCCCGTTCTGCTATGAGAAGAGCAAGATCGAGGAGGAAGGCCGCTTCCCGATGGACGAAGCAGGCCGCGGCGCCCTGCTGGACTGGCTCGGGAGCCGGTACGAGGCCATGGTGAAGTAGGGTCAGGACGGCACGTGCGTGAACTCTTTGGTTTCGGGATCGCGCCGGACGGCCGCGCGGTGCTGGCGCAGGAGCTTCGTCAGGGCGTAGCAGTCGACCCAGATCTCGCTGTCGCTTTCCTTCTGGCTCTCGTCGAAGATCAGCTGCAGGCCGAAATGCAGGTGGCTGACCCGGATGTTGTTCACGTTTTCCCTGGTGCTGTAGCCCGTGCGGCCCACATAGCCGATCACGTCACCCGCCTCCACGGTCTTGCCCAGGCACAGCCCGGCCGCGTACGGCCGGTTCTGGCGCAGGTGAGCGTAGTAGTAATACCGCTTGGTGTCGAAGCTGCGGATGCCGATGCGCCAGCCGCCGTACTGGTTCCAGCCGAGCGCCTCGACGAT
>DAIUFE010000085.1:0-2080 GCA_036844765.1 Caproicibacter sp. | reverse complement strand
CGTGGGTTGAAAGCGGGATGCGTGATCTGCGGGAGGGGTATGGGCATGAATCCAGGATTCTATATTTGGATTTGCGTTATTTTGGCTGTTATCGGCGTTGCCCTGATGATTTACTGGCGCCGGTCGACCAGAAAATAACGGGCGGCCGCTCCCCGCGGGGAGCGCGAAAGGGGGAATGGGATTGGGGAAAATCATCGCCGTCGCGAACCAGAAAGGCGGCGTGGGCAAGACGACCACGGCCGTCAACCTCTCCGCCGCGCTGGGGCTGAAAGGCGAGAAAACGCTGCTGGTGGACGTGGACCCGCAGGGGAATTCCTCCAGCGGCGTGGGGGTGGATCGGCGGTCGCTGAAAAAAACGGCGTACGAGATGATGATCGGCGGCGCGGCCGCGAAGGACGTGATCCTCCGCACGGAGTTCGAGAACCTGGACCTGCTCCCTTCCAGCATGGATCTTGCGGGCGCGGAGCTGGAGATGGTGGACCTGCCGCGGCGGGAGTCGAGGCTGAAGGCCGCGCTCGCGCCCGTGGCGGCGGAGTACGGGTATCTGCTGATCGACTGCCCGCCCTCGCTGGGGCTGATCACCGCGAACGCGCTCACCGCGGCGGACAGCCTGCTGGTGCCCATCCAGTGCGAGTATTACGCGCTGGAAGGGCTTTCGCAGCTGATGAACACGGTGCGGCGCATCAAGCGGCAGTACAACCCGGGGCTGGAGATCGAGGGCGTGCTGCTCACGATGTACGACGGGCGGCTGAACCTCACGCAGCAGGTGGTGGAGGAGGTCAAGAAATACTTTCCGCGCCGGGTGTTCGGCACGGTGGTCCCGCGCGGGGTGCGGCTTTCCGAGGCGCCCAGCTACGGCAGGCCCATCCAGTATTTCGACCGGGCCTCGCGGGGCGCGCAGGCATACGACGGGCTGGCGGAGGAGATCCTCCGCGCCGAAGGAAGGCGGGCGTAGAGATGGCGGTAAAAAAACGGGGCCTCGGCAAGGGGCTGGACGCGATCTTCGCGGAGAACGACACGGAGGGCGGGCAGGCGGCCGTCCTGCTGAAAACCTCGGAGCTGGAGCCGAACCGGAAACAGCCCCGGCGCACGTTCAGCGAAGAGGCGCTGCGGGAGCTGGCGGATTCCATCGCGCGGCACGGCGTGCTGCAGCCGCTGCTGGTGCGGCCCATCCCCGAAGGGGGATACCAGATTGTGGCGGGCGAGCGGCGCTGGCGGGCGGCGCGCATGGCCGGCGTGGACGAGGTGCCGGCCGTCGTGCGGGACCTGACCGACGCCCAGGTGATGGAGTGCGCGCTGATCGAGAACCTGCAGCGCGAGGACCTGAATCCCCTTGAGGAGGCGCAGGGCCTTCAGACGCTGATGGAGACCTGCGGCATGACGCAGGAGGACGCGGCGAAGACGGTGGGGAAGTCCCGCCCGGCCGTGGCCAACGCGCTGCGCCTGCTGAACCTGCCGCCAGAAATCCAGAAACTGGTGGGGGAGGGGATCCTCTCGGCCGGGCACGCCCGATGCCTGCTCAGCTTCCCGGACGCGAAAACCATGCGGACGGCCGCCGACGCCGCGGTGAAGGGCGCCTCCGTCCGCGAGCTGGAGCGCATGGCCAAAAAGGCCAATGCCCGCCCCAAACCGGCGGGGCCCCGCAGCCGCGTCCGCTATTACGAGGAGGCCGAGCTCGCCCTGAAGGATCACCTCGGCCGCAAGGTCCGCATCTCCGGCTCGGAGCGCCGCGGCGTCCTCCGGATCGAGTTCTACGGCCGCGAGGACCTCGCCGAGCTGATCCGCTCCATCCAGCAGTCCTAAGGCAGCGTAAACGCTGCATCTTCGCCGCGCCGTTCAGCCCGGCGAAGGTCACAGGCGGCGATGGGCGCGGGAGTTTCGGGAAGCTCCCGGCAGGCTGAGCCTGCCGGCAAAGCCGGCCTCGGCCCGCCGTTCACCCCAGAGCGAAAAATGAGCGTAGTTTGGCGGGACTGTTTACGAAATCTCCCGGCGGCGCGGCGTCTTCCTCTTTGCGGGGGCCTTGGACAGGGAGGGGGCGCAGCCCCCTCCCGAGAAAATCCCCCTTCCGCGCTCGGCGGGC
>DAIUFE010000084.1:0-2679 GCA_036844765.1 Caproicibacter sp. | reverse complement strand
CATGCAGTTCCTCGGCAGCGCCTACAACCCGAACCTCGGCTCCGCCATCTCGCTCGTGCTGATGGTGCTGATCCTGATCTGCATGGGCATCATGAACCAGTTCGACGAGAACGGCGCCACGGAAGGGGGCGTGCTGGTATGAAGGCGGTTTCCCGCGTCTATGCTTTCCTCGTTTATCTGTTCCTCTACGCGCCCATCGCGGTGCTGATCGTCTTTTCGTTCAACGGCTCCGCGACCATGAGCCGCTCGGTCTGGGGCGGCTTTTCCCTGCGGTGGTACCGCCAGCTCTTCGGGGACCGGATGCTGCTGCAGGCGCTTGAGAACACGCTGATCATCGCCGTGATCGCGGCCGCGGTCTCCACCGTGCTGGGCACCGCCGCCGCCATCGGCATCGGCGCGATGAACAAGTGGGTCCGGCGCGCCGTGATGAACGTCACCAACTTCCCGATGGTCAACCCGGATATCGTGACCGGCGTTTCGCTGATGCTTCTGTTCGTGGCGGCGGCGCGCTTTCTGGGCGGGGTCTCGCTCGGCATGACCTCGCTGATCCTCGCGCACATCACGTTCTGCCTGCCGTACGTGATCCTCTCCGTAATGCCCAAGCTGCGCCAGATGGACCCCAATCTCTACGAGGCCGCGCAGGACCTCGGCTGCGCGCCGTTCCCCGCATTCTTCAAGGTCGTCCTGCCGGAGATCGCGCCCGGCGTCGTCACGGGCCTCATCATGGCCTTCACGCTCTCCATCGACGATTTCGTGATCAGCTATTTCACGAGCGGCACCACGCAGACGCTGCCGATCTTCATCTATTCCATGACGCGCAAACGCGTGAGCCCGGAGATCAACGCCCTTTCGACGCTGCTGTTCGCCGCCGTGATCCTGCTGCTGCTGATCATTAACTTCCGCGTCGCGCGGGATACCAAGGGCGGCGCGAAGACCGCGAAGGGAGGGGAAAGCCTTTGAAAAAGCGGTGGGCCGCGGCCCTTGTCTGCGCGCTGGCGCTTTTGGCCGGCTTTCCCGCCCGCGGGGCGGAATCCTCCGGGAAGAGCGCGCCGCAGTCCGGCGTGACGCTGAACGTCTACAACTGGGGCGAATATATCTCCTCGGGGCAGGACGACACGATGGACGTGAACGCCGAGTTCACCAAACGCACCGGCATCCGCGTGAACTACACGACCTTCGAGGACAACGAGTCGCTCTATTCCAAGCTGGCCGGCGGCGGGGCGAGCTACGACGTGATCTTCCCGTCGGATTATATGGTGGCAAAGCTGATCCGCGAAAAGCTGGTGCGGAAGCTCGATTTTGGAAATATTCCCAATTATCAATATATTGACCGCGAGTACCGCGGCCTGGTCTACGACCCGAAGAACGAATATTCCGTTCCCTACGCCTGGGGCGTGGTCGGCATCTTCTACAACAAGAAATATGTGAAGGAGAAGGTCGACAGCTGGAAGATCCTCTGGGATCAAAAATACGCCGGGAAAATCCTGATGTTCGACAACCCGCGCGACGCGTTCGGCATCGCGCAGAAGGCGCTCGGCTTCTCCTACAATTCCACCGACCCGGCCGAGTGGAACGCGGCCGCCGACCTGCTGGAGCAGCAGAAGCCGCTGGTGCAGGCCTATGTGATGGACCAGATCTTCAACAAAATGTCCAGCGGCGAGGCGTGGCTCGCCCCGTACTATGCGGGCGACGCCGCGACCCTCGTCAGCGACAATCCCGACATCGGCTTCGCCATCCCGGAAAAGGAAGGGACCAATTTCTTCGTCGACGCCATGTGCGTCCCCTCGAGCGCCGGGCACCCGAAGGAGGCGGAGGCGTACATCAATTTCCTCTGCGAGCCGGACGTCGCCGCCGCCAATATGGAAGCCGTCGGCTACTCCACCCCGGAATCGGAGGCCAAAAAGCTTCTGCCGGAGGAGACGCAGAACAATCCCATCATCTATCCGTCGGAGGAGACCCTCAAAAACTCCGAGACGTTTGTGGATCTGCCGGACGACACCGCGCTGCTGGTGGATACGCTGTGGGCGCAGGTGAAGATGGGGAGCTCGGGCGATACCGGCACGCTGATCGCCGTGCTGGCCGGGTTCCTGGCGGTCTACATTGCCATCGTGATCCGTAAGAAGATCAAGCGGAAAAGAGAGCTGGGGTGACATGCTCCCCGGATCGGATCCGGAGCCTGAGCGCACAAAAACACGCCTCGAACGGACTTTGCAAGGCCGTTCGAGGCGTGCCTTTGTGCATCCTTCCTTTTGCAACCGCCGTGAAACTCTTGCAGCGGACGCGCCCTCCCTACGATACGCGCCGCACGGCGCGCGGATGAAGCTCCGGAAGCTATGCCTGCTCCAGTTTCTGGATCCTTTGCGTATGATTGGCGACCACGCGCTCCAGCGTGGCAACCCGGCCTTTTATTCCCCGCTGTTCCTCCGCCTGGGGCAGCCGCTCCAGAATTTGTTTTTGTCCCTCCGCTAACAGCCGGATCTTCTTTTCGTCGCCGTTTTCCAGGAGAACTTTGATCTGCCGGATCGTTTCCCTTTGGGTCGCGTCGATTTTAGCTTCAAGAGCAGCGAATTTATCGTCGCTTCTTTTTCTTTCTGCCGCAAATCGGGCGTCGGAGTTTTTTTGTGCCTCTGCGAATTTGGCGTCGGATTTTTTTTGTGCTTCCGCGAATTTGGCGTCGGA
>DAIUFE010000083.1:0-2961 GCA_036844765.1 Caproicibacter sp. | reverse complement strand
TGCAGGGAAGAGAGCAGGTGCATCCCGGGCCGCTTGAGCTTGTTGACCCGCTGCCAGTTCACGAGGGAGGGCGTGCTTTCCATCATCAGGAACGGGCGGTGCTTGAGCGAGCGGTTCAGGTCGTGCAGAAAGGAGATGTCCGCGCCCAGCTCCCAGGTTTTCTGCCCGCCGTTGTGCCAGGCGGGGTAATTGTCCCACGAAACCACGTCGAGCGCCTTCGCGAACTCGCGGTAGTCCAGGCCCGGGTAAGTGCCCATCAGGTTGGTGGTGACGGGCACCCGCGGGGTGAACTTTCGCAGGGGCGCGGTCTCGCTCCGGAAGAAGTCGATGGTCTGGGCCGTCACGAAGCGTTTCCAGTCCAGGTTCAGGCCGGGGACCGAATTCTCGCCGATGGGCGACGGGGATTCGACCTGCGACCAGTCGGTGTACCGGTGCGACCAGAAGCCGAGCCACCATTCGTGGTTCAGCTTTTCCAGGTCGCCGCCGTATTTCTTTTTGAGGAACTCCCGGAAGGCCGCCTGGCACAGCGGGCAGTGGCATTCCCCGCCGTATTCGTTCGAGACGTGCCACAGCAGCAGCGCGGGGTGGTCTTTGTACCGCTCGGCGAGCAGCCCGTTGATCTTGCGGACCTTTTCGCGGTACACCGGCGAGGTGTAGCAGTGGTTGTGCCGGCCGCCGTGCAGGTGCCGGACCCGGTCGGCGTCCACCCGGCAGACCTCGGGGTATTTTTGGGAAAGCCAGGCCGGCCGCGCGCCGCTCGGGGTGGCGAGCACGGCGTACAGGCCGTTTTCCGCCAGTTTGTCCAGGATCGCGTCGAGCCAGCCGAATTCGTACCGGCCCTCTTCCGGTTCGAGCATCGACCACGAAAAGATGCCCACCGTCATGGCGTTGCAGCCCGCCAGCTTCATCAGGCGGATGTCCTCGTCCCAGACCTCGGGCGTCTCGAACCACTGCTCGGGGTTGTAGTCGCCCCCGTGCAGCAGATGCGGAAATTTTGCGTTCACGGGTGAAAATTTCATCTCGTTTGGCACGCTCCTTTTTTTGCGGCGCGCCCGACGGCCCGAAGCGGGCGCGGCATTTTGTCCCGGCGAAAAAGCGGGCCGCGTTCCGCAGCTCGCCGGAAGCCGGAAAACGCCGTTCTTTCATCCTTCGGCGCCTTCATGCGGATCGCAGACCTTTATTTTACGCGCGGCGGAGTTCAACGTCAATAGGTTCCGGCGGCGGCCCGCTCAAAATCCGCGGGGCGGAACGCGGCCGTATATTTTCCCGATTCCACGCGGAAGAAATTACAGCATTCCCAGTTGATTATGCAAGTGGGTTTGTGTTTTCCCCCTTTGGCGGGGGGAAAACACATCATCTTTCGCAAATTAAAATGAAATTGCTGTAAGAACGCATGGTGACGAAACAAGTCCGTTGTGATACAATATAGGGCATAAAACGGCTGAAGAAAAAGCCCGACGTTCCTTCGGGGGCTGAGCGGCGGCGCCCCGCCGAAAGCGATGCGGGGAACGGGCGAAACGCGCCCGCTTCTTCCCGCGCGGACCGGCCCGCCCGCTGAAATCGAAAGGGGATTCCGCGCCATCAACAGCAGATTGAAATACACCGTCAAATATACCGCGATCCATTGCTTTTACTGGTCGGTCTGCTGCAGCAGCGGCGGATTCGTGGCCGTGTACATGCTTTCCCTCCACTACACGAACAGCCAGATCGGGCTCGCGGTGGCCGCCATCAACTTCGCCTCGGCGTTTCTGCAGCCCGTGGTCGCGGAGTTTGCCGACCGTTCCCGGAAGCTTTTCCTTAAAAATTTCTTCATCGCTTTTCTCGGGGCCGCCTGCCTTCTGGCGGCGGTCCGGTTTCTCGCCGCCGGAGCGCCGCCGTTTTTCCTCGTCCTTTCGCTCGTCCTGGAGCTGATCGTCCTGTGGTCGCTTCAGCCGCTGGTCATTTCGCTCGGCATCCGGATCACCGACCTCGGCGTGCCGATCAATTTCAGCCTGGCGAGGGGGACGGGATCGATGGCTTTCGCGGTCACGGCCGTGCTCCTGGGTTTTCTGATCGACCGGAAGGGGCCGTCCCCGCTCGCGGGCGTCTCCGTCGCGCTGTACATCGTACTCGGGGTCCTGGTGTTCACCTTCGCCAAAGAGCGGGACCGCCCGCCGCAGGCAGGCCCGCCGCTGCCCGCCGCTGCGCAGGACCGGCAGCCGGACAGCCGGCCGGTCCGCCCGGCAAAGAACAAAAAATTCCTGATCCTGATGGCCGCCGTGGTGCTCACCTTCTGCTCCTATTCCATCATCTGCAATTTTCTGATCCAGATCACCGAGCACGTTGGCGGATCGGCAAAAGAAATGGGGATCGCCTCCGGCCTCTCGGCGGCGATCGAAATGCCCTCCATGATCCTCTTCGGCGTTCTCGTGAAAAGATTCCGGTGCAGCACCATCCTGAAGTGCTCGCTGTTCTTCTTTGTGGTAAAGTCCATCCTGACCCTGACGGCCGCAAGCGTGCCCGCGCTTTACGCCGCGCAGATGTTCCAGTCCTGCGCGTACGCGCAGTTCACCCCCGCCTCGGTTTTTTATGTGAACCAGGTCGTCGGGAAGGACAACATGGTGAAGGGGCAGGCGTTCATGACCGGCGCGGCGACCCTCGGCAGCGTGGCCGCGAGCCTGATCGGGGGCTGGCTGCTGGACGGGCCCGGCGTCTCCGCGATGCTGGCGGTCGGAACGGCGTTCGCCCTGCTCGGCTTTGCGGTCGGATGCTTCTCCATCCAGAAGACGGGAACGGTCGCCGACGCATAGCGGGTGCAGCCCTCCTGTCGCCGGTCCGCTCCGTCTTGGGGACCAGACGGGCGCGCCGGTTCCGGGCCGTCCTCCTATTCCCGGAGCGCCGACGCGGGCGCGGCAAGGCCGGCCGCCGGATAGACGCCGTCTGAGATCGGAGACTGAAATTTCATATCTGCCCCTTACGCCT
>DAIUFE010000082.1:0-3206 GCA_036844765.1 Caproicibacter sp. | reverse complement strand
TGCCGCCGTAATAGTGCGTCTTGAACAGCGAGAGGCCGTCCTTTTCATACAGCGGGTAGGGCTTCAGGTCCAGGCGGGGGGAGTCGATGTGCGAAGCGGCGATATGCACGCCGTCTCGGCAGCCTTCCCGGCCGATCACGGCGAGGATGACCGCCTTGCCGCGGTTGTTGACGTAGACCCTGTCGCCGACGGCGTATTTCTTGCCGGGCTCGAACGGGACGAAGCCGTGCTTTTCGGCCTCCTCCACGGCGTACGCGGCCACTTCGCGCTCGGTCTTGGCCGTGTTCAGAAATTTTTTGTAGTCTTCGCAGTAGGTTTCGGCTTCCTTCAGGACCGCGTCCGGCGTTTTCCGGAAGCCGTTTTTACGGTCGATCAGCAGGTTCTTGGAAAGCTCCTTGACGGCGTCGTTTTCAGGCATGATCTGACACTCCTTATTTTGAATTGGACGGATAGAGCTGTTGGTACTGGCGGTAGTTTTTTTCCACCGCGTCCGCGTACCCGCGGGTTTCGGCATAGGGGATGCTGTCGAGGTTCCGTCCGTCCTTCGAAAGCCCGGCGTCCTTCAGCCACGAGTTCACCGTCCCCATGCCGGCGTTGTAGGCGCACAGCGCCGTTCGCCGCACGCCGTACTTCTTCAGCAGAAGGGCCAGGAAGCGGCACCCGTACCGGATGTTGATCTCCGGCCTGCGGAGGTCGGCGTCGGAATAGCCCTCGGCGTCCGGTTCGCCGCGCCGCAGCCACTCGAACGTGTCGGGCGTCAGCTGCATCAGCCCGAGCGCGCCGGCGGAGGATTCGGCGTCCGGGTCGAAGTTGCTCTCCGCCCGGATGACCGCGTAGACCAGCGCCGGCTCCAGGCCGTTTTGCCCGGCCTCCCGCACGACAATCTCGGCATACCCGCGCGGGTACATCCGCCGGAGGAAGCGCGTGTGCGCCCACCGCAGCGCGAATACCCCCGCGGCGAGAAGCGCCGCGAGCAGCAGGCAGGCGAAAACCGTTTTCCGGATCCTGTTCCGCTTCATCCGGTCCCTCCCAGAATCCGCCCGAGCAGGCGGGCCGCCGACTCTTCCACGTCGGTCTGCGGCAGGCCGCCGTCGAGGACATGGTCCGCGCGCCCGGCGTAGTATTCCGCGCCGGGCTGCGCCCCCATGCGCTCGCGGGCCGGCCCCTCCGCGATGCCGTCGCGCCGCATGATGCGCTTGAGGCGCACCTCCGCCGGAGCCACGACCGCGACGGTCGCGCCGCACAGGCGGTCGGCGCCGCTTTCAAACAGCAGCGGAGCGTCTACCACCACGGCGCGGCAGCCGCCTTTCATCGCCCGGGCGATCCGTTTTTCGGCCTCGGCGATCACGGCGGGGTGGGTGGCGGCGTTGAGCTTCGCCGCGGCCTGCGGTGAGGCGAACGCGCGCCGCGCGAGCTCCCGGCGGTCCAGCGCGCCGCCCGGCGCGATGTCCCGCCCGAAGGCCTCCTGCAGGCGGGCGAGACACGCGGGCCGTTCCACGACCTCGCGAGCGATGCGGTCGGCGTCGATCACGGCGCAGCCCAGCTTTCGGAAGACCGCCGCGACCGTCGATTTCCCCGCGCCCGTCGGTCCGGTCAGGCCGATCACCGGCTTACCCAACGTCCACAACCTCGAATCCCGCGGCGCGCATCAGCCGGTTGTAGACCGCGAGGCCCACGCCCTCCGGCTTCGGGCAGCGGGCGTACACCGTCTGCGCGCCGATGTCGTCCAGACGGCGCAGCGCGTCGAAAAGCTCCCGCGCCTGCGCGGGGTAGTCGTTTTCGCCCCCGTAGGCGACGGCGGGCACGCGCAGCAGGCGTTCCTCCCCGCTGTAGCAGAGCGCGCAGACGCCCGGCGCGCGGCGCGCGTTGACGTAGCCGACGTAGTCCTCTTCGCCGCCCTTCAGGATGATTACGTTGGCCTTCGGGGAATAGTGCTTGTATTTCATCCCCGGAGAAAGCGCGCGCGAGCCCTTGGGCAGCGGGTTCAGCACGGCGGGGTCCACTTCCACCCTGCCGAGCACGGCGCGCAGACGCTCCAGCGTGACGCCGCCGGGCCGCAGCAGGCGCGGCGGGTCCGAGGTGAGCAGCACGATGGTGGATTCCACCCCCACGCCGCAGGGGCCGCCGTCGAGCACGGCGTCGATCCTCCCGTCCATGTCGCGCAGCACGTGCTGCGCGGTTGTCGTGCTCGGCAGGCCGGAGCGGTTCGCGGAGGGCGCCGCGACCGGCACGCCCGCCGCGGTGATCAGCGCCTGCGCCGCCGGGTGGGAGGGGAACCGGATGCCGACGGTCGGCAGGCCGGCGCTCACGATATCGGGAATCAGCGCCGACTTTCTCACCACCATCGTGAGAGGCCCGGGCCAGAAAGCCTCCGCCAGCTTTTCGGCCCGCTCCGGAAGGTCTTCCGCCAGCCGCGCGACCTGCGAGAACGCGGAGACGTGGACGATCAGCGGATTGTCCTGCGGGCGGCCCTTCGCCTTGAAAATCTTCGCGACGGCGGCCGCGTCCAGCGCGTTGGCCGCCAGGCCGTAGACGGTCTCGGTCGGCATGCCGACGAGGCCGCCCTCCCGCAGAATCTTCGCGGCCTTCCCGACGTCGTCTTTTTTGTTTGCGTCCAGCAGCAGGGTATGCATGGTCTTCTCTCTTTCCGGATTTTGTTTTCGGGCCGTTACGCCCGTTCTTCGCTCTTTTGCAGCTTTGCGGCCCGGTCGGCCGCGGTCAGCGCGTCGACCACCTCGTCCAGCGCGCCGTCGAGCACGCTCTCCAGCTTATAGAGCGTGAGGCCGATGCGGTGGTCCGTCACGCGCCCCTGCGGGTAGTTGTAGGTGCGGATGCGCTCCGAGCGGTCGCCCGTGCCCACCTGCGAGCGGCGCTCCGCGGCGATGCGGTCGTCCTGCTCGCGCTGCTTCATCTCGTAGAGGCGGGAGCGCAGAATCTTGAGCGCGCGGTCCTTGTTCTTGTACTGGCTGCGCTCATCCTGGCACTCGACCACGATGCCCGTGGGCAGGTGCGTGACGCGGATGGCGGAGGAGGTCTTGTTGATGTGCTGGCCGCCCGCGCCGCTGGAGCGGAACGTGTCGATCTTGAGGTCGTCGGGGTTGAGCCCGACCTCCACCTCGTCCACCTCGGGCAGCACGGCGACCGTTGCGGTGGAGGTGTGGATGCGCCCCTGCTGCTCGGTCTCCGGCACGCGCTGCACGCGGTGG
>DAIUFE010000081.1:0-3301 GCA_036844765.1 Caproicibacter sp. | reverse complement strand
CGTTCGCGGGGAAGCCGAGGAGGAACGCCATCAGGATGTAGCCGTCGAGGCCCAGCAGCCGGGCGAACGGGTCGAGGAAGGCGGCGCACCGCGCGAGGAGGCTCAGGTCCCCGGCACGGATATTGGCGAGGAGCCAGATCACCAGCCCGGCCGGCGCGGCGACCGCGACGGCGCGCCGCAGCACGAACAGCGTGCGGTCGAGGACGGAGCGCACGATGACTTTCCCGATCTGCGGGCGGCGGTAGGGCGGCAGCTCCAGATGAAAGGAGGAGGGCAGCCCCTTCAGGATCGTTTCGGAGAGGAGCTTGGAGATCAGCAGGGTCATGAGGACGCCGAAGACGATCACCGCGGTCAGCGTCAGGGCGGATACGGCGGATTGGAACGGCCCGGCCGCCGCCGCGAAGAACATGCTGGTCACGGCGATCAGGGTCGGGAACCTGCCGTTGCAGGGGACGAAGTTGTTGGTCAGGACGGCGATCAGCCGCTCGCGGGGGGAATCGATGATGCGGCAGCCGATCACGCCGCAGGCGTTGCAGCCGAAGCCCATGCACATGGTGAGGGACTGCTTGCCGTGCGCGCCCGCCCTGCGGAAGAAATCGTCGAGGTTGAAGGCGACGCGCGGCAGGTATCCGAGATCCTCCAGCAGCGTGAACAGCGGGAAAAAGATCGCCATGGGCGGCAGCATCACCGAGACGACCCACGCCAGCGTGCGGTAGACGCCCTCGACCAGGAGCCCCGTGAGCCATTCGGGCGCTGAAATCCAGCGGAAGAGCTCCAGCAGCCGGTCCTGCACCCAGAACAGCCCCTCCGCGATCCGTGCGGAAGGCTCGTTGGCGCCGACGATGGTGAGCCAGAAGATCGCCAGCAGCAGCAGGATCATCACGGGGATGCCGGTCGCCTTCGAGGTCAGAAAGCGGTCGATCCTGCGGTCGCGCGCGGCGTAATCCCGCTTCCGGCAGACGACGGTCTCCCGCGCGGCGGATTCGCAGGCCTCCACGATGGCGGAGACGGCCGCGTCCCGGAAGTTTTCCGCCGCGATGCCGGCCCGCTCCAGCAGCTCCCGCGCCTGCCGCAGGCGCGCGGCGACGTCCTCCCGCTCCGCGGGGTCGCAGCCCAGGTAATTTTTGAGCGACCGCAGCAGGCTTTCGTCTCCGTCGAGCAGCCGCAGGGCGACCCACCGGGCGTTGAGCCGGCCGTTCAGCGCGGGCTCCAGCGCCGGGACGAGAAGGGCGGCGGCGGCCTCGATCGCCTCCGGGTAGGCGACGCGGAACGGCCGGGGGACGAATTTCTCGCCGCACACGGCGGCGACCGCGTCGGTCAGGGCGCGCAGGCCCTTCCCGCTCCGCGCGCTCGTCCCCACGACGGGCACGCCCAGCTTTTTGGAAAGCGCCGCGAGGTCGACCCGGATCCCCTTCTTTTTCGCTTCGTCCAGCAGGTTGACGCACACGACGACCCGGCCGCAGACCTCCAGGATCTGCAGAACGAGGTTCAGGTTGCGCTCCAGGCACGTGGCGTCCGCGACCACGACCACGGCGTCCGGCTCCCCGAAGCAGATGAAATCACGGGCGATCTCCTCTTCCTCCGAGTTCGCCATCAGGGAATAGGTGCCGGGGAGGTCCACCAGAAGAAAGGACGAATCACCGCGCCGGCACCGGCCCTGCGCGTTCGCGACCGTCTTGCCGGGCCAGTTGCCGGTGTGCTGGTTCATCCCGGTCAGGCTGTTGAACACCGTGCTTTTCCCGACGTTCGGATTGCCGGCCAGGGCGATCACCCGGTCCCCCGGCGTTTCCCGCCCGATCCTCAAGGAACCGGCGCCGCAGCAGGCCAGCACCTGCGCGCCGGTCGATTCTCCCGACAGACCCATAAGTTTCCTCCTAAGACAGGCGGCTTTTTCTCAGCCGCAATTTTCCTTAGGCTAATCTATGGTTCCGCCGCCAAATGTGTTCCGCAGGCTCTCAGCCTGCCGGGCCGCGGTCTTGCGGTTGCGGGGGAATCCGGTATAATAGAGAGGTAAAACGAAGGGGGAAACAGCATGCCGCAGAAAAAGACGGATTGGTTCATGAAAGACCGTTTCGGGATGTTTATCCACTGGGGGCTTTATTCCATCCCGGCCAGGGGCGAGTGGGTCAGGAGCCAGGAACGCATCAGCACGGAGGACTACCGGAAATATTTCGACGCGTTCGACCCGAAGGACTATCGTCCGCGCGAATGGGCCAGATTGGCGCGGGAGGCCGGCATGAGATACGCCGTGCTCACCGCGAAGCACCACGACGGGTTCTGCCTGTTCGACTCCGGGCTGACGGATTACAAGGCGACCCGTACGAAGGCCGGCCGCGACCTGGTGCGCGAGTTCCTGGAGGCGTTCCGCGCCGAGGGGCTGAAGGTGGGGCTTTATTATTCGCTGCTCGACTGGCACCACCCGGATTATCCGGCCTGGGGCGACCCGTTCCACCCCATGCGCGGCAACGAGGCGTTCCGGGACCGGAAGCAGGACTTCGGGCGCTATCTCGATTATTTTCACGGCCAGGTGCGGGAGCTGCTGACGAATTACGGGAAGATCGACGTTCTCTGGCTCGATTTCTCCTACAAGGGCAGGGACGGCGACATGGCCGGCGAGACGTGGCGGGCCGCCAAGCTGATCAGGATGGTCCGCGGCCTGCAGCCGGACATCCTCGTCAACAACCGGCTGGGGGGCGACGGGACCCAGAAAGAGCTGACCTACGGGGATTTCACTTCCCCCGAGCAGAGCCTGCCGCGCGCGGGAATCGCGGACGGGAGCGGGAACCCCGTCCCGTGGGAGGCCTGCATCACGCTGAACGACCACTGGGGCTACTGCGCCGCCGACCATAATTACAAGCAGCCGAAAGAGATCGTCCGCGCGCTGGCGGAGTGCGCCGGCAAGAACGGGAACCTGATCCTCAACGTCGGCCCGGACGCCCGCGGGAACTTCCCCGGGGAGAGCGTGGAAATCCTCAAAAAAGTAGGCGCATGGATGGAGAAGAACGGCGAAAGCATCTACGGATGCACGGCCGCCCCGCTCCCGAAGCCGGACTGGGGCCGCTATACGAAGAAGGGGAACCGGCTCTACGCCCATCTGCTCGACCGCGGGATCGGCCCCGTCGTCCTCGAAGGGCTGAGCGGGAAGATCGCCGGCGCGCGCCTGCTGAGCGACGGCTCCGAGGTCGACTGCTCCCTGCCGTGGAACGTGGCGGAAAGCGGCGGCGACGCTTTCCTGAACCTGCGCTCCTCCGCGCTGCCCTGCGAGGCCGATACCGTCGTGGAGCTTGCGCTGAAAGAGTAA
>DAIUFE010000080.1:0-3461 GCA_036844765.1 Caproicibacter sp. | reverse complement strand
TTGCCACCAACGGATTTTGAGTCCGTCTCGTCTGCCAGTTCCAACACACCGGCGAACCGAACGGTAGACGGTAGTATTATACGATACCTTTCGGGCAAAATCAAGATGAAAAGCCGCGGTTCCTTGGCCCGCGCGGCGCGGAAAAACGGCGGAGGTTTCCAGAAACAACCTTGTAAATTCCTGCATAGCGGGCCCTTTCCTGCGGATAATAGGTGTTGTCAGATCACCGCACAGGAGGGAAATCAATTTGAAAGCTACAGGGATTGTCAGACGAATCGACGACCTGGGTCGCATTGTGATACCGAAAGAGATCCGCAGGACGCTCCGCATCCGGGAAGGCGACGCCCTTGAAATCTTCACGGATTCCCAGGGAGGCGTGATCTTCAAGAAATATTCGCCGGTGGGCGAGCTTTCGACGTTTGCGTCCCAGTACGCCGAGGTGCTGAACCGCAGCATCGGCGTGCCCATGCTGATCTGTGACCGGGACCACGTGGTGGCCGCGGCGGGCGTTTCGCGCAAGGAGTTCCTGGAACGCAGGGTGACCCCGGAGCTGGAGGAGTGCATGCAGTCGCGCCGGCCGTTCGTGGGGACCGGAGGCGAGAAAATCAAGCCCGTGGAGGGGATCGACCGCCCGGCGGCCGTCGTGTACCCCATCCTCGCGTCGAGCGACGTGACGGGAGCCGTCGTGATGCTGGACGGCGAGAAGGCCCCCGACGAATCCGAGACCAAGCTGGCGCAGGTCGCCGCGGCGTTCCTCGGCAAGCAGATGGAGGAATAACGGCGTTTTTTCGGAATTCCCTTGCATTTTACGAAAAAGCGTGCTAAAATAACAAAAGGAATATGCAGTGAGGATGAAAGAGTGGGGCGACCCGCTCTTTTGTTTGTCTTACGAGGTGACGCGGATTTGTCCGAAAGCAGAAAAGGCGGCGTCGCGGCCGCCGTGCGGGAGCTCGTCCGCCCCTACGCGGAGAAGCTGGGCCTCTCCGTCTGGGACGTCCGCTATGTCAAGGAGGGCGGGAACCGCTTCCTGCGCATCTATATCGACCGGCCCGGCGGCGTGGGCATCGAGGACTGCGAGAAGCTGAGCCGCGCCGTAAGCGGCCCCCTCGACAGGCTGGATCCCATCCCGGAGTCCTATTGCCTGGAGGTTTCCTCCCCCGGCGTGAACCGCGAGCTGACCCGGGAGGAGCATTTCGCGGCGTACCGGGGCGCGCCGGTCGCGGTGCGCCTCGTGCGGCCGCTGCCGGATGGCCGCCGCAGCCTGTGCGGCACGCTTTCCGGCTATCGGGGCGGGGACGTCACCCTCACCTGCGAAGACGGCGGAAGCAGGACCGTCCTGCGCAAGGACATCGCGTCCGTCCGCCTGCGGGAAGATGATTTTTTGGAGGAGAATGAGGAGACATGAGGGGCAAGAGAAAGAACGAGCAGAGCGTCAGCGAGAGCAGCGAGATCTTCACGGCGCTGAACATGCTGGAAAAGGAGCGCGGGATCTCTGCCGATTTCATGATCGACCGCATCAAGAAAGCGATCGTCACCGCCTGCAAGAACAGCTTCGGCAACGAGGACTGCACGGTAAACGCGGATCAGGCCAAGGACGTGTTCGAGGTTTACCTGAACAAGACCGTCGTTGAGGACATAACCGACAAGGGGAAGGAGATCCTGCTGGAAGACGCGCGCCGGATCGACCCGACGGCCGCCGTCGGGGACACGGTGCCCGTCAAGCTGGAGACGCGCGATTTCGGGCGCATCGCCGCCATGACGGCGCGCAACATCATCCGCCAGGGCATCCGCGACGGCGAGCGCAGCCGCATGCTGCAGGAATTCGAGAGCAAGCACCAGGAGCTCGTGAGCGCGCTGGTCGACCAGGTGGACCCGCGCTCGGGCGCCGCGACCCTCGTGATCGGCCGGTCCGAGGCCGTGCTGCCGAAATCGGAGCAGGTGCCGGGCGAGGTGCTCCGCGCGGGCGACCACATCAAGGTCTATGTCGCGGACGTGAAGGTGACGGACAAAGGGCCGCGCGCCGTGATCAGCCGCATCCACCCCGACCTGGTCCGCCGCCTGTTCGAGGCCGAGGTGCCGGAAATCTACGACGGCACCGTCGAGATCAAGGCCGTTGCGCGCGAGGCCGGCTCCCGCACCAAGATCGCCGTGGTGAGCCACAATCCGGACGTCGACGCCGTCGGCGCGTGCATCGGCGCGAAGGGGATGCGCGTCAACCACATCGTCGAGGAACTCGGCGGCGAGAAGATCGATATCGTCGAGTACAGCGACGACCCGTGTAAGTTCGTCGCCTCCGCGCTGTCGCCGGCCGGCGTGGTCGACGTCACCCCCGCCGAGGACGGCGCGCGCGCCTGCCGCGTGACGGTGCCGGACGACCAGCTTTCGCTCGCCATCGGCAACAAGGGCCAGAACGCCCGCCTTGCGGCGCGGCTGACCGGCTGGAAGATCGACATCAAGCCGCAGAGCGGCTTTTACAGCGAAAAGGCGGAGTGATCCCGCCCCGCCGCGCAGAACAGGGGGTCCCGCGGAATGATCCGCAAGAAAAAAACGCCGCTGCGCATGTGCACCGGCTGCGGGCAGATGAAGCCCAAAAAAGAGCTGGTGCGCGTGGTCCGCTCGCCGGAAGGCGAGATCTCGCTCGACCTGACCGGGCGCAAGCCGGGCCGCGGCGCCTACGTGTGCCGCGACATCGCGTGCCTGAAGGCCGCGCGCAAGGCCCGGCGGCTGGAACGGGCCTTTTCGTGCAGGATCCCGGAGGACGTCTACGACCGCATGGAGGAGGAGCTGCTTGGGAACAAATGATCGGCTTTTAGGTCTGCTGGGAATCGCGCGCAGGGCCGGGAAGCTGGCCCTCGGCGCCGACGCCGCGCGGCAGGCGGCGGGCGCGCGGCGCGCCCGGCTGCTGCTGCTGGCGGAAGACCTGTCGCCGGGAACGGCCGGCAGCCTGAAGACCCTAGCGGACCGGGAAGGCGTGCGGGCCGTCCCCCTTCGCCGGACGATGGACGAGGTGGAGGCCGCACTGGGAAAGCGGACCGGGGTGATTGCGGTCAACGACGCGGGTTTTGCAAAGACACTGCTGGCGCTGTGCGCGGAGGAACGAGGAGGAATCGAACGATGATGATGATCAAATATAGAGTGCACGAGGTGGCGAGGGATCTGAACGTCCCCAACAAGGACGTGATAGACACCCTGCAGAAATATACGGGAGAGACCAGAAAGCATATGGCGGCCCTGACGGAGAACGAGCTGGACCTCGTGTTCGAGGCGTTCACCCAGCAGCGCAGCTCCGCCAACCTCAACGCTTATTTTGCGGAGGCCGAAAAGCGCCCCCCCCTGGTGGAGGAGGAAAAGCCGGACGTCGTGATCGAGCCGGAAAAGGCCCCGGTCCCGGCGCCCGCGCGGACGCCCGCCCCCGCACAGGCCCGCGCGCAGGCGCCGGCGGTGACTGCGCGCAGACCGGG
>DAIUFE010000079.1:0-3476 GCA_036844765.1 Caproicibacter sp. | reverse complement strand
ACCGCAAGGCCAAGGCGCACGACCCCATCACCGCCAAGCTGGTCGCGGACCTGCTGACCACGGCCGGCGCGAACCGCGTGCTGACCATGGACCTGCACGCCGCACAGATCCAGGGGTTCTTCAACATCCCGGTCGACCACCTGCGGGGCGTGCCGGTCCTCTCGACCTATATCAAGAAGCAGATCACCGGGCACGGCAGCGAATACGTCGCCGTCTCCCCCGACCTCGGCTCCGTCACGCGGGCGCGCAATTTCGCCGAGCGCATCGGCTGCTCGCTCGCCATCGTCGACAAGCGCCGCCAGCAGGCCAACGTCAGCGAGGTCATGCACGTGGTCGGCGAGGTGAAGGGGAAAAAGGTCATCCTCGTCGACGACATGGTCGACACGGCCGGCACGCTCTGCAACGCGGCGCGGGCCATCATGGAAAGCGGCGCGGCCGAGGTGACGGCCTGCGCGACCCACGCCGTGCTCTCCGGCCCGGCGATCGAGCGCCTCTCCGCGGCCCCCATCCGGGATCTGGTGCTGCTCGACACCATCCCCCTGCCGCCCGAAAAGCGCCTGCCCAACATGACGATCCTGCCGGTCGCGCCGCTGTTCGCGGAGGCGATCGAGCGCATTTATTCAGACAAGCCCGTTTCGCCGCTGTTCACCTGAGCGCGGCCGGACCGCGGAAAGAGCGCGGGGATTTTTTGCGGGCGGGGCGGGCTTTCCGCCCCGCCTCCCGGCGCATGCCGCCGAAGCGGCGGAAAAACGGAGCAGCGGAGGTTTTTGGGATGTTCGGTCTTTTCCCGTCGAAGCCGCGGGAGCCCGCCGGCCCGGTGGAATACCTGGCGGTGGGCCTGGGGAACCCGGGCGAAAAATATAAGGGCACCCGCCACAACGCGGGCTTCATGGCCCTCGACTTCATCGCCCGGAAGGCGGGCGCCGAGATCGACCGCCTGAAGTTCAAGGGCCTGTGCGGCACCGCCGCGATCGGCGGCAAAAAGGTGCTGCTGCTGAAGCCCGGCACCTTTATGAACCTGAGCGGGCAGAGCGTGACGGAGGCCATGAGCTTTTACAAGCTGCCGCCCGAGCGGGTCATCGTGATCTACGACGACATCTCGTTCCCGCCCGGCAAGCTGCGCATCCGCCTGAAAGGCAGCGACGGCGGCCACAACGGTATGAAAAACATCATCTACCTCGCCGGGAAGGACACGTTCCCCCGCATCCGGCTGGGCACGGGCGACCGGCCCGACCCCCGCCGGGACCTTGCGGACTGGGTGCTCTCGCGCTTCTCGGAGGAGGATCTCAAGCTCTTCAGCCGGGCGGTGGAGCACGCGGCCGAGGCGCTGGAGCTGATGGTGCAGGGCCGGGCCGCCGAGGCGATGAACCGATTCAACGGATGAGCCCGCGGCCGGGCGGAACAAAACCGAAAAACAGGAGATGCCCATGGAATTTCTGACCGGAGCCATCGGCGGGCTGAAGGAGTTCAGAACGCTGAGGGACGCCGTGAAAAGCCGGGCCCTGCCCGCCGCCGTCACCGGCGTGACGGGCGTCCACAAAGCCAACCTCATCTATTCGCTCTGCTCCCTGCTGGGACGCAGGGCTTTTGTCGTCGCCGGCGACGAGGCGGAAGCCGGCCGCCTCTGCTCCGACCTCGGGGCGATGGGCCTGCCCGCGCTGCTGTACCCGCTGCGCGATTTCTCGCTGCGCGACACGGAGGGCAGCTCGCACGAATACGAGCACCAGCGCATCCGGGCGCTGACCGCCCTGCAGGGCGGCGGGCCCTGCGCGGTGGTCTGCTGCGTCGACGCCGCCCTGCAGTACACCCTGCCGCCGCAGGAACTGAAGCGCCGCGCCGTGACGCTGCGGCCCGGCGCGGCCCTGCCGATGGAGCGGCTGCTGGGCACGCTTTCGGCCTGCGGCTACGAGCCGGCCGCGCAGATCGAGGGGCCGGGGCAGTATTCGCACCGCGGCGGCATCCTCGACTTTTTCCCGCCGGGGCTGTCCGCGCCGGTGCGCGCCGAATTTTTCGGGGACGAGATCGACACGCTCTCGTTCTTCGACCCCGTCTCGCAGCGGCGCACCGACCCCGCGGACTCCGCGACCGTCGCCCCCGCGCAGGAGGCGCTGATCTCCGACCCCGCGGGGCTGGCCGCGAAGATCCGCCGCCTGGCTTCGGAGCTGCGCGGCAAGACGGCCCCCGCGGCGCGGGCCGTGCTCGGCCGCGAGGCCGAAAAGCTGGAGAACGGCCTGCCGCTGGGCTGCGCCGACAAATACCTGCCCCTGCTCTACGGCGGGAAAACCGCCACGTTGTTCGACTATCTGGGCGCGGACGCGCTGCTGTTTGTCAGCGAGCCGGTCCAGCAGCGCGAGCGGATGCGCAGCGTCCTCTGGCAGTGGGGCGAGGACCTGAAGGACTACCTTGCGGACGGCACGCTCTGCCGGACGCTGGACACCTACAGCCGGGACTGGACCTACGCCCTCTCGCAGTACGAGAAGGCGGGCGCGGTGTACCTGGACACCTTCGTCCACGGCGGGTACGAGACGCCGGTGCGCACCCTGCTGAACCTGACGGCGCGCCAGCGTTCCGTCTGGGGCGGCAGCCTGGAGCTGCTGGCCGAGGACCTGAAGGGCATGCTCGAAAACAAATGGGCCTGCGCCGTCCTCGCCGGCGGCGCGCGCGCCGCGCGGAACGTGGCCGCCGACCTGCAGGGCCGCGGCTTCGACGCCGCCTATGTCGAGCACCCGAAAAAGATCGGCCGGGGCGAGGTCGTCGTGACCGGCGGTTCCCTTTCCGGCGGGCTGGAGTACCCCGGCGCGTTCTTCGGGCTGATCACCCGCGGGCGCGCCGCCGCCCCGGCCGCCCGGAAGTCCGCCCGCCCCCGCCGCGGGCAGGAGATCACCGATATCTCGGACCTCGCGCCGGGCGACTACATCGTCCACGCGACGCACGGCATCGGCGTGTTCGAGGGCATCCATAAGATCGACGTGCACGGCGTGGCGAAGGACTACATCAAGGTCCGCTACGCGCGCGGCGACGTGCTCTACGTGCCCGTGACCCAGCTCGACATGGTCTCGAAGTACATCGGCCCGCGGGAGGACGCCTCGGTCCGCCTGAGCCGCCTGGGCGGCGCGGACTGGCAGAAGACCAAGGCGAAGGTCCGCAGCGCCGTCAAGGACATCGCGAAGGAGCTGATCCAGCTCTACGCGGAGCGGATGCGGGCCAGGGGGCACGCTTTTCCGCCGGACACCGAGTGGCAGCGCGACTTCGAGTCCCATTTCGAGTTCGAGGAGACGGAGGACCAGCTCCGCTGCATCAGCGAGATCAAGGCGGATATGGAGAAGCCGGTGCCGATGGACCGCCTGCTGTGCGGCGACGTGGGCTTCGGCAAGACGGAGGTCGCGCTGCGCGCGGCCTTCAAGTGCGTGACCGATTCCCGGCAGTGCGCGATGCTGGTGCCCACGACCATCCTCGCGTGGCAGCACTACCAGACC
>DAIUFE010000078.1:0-3547 GCA_036844765.1 Caproicibacter sp. | reverse complement strand
GCGCCACGGCGATGGTCCCGTTCGCGAAGTGCTCCCACTCGCTGACGCCCATCGGACCGTTCCAGACCACGGTGCCCGCGCCCTTGATGGCCCCCGCGAACAACGCGCAGGATTTCGCGCCGATGTCGAGGCCCATCCAGCCGTCCGGGATGGTGTCGGAATCCACGCGGCGGAACTCGGTGTCCTCCTTGTACTCCCTGCCGATCACGTTGTCGACCGGGATGAGGACCTGCACGCCCTTGGCCTTGGCTTTGGCCAGGATGTCCTTCGCGAGGTCCAGCTTGTCGTTCTCACAGATGGAGCAGCCGATGGGGTGGCCCAGCGCCTTCATGAAGGTATAGGCCATGCCGCCGCCGATGATAAGCGTATCCACCTTGTCGAGCAGGTTGGTGATCACGCCGATTTTGTCCGAGACCTTCGCGCCGCCCAGAATGGCGACGAACGGGCGCTTCGGGTTCGCGAGCGCGCCGCCCATCACGGTGATCTCCTTCTGGATCAGATAGCCGCACACGGCCGGCAGATAGTCCGCGACGCCGGCGGTGGAGGCGTGCGCGCGGTGCGCGGTGCCGAACGCGTCGTTCACGTAGATCTCCGCGAGCGAGGCCAGCCGCTTTGCGAAGGCCGGGTCGTTCTTCTCCTCGCCTTTTTCAAAGCGGACGTTCTCGAGCAGTTCCACCTCGCCGTCTTTCAGCGACGCGGCGATGCTCTTCGCGCTCTCGCCCACGACGTCCTGCGCCATCTTGACTTCCTGCCCAAGAGCCTTGGAAAGGTAAGCGGCCACCGGCGCCAGCGAGTATTTCTTGTTGAATTCGCCCTTCGGGCGGCCCAGGTGGGAGCACAGGATAACCCTCGCCCCGTGGCCGGTCAGGTAGCGGATCGTCTGAAGCGCCCCGTCGATGCGCTTGGTGTCCGCGATGTTGCCGTCCGCGTCGAACGGAACGTTGAAATCGCACCGGACGAGGACTTTCTTGCCCGCGACGTCGATGTCCTCCACGGACTTCTTGTTCAGGTAATTCATGAATAGCCGCTCCTTTTTCAATTTTCTATCTCCGGGGTATTGTTTACAATATAACAATCAGGCTCATTATAATACGCCTTCCGCTTTTTTTCAAGCGTTCCGGGCCGCGTTTCGGCGTTTTTCCCGCCGCCGCGCCCAGGATCGGCAAAGTAGAAGAAATTGCCGGGGTTCCGCCCGGAAAAACGGGAAATACTTCATAGGGGAAATAGAAGAACGGGACCCGGCTTATAAAAATAGTATTCGCCATTTTTTCCTGCGCAAACAGGGCGGGCAAAAGTCTTTTCCAGCAATTCTCTTCGATATTCCGCTGAAAGGGGGAAAGAATAATGTGCGGTAGCAAGCTGATCCGCATCATCAATTCGGTTTGGAGGTATTACAATATGAAACAGCAGGCAGCGGGCTTTATGAAGGGCATCGGCGCGGGGCTGCTGGCCGGCGTGGCGATCGCCGCGGTCGGCGGCAGGTTCATGCAGGACAACCGCGGCTTCCGGCGGCGCGCGGGCAGGACCCTGCGCAATCTCGGCGAACTGTTGGACAACGTGCAGGCGGCTTTCCGCTGAGCGCGCCGGATTTCAGAGAGGCGGCCCCGGAACGGCCGCTTTTTTTATGGATCGGTACGGAGGTTTCCGTGGCCGGAGGCGTTTCTTTCTCCGCTTCCCCCGCGGCGGATTCGGGGGCTTCGTTTCGCGGCGGCTTTGCCGCCGCCTGCGCAGGGGGGCGGTTTCGCGGGGTCCCTGTCCCGCGAAACGCGAGGGCGGCTCTGCCGCCGCGAAACGCGAAAGCGGCTTTGCCGCCGCCTTTTTTTCGCCTATTTTTAGCGGCCTGCCTTGCATTGTTTTGGCAGATACGGTAGACTATTGGCAGATGCGATCGGAAAGGGGCGGCGGAAATGGCGGAGGAAAACGGCGCTGCGGAGTTTTACACCGTCAGCTACCGGCCGTACGACGGCGGCGGGGAAAAGGATGCCCTGCTGGCCGCCGCGCGCCGGGAATTCTTTATGGAAGGGCGCGCCTCGGGCCGCGCGCGGGGCGTGGAGGACGGCCTGCCCGTCCGCACGCGGTACAAGCTCGCGCGGGGGCGCTTCCTGTGGAAAAAGACGAGCGGGAAGGCCGTGCTGCAGGAGGCGTTCCCGATGCGGGGCGGCGGTTGGCGGCTGGTCACGCACGGCGCGGGGGGCGAGCTGCGCTCGGCCGCCGTGTACGACGCCGGGCTGCGGTGGCTCCGCACGGCCTATTATTCCGGCGACCCGGCGCGCCCCGCCGCCGTGCTGCGGCGGGAGGACGGCTCCCTGCTGCTGACGGAACGCGCCGCGGGCGGGAGGACGGCCGCGCGGCTGCTGCCGTGCCCCGCCGACCCCGGCTCCGCCGCGCAGAGCTATGTGAACGGCCGCGCCGGCGAGCCGGAGGTCCTCGCCCGCACCGACCGCGGGACGCTCTGCTTCTGCCGCGGGGAGGAGCGCGCCCTGCGGCTCAGGCTCTTGGAAAGGCTGGCCTGCGACCCCGCCCTGCTTTCCCCGGCGTGGCCTTCGGAAGGGGAGGCCCCGGCGCTCGATTTCAAGGTGATCCCCAACGCCGCCGGGGCGGCAGCCAAGCCGGCGGCAGAGCCGCTTTCGCGTTTCGCGGGGCAGGGCCCCCGCGAAACGGTTCCCGGCCCGCGGCCCGGAGGCGGCTTTTCCCCGGTGGAGGTGAAGCCGGTCCCCGCGGAGGGCAGCTACGCCGCCCACCGCGAAATTTACATAGGAGAGGGCGGCGGCGGAAAATATGCCGTGGCGGCGGCAAAGCCGCTTTCGCGTTTCACGGCGGCAAAGCCGCCCTCGCGTTTCGCGGGACAGGGACCCCGCGAAACCGCCCCCGAACCGCAGGCGGCGGAAGGAAGGAGCCGGGAGATTCCCCAGACCGTCCCGCCTGAAGAGACTGAAAATCGGCAGAATCCAAACGGCGGGCCGAAACAGGCTTTGCCTGAGGACGCGGCGCGCCCGCCCAAATACGCCGTGGCGGCGAAAGCGGCAAAGCCGCCCTCGCGTTTCGCGGGACAGGGACCCCGCGAAACCGCCTCCCCTACGCAGACGGCGGAAATTGGAGCGGCGGGGAAGGGCCCCGCAAAACAGGCTTCGCCGGAGGACGCGGCGCGCCCGCCCAAATATGTCGTGGCGGCGAAGGGGCTTTCCGGAGCGGCAAAGCCGTCCTCGCATTTCGCGGCGGCAAAGCCGCCCTCGCGTTTCGCGGGGCAGGGACCCCGCGAAACCGCCCCCCCTACGCAGACGGCGGAAATTGGGGCGGCGGGAAAAGGCTCCGCGGAACAAAGCCCCGAATCCGCCGCGGGGGACGCGGAGAAAGAAACGCCTCCGGGGACGGAAACCTCCGTACATATGAAAGAGAGCCGGGAGATTCCCCAGACCGTCCCGCCTGAGGAAGCTGAAAATCAGCAGAATCCAAACGGCGGGCCGTGCGTGCAGGCTCAGCCTGCCGCGTTAATCCCCGCCAAGCGGATCGTGGTCAGCTCGATGGAAAGCTACCTGTATTTCGGCAG
>DAIUFE010000077.1:0-4153 GCA_036844765.1 Caproicibacter sp. | reverse complement strand
GGGAGGGGGCGCAGCCCCCTCCCGAGAAAATCCCCCTTCCGCGCTCGGCGGGCTTACAATTCCGATAAGCTGACCGCGCGGGAGGGGGCAGGGGGTGGGCGGTTTCCGAAATCTCCCGGCAAGAAGAATGTGATCTGTGGTGCACTTGCTTGCGGCCCGGCCCTTCGTCTGTTCTACCGGAAAAGCACCCTGCCGTTCGATCCGAAAAGAAGGGTGCGGACGGCTCCCCGGGGGTGCAGGGGGGACGGATTAGGGCCCCTCCCGTGCGGAGGTTAAGTCCCCCCTGCGCGGCTCTTTGCTGACTTTCTGCCAAGACAGAAAGTCAGAGCCCGCGCGGCTTGAGCGCAATCTATAATCAAGATGAATCGAAACTCAGAAGGCGGGGCTGAAGCTGCGCGGCTTGAGCGCAAACTAAAATCAAGCTGAATCAAAATTCAGAAAACGAGGAATCCGAATTCAGAGTCTACGGAGTAAAGAAGGAGCGGTAAACATGATCGACATCAAGCTGATCCGCAGCGACCCGGAGAAGATTAAGGCGGGCGCGCGGAAGCGCAACTACGACGCCGACGCCATCGTCGACGGCATTTTGAAGCTCGACGCCGGGCGGCGCGAAGCCACCGCGCAGGTGGAGGCGATGCGCGCCGAGCAGAACGCCGCGGGGAAGAAGATCCCGCAGATCCGGAAGGCGGGCGGCGACGCCACGGAGCTGATGGCCCGGATGAAGGCGCTCGCGGGCGGAATCAAGGAGAAGCAGGCCGCCCTCGACGAGCTGGAGAAGCGCCAGAACGAGCTGCTGCTCAGCCTGCCGAACATGCCGGACGACGACGTGCCGGCCGGCGGCAAGGAGAACAACCAGCCCCTGCGCTATTTCGGGGAAAAGCCGAAGTTCGAGGGCTTCGAGCCGAAGGACCACGTCAAGCTCTGCGAGAGCCTGAAGCTGATCGACTACGTGCGCGGCGCGAAGCTCGCGGGCGCCGGGTCGTGGGTCTACCGCGGCATGGGCGCGCGGCTGGAATGGGCGCTGCTCAATTTCTTCATCGACGAGCATCTGCGCGACGGGTACGAGCTGGTCCTGCCGCCGCACATGCTGAACTGGGAGTGCGGCTACGTCGCCGGGCAGTTCCCGAAATTCGCGGACGAGGTCTACTGGATCGGCAACCCGACCGGCACGGAGAAGCGCTTTCTGCTCCCCACCGCCGAGACGGCCCTCGTGAACCTGCACCGCGGCGAGATCCTCTCCGCGGACGAGCTGCCGAAAAAGTATATCGCCTACACGCCCTGCTACCGGCGCGAGGCGGGCAGCTACCGCTCCGAGGAGCGCGGCATGGTGCGCGGCCACCAGTTCAACAAGGTGGAGATGGTCCAGTACACGAAGCCCGAGGATTCCGACCGCGCGTTCGACGAGCTGGTCGGCAAGGCGGAGCGCCTGGTGCAGGAGCTGGGCCTGCACTACCGCCTGAGCAGGCTCGCCGCCGGCGACTGCTCGTTCTCGATGGCCCGCACCTACGACATCGAGGTCTGGATCCCGAGCATGGGCATCTACAAGGAGGTCAGCTCCGCCTCCAACGCGCGCGAGTACCAGGCCCGCCGGGGCAACGTCCGCTACCGCGCCGGGGACGGCAAACCGCGCTTCGTCCACACGCTGAACGCCTCCGGCCTGGCGACCAGCCGCGTGTTCCCCGCGATCGTCGAGCAGTACCAGAACGCCGACGGCAGCGTCACCGTGCCGGAGGTTTTGAGAAAGTACGTCGGAACGGACGTACTGAAGCCATGACGGACGCGAGGGCCGCGGAATACGTGCGCAGCCTGGCCGTGCCCGTTTACGACACGGGGCCGGACGGGCGGCTGAAGCTC
Organism: Caproicibacter sp.; assembly: GCA_036844765.1. Classification (GTDB taxonomy): domain Bacteria; phylum Bacillota; class Clostridia; order Oscillospirales; family Acutalibacteraceae; genus Thermocaproicibacter. The sequence continues at coordinate 2,299 of DAIUFE010000077.1, read as the reverse complement.
GGCGCCGCCCTGCGCATGGCGGAGGTCGCCAGCGAGGCGCATGTGGAGCTGCTGAACGCGGGCTACGGGGAGCTGCGCCGCAGGCTGGGGATGGTGTTCGTCGCCGTCTCCACCCGCGTGCGGATCGCCCGGATGCCCGCCCGCGGCGAGCGGATCACGGTCAAAACCCACCCGCGCGGCCTGAGCCGGGCGGAGTTTTACCGCGACTTCCTGTTTTACGACGCGGCGGAGAAGCCGCTGCTCTCGGTGATGCAGACCACCGTGCTCGCGAACGCCGAGACCCACCGCCCCCGGCGCCCGCAGGCGATCCGGGCGCTGGGCGTGGAGATCAACCCGGAGACCGCCGTGCCGCGGGAGGAGCGCATGGAGCGCCTCGCGGTGCCGGAGGGGCTCCCCGCGGCGGGCGAGCGGCGCGTGTTCCGCTCCGACCTCGACGCGAACGGCCACATGAACAACTGCGTCTACGGCGACATCGTCTCGGATTTTCTGCCGGAGGACGTGCGCGCGGCCGCGCGCGAGGTGCAGATCCGCTACGCCGCCGAGACGCGCCTGGGCGAGACCCTCGCGATCCGCGCCGGCCGGGCGGAGGGCGCGTTCCTGATGGTCGGGGAGACCGCCCGGGGCGTCCGCTTCACGGCGCGCGTCCGCGGCTGAAACCGGAATAAAATAATCGCTTTGGACCGCCGTTCCGGGTTGAACTCCGGCCCGGAATATGTTAAAATTATCTTTATATTATCCCGATGGAAGCCCTCCCGTCCCGGGACGGCGCGAATGGAGGAGCGGAATGCTGAATCCCAATTATTCCGAAAAATTTGCGAAGGACGCGCTGACGTTCGACGACGTGCTGCTGATCCCCGCGGAATCGCACGTGCTGCCGAAGGAGGCGGACGTCTCGACGAAGCTCACGGCGAAGATCCGCCTGAACATCCCGCTGATGACCTCCGCGATGGACACCGTGACGGAGACGCAGATGGCGATCGCCATGGCGCGCGAGGGCGGCATCGGGATCATCCACAAGAACATGCCGATCGGCCGGCAGGCCGACATGGTGGACCGCGTCAAGCGCTCCGAGAACGGCGTGATCCTGAACCCGTTCTTCCTCACGCCGGAGCACTCCGTGCGCGACGCGGACGAGATCATGGCGCGGTACCGCATCTCCGGCGTGCCGATCTGCGACAAGGACGGGCGCCTGGTCGGCATCATCACGAACCGCGACATGCGGTTCATGGAGAGCGCGGATTTCGACCAGCCGATCTCGGACGTGATGACGAAGGACAAGCTGGTCACCGCCCCGGTGGGGACGACCCTCGCGGAGGCGAAGGAGATCCTGCGCCGGCACCGCATCGAGAAGCTGCCGCTGGTGGACGCCGAGGGGCGGCTGCGGGGACTGATCACGATCAAGGACATCGAGAAGGCCGTGCAGTACCCGAACTCCGCGCGCGACGGCGAGGGCCGCCTGCTGTGCGGCGCGGCCGTGGGCGTGACGGGCGACGTGCTGGACCGCGTGGCCGCCCTGGTCAAGGCCCAGGTGGACGCGGTGGTGCTCGATTCCGCCCACGGGCACAACAGCGGCGTGACCGACACCGTGAAAAAGATCAAAAAAGCGTACCCGTCGCTGCAGCTCATCGCGGGCAACGTCGCCACGGCGGAGGGCGCGAAGGCCCTGATCGACGCCGGCGCGGACTGCGTGAAGGTCGGCATCGGCCCCGGCTCCATCTGTACGACGCGCATTGTGGCCGGCATCGGCGTGCCGCAGGTCACCGCGATCTACGACGCCGCGCGCGAGGCCCAGAAGCACGGCGTCCCGGTCATCGCGGACGGCGGCATCAAGTTCTCCGGCGACATCGTGAAGGCCCTCGCCGCCGGCGCGGACGTGGCGATGATCGGCTCGCTGTTCGCGGGCTGCGAGGAATCCCCGGGCGAGACCGAGCTGTACCAGGGCCGGCGGTTCAAGGTCTACCGCGGCATGGGCAGCCTGGCCGCGATGGGGCAGGGCAGCCGGGACCGCTACTTCCAGCAGGACGCGAAAAAACTGGTGCCGGAGGGCGTGGAGGGCCGCGTGCCGTACAAGGGCCCGCTTTCCGACGCCGTGTACCAGCTGATGGGCGGCCTGCGCGCCGGCATGGGCTACACCGGCTGCGCCAATATCGGCGAGCTGCACTCCAAGGCGAGGTTCGTCCGCATCACGGGCGCCGGCCTGCGCGAGAGCCACCCGCACGACATCCAGATCACGAAGGAAGCCCCGAACTACTCCGTCTCGATCTGACCGCCGGCAAAGCCGGTTTCGCGTTTTGATCTT
>DAIUFE010000076.1:0-4264 GCA_036844765.1 Caproicibacter sp. | reverse complement strand
GCGCCGGTGGGCGATGCCGTTGGTCACGCTGGTGAACTTTTCGGGCATCTCGGTATAGAAGTCGCGGAAGATCCGGTCCTTCAGAATTTCGCTGTGCAGCTTGGAGACGCCGTTCACGCTGTGGCTGCCGACCACGGCCAGGTTCGCCATCTTCACGTAGCCGTCGTTCCACGGGGCCATGCGGCCGACCTTGTAGCCGTCCGCGCACCGGTTGTGCATCCCCGCGCAGAAGCGGCGGTTGATCTCCTCGACGATCTGGTAGATGCGCGGCAGGCGCATCCGGAACAGGTCGATCCCCCAGCACTCCAGCGCCTCGGGCATCACGGTATGGTTGGTGTAGGCGAACACGTTCTGCACGATCTCCCACGCGGCGTCCCAGCCGTAGCCGCACTCGTCGAGCATCACGCGCATCATCTCGGGGATGGCGAGGACGGGGTGCGTGTCGTTCAGGTGGATCGCCGCGAGATCGGGCAGGCTGTCGAGCGTGCGGTGGGTGAACAGGTGGTGGCGGATGATGTCCTGCACCGCGGCGGAGACGAGGAAATACTGCTGCGAAAGCCGCAGGCTCTTGCCCTCCACGTGGTTGTCGTCGGGGTAGAGGACCTTGGTGATGATCTCCGCCATGGCCTTCTGCTCCATGGCGCGCATATAGTTTCCGCCGTTGAACAGCTTCATGTCGAACTCGGCGCTCGTGGCGCTCCACAGGCGCAGCCGGCTGACGCCCTTCCCCCCGTACCCGGCGATAAGCATGTCGCACGGCACGGCGATGACCTTCGTGTAGTCCTTATGGTTCACGACGTGGAACCGGTTGTTCCAGTAATCCTCGATATGCCCGTCGAAGCGGACCTCCACGCTTTTTTCCGGCTCGGAGCGCAGCCACACCTTGCCGCCTGGCAGCCAGAAATCCGGGAGCTCCGTCTGCCAGCCGTCCACCAGCTTCTGCCGGAAGATGCCGTACTCATAGCGCAGGGAATACCCCGTGGCCGGGTAGCCGAGCGTGGCCAGCGAATCCATGAAGCACGCCGCCAGCCGCCCCAGGCCGCCGTTGCCCAGGCCGGCGTCCGGCTCCTCCTCGTACAGCGCGTCCAGCTTGAGACCCATCCCGCTCAGCGCGCGGCGGTAGTCCTCTTCCAGCCCCAGGTTGTAGAGGCTGTTCTTGAGCGACCGGCCCACGAGGAACTCCATGCACAGGTAATAGACCTGCTTGACGCGCTGCTTTTCCGCCTGGTCCGCGAAGGTGCAGCGGGCCTTCTCCATCCGGTCGCGCACCGTGAGGGCGACGGCCTTGTAGCACTGCTCGTTGGTCGCGTTCTCCAGGGAGACCCCGAACACGTGCTCCAGATTGTCGCGGATCGTGTCCTGGATGCGTTCGATCGCGTGTTTTCCGCCCATAGCGCCCTCCAAAAGGCCGGGTCCGTGCCGCCGGCTTATATTTTTCGATGTCGGACTTTTTCCATTATACACCCGTTTCCGCCGCGGTTCAACGCGCGCCCGCCTCCGCTTGACAGCGTTCCGCGAAAATAATACAATAGAATAAGATTGTTGTCGCCGCTGAAATGGAAGCCCGGACTGAGAAACAGCATCAGCCGTTTCTTTTCTTTTTATGTATCAACTTCCTAATTCTTCCACATTGCGACTCTACATTCCGAAAGGGGTAAATTTATGTCACCCGAACCTGACGGTTCAACAGTCCCGCTACTTCTGGCGCTTTCAGGCGCCGGCGCTTCGCGCCCGGTCAATCCCGTCTTCCCCATCCTATTGCTGATCGTCCTCACGCTGGTCAACGCGTTCTTCGCCGCGAGCGAGATCGCGGTCGTTTCCCTCAACGACGTGAAGATCCGGAAGCTGGCGCAGGAAGGGGACCGAAGGGCGCAGAAGCTGGTCAAGCTCACCGCCAATTCCGGGCGTTTCTTTTCCACCATCCAGATCGGCGTCACGCTGGCAGGCTATCTTTCGTCGGCCGCGGCGTCCGAAAGCTTTTCGGACGGGCTGGCCGCGCAGCTCGCGTTCCTGCCGTTCACGCCCTCGTTCACAAAGGGGCTTTCGTCGTTCCTGATCACGGTGGTTCTCTCCTATTTTTCGCTGATCTTCGGGGAACTGGTCCCGAAGAAGATCGCGACGGCGCGGGCCGAGGCGCTGTCCCTTAAATTCGCCGGCGCGCTGAACGCCACGGCCGCGGTGTTCCGGCCGGTCGTCTCGTTTCTGACCGCCTCCACCAACGCGGTGCTGCGCCTGTTCGGCATCGACCCGAACGCCCCCGAGCCGACCGTCACGGAGGAGGGCATCCTGATGATGGTGGACGCCGGCGAGGAAAAGGGCGTGCTGGACGAGGACGCGAAGGACATGATCTCGAACATCTTCGAGTTCAGCGACAGCACGGTCGGCGAGGCCATGACCCACCGCACCGAGGTCGGCGCGGTGGAGGACACGGCCTCCGTCGCGGACGTGGTGGCCCTTTCGCGGCAGGAAGGCTATTCGCGCATCCCCGTCTACCACGAGGACCTCGACAACATCCTCGGCATCGTCTACGTAAAGGACCTGCTGCGGTACGTGGGGACGCCGCTGGAGCCGGGCGTGAGCGTTACGGGCCTGATGCGCCCGGCCTACTTCGTCCCCGAAAGCAAGCCCTGCAGCCAGCTCTTCTCCGAGATGACCGCGCGCCGGTTCCAGATCGCCGTGGTGGTGGACGAATACGGCGGCACGGAGGGCATCATCACGATGGAGGACCTGCTCGAATCCATCGTGGGCAACATCCAGGACGAATACGACAACGAGGACGACGAGGTCCAGCGCGAGGGCGACAACCGTTTCAGCGTGGACGGCGCGACGCCGGTGGACGAGGTCGCGGACCTGACGGGGACGGAGCTGCCCGAGGGGGACTACGACACCATCGCCGGGCTGATCATGGAGCGGCTGGGCCGCGTGCCGAAGGCGAACGAGCACCCGCACGTGAAAGTCGCGGGCCTTACGCTGACGGTTGCGGAAATGGAGGACCGGCGCATCGCGCGCGTGCTGATCGAAAAGGAACCGCCGCACGTTACCGCCGCGCCGAAGGGGGGGAAAAGCGAAAAAGCGGAAACTTGACCGGACCGGCGGCCGGAAGGCCGCGGAAAGGGCGTGTGAACGCCCGGTCAGTCGCAACATCCTGACCTAAAACCAAACTACGGAGGCATTGAAAAATGAAGAAAGCATCCATCCGCCCGCGCTACCTGGCGCAGGCGGCCATGGTCGCCGCGGCCTACACCGTGCTGACCTATCTGGCGGCCCTGCCGGGCCTGGCCTACCTGCCGGTGCAGTTCCGGTTCTCGGAGGCGCTGACCATCCTGCCCGCCTATCTGCCCGCGGCGGTGCCCGGGCTGACGGTCGGCTGCCTGCTGGGGAACCTGCTCAGCAATTACGGCGCGGCGGACATGGTCTTCGGCACGCTGGCGACGCTGCTGGCCGCGGCGCTCTCCCGTGCGCTGCGGCGGTTCCGCGTCAAAGGGATCCCCCTGCTGTCGTTCCTGCCGCCCGTCGTCGTGAACGGGGCCGTGGTCGGCGCCGAGATCTCGTTCCTCGCGCCGGGCGGCTTCGCCTGGGCCGAGTTCTGGACGACGGCCCTTTCGGTCGGCGGCTCGGAGCTGCTGGTGCTCGCCGTGCTGGGCCTGCCCCTCGCCGTGCTGATCCATAAAAACAAAGCCGTCCAAAAATTCCTTCAGCCATAGCCCGCTCCGCGGGCGGCGGCCCGCTTCGGCCCGCCGTTCAGCATAGAGTGAAAAAGAAGATTATTCAGGCGGGACAGTTTGGGGCTGCTCCCGCTTTTCCGTTCCGCTTTTACGCGCAGAGCGCCCACCCCCTGCCCCCTCCCGCGCGGGAAGCGCGGCGAAACCGTAAGCCCGCCGGGCGCGGAAGGGGGAGATATAATATTCGGGAGGGGGGGGGCTGCGCCCCCCTCCCTGCTTCAACCCCCGGAAAGGAAAAACGGCCTGCGCGGCTTGAGCGCAAACTATAATCAAGATGAATCACGATTCAGAAAACGGGGTTGAAAATCATCGCGGCCCGAGCGCAAAGTAAAATCAAGCCGAATCGAATTTCCGAAAACTGGGTTTATTTTCGTCGAATTCTATTGACACCCGGAAGAAAAAGCGGTATCATTTGTCTGCAAGGCATAAAAAATTGCAACGCAGGAACGGGTGGTGGAACACCCGCCCCCTGCACACGGAGTTACCGCTCCATATGCAACCGAATTCTCGGCACGTTGCGTTCTTTATTATAACTCCCGTTT
>DAIUFE010000075.1:0-4276 GCA_036844765.1 Caproicibacter sp. | reverse complement strand
GCTGAAAATTTCAAACTTCCCGCCGACAAACGCCCACCCCCTGCCCCCTCCCGCGCGGGAAGCGCGGCGAAATCGTAAGCCCGCCGAGCGCGGAAGGGGGATATAGTTGATCGGGAGGGGGGCTGCGCCCCCTTCCTGCTTCAAACCCCCGGAAAGGAAAATCAGCCTTCCGATCCCGAAAGAGAGTTGCCAGGGAACGGGCTGCGCCCCCTGCCTGCTTCAACCCTCCCACGGAAAGGAAAATCAGCATTCCGATCCCGAAAGAGAGTTGCCAGGGAACGGGCTGCGCCCCCTGCCTGCCAAAGGCCTCCGCAGAGGAAAAGAAAGAGGAAGAAGCGGGAGCTGCTTCAGACCGTCCCGCCTAAAGAAGCTTTATTTTTGCTCCGGGCCGGAGGGCGGGCCGAAGCCGGCTTTGCCGGCGGCGGGGCGAAAACGGCCGCCGCCGGGGCGGGCCGGGCCGTTCCACTGCCCGCGCGGCCCGCGCCGCCCGCGGCGGGGGCGGGGGCGTTCGCCGGCGGCGGGGCCGACGACCACGTGGCGCTCGAGGTCTTCGCCCTCCGACCAGGACTTCGCGCCCTGGACGGACTGCACGGCGGTGTGGATGATGCGGCGCTCGTAGGGGTTCATCGGCTCCAGCGAGGCGTTGCGGCCGGTGCGCAGGCATTTTTCCGCGATCTTGCGGCCCAGCGCCTCCAGCGTGCGGCGGCGCTTCTCGCGGTATCCGCCGATGTCGAGCGCGACGCGGTAATACGTGCCGCCGCCGTGGTTCGCCACCAGGCCCGCGAGGTACTGCAGGGCGTCCAGCGTCTCGCCGCGGTGGCCGATCACGAAGCCGATCTCCCCGCCGGTCAGCACGAGCGAGGCGCTCTCCTCCGTCTCGTCGCGGACGGTGACATCCGCGCCCTCGACGCCCATGCGGGCGAGCACGTTTTTCAGATAGGCCGCGGCGGCCTGGGCGGGGCTGTCCTCGATATAGACGCGCACTTTGGCCGGGCTGCCGCCGAAAAGCCCGAAGGTCTTGCGGGTCGGCATCTCGAGGATCTCGAACTCCGCCTCGTAGGACTCCACGCCGAGCTGACGGCAGGCGGCTTCCTTCGCTTCCTCGACCGTCGGGCCCGTTCCGATTGCTTCTTTCATTGCGCGATCCCTCCCTGCGCGAGTTTCCGGCCTTCCGTTTTCATCGTTTCCGCTTCCTGTTCCCCTGCGGCGCGGGCGCCGCAGCCGGCAGCTTCGCCGCGGGCAGCGGCTTCACGGCGGCCTCCTCCTGCTCGAGCAGGGCGATCCGCCGCGCCTCGGCCTGGGCGTTCAGGTCGTCCGGCGCGTACCAGATGTTGAGCGCCAGCGTCTGCAGGAAGCCCAGCAGCGAAGAGATGATATAGTAGAACCCCACGGCCGCGGGCATCACGGCGGCGAAATACGCCGGCATGATCGGGAACACGTAGAGCATCACCTTCATGCACCCCTGCTGCTGCTGCTGCGCGCCCGGCTGCATCTTCATCGTGAAGTACTGGGTGATGTAGGCGAAAACCAGGTTGCCCACCGGGATCAGCCACAGGTTCGAGCGGAACAGCGTGCCGAAAAGGTTGCCCGGGTCGCAGGGCGTGTCCAGCAGGTTGAGGCCCAGGAATATGAACCCGTGGCTGAACGATTCCAGGCGGGCCATCTCCTGCGCGCCGAACATGGTGAGGTACGGCCTGAGGTCCGCAAACCGCTTGATGACCTCGATCTGCGCGTAGCTCTGGTTGAACGACGCGCTGAGCCCCGGCACCCGCCCGAGCAGGTCGACGGCCTTCTGGATGCCCTCCGACGAAAGGTGCAGCGCGTTGGCCAGCGGGTACAGCACGGTGTTGTACAGGCCGAACATGATCAGGAACGGGACGAACATGGTGGAGCAGCCGCCCATCGGGCTGACGCCCTCTTTTTCATAGAGCTTGGCCGTCTCCGTCTGAAGCTTCTGCTTGTCCTTCTCGTATTTCTTCTGCAGCTCCTTCATCTTGACCGAAAGTCTGCTGCTCGCGGCCATCGACCGCTGCGTCTTGATTGAGAACGGGAACATCAGCAGCTTGACGACCAGCGTGAACAGGATGATGGCCACGCCGTAGTTTTTGACCTGCACGTAGAAAAACCACAGCAGATAGCCGAGGATGCTGCCGAAAAAATTGAAAATCTGATTCATGCGGAACCCTTCCCTGCCTTCCGGCTCAATGTCTTTCCGTCCGCTCGGGGACGGGGTCGTACCCGCCCCGGCCGAAGGGGTTGCAGCGCAGGATGCGCCACAGCGCCATCGCGCCCCCCCGCAGCGCGCCGAACCGCGAGATCGCCTCGACCGCGTAGTTCGAGCACGTGGGGTAAAATCTGCAGCACGGTTTTTTGAGCGGGGAGATCCCCCGCTGGTAGAACCGGATGCAGGCGATCATCAGCTTCTTCACCGCAGCACCCCCGCCGCCTTCAGGTGCCGCTCCATCGCGCGCCGGACCTCCCAGCTCTTCGCGGCCGGCGTGCGCGCCCGCGCGACGAAAACAAGGTCGTACCCCGCGGCCGCCTTCCCCGAAAGCGGGCGGAACGCCGCGCGGATCACTCGCCGCGAGCGGCTGCGCTTCACGGCGTTGCCCGTCTTGCGGCTGGTCGTGATGCCCGTGCGCAGAAGCCCCCGCCGGTTTTTGAGCACGTACGTCACCAGCAGGGGGCTGACGAAATACTTCCCCTTCGCGTAGGCCCTGCGGAACTCCCTGTTCTCTTTTAACGTGACGGGCTCCGGCACCGGGAAGGCCTTCTTTCTCGCAGCGGACTCCGCGTCGAAAGACCGCGGAAGATGATTTTTCAGCCCCGTTTTCCAAAATTTTGATTCAGCTTGTTTTTACTTTGCGCTCAAGCGCGCTCAAGCCGCGCAGCTTCAGCCCCGTTTTCTGAATTTGAATTCATCTTAATTTTAGTTTGCGCTCAAGCCGCGCGGGAGAGGGCAGGGGGTGGGCCTGTGTTTGCGCTGTGCGGCAGCGGTGCGGAAAGCGCAAGAGGCGAAAGAGTTTCAGCCCTATTTTCTGAATTTGAATTCAGCTTATTTTTACTTTGCGCTCAAGCCGCGCGGGCTCAACCTTTCGGTCTTGTCCGAAAGTAGGCAAAGTACGCGCAGGGGGGACTTAACCTCCGCACGAGAGGGGCCCTAATCCGTCCCCCCTGCACCCCCGGGGAGCCGTCCGCGCCCTTTCTTTCGGAACGAACGGCAGGGTGCCCCCGTGGCAGAACAAACGAAGGGCCATAACTGGGGCAGGTGCCGAACAAACTGCTTTCTTCTTGCCGGGAGATTTCGTAAACTGTCCCGCCAAACAAAACTTCTTTTTCGCTCCGCGCTGAACGGCGGGCCGAGACCGGCCGCTGCCGGCAGGCTCAGCCTGCCGGGGAGCCGTCCGCACCCTTTTATTCGGATCGAACGGCAGAGTGCCCCCGTGGCAGAACAAACAAAGGGCCGGAACCGGGGCGGGTGCTTTCTAAAACGGCTGTCTCTCTTTTAGGGGCCTTGGCGGGGAGGGGGCGCAGCCCCCTCCCAGTGAATCCCCCTTCCGCGCCCGGCGGGCTTACAATTCCGCCGTGCTTCCCGCGCGGGAGGGGGCAAGGGGGTGGGCGTTCCGCGCGTAAAAGCGGAACGGAAAAGCGGGAGCTTCCCCGGACTGTCCCGCCAAACAAAACTTCCGGTCCGCTCCGGGCGCAACGGCGGGTCGAAACGGGCCGCTGCCCGCGGCGGGCCGAGACCGGCTTTGCCGGCGGCTTACGCCGTGAGGCGGGTGCGGCCTTTGGCGCGGCGGCGGGCGAGCACTTTGCGGCCGTTGGACGTGGACATGCGCTTCATGAAGCCATGCTCCTTTTTGCGGTGCAGCTTCTTCGGCTGATACGTTCTGAACACGGGAACTCCTCCTTTCGGGATCTACTGGTCTGCATTAAAGCATTATACCGTATCCGCGCCCGTTCTGTCAACACACGGCGCGCGGCGGAGGCCGCGCCGGGGCTTTTTTTATGGTCTGGCGGCAAGACAGAGTATGGGACGCGGAACGGAAATCAATCGGTCCGAACGCAAAAACGGAAAATTTTTTGAAATTTGCCCTCCGGAGGGCAAAAAACCGCTCCGTTTGCCGGAGGGGTGAAGGGAGGCTGTAAAAATGTGATTTCAGACTTTATTTTCCGGATTCGGCAAACTTTCAGCGCGGCGCAGACAACCGCTCACCCCCCGCCCCCTCCCGCGGGCGTAAAACGCCCAACGCGCCTACGGCGATCACCGTTTATA
>DAIUFE010000074.1:0-4342 GCA_036844765.1 Caproicibacter sp. | reverse complement strand
AGTTCCAAGACAAAAGACAAAAAGGGGGAGCGCCATGCTCCGCATCGGCTGTCATCTTTCGGCGTCGAAGGGTCTGCTGGCGGCGGCCCGCGCCGCAAAGGGGATCGGCGCGAACACGTTCCAGTTTTTCACCCGCAATCCGCGCGGCGGCAAGGCGAAGGCGGCCGACCCGGAGGACGCCCGCGCCTTCCTCGCGTTCGCGCGGGAAAACGGCATCGGCCCCGTCGTGGCCCACGCGCCCTATACGCTGAACCTCTGCTCCGCGAGCGAAAAGACGCGCGCGTTCGCCGCCGCCGTGCTGAAGGACGACCTCGCGCGCATGGAATATATCCCGGGAAATTTCTATAACCTGCACCCCGGCAGCGCCTCCGTGCAGGGCGCGGAGGAGGGGATCCGGCTGATCTGCGCGGCGCTGAACGCCGCCGTCGCGCCGGGGCTTTCCACGACCGTGCTGCTCGAGACCATGGCCGGCAAGGGGACGGAGGTCGGCCGCAGCTTCGGGGAGCTGCGCCGCATCCTCGGCGGCGCGGAGCACCCGGAAAAGCTGGGCGTCTGCCTCGACACCTGCCACGTGTTCGACGCGGGGTACGACGTGCGGGATTCCCTCGGCGCCGTGCTCGAAGAGTTCGACCGCGCGGTCGGCCTGAAAAAGCTGCGCGCCGTCCACCTCAACGACAGCAAAAACGCCCTCGGCAGCCGCAGGGACCGCCACGAGAAGATCGGCCTGGGGTCCATCGGCTTTGAGGCGTTCGCGCGCATCGTCACGCACCCGGCCCTGCGGGGCCTGCCGTTCATTCTGGAGACGCCGAACGACCTGCCCGGCTACGCCGGCGAGATCGCCCGCCTGCGGCGGGCGGCGGGGGAGGCGGTATGAGGATCGTCCGCACGAAGCCCCGGCGCCGGCCTTCCTCCCCGCCGGCGCCGGGGGAGCCGGCCCCGCCGCTGCGCCAGCGGGTGCTGGGGTGGTCGATCCTGACGGCCGGGGCGGCGCTGTTCGTCTATATCACGGTGCTGCTCTGCCGGCCGCTCGCGGGCCTCGCCGCCGACCCGCAGCGGATGCGCGCGTTCGTCCAGTCGCGGGGGGCGTTCGGGCGCGCGGCGTTCCTCGGCATCGAGATCCTCCAGGGCTTCCTGCCCATCCCGCTGGAGCTTTCCGCCGTGGCGGGCGGCTACATCTTCGGGCACGTGCAGGGCTGCGCGCTGACGGTCTGCTCGGTGCTGGCCTCCACGACCGTGATCTTTTACATTACGAAGATGTTCGGGCACCGGCTCGTCGACCTCTTCGTGCCCCGCCGCCTGCAGAAAAATATCCGCTGGTTCCGCAGCGAACGCACGCGGGACGCCGTCGTCTTTTTCGTGTTCCTGATCCCCGGCACGCCCAAGCGGCTGTTCGTGTTCACGGCCGGCCTGGTCCCGCAGGATTTCCGCCGGTTCCTCGCGATCTCCACCGCGGCGCGCGTGCCCGCCCTGCTCATCTGCTCGTTCGGCGGCGGCGCGCTCGGCAGCGGCGATTACCGCCTGGCCGCCGCGCTGCTCGTGCTCGCGCTGCTGCTCGCGGCCGCGGGCTTCCTCGCGTGGCGCCGCGTGCAGAAAAAAAGGGAAGGGCGGCGCGCCGCCCTTCCTCATCAAAACGGGGGACCGTCCTCCCCCGGCGGAAAAAATCAGTAGTTCGCAGCCCTGCGCTCGAAGAACGCCTGCGGGTGCCTGCACACCGGGCAGACCTTCGGCGCCTCGGCGCCCACGTGGATATACCCGCAGTTGCGGCAGACCCACACGGTCTCTTCCTCGCAGCGGAACACCAGATGGTCCTTCAGGTTGGCGGCCAGCTTCAGGTACCGCTCCTCGTGCGTCTTTTCGATCTTCGCGACCCCGCGCATCGTGCGGGCGATCTCCGCAAAGCCTTCCTCGTCGGCGGTTTTGGCCATCGCCTCGTACATATCCGTCCACTCGTAATGCTCGCCGGCCGCGGCGTCCTTCAGGTTCTCGGGCGTGGAGGGCGTCCCCCCGCCGTTCAGATAGTTGAACCACAGCTTCGAGTGCGCCCGCTCGTTGCCCGCGCTCTCCTCGAAAATCGCCGCGATCTGCTCGTATCCTTCTTTTCTGGCCTGCGAGGCGTAAAACGTGTATTTGTTGCGCGCCTGGGACTCGCCCGCGAACGCCGCCTTCAGATTGGCCTCGGTCCTGCTGCCTTTCAGTTCCATCCTGAACGTTCCTCCTTATATCCTGTTCCGTCGCTTTTTCGTACTTTGCTTAGTATATCACCCCGTGCGGGAAAAATCAATATAATAACGATACTTATTTTTATTTTTTATCCGGCCGATCCGGTTTTTCCTCGGCCGGAGGGAGGCGTTTTCCCCGGCGGGCGCGGCGGCGGATCAGCAGAACCAGCGCCAGCACGGCCGCGGCGGCGGCCGCGAAGGGAAGCGCGGCGACCGCGGCGAGGAGGATGCCCCGGAGCACCCGCACCAGCGCGGCGGCGGAATCATAGAGCATGCGGCCCATCTGGCCCCAGAGGTTCGCGGGCCGGGCCGGGCGGACGGCCTCCACCTCGCGCAGGGTGATCTGCGCGCTGGAAAATCCGACGAGGGAGTCCATGTTTTTGAGCTCGGCGGTCATCTGCTCGATCTGGGTCTGCACCTCGGTCAGGCGGTTCTCGATGTTGAGCAGGTCCTCGACCTTTTCGGCCCTGGCCATCAGGTCCAGCAGGCGCTCATGCTCGGTTTGCAGGGACTTGAGCCGGGCCTCGGTGTCGACGTAGCTCTGCGTCACGTCTTTGCCGGAGATATCCCGCCGCGTCACGCTGCCCGCGCCCGCCGCGGCGTCGAGGAACGCGTCCAGCTTTTCGGCCGGAACGCGTGCGGTGTACTGGGCGGTGCGCATCCTGGCGGAATCGCCGGCGCCCCGCCCCCCGACGCTGGAAGATTCGATGTATCCGCCGTATTCCCCGACGAGGGCCTCGATCTTCGCGGCGGCCTTTTCGTATCCGGTGGTCTCCATCTCCAGACTGGCGCTTTTCACGATCTTGCGCTCCACGGCGGCGACGGCCTTCTGGCCGGTCCCCGCCGCGGTTTCGGCCGTGTTCCCGCCGCCGTCGGCGGCCTGGTCGGGCGCGCCGCCCTTTTCCCCGGCCCCGGCGACCGTGCCGACGGAGGGTTCCGCCGCCGATTTCATGGCCGTGGACGCCCCGCTCCGGTTGGCGGAGGAAGAGCACCCCGCCGCCAGCGCGAGAACCGTCGCGGCGGCCAGCAGCGACGCGGCAATCCGTTTCTTCATCACACGCTCCTTTCCCGTCCGAACACCCGTTTTCCTTCGCCCTCAGAATACCATAGATCGCCGCGGATTACAACCGGCGGCGTGTCGGTTTCCCCTTTGCGGGGGTTAAAAGCAGGGAGGGGGCAGGGGGTGGGCGTTGGTCGGCGGGAAGTTTGAAATTTTCAGCCCTGCCTTCTGAATTTGAATTCATCTTAATTTTCGTTTGCGCTCAAGCCGCGCGGGCCGGTTTCCCTTTCCGGGGGTTTGAAGCAGGGAGGGGGGCGGCAGCCCCCCTCCCGATCTATAGATAACCCCCTACCGCGCCCGGCGGGCTTACGTTTTTGCCGCGCTGACCGCGCGGGAGGGGGCAGGGGGTGGGCGATTGTCTGCGCCGCGCTGAAAATTTGCAGAAACAATACGATCAGTATATTCTCGGCTTGATTTTCTGAATTCTGATTCAGCTTGATTTTACTTTGCGCTCAAGCCGCGCAGGCCGGTCTCCCCTTTCCGGGGGTTTGAAGCAGGGAGGGGGGCGGCAGCCCCCCTCCCGATCTATAGATAACCCCCTACCGCGTCCGGCGGGCTTACGATTCCGCCGCGCTTTCCGCGCGGGAGGGGGCAGGGGGTGGGCCGTTGTTTGCGCTGTGCCAAAGCGTCGCGGGAAGCGCAGGAAGTGAAAGAGTTTCGACTTAATTTTCTGAATTCTGATTCATCTTGATTATAGATTGCGCTCAAGCCGCGCAGGCTCAGACTTTCTGTCTTGGCAGAAAGTCAGCAAAGAGCCGCGCAGGGGGGACTTAACCTCCGCACGGGAGGGGCCCTAATCCGTCCCCCCTGCACCCCCGGGGAGCCGTCCGCACCCTTTTATTCGGAACGAACGGCCGGGTGCCCCCGTGGCAGAACAAACGAAGGGCCGGGTCGCTAAGCAGGTGCTCCATAAAGTGGCTCTCCCCTTTGCGGAGGTCTATGGCAGGGAGGGGGCGCAGCCCTTTTTCCCAATAATATTCTTCCGGAATCTGCAGGCTGTTCCTTTTCCGGGGGCCTTTGGCAGGGAGGGGGGCGGCAGCCCCCCTCCCGAATATTATATCTC
>DAIUFE010000073.1:163-4373 GCA_036844765.1 Caproicibacter sp. | reverse complement strand
AAAAGGAGGATCTCCCATGGCAAAAGCAAAATTTGACCGGTCCAAACCCCATGTGAACATCGGCACCATCGGCCACGTCGACCACGGCAAGACCACCCTCACGGCGGCGATCACGAAAGTCCTGGCCCTGAAGGGCGACGCCCAGTTCGTCGATTACGCCAATATCGACAAGGCCCCCGAGGAGCGCGCCCGCGGCATCACGATCAACACGGCCCATGTGGAGTACCAGACCGACAAGCGCCACTACGCGCATGTCGACTGCCCCGGCCATGCCGACTATATCAAGAACATGATCACCGGCGCTGCGCAGATGGACGGCGCCATCCTGGTCGTCTCGGCCGCCGACGGCCCCATGCCCCAGACCCGCGAGCATATCCTGCTGGCCCGCCAGGTGGGCGTGCCGTATATCGTCGTCTATATGAACAAGGTCGACCAGGTCGACGACGCTGAGCTGCTGGACCTGGTGGAAATGGAGATCCGCGACCTGCTGACCGAATACAGCTTCCCGGGCGACAAGACCCCCATCATCCGCGGCTCCGCGCTGCAGGCCCTCGAAAGCAAGTCCACCGACATCAACGCGCCGGAGTACAAGTCCATTCTCGAGCTGATGGACGCCGTCGACAACTATATCCCGACGCCGGACCGCAAGTCCGACCAGCCGTTCCTGATGCCGGTCGAAGACGTGATGACCATCAGCGGCCGCGGCACGGTCGCGACCGGCAGAGTGGAGCGCGGCATGGCGAAGATCGGCGACGAAGTCGAGATCGTCGGCCTCTCTCCCGAGAAGAAGAAGTCCGTAATCACCGGCCTTGAAATGTTCCGCAAGACCCTCGATTTCGCGGAGGCCGGCGACAACATCGGCATGCTGCTGCGCGGCATCCAGCGCGAAGAGATCGAGCGCGGCCAGGTCGTCGCAAAGCCGGGCACCGTGCATCCGCACACCAAGTTCGAGTGCAAGGTCTACGTCCTGACGAAGGACGAGGGCGGCCGCCATACGCCGTTCTTCAACAATTACCGCCCGCAGTTCTATTTCCGCACCACCGACGTGACCGGCATCATCACGCTGCCGCAGGGCACCGAGATGTGCATGCCGGGCGACAACGTCGAGATCACCGTCGAGCTGATCACCCCGATCGCCATGGAGAACGGGCTCCGCTTCGCTATCCGCGAGGGCGGCCACACCGTGGGCTCCGGCGTCGTGACGAAGATTCTCGAATAATTTCCTTTTTTGGGGGACGCCCGCCGGAACCGCTTTCTATGCGGTTCCGGCTTTTTTGCGGCGGGCCTTTCCGGCCGCACCCGCGAAAATTCCGTTTCGGGAAGATTGACTTGACAGGAGACGGCGGAATCGGTATAATATTACTATGTAGCATAAGATTTGCTATTACCCCTGCCTTTTGGCGGATGGGAGGGAAGATAAATGGCTGAGATCAGAGTGAAGGATCACGAATCTCTGGACAGTGCCTTGAGGCGATTCAAGAAGCAGTGTGCCAGAGCGGGTGTCATCGCTGAAGTCCGCAAAAGGGAGGCCTATGAAAAGCCTTCTGTAAGACGTAAAAAGAAATCCGAGGCCGCCCGCAAGCGCAAGTACAAGTAAGGGCGGCCGGAGAGGCAGAATGATTAAAAAAGCGGGCGGACGCCCGCTTTTTTGGGTCCGGCCGCGGAAAATGGGAGGAGGCTTGCAGTGGCGCTGCTGCTGCCGACGGTTTCGCTGGAAAAGGTCACGGAGATCACGCCGGAGCTTCTGCGGCGGATGCGGGTCCGGGCCCTGCTGCTGGATGTGGACAACACCCTTGCGCCGCACGGCTCGCAGACGCCGTTCGCCGGCACGGTGGAGTGGGCCCGCCGGCTGCGGGAGGAGGGTTTCCGCATCCTGATCTTTTCCAATAATTTTGAAAGGCGCGTCCGGCCCCTTGCGCGGCAGTACGGCCTTCCGGCTTTCTCGATGGCCCTGAAACCGCTCCCGTTCGCCTACGGGCGCGCGGCGGCTCTTCTCGGCGTGCCGGCGCGGGAGGCGGCCGCGGTGGGCGACCAGATCTTCACCGATATCCTGGGCGCGAATCTCGCGCGGATGCAGTCCATCCTCCTGGTCCCGGAGGAGCGGGAGCGATCCCTCGGCTTCCGCATCCGCAGGGGCTTGGAAAAGCCCGTCCGAGCCAGGATCCGGCGCATGGAGGGGCGGGAAGCGCAGAAACGGAGCGGGGACGATTAAAAAGATGGGAAGAAAAAAGATTCTGGTTCTGCTGGGGCCGAACATGAACATGGTCGGCATCCGCGAAAAGGGCGTCTACGGCGACGAGACGGCGGATAGCATCAGCCGCCAGATCGTGGAGAACGCGAAGCGCCTCGGATGCGACTGCGATATTTTCCAATCGAATCACGAGGGCGACCTGATCGACCGCATCCACGCCGCGAGGGACGTCTACGACGGGGTAGTCGTCAACGCCGGCGCGCTCACGCACTACAGCTATGCGCTGCGCGACGCGATCGCCTCGGTCCGCATCCCGTTCGTCGAGGTCCACATGAGCAATATCTATGCGCGCGAGGAGTTCCGCCGCACCAGCGTGATCGCCCCCGTGTGCGCGGGGCAGATCGCCGGGTTCGGCAAGAACAGCTATTTTCTGGCCCTCGCCGCGCTGCAGGACCTGATGTGAGGGTGCGGAAGGCGAAAGTTTTTCTTGAAAAAAACGGAAAAGTATTATAAACTATCGGTAGATACGACAGTGTAAAACAAACGGAGGCTCAGACCAATGATATCTGCAGGCGATTTCAGGAATGGGGCGACCTTCGAGATGGAGGGCAGCGTGTACTCCATCATCGAGTTCCAGCATGTTAAGCCTGGAAAGGGTGCGGCTTTCGTCCGCACGAAGATCCGGAACATCATCACCGGGGCCGTGACGGAGCGGACGTTCAACCCGAACGATAAATTCCCGACGGCGTTTATCGAGCGGAAGGACATGCAGTACCTTTATAACGACGGCGACCTCTACTATTTCATGGACCCGGAATCCTTCGAGCAGATCCCCGTCAGCAAGGATATCCTGGGTTCGAATTTCCAGTTTGTGAAGGAGAACATGGACTGCAAAATCCTTTCCTATAAAGGAAAGCCGTTCGGGGTCGAGCCGCCGAACTTCGTGGAGCTGGAAGTGACCAAGACCGACCCGGGCTTCAAGGGCGACACCGCCACCAACGCCACGAAGCCCGCCGTCGTGGAGACCGGCGCCGAGATCAAGGTCCCACTTTTCATCAACGAGGGCGAAAAAATCCGGATCGACACCCGCACGGGCGAATATATGGAGCGCGCCTAACGGATACTATCGCAGAGAGGGCGGTCTGAAATGCCGGAAAACAAAAACAGGGAGGGCGGAATCATGAAAAACACGGAACGGGTCTCCTACATCCGCGGCCTTGCGGAAGGGCTGGAGCTGGACGAGAATAAAAAAGAGGTCAAAGTCCTCAACGCCATCATCGATCTGCTCGACGATATGGCGCTTTCGATGTCCGAGATGGAGGACAACGTGAACGATCTCTCCGACCAGCTCGACGCGGTCGACGAGGACCTCGGCTCGCTGGAGGACGATTTCTACGACGACGGCGAGGAAGAAGAGGAAAGCGACGACGAGGATGAGGACGGCCGGGATGATTCCGACGACGAGGACGACAGCTATTACGAGGTGACGTGCCCCAACTGCCACGAGACGGTCTGCCTTTCGGAGGATCTGGTGCAGAGGGGCGAGATGGAGTGCCCCAACTGCGGCGAGACCCTCGAGTTCGATTTTGACGAGGACGAACCGGACGGCGAAGGCGACGCGGAAAATCAGAAGGAAACCGAGAAAAAGCCGGGGCGTTCCATCCCGATCAAGGGCGAAGACGACGAGTGATCCCTCCGGCTGAGAAAGGAGCGCCGCGCTGCGGTGCTCCTTTCCGCGTATCCGCATCCGCATTTTTTTGAGCAAGAAACCGAAAAACGGCCGGAAAAGGCGGAATCGCCGCGGAACCGGCCGTCGGAAAAGCCCGGCGGGGGGAAAAGGCTGTTTATTTTGTACCCGGTTTGTGCTATACTGAACCGGTTGAGATAGATTCGCATGGGAGTAATGGTATGACGAACAGAAGAAACGGCCTGCGGAATCTGGCCCCTCAGGTCGTGATCGACGTTCTCTGTGTCTTTTTCAGCTACTGGCTGGCCTTTGTGTTCCGCTTTCTGCCGGAA
>DAIUFE010000073.1:0-153 GCA_036844765.1 Caproicibacter sp. | reverse complement strand
CAGCATTCCGTTTTATTATATCGAATCTTTCCGCGCCAGCATCCCGTGGATGACCCTGGTCTGTATCGCCGTGTTCGCGCTGTTCCGATTTTACAGCACCATGTGGCAGTTCGCCAGCCTGGACGAGCTGCTCCAGATCTTCTACGGCACCAC
>DAIUFE010000072.1:0-5078 GCA_036844765.1 Caproicibacter sp. | reverse complement strand
CCCGCCGTTCAGCGCGGAGCGAAAAAGAAGTTTAGTTTGGCGGGACAGTTTAAGATATCTCCCGCTTGTTTTTTATCTTCTCTCTTTCTTTTCCCGTTCCTTTTCCCTTACGTTAAAGTTTTCGCCCGCCTTTTTCAAAAGGCGGAGGAACCTTTTTTTATAGCAATTCCTGCCTTGAGCGAGCGACGGAAATTGCTTCTCCCCCGCCGGAGACGGGGGAAAACACAAACCCACTTGCATAATCAGCTGGAAATGCTGTAAGGGGTTCCCCGGCGGCAACTCGGCGTGATATAATAATGCGGGTGACGAAAAAATGGCTGATCTGACAAGATTTATCCCGGGCGATATTCTGGACCGCTTCGAGGTTCACAATTACAATCACGCCGCGGAGATTCTTTCCCAGGCGTTTGCCGCCGATTTCAACGAATTGATCCAGGCCCTGCGCCGTCTGAAAATCACAGTGGGAGAAATAAAAAAAGAAGGCGGCAACGAGTCGCCGATCCCGCCGAAATTCTCCGAAGTGCTGGACCCGCTCGGATGGAAAGAAATCCGAATCTCCGGCGACCTGACGATCCACTTTTTCCCGCGGCGCGGAGACACGCGCGGCCGTTTTGAGGCCCGGCCGTCCGGCTCCGTGACCCTGAAGAATTACATCGACGGACACAACATCGACTTTCTCAAGGGCCGCATCGCCTGCGATATCGAGTGGAACAGCAAGGACCAGACCTATGACCGCGATCTTTTCGCTTTCAGGACCTACTACGAATGTGGTATAATAAGCGCAGCGGTTCTGATCACAAGAAGTGAATCGCTGAACCCGGTTTTCCGTTCGCTGGGCGTGATGCAAAAATACGGGGCCAGCACCACTTGGATGGGGAAGCTTCTTCCCCGGCTGGATTCCCGCCGCCACGGGGGCTGTCCGATCCTGGCAATCGGCATAACGCCCCGCTCGGTCATGGATTTTGGAGATGAAAAAGATGGTTCGCATTCTGCGTGAGCAGGGGGAAAGCGCCGCCGGTGATTTTCTGGAATTCTGCGGCGAGAGGAAGTTCGGCACGATCCTTGCGGATCCGCCGTGGCAGTTCCGGAACCGCACCGGCAAGGTCGCCCCGGAACATAAACGCCTGAACCGGTACTCCACCATGAAGCTGGAGGAAATCGAGGCGCTGCCGGTTGCAAAGGCCGCGGCGGACGTCTGCCATTTATACCTGTGGGTGCCGAACGCCCTCCTGCCGGAGGGATTGGAAGTCATGAGAAAATGGGGCTTTCAGTATAAGACCAATATTATCTGGGAAAAAATCCGCAAGGACGGCGGCCCGGACGGCCGGGGCGTCGGCTTCTATTTCCGCAACGTCACGGAAATGCTCCTCTTTGGGGTAAGGGGCAGCAACGCCCGGACCCTCGCCCCCGGAAGAAAGCAGGTCAATCTGCTGCGGACGCAGAAGCGGGAGCATTCCAGAAAGCCGGACGAAATTTACCCGATCATCGAAAAATGCAGCAGAGGGCCGTTCCTCGAGCTGTTCGCGCGCGGCCGCCGCGACGGCTGGGCCCTGTGGGGCGACCAGGCCGGCACGGACTATTCCCCCACGTGGCCCACTTACGCGTACCACACGGAACCTCTCTTCGCCGTAAAAAAATGAAAGATATCTCTATGCCGGCATAACAAGCTCCCGAAGCGTGGAATTTCGCTTCGGGAGCCTTCCGCCTTTTGAAAAAGGCGGGCGAAAACTTTACCGCGCGCCGTCCACAAGGGACGGACGGCGCCGCCTCGCCACAAGCGGCGGGAGCTTTCTTAGACTGTCCCGCCAAACAAAGCCTTTGATTTACATCATGTTGAACGGCGGGCCGAAACCGGCTTTGCCGGGGCGGGCCGCGTTAACGGACGGGGTTGGGGTAGGTGTAGGTTTTGCCCTCGAAATTGCGGAAGACGGCTTTTTGGTCGTCCATGCTCACGATGTATTCGGGCGTGGCGGGGGTCTTGCCGCCGCCGCCGGGCAGGTCGACGACAAACTCCGGCACCGCGAAGCCGGAGATGAACCCGCGGATCTGCTTCATGATTCCCATGCCCTCGGCGAGCGGCGTGCGGAAATGCCCGATCCCGCGCGACACGTCGCACTGGTACAGGTAATAGGGCCGCACGCGGATCTGCACCAGGCCGGTGAACAACTTTTTCAGGGTCGCGGCGTCGTCGTTCACGCCGCGCAGCAGCACGCTCTGGTTGCCGAGCGGAATGCCCGCGTCCGCGATCTTCGCGCAGGCGCGCGCCGATTCGGGCGTGATCTCCTGCGGATGGTTGAAGTGGGTGTTGATCCAGACCGGCTGATACTTTTTCAGCATCGCGACCAGACCGTCCGTGATGCGCATCGGCATCACCACGGGCGTGCGCGAGCCGATCCGGATGACCTCCACGTGCGGGATCGCCCGCAGCCGCGCGATCACCTTCTCCAGCCACGCGTCGGGCAGCACCAGCGGGTCGCCGCCCGAGAGCAGCACGTCCCGCACCTCTTTGTGCGCCTCGATGTACCGGTACGCCTTCTCCAGATGGTCCGCGCCCAGCGAGTAATCCTCCGAGCCGACCAGCCTGCGCCGCGTGCAGTGCCGGCAGTACATCGAGCACCGGTGCGTCATCAGCAGCAGCACGCGGTCGGGGTAGCGGTGCACCAGGCCCGGCGTCGGGGAGTGGCTGTCCTCGCAGAGCGGGTCGGCCAGGTCGCACGGCTGCACGTCCATTTCTTTGACGGAAGGGACGGCCTGCTTCTTGATCGGGCTTCCGGGGTCCGCCGGGTCGATCAGCGAGGCGTAGTACGGCGTGACGGCCATGCGGAAGTGCCGCAGGCACCGCCCGATCTCCGCCTGTTCCTCCGGGGAAAGCGGCAGGATGCGCGCGAGCCCCTCCGCCGTCACGATCCGGTTCTTCATCTGCCAGGTCCAGTCGTTCCACTGTTCGGGCGGAACGCCCGCCCACGGCGCCCGGTTCTGAAAGGCGTTCATGCCCGGCTCACCTCCGCCTTCGCGGCCGGGACCATCCCGTACCGCTCCATCGCGCTCCGCAGGATGCGGAGGATCAGGTCGCCGTAGCCGACGCCGCAGAAGCCCGCGAGCATCGGATAGTCGCTGTAGCCCGGCGCGAGGCCGGGCAGCGGGTTGATCTCGATAAAATAGGGCACGCCGTCCCGCGAGAGCCGGAAATCGATCCGCGCGAGGTCCCGGCACCCGAGCGCGCGGAAAATCTTCGCGGAGACGCGCTTCATCGCGTCCGAAACCGCCGGCGGAACCGCCGCCGGGCATTCGTAATCGACGTATTCCCTGTAGTTCGTCTTGACGCGGTAGCTGTAGACGCCGCGCTCCGGGTCGCCCCGGCGGTAGCGGATCTCCATCGGCTCGAAGACCCGCAGCCCCTCCCCGTTGCCGAGCAGGCCCACCGTGAACTCCCGGCCGGTTATGTACTCCTCCGCCAGCATCGGCCCGCCGTAGAGCCGCAGGTCCCGCTCCAGCAGGGCGCGCAGCTCGCCGGCGTCCCCGGCGGTCGCAAGCTCCCCGATCCCCTTGCCGGAGCCTTCGCAGTCCGGCTTCACGATCACGGGGAAGCGCAGGGCTTTCAGGCCCTCCGCGTCCGGGGAATCGGCCAGCACGGCGGCGGGCGTCTCCACGCCGAACGCGGAGAGATACCGCTTCGTCATCGCTTTGTCGAGCGCGATGCCCAGCGCCGTTTCGTCCGAACCGGTGTACGGAACCCCCAGAAAACTCAAAACGGCAGGAACCTGCGCTTCCCTGCCTCTTCCGTTTGCGCCTTCGGCGATGTTGAACACGATGTCCACCCCGGCGCTCTTCACTTTTTCGACGAACCCGGCGTCGGCCTCCAGAAGCGCCACGCCGCAGCCCGCACTTTCCAGCGCGCCCCGTATGGCGCGGATGGTGTCGAACGAATCGTACTCCGCCTCGGCGTCCTCGGTTCCCGCGCGGACGCCCTTTTTCAGGTTGTACGCGATGCCGACCCTCGGCGGAGGAGGAAAACTGTCATCTTCCATTCCTTCACTCACTCGTTCCCTTCCCTGTTTTCACAGGATCCAGCTTGTCGTTTGTTTGCTTGCTCCATTATAGCAAATAATTTTTGAAAGGAAACGGCCAAATCCGACTGTTTGGAGGCGTTTTCCATCCCCCCGCCCGGCCTTGGCGCAAGGCTCCCGCGGGCCGGTTTTTATTGCGCGCGCTCGGGGAATCTTGCGGCTTTTCTCCGTCGGCGGAGAAGAGGTTGACACGCGCGCCGCTTCCGGGTATGATAAAAGTGGTGAAAATTCCTCTTTCCGGCGAAAAAAGAAAAGCGGGAGGGCTTTTTCATGTGGATTCTCTGGAGTCTTCTGACGGGCGGACGGCGGTACGGCGGCGATTCCGGCATCGTGATCGCGGGCCGGTGGGGACCGGCCGTCGCGTGGGCTGCGGTTTTCCTTCTCGTGTTTCTTTTGGCGGCGCTGGCGGCCCAGGTGCTGTTCGGGGTGGCGGCGTACCACGACGCGCGGTCCCTGGCGGACCCGAACGCGCCGATGTGGGGGCTGCTGATCGGCTTTCTGGGCCTGCTGCCGGGCGTGATCTACCTGTGCCTGCGCGCGGTGCCGCGCCGGCCGGTCTGCTGCACGAAGTGCGGATGCTGGCACTCCGCACTGGACCCGGCGTGCCCCAAATGCGGCGAGCCGAATCCCCAGGCCGCGTTCCGGGACACCGGCGTTTCCCGCGCGCTGGCTGAAAAAGCCAAAAAAGAGCTGATCGCCGGCGCCGTGTGCGCGGGCGCCTCGGTCGTCTTCCTCGCCGTGTTCGCGGCCGGCGTCGTCCTCCTCAGCATGGCCGTTTTTTGACCCCGGTTTCTTCCCGCGCGCATAATCCGCGGTTTTTGGGCAATCCTGTTCTTCGCAGGCATTCCGTCCCGGCCGCCGCGGCTGAAAAATCAAAAAAATTCTGAAATTCCCCTTGATTTTCCGCGGAGCGTGTGCTATAATGCAGAAGTTGTGAAAATTCAACGGCAGTTGGTATTGATTGCGGTGAGGGTACACCCGTTCCCATTCCGAACACGGAAGTTAAGCTCA
>DAIUFE010000071.1:0-5092 GCA_036844765.1 Caproicibacter sp. | reverse complement strand
TCTTGTGGATGACTAAAAGTCCATAAGGGTTCAAGTCCCTTCTCTCGCACCAAAAAACGACGGTTCGGCCTGAAAAGGCCGTGCCGCCGTTTTCGATTCTCCAGCCAAAACCGCACGTTATGCGTGTGGGACGAAAAAGCGATAGCGTTGATACGGAAAAAGAGGATCTCCTTTTGCTAAAATAAGTGCGGGTAACGCCAACCGCACAAGAAAAGCAAAAGACCGGCTATAAAAAGTCAAGTGTTAAATAACCGGGACATAGGGGGTATTGTCACGAAGAACAGCGAAAATCCGGAGTTTACTTTACTGCGGATGCTATGAGATGTTGCCCATTTTGCGTGAGACATCCGGAACCGGATCATCGAGATCCTGAACGTTCTAACGATGTGTCCCATTCCTGCTCGCTTTTTCTTCATTTGTTCAATATGTATTGAGTCCTACAAAAAATCCCGATTTGATGCGTTGAAGGCTTGACTTTTCCATAACGGAAGGATATAATAATAAAGCTGTCTGAAAAATAACAGCGGCTTGTTTTGCGCTCGTAGCTCAGCTGGATAGAGTACTTGACTACGAATCAAGGGGTCGCGGGTTCGAATCCCTCCGGGCGCACCAGTCGAGAGCCTCGACACGCAATTCGCGTATCGCGGCTTTTTTGTTATTTTTCGCTTAGATGCTCGCGCCGCAACCTGCATCTAAAATTGAGCAAACGACACAAAAAGCGAGAATCGGTCACAGACCGGTCCTCGCTTTTTCGTTCGGGTCCCTTGATTTTGCGTTTTGAAGATCGATCATGCGCGGCGGGGATGGCCTGCCGGAGATAGTCCGCAGGCTGGCTGCCGCCGGTTATCGGCACGAGGGCGATCTGGGCGTCCGGGGCCGGGAAGCTTTCCGGTATGATCACAAGCCTGATCTGATGCTGCACCATCTGTACGCATGCCCGCCGGATTCTCCGGAATTGAAAAGACATCTTGCGTTCTGCAGCTATCTCAGGGCGCATCCGGAGGATGCAGCCGTCTACGGCGAGGTGAAACGCCGCGGGACCGAGCTGTTCCCGACGATATCGACGGGTATATTCCCTATAAGAGCACCTGCATCGAGAGCATCTATCGAAAATGCGGCCTGCGGTTATTCCGCTAAGATACGGGCTTCCGATTTTTTTGAGCTGATTGTCCCTGTGCGATCAAAAGGGAGGCGATAAGATTTGCGGAGCAGGATTTTCCGGCGCCCCGTTCTGTGGTATTTTATTCTGACGATGGCGGCGACCCTTCTGCTGCTGGTTCCCCACCTGCTGTGGGGGGTTCTCCTCACGCCGTCCTTTTCCCTGAACCAGTTCGGCCCTGCGGCCGGGCTTTTGTTGTTCTGCATGCTTTCCGGCTCTTCGGAACCGCTGCGGGGCGCCGCCGCCCGCTTCAGCGGGAAGAAACTCTTCCGCTGGGGCCTGGCGGGCGTCCTGGCGACGGCCGTCCTCCTGATTTCCTGCGGCGCGCTGCTCTCGCTTTGGGGCGTGCCGTTCGCCCGGTGGGATGGAGGCGCCGGCTTTTACAGCCTGGAGTGCCTGGCCATGCTGGCGGGCTGTGCGGCGGAAGAAGTGGGCTGGCGGGGATTCCTGCTGCCGAAGCTCTGTGAAAGCCGCTCGTTGTTTGCAGGCTCGCTGATCGTCGGCGTGCTCTGGGGAATCTGGCATCTGAACTTTGCCGAAGGCCCGCTCGGCTTCGCGCTGTTTACGGCCAGCATCGCGCTGCATTCCATTTTTCTCGCATGGCTGTATCAAAAAAGCGGCCGCAATCTCTCTGTGGCCGTTCTGGAGCATTTCAGCTTCAACCTGTTCTCCCATTTGTTTTTATGGAACCGGCTGGGCACCAAGGCTTTCCTTCTGGAAATCGCCCTGTACGGAGCGGCGGATCTGATCGTCGTAGGAGCCGACCGGAAACTGTTCTTCGCGCGCCCACGGCGGCGGCCGGCCGGCAATTTTGACCGCTCGTCCGTTTTCCGTCCCTGACGCCGGACTTTTCCGCCGCTTTCCGGACCGGCTTTCCGGCTCAGAGCGTTTTGGAGATTTCCTTCAGGTATTTGCGGAATTCGGCGCCGATCTCCGGATGCCGTAGGGCGACTTCGACCTGGGCTTTCATGATGCCCAGCTTGTTGCCCATATCGTACCGCTTCCCGGTGAATTCCACGGCCACCATGCCGTCGCGCCGCGCCAGCGTGCGCATGGCGTCGGTGAGCTGGATCTCGCCGCCCGCGCCGGGTTCCGTGCGGTCCAATATATCGAAGATTTCCGGCGGCAATACGCACCGGCCGAGGATGGAGTACAGCGACAGGATCTTGTCCGGCGTCGGTTTCTCCACCATGTCGGTGCAGCGGAACAGGTTGTCGTGCAGCGGCTCCACCTTGAGCGAGCTGTACCGCGCGATGGCCTCCGCCGAGACCTTGTTGACGCCGACGACTCCTTTGCCGTATTCGTCGTACGCGCGGATCAGCTGCGCGCACGCCGGGTCCTCTCCCAGAATCACGTCGTCGCCGTACAGGACGGCGAACGGCTCGTTCCCCACGAAGGAGCGCGCGCGGCCGACGGCGTGCCCCAGGCCGCGGGTTTCCTTCTGGCGAACGAAATAGATGTTCGCCTTGTGCGCGATGCCGATGATCTCGTCGAGAATCCTCTGCTTTTCCGGCCCGTCGTTGGCCAGGCGGGCCTCCAGCTCCGGGACGCGGTCGAAATGGTCCTCGATCAGCCCCTTGCCGCGGTTGGTGATGATCAGGATGTCCGTGATGCCGGACCGGACGGCTTCCTCCACGATATACTGGATCGCGGGCTTGTCCACGATGGGAAGCATCTCTTTGGGCATGGATTTCGTGGCGGGCAGAACGCGCGTCCCCAGCCCGGCGGCGGGGATGACGGCTTTCGTGACTTTCATGAAGCGATCGCTCCCAAACAATATTTTTTCATCGGCTCACTGAAGGAAAAAGAAAAAGAGAAACAGAAGACAAATGCAGAACAGGACGGCGACGGCCATGTTGACCCCGCCCTCCTGCTGCAGGCGCGCCGCCAGGACGCCCTCCTGCTGGGATTCCCGG
The DNA here is from genome assembly GCA_036844765.1 of Caproicibacter sp. GTDB lineage: Bacteria > Bacillota > Clostridia > Oscillospirales > Acutalibacteraceae > Thermocaproicibacter. The sequence goes on along the minus strand of DAIUFE010000071.1, from coordinate 2,017 downwards.
CGGATTTTGCCGACCTTCTGGATGCAGAATTTCATATAGAGGCGGTTGCCGATGAATCCCGTCACCAGCATCAGGACGAACTTGGCCAGAAGGAGAATTCCCGGCACCGCGAGCAGCATCTGCTGCCGGGACGGCAGGGAGGAGATCAGCTCGGAAAGCTTCAGCCACTGGGCGCCCGAAATGCCGTACAGGGAGCCGCCCGTGATGCCCGCCTCCTCCATCAGGGGCAGGTAGATGGGGTAGCACAGGTAGCTGATATAGAAATACAGCGCGGAAAGCGCGCCCATCACCGCCGCGAAGACGGCCCCAAGGCGGTATTGCTTTCGGTAGAGCATCCAGACTCCGGTGAACAGGAACGAGGAAAAATTGAACCGGTTCCTCCCGAACAGCTTCAGATCCCGAAACATCGGCAGGTAATACTGCGTGTTATTCTGAACGAATTTCGCCAGATCATCCGCGGGCACGCCGCCGATCTCCTGGTTCGGGGCGATGCCGCCCAAGGGGTCGAAGCCGAACGGGATGGGGCCGCCCGGGTACCCGGGGTAACCGCCGGGCGGCGGATATTCTCCCGGCCGGCCGGTTCCTTTCGGCGCGGGGCCCTCCCCGGGGCCCGGGCCGAAAGGCGGGCCATAGGGGGTGCGGCCCCCGGTCAGCGACTGACCGCAGTGCGAGCAGAACAGAGCGGCTTTCGGGTTCGGCGCGCCGCATCTCGGGCAGCGCCTGATCTCGCTCTCCCGCGCTTCGTCGCGGGGTTCCCCGACGGGCGGGGTCTGCCGCGGCGGAGTCCAGGTAAAAGAGGCCCCGTGCCTGTCGGAAAAGATGCATTTCCCGGCCCGAGCAAAGCATTCCCTGTGGTACGGCGCGCCGCATTCGGGGCAGACGACGATGTCGTCTTTCGGGGTGAACGCCTTGCCGCAGACGGGGCATTTGAGACCGGTATAGTTCATCCAGCACGACCTCCCATCCATCATACAAAATACATTGTAGCGAAAAGGACCGGAAACTTCAATCTTTTTGCCTGAAATTTTCATCCGGTTCATAATTTTGGGCGGATGCTGACAAAGAATTTTTGACTTTGCCCTTAAAACATCTTATAATAAATCGGTTCCATTGAATTTTCGGACCGTTTAAGGAATGATGACATGATGTTGCAATATGAGGAACTGAAGCAGGCGCTTCAGGAGCTGGAGCCGCAGCTCCAGGATCTTTCCGAGGCGCTGGGCCTGGACGGCCTGCGCAAAGAGATCGCGGAGCTGGACCAGAAGGCCGCCGCGCCGGATTTCTGGAACGATATGGAGAAGTCGCAGAAGATCCTGCAGCGTTCCAGCTCCCTCAAAAATAAGATCGAGGGGTACGAGAAGCTGAAGAGCGCCTACGGCGACCTCACGGCGCTCATCGAGCTCGCCGACGAGGGGAACGATCTCTCCCTGCTGCCGCAGGCGCAGGAGGAATTCGACCGGTTCAAGCGGAGCCTGGAAACGCAGCGCCTCGCCACGCTGCTGACCGGCGAATACGACGCCAAGAACGCCATCCTCACGTTCCACGCCGGGGCGGGCGGGACCGAGGCGCAGGACTGGGCGGAGATGCTCTACCGCATGTACTGCCGCTGGGGCGAGCGCCACGGTTTCACCGTCAAGACGCTGGATACCCTGGAGGGGGAGGAAGCGGGACTCAAGAGCGCCAGCGTCCTAATCGAAGGGGAAAACGCCTACGGATTTCTGAAAAGCGAGACGGGCGTGCACCGGCTGGTGCGCATTTCCCCGTTCGACGCCTCGGGCCGGCGGCACACGTCGTTCGCCTCGCTGGAGGTCATGCCGGAGATCGACGACACCGTCGAGGTGGAGATCAATCCCGACGACCTCAAGATCGACTATTTCCGCGCGAGCGGCGCGGGCGGGCAGAAGGTCAACAAGACCTCCTCCGCCGTCCGGCTCACGCATATCCCGACGGGCATTGTGGTCTCCTGCCAGGTGGAGCGCAGCCAGTACCAGAACCGCGACGTCGCGATGCGGATGCT
>DAIUFE010000070.1:0-5262 GCA_036844765.1 Caproicibacter sp. | reverse complement strand
GTTCTGCGCGTGAAAGCGGAACGGAAAAGCGGGAGCGGCCCCAAACTGTCCCGCCTAAACAAGCTTCTTTTTCACTCTATGCTGAACGGCGGGCCGAAACGGGCCACGCCTGCGGTTTTGAATCTTGAAGAGGATGGAAATTCATGCTATAATTAAAAGAATATTTTGGGAATCCATAAAGGGATGGGGAAATGGCGGAGCATCGGCCGGAGGTCCAGAAAAATCTGAAAAACGCGATCGTCCTCGCTTCTTTTCCGTTCGGCATTCTGACGTTTGCGCTGCCGGTCTACACGCAGCGGATCGGTGGGGACGCGCTGGCTCTCGGCGGCCTTTTTTCCGTGTTCTCCCTGCTTGCCGCCGTGCTGCGGCCGCTGGTCGGAAAAGGCGTGGACCGGCGCGGGGCAAAGGGCTTTCTGGCCGCGGCGCTCCTGTGCTATGCGGCGTCGATGCTGCTGTTCTCGTTTTCCCGCACGGTCCCGCTCCTGTATGTCAGCCGGCTGGTCCAGGCCGTCGGCGCTTCGCTGATGTGGACGCCCGCCTATACCCTGATGGCGGAAAGCGCCGCCGAACCGGAGCGCGGGAAAGCCCTCGGCCGGGTGGACGCGGCCGCGTCGCGCGGGGCTATGTACGGCGCCGACGCAGGGTTTGCCGTACTGCTCCTGACGCCGCTTCTGCCCGGCTGGAGCATTCTTTTCAAGGCGTACGCCGCCCTGGCCCTCGCGGCGGCGGCCGTCGTGCTCTTCCGCATCCCGAACGCCGCCCCGAAGCCCGAGGCTCCGGCCGGCGGCGGCGCGAAAACGCCCTTCAAGCCCGATTTCGTCAAGCTGCTCGGCGTCGTCTTCCTCAGCGCCTCCTCCTCGTCGATGCTCAGCCCCATCCTGCTGGTTTATCTCCAGGACCGCTTCACAAAAGACGTGGGGCTGCTGGCGCTCGCGTTTATCCCGTCCGCGCTGATCTCTGCGTTTCTGCCCTCGCGGCTCGGGGGGATCGGCGACCGCTTCGGGCGCCTGAAGCCGATGGTCCTCGGGCTGACCGCCTCTGCCGCCGCTTCGTTCGGCATCGTGGGGTGCCGTTCCCTCGTACCGCTGGCCGTGCTCTGGGCGGTTGAAGCCCTCGGCGCGGCGGCGGCTTCGCCCGCCGAGACCTCCCTCGTCGCCGACCTGGCCGGCGAGAACGTCCGCGGCTCGGCGTACGGGCTCTATCTGTTCACCGCCGGCATCGGGGCGGCGGCAGGGCCGCTGCTCGGCGGCTTTCTGTACGATTCCGCCGGCCACGCCGTCCCGTTCATCCTCAACGGCGCCCTGCTGCTGCTTGACGCGCTGCTGGCCGCCGCCTTTTGGAAAGGGCGCGGGCAAAGCCCGGCAAAGCCGGTTTCGGCCCGCCGTTCAGCGCGGAGCGAAAAAGAAGTTTAGTTTGGCGGGACAGTTTAAGACATCTCCCGCTTGTTTTTTTCCTTCTCTCTTTCTTTTCCCGTTCCTTTTCCCTTGCGTTAAAGTTTTCGCCCGCCTTTTTCAAAAGGCGGAAGGCTCCCGAAGCGTCAGATCCGGCTTCGGGGGATTTTTTGCGCCGCGCGGAAATAGAGCTTCCGGCGCCGACCGATTCCTCGCTGAAAAAGCTCCGGAACATAAGCGGCGAAGAATACGCCAAGCCCGGCCTGCTCCCGGATTTTGACGGGGAAAACTGCATCACAGCCTTAACTCTTTACAGCAATCCCATTTCAATCTGCGAAAGATGATGTGTTTTCCCCCCCTTCGGCGGGGGGAAAACACAAACCCGCTTGCATAATCAACTGGAAATGCTGTGGTGACATTCCCCTGAAAGGGCGGTATAATGATGGCAACAAAAAACAAATCTCGAATTTTGCGAAGGAGGCTGTTTCATGGAGGGATGGTTAAACGTAGGTAGCCTGATTCTTGGACTGGTTGCATGGATCCTGCCTGCTGTCAATCTGGCCCGGCACAATAAAATCAGTAGAAAAAGATACGCCGCCTTTACCGTAACAAGCCTCGGCGCCTGCGCCGTTTCCCTGTGTTTGCAGCTTTTCTATAGCGATCACCTGGTAAAAATAGAAGATTGGTCTGCGCTTCTGGACACCTCCCATGCAGTAGCCCTGGTTTCCGCCCTGCTTCTCGTGGTGACAATGATTCTCAATGTAAGCGCATGGTTTGTATCCTTCAGAAGGGAATCCTGAAACGCCATGAGCACGCACGGCCGCTGCCGGCGGGAGATGTCTTAGACTGCCCCGCCTAAATAAGCTTTTGATTCACTCTGCGCTGCACGGCGGGCCGTAGATGCAGCGTTTACGCTGCGTTAATCGAGGACGCAGCAGCTTTTCCAGATCTGCTTGCACTTCGTCTTGACGACGCCCGCGTGCTCGGAAAGCTCGTAGATGTTCCGGTACTTGCGCTCCCGGTTGGTGACGCCGGCGACGGAGATCGTCATGATGGGGAAACGGTCCTCCTCGCCCTTTCGGTTCTTGGCGACGATGTAGCCCCGCTCCAGGTCCTCTTTGGAATAGAACCGGCGCACGCCCCGGTCGAACGCGTCGATCAGCGCGCGGCAGTCCTTTTCGGCCTCCTCCCGGTAAGGCAGCACGGCGATGAAGTCGTCGCCGCCCACGTGGCCGACGAAGATTCCGCGCACGCCGAAAAGGTCGCTGAGCAGCTTGGCCACGAACCGGATGATGCCGTCGCCGCGCTCGAAGCCGTACTCATCGTTATACGCCTTGAAATTGTCGAGGTCGATGTAGAGCACCGTGAACGGGTCGTCGGATTCGATGCACGCCGAAAGGGCGCGCTCGATGGCCAGGTTGCCGGGAAGGCCGGAAAGCGGGTTGCGGTGCCGCGCGTCGGAGACCTCGATCTCCATGGTCTTTTCCAGAAGGTCCTTGATGGTCACGATGCCGTAGTACTTTCCGTCGCGCGTCACGATGATGAAATCGTAGAGGTTCTCCGCCGGGCGCGACATCGCCATCTTGGAGACCACGTCGATCGGCACCTCGAAATCCGTGACGAGGGGGTTGCGGTCCATGATGGTGGAGACGGGGTGGCGCGCGTGCAGGCTGAACCCGAACTGCCCGCCCATCAGGTGGTCGATGCGGCTGCGGGTGACGGCGCCCGCGACCTTGCCGTCGCTGACGACGGCAACCCCCAGCAGGGAATCGCGCGCCAGAAAGGTGTTGTAGACCTGCTCGGACGAAGCCTCCGGCGGGACGGTGACGTTGGTGCGGCTCAGGTTGCCGATGTAGACGCTGGAGAGGAAGTGGAAATAGAGGTTGTTGTTCTGCGTGTTGCGCTTGCGGATGGTCTCCAGCACGCGGCCGTCGACGGGGCCCATCTCGCTGTTCGGCTGGCGGAGGAAATACCCCTGGCCGTAATGCACGCCGATGTCGATCAGCGTCTGCAGCTCGCCCTCGGTCTCGATCCCCTCGGCGATCAGGGCGGTGTTGGCGATCCGGCAGAAATCGTTCAGGCTCTTGACCAGCGCCCGCTTGTACCAGTCCCGGTCGATGCCGCGGATGAGCTTCATATCCAGCTTGATATACTGCGGGTGCAGGTCGGTGATCATGTTGAGGCCCGAATACCCCGCCCCCGCGTCGTCGATGGCGATCTTGTAATCCTGCCGCTTGTAGTGGTCGATCGCCTTTTTGAAATTTTCGAGGTTCTCGGCCGCGTTTTTCTCCGTGATCTCGAACGAGATGTTCTCGGAGCCGATGTCGAATTTGCGGAGGTACTCCTTCGTAAAGCCGTTCTTGAATTTTTCGTCGCGGATCACGTTGGGGCTCACGTTCAGGAACAGGCGCGGCTTCTGCCCGCCGGCATAGGCGGATTCCAGCGCCTTGGTGCGGCAGAGCTGCTCCAGGTCCCACAGCCGGCCGTACTCCGTCGCCACGCCGAACAGCGCGTCCGGGTTCTGGAGCGGCGTGTCCTCCGGCCCACGGCTCAGGGCCTCGTACCCCAGCACGGAGCCGTCCCTCAGCGAGACGATCGGCTGAAAGACCGTCCGGACCCTGGCTTTGTCGATCACCTCGTCCAGCTGCTTCCGCAGCGCGGACGCTCCGCCCTCTGAAATTTCGGCATTTTCCGTCTGATTCTCTCCCAATCGCGGTCCCCTCTCCGTGCGGTTCCCCGGGCTTTATTTTCCGGTTCGGTATATTTTCCCAAAATAAACGCTTTTATTATAGCAGAGTGCCCCGCCGCCGAAAAGAGTTTCTTCGTCAATTTTTTGTAATTTTCCGGCGGCGGCCGGCAACGCCGGCTTCGGCCCGCCCCGGCGGGGGCCGGTCTCGGCCCGCCATTCAGCGCGGAGCGAAAAAGAGGCTCATTTAGGCGGGACAGTCTAAGACATCTCCCGGCGGCGTGCCGCCTTTCCTCTTTGCGGGGGCCTGTGGCAGGGAGGGGGCGCAGCCCCCTCCCAACTATAACCCCCTTCCGCGCCCAGCGGGCCGATGATCTTGACAAACCGGCCGCGCGGGAGGGGGGTAAGGGGGTGGGTGGTTTCCGAAATCTCCCGGTAATAAGAAGAAGGCAGCTCGCGGGGCACTTGCCCACGACCCGGCCCTTCGTCTGTTCTGCCGGAAAAGCACCCTTGCCTTTCGATCCGAAAAAAAGGGCGCGGACGGCTCCCCGGCAGGCTGAGCCTGCACGCACGGCCCGCCGTTGCGCCCGGAGCGGACTGGAAGTTTCGTTTGGCGGGACAGTTTCCGAAATCTCCCGGCAAGAAGAAGGCGGCTCGCGGGGCACTTGCCCACGACCCGGCCCTTCGTTTGTTCTGCCGGAAAAACACCCTTGCCTTTCGATCCGAAAGAAAGGGCGCGGACGGCTCCCCGGCAGGCTGAGCCTGCACGCACGGCCCGCCGTTGAACCGAGAGCGAACCGAAAGCTTTTTTAGGCGGGACAGTTTACGAAATCTCCCGGTAATAAGAAGAAGGCAGCTCGCGGGGCACTTGCCCACGACCCGGCCCTTCGTTTGTTCTGCCACGGGAGCACCCTGCCGTTCGTTCCGAAAGAAAGGGTGCGGACGGCTCCCCGGCAGGCTGAGCCTGCACGCACGGCCCGCCGTTGAACCGGGAGCGAACCGAAAGTTTCGTTTGGCGGGACAGTTTCCGAAATCTCCCGGTAAGAAGAAGGCAGCTCGCGGGGCACTTGCCCACGACCCGGCCCTTCGTTTGTTCTGCCACGGGAGCACCCTTGCCTTTCGATCCGAAAAAAAGGGCGCGGACGGCTCCCCGGGGGTGCAGGGGGGACGGATTAGGGCCCCTCC
>DAIUFE010000069.1:2431-5301 GCA_036844765.1 Caproicibacter sp. | reverse complement strand
CGTGCTGCAGGGCGAGCGCGAGTTCGCCCGCGACAACAAGCAGCTCGGCCTGTTCCGCCTGGACGGCATCGCCCCGGCGCCGCGCGGCGTGCCGCAGATCGAGGTCACGTTCGACATCGACGCCAACGGCATCGTGAACGTCTCGGCCAAGGACCTGGGCAGCGCCGCGAGGAGGTCGACCGCAAGAACGAGGCCGAGAACCTGTGCTATTCCGCCGAAAAGCTGGTCAAGGACAACGGCGGCAAGATCGCGGATTCCGACAAGACCGACCTGAACTCGAAGATCGCCGCGCTGCGTTCCGCCATCTCCGCCAACAACGCGGACGATATCAAGGCGAAGAGCGACGATCTGCAGAAGGCCATGTACGCCGTCGGCGGCAAGCTGTACCAGAGCGCCGCGCCGCAGGGCCAGCCCGGGCAGCCGAACCAGGGCGGCCCGCAGCAGCCGGGCGCGGGCTCTTCCGCCGGCCCGAACGGCAACGTGTACAACGCGGAGTACCACGACGTGGACGACAAGGACAAAAAGTAACTCAGAACCGCCCGCACGGCCCGCCGGAGGGGAGGACCCCGCGGCGGGCGGGCGTTTGACATAAACTGCGGCTTCAGGGCAGCCTGTGCGGCTGCCCTGTGCGCGTAATCCGGGAGTGATTGTGCTTGGCTGAAAAAAAGGATTATTACGAGGTCATGGGCGTGCCCAGAAACGCCACCGAAGCCGAGATCAAGCGGGCGTACCGGGAGCTGGCCAAAAAATATCACCCGGACCTGCATCCGGGCGACAAGGCCGCCGAGGCAAAATTCAAGGAGATCAACGAGGCGTACGAGGTCCTTTCCAACAAGGAAAAGCGGGCGCGCTACGACCAGTTCGGCCAGGCGGGGGTGGATCCCAACTTCGGCGGCGGCGCCGGGGGCAGCCCGTTCGCCGGGGACATCAACATCGACGACATCTTCAACAGCGTGTTCGGCGGGTTCGGGGGCTTCGGCGGGTTCGAGGGCTTCGGCGGCGCGCGCCGCGCGAGGGCCAACGTGCCGCGCCGCGGCAGCGACAGCGAGGCCTCCGTCGAGATCAGCTTCGAGGAGGCCGCGAAGGGCTGCGCCAAGACTGTCTCCTACGAACAGGTCGGCACCTGCCCGGAGTGCCGCGGCACCGGCGCCAAGGGCGGCGCGGCCGCGCGCACCTGCCCGCAGTGCGGCGGCACGGGCCAGGTGCGCGTCAGCCAGCGCACGCCCTTCGGCATGGTGCAGACCACGCGCACCTGCGACCGCTGCGGCGGCACCGGCCGCGTGATCGACGAGGAGTGCCCCGCCTGCGGGGGGACGGGCCGCGTCCGCCGCAGAAGGACCATCGAGATCAACATCCCCGCCGGCATCGACAGCGACCAGATCCTGAACGTGAGCGGCAAGGGCAACGCGGGCCAGAACGGCGGCCCCAGCGGGGACCTGCACGTTTCGGTCGGCGTGCGCCCGCACCCGATTTTCGAGCGCAAGGGCTTCGACGTCTGGTGCGAGATGCCCATCACCTTCACGCAGGCGGCGCTCGGCGCCGAGGTGGTCGTGCCGACCATCGACGGCCGCGTCGAGTACCAGGTCCACCCCGGCACCCAGCCGGGCGACGTGTTCAAGCTCAAGGGCAAGGGAATCCCCCGCCTCGGCGCGCGCGGGCGCGGCGACCAGTACGTCCGCATGACCGTCGAGGTGCCGAAGAACCTTTCCCCGAAGCAGAAAAGCCTTCTCGAGGAGTTCGAGAGCGTGGGGGAGGAGAAAAACTACCAGAAGCGCCGGTCTTTCTTCGATAAGATCAAAAACATGTTCGGGGATTGACTCAGCGGCGCTTCCCGCCGGCCGCGGGCCGGAGCAGCAGCCGGGTCTCGCCGGGGTTGAGGGCCGGCAGCTTCGCCGCGATGCGCGGGTGGTTCAGGCGCCCGCGCACCATGTCGCGCAGGGCCTGCCCGCCGTTGTAGCCGTGGATCACCCGGATCTCGGCCACGCCGGCCGGCACGTTCGAGAGCAGGTGCTCCAGCCTGCTCTCGGCGTCGGCGGCCGTCAGGCCGTGCAGGTCCACCGTCATGCGGCCCGGCTCTTTCACAACGCGCACGGCGTTCCGCCTCCTTTCCGCAAAAAATCTCTGGATGGTGAACGGCGATTCCGGCCGTGGGGATGTTTCACGGCCCGGCTCAAAAAAGATATTATTTCCATTATAACCCGCGATCCCGCCTGAAAATTTCCAGGCGGGATTTTTCCGTGCCGCGGCGGTTGTGCTCGCCCGCGCCGGTATGCTATAATAGCGGGGAAAGCCGGAGGTGGACGTGTTGAAGATTCTGGATCTGCGGAATGTTTTTACCAGCTGCACCGACGCGCTGATCGAGATCGGCGATCCGCTGATCTATTATGCCGAGGAAAAAACGGAGGAAGGGCACCCCAGCCTGTTCCTGCTCGAATATAACCGGGCCGCGAAGCGCGAGCGCGTCGTGGCGAACTTCATTCTGACCGATCCGGCCTACGTGCCGCACTTTTTCAGCTTTCCGGCGGAGATCGTGATCGTGCTGGAATCGGGCGGGAGCGAGGCGTGGATTCTGCGCGTGGACAAGCGCACGGGCCGGGAGAAGAGCATGGCCCGGCTCAGCTTCATCGGCAGCTTTCTCAACTGCCGCGCGCTGGACGAAGCGCACATGCTGTTCTACACCGGGCCGAACGCGAAGCACCGCGCCCTGTTCCGCGAATACGGCAGGCTGACGGGATTCTCGCGCGTGTGCTACCTCTACGACCTGGAGGAGGGGCGGTACTACTACGCGCGCGACCCGCGCGTCTGCGGGGCGGATTCCTCCCGCCTGCTGACCTGCGAGTGCGGCGGCGCCCTGCAGGTCCTGCTGCTGG
>DAIUFE010000069.1:0-2363 GCA_036844765.1 Caproicibacter sp. | reverse complement strand
CGACGGCGTGTGCGACCGGGTCTGGCTCTGCCCGCTGCTGGATTTCGTGGTGTCGGTCAAGAACGGCGAGCCGCGCGTCCCGCTCGAGCTGGTCCTGAACGCCGGGACCGAGGGCCTGGTCCGCTACGCCGGCATGAACCGCGAGAACATCTATTTCCGCGCCCGCTATTTCCCCACGGGCGACCAGCGCCTGTGCGCCTACAGCAAGGCGACGGGCAAAAAGAGCGTGGCCGCCCGCCTCACGCTGGGGGAGGGCGAGCGCCCCGCGTGGTTCAGCATCGACCCCGAGGGCGGGCGCGCCTACCGCGTGGAGGAGCTGGAGGACGAGGTCGCGGTGACCGGCGTGCTGAACGCCGGCATCGCCGTGCGCTACCCGAAGGAGCTGGGCCGCTTCGTCACCTGCGTGGACGACCGCTATATCGTCGCCAACTACATTCTGAGGGACGACAAGGACTCGTTCGAGTTCAATTCCGTGTTCGACGGGAAGACCGGCTTTCAGAAAAGCTACGAGTGCCGCTGCGCCGTCCGCGGCGAGACGGTGGTGCTGTACTGAATAAAAGACAAAGCGGCGCGCCCGGGATTTCCCGGGCGCGCCGCAAAATTTTCGGTTGTGCGATTTTCTCGGTGGCCTCAGGCCGCGAACATCGAGGGGTTGTACGAATTGATCGCGTCGTTGTTCAGGGTCACGTCGGTCAGCGCGTCCGCCTGCTTCTCGAGGTCGGCGGTAAACTCCGTCCATTTGTAATCGGAGAGGATCTGCCTCCGGCTCGAATCGTCCTTCAGCTTTTCGCCGGCTTCCTTCTGGATGTCGTTTTTAATCAGCAGATAATAGGAGGCGTCCTCCGTCGTCTCGGCCGTTTTGATCTCGCCCGTCTTCATGGACTGGAGCGCCTTTGAAACGGCCTGGGGCGCGGAGGTGCTGTCCGAAAGGTTCACCGCCGCGGTGCTGAGCTGGTCGGCGTCGCTCTTGAGCACCTTTTTCAGCTCGTCGGCGGCCTGCTGCGCGGTCATCTTGCCCGCCTTCATCTGCGAGGCGTAGCCGTCGAGGACGGCCTTGGCCTTTTTCTTGTCGGCGTCGGAAAGCGCCTTGGTGCTGCCGTCGGTGCCGGTCGTGTAGAGCGGGTAGCGCAGGTAGGAGAAGCTGGTGTAGGTCTTCGTGTAAAAGCTTTTGAGATCGGCGTCCGAGACCTCCTTCGCGCCGCCCTTGCCGTAGACGGCCTCGAAGATCTTGCTTTCCTTATAGGCATTGTCGGCGTAGGCGAGCTGGAAGGAAGACTGCGCGATCCCGTATTTCTCGAAGGTGGAGGAATAGGTGTTCCAGACCGAGTTGCCGGCCTGCTCTGCCTGCTGCTTCTCGTCGGCGGTCAGCGAGAGCTTGAGCTCCTTCATCTTCCGGTCCACCAGGAAAAAGCTTTTGGTGTAGGTCACGGCCTTTTCCCGGATCCAGGCGGCGGCGTCTTTGTTTTCGACCTTCTGGTCCAGCACGGCCTTGCTGGTGTCCGAAACTTTCGACTGCGCCTGCGAGTAGGCGTAATAGAGGTTGTAGATATAGGCCCCGATGGGGACGGTCAGGCTGCCGTCCTTCGCGGCCCAGCTCTTGTCGGCGGAACATCCCGCCGACAGCGCGGCGATCAGCGCCGCCAGCGCCGCGGCGGCGGCCCTTTTCCACGATTTCATGGTTTTCCACACTCCGATCCTGCAAAATACGGACGATTTTCCCATGCCGCCATTATACACTGTTTCGCGGCGCCTGTCCATGGTCCGGCCGCGTTTGCGGCGGGGCCGCCGGCTCTTCCCCGCTCAGAAGGCCGAGGGTCTCCTCCAGCGCGGCGAGGGGCGTCTGCCCTGGCGAGAGCCGCACGCTGATGTAGGGCTTTGTGCCCGCGTTCAGCATCACGCGGCCCCGCAGGGCGTGGATCAGCGCGCCGACGCGATTCATGTCGAACGCGTCGCGGTAGAAGAAGAGGGTGTCGTTCTGCTGGCGGATCTCCCGGATGCCGAGGCGCGACGCGCGGTTGCGCAGCAGCGCGATGCGCACGAGGCCGTCCACGCTCTCGGGCGGGTCGCCGAAGCGGTCGATCAGCTCGTCGTTCACGTCGAGGGCGTCCCCGGCGGTGCGGATGTCCGCGATGCGGCGGTAGATATCCAGCCGCTGGCTGAGGTCGGGGATATAGCTTTCCGGGATATGGGCGGGCACCTGCACGTCCACCAGGCATTCCTCGCCGTAGCCGCGCACCTCCTCGCCCTTCTCGCGGCCCACGGCGTCCGAGAGCAGGTGCAGGTACATGTCGTACCCCACGGCCTCCATATGGCCGTGCTGCTCGCCGCCGAGGATGTTGCCCGCGCCGCGGATCTCCATGTCG
>DAIUFE010000068.1:0-5410 GCA_036844765.1 Caproicibacter sp. | reverse complement strand
TAGACTGTCCCGCCAAACAAAACTTACCGGTCACTCCGGGCTGAACGGCGGGCCGTGCATGCAGGCTCAGCCTGCCGGGGAGCCGTCCGCACCCTTTCTTTCGGATCGAACGGCGGGGCGCTTTTCCGGCAGAACAAACGAAGGGCCACAACTGGGGCAGGGTGCTTCATAAAATGACTTTTCTTTTAGAGGGGCCTTTGGCAGGGAAGGGGCGCGAGGGGGTGGGCATGTTCCCCTCCCGATCTATAGATAACCCCCTTCCGCGCCGGACGTCCCTTAAAATTACGCCGAGCTTCACCCGGACAGTCCCGGTACAGACAAGTTAGCCTCCATTCAGATGCGACTATAAACGGTGATCGCCGTAGGCGCGTTGGGCGTTTTACGTCCGCGGGAGGGGGCAGGGGGGAGCGTTGGTTCGCAGGGCGCTGAAAGTTTCAGCTTTGCTTTCTGAATTCTGATTCAGCTTGATTTTACTTTGCGCTCAAGCCGCGCGGGCTCCTACTTTCGGTCTTGTCCGAAAGTAGGCAAAGTACGCGCAGGGGGGACTTAACCTCCGCACGAGAGGGGCCCTAATCCGTCCCCCCTGCACCCCCGGAGAGCCGTCCGCACCCTTTTATTCGGATCGAACGGCAGGGTGCTTTTCCGGCAGAACAGACGAAGGGCCACAACTGGGGCAGGTGCCATAAACCACGTCCATCTCGTCGGGAGATTTCGTAAACTGTCCCGCCAAACAAAACTTACCGGTCACTCCGGGCTGAACGGCGGGCCGAAACGAGCCACCGCTCGTCCCCCCTGCACCCCCGGAGAGCCGTCCGCACCCTTTCTTTCGGATCGAACGGCAGGGTGCTTTTCCGTCAGAACAGACGAAAGGCCGGGTCATGGGCAGGTGCCATAAAATCCACGTTCATCTCGTCGGGAGATTTCGTAAACTGTCCCGCCAAACAAAACTTCCGGTTTGCTCATGGTTAAACGGCGGGCCGAAACGAGCCACCGCTCGTCCCCCCTGCACCCCCGGAGAGCCGTCCGCACCCTTTCTTTCGGATCGAACGGCAGGGTGCTCCCGTGGCAGAACAAACGAAGGGCCAGGTCGTTAGGGGGTGCCGCACAAACCACATTCTTCCTGCCGGGAGATTTCGTAAACTGTCCCGCCAAACAAAGCTTACCGGTCACTCCGGGCTGAACGGCGGGCCGGAACCGGCCGCCGCCGCGGCGACACGCCGCACACGCCTGCTATTTGCGGAAGAACAGGACGCCGAGGGTGCCGGGGCCGCAGTGGCTGCAGACGGTGCAGCCGGCGTCGGTGTCGAGGATCTCCCCGAACGGGGCGGTCTTTTCGATCTGCCTGCGGACTTTCTCGGCCAGACGGTCGGGCACCACGGAATGGGTGATGAAGCAGCGCCGCAGGTCGAGGTCGCCGCGGCCCGCGAGACGGTCGGTCACATAGGCCCGCAGGCATTTTTCCAGGCTGCCGCGGTATTTTTTGCCCACCGACATCTCGCCGCCGGAAACCTCGATGCACGGCTTGAGCGAAAGCAGGTTCGCGCCGAGCGCGGCCAGCGAGGAGCACCGCCCGCCCCTGCGCAGATATTTGAGCGTGTCGATCACGAAGCTGGCCTCCAGCTTCGTTTTCTGTTCGTCGAGGACGCTTTTGATCTCCGGGGCGGCCGCACCCTCGGCGGCCAGCTCCGCGCCGCGCAGGGCCAGAAGGCCTATGGCTGAGGAAAGGTTCATCGAATCAACCACAAAGACGTTCCGCAGCTGATCGGCGGCGCAGGCGGCGTTCTGATAGCAGCTCGACATCCTGCTGCTGATCGTGAAATGCACCACGCTCCGGCCCGCGAGGACATAGGGCGTGAACAGGTCGAGATATTCCTGCACCGTCACCGCCGAGGTTTTGGCCAGCTCCCCCGTGCGGTCCGCATAGGCGTAAAGGTCCGCCGGGCGGACGTCGACGCCGTCCCGGAAATCCTTTCTGCCCAGCGCGATATGCAGCGGGGCGACGGCGATATCGTATTTTTCCAGCAGCGGCGCGGACAGGTCGCAGGTACTGTCGGCCGTGATCTTTACAGGAGTCATCAATCCATTTCCCTCCGTTTCCGGAGCTTCGCTCCTCCGAAATCCGTTTTGCCGAAACCAGCTTTATTTTACCACGCCTGCGCCCTCTTTTCAAACAGGCTATAGCGCTTCCAGCCTTGAGCGAGCAACGGAAATTGCTTCTCCCCCGCCGGAGGCGGGGGAGAAGCAAAAATTGTTCCGCAGCTTAACTGGAAATGCTGTAAGCCTGTTCCGGCCCGCCGTTCAGCGGAAAGCAAAAATAGGTTTTGCCTGGCAGGATAGTCCGGGGCCGTTCCCGGCTCTTTCCGGGAGACGCTTCTTTCTGTCCCGGCAAACCGCGCTTTAGGGTTCCGCTTCGCCCCGCGCCGGGCCGAAACGGGCCACCGCCCGCAGGCGCAAAAAAAGCGGGCGCCCCGTTCGGGGGGAAGCCCGCTTGCCGCTGTGCGACCAGGTCTGTAAGCCGAGTTCTGTCTTGAGCGACCATCTATCTTGGCCGGATGTTGCCATCGCGGCTCGATGCCACCTTCTCGGGACGCGCCGGGCCGGCGCAGAAACGTCCCTCTGCGGTGTTGCTCCGAATAGGGTTTGCAGAGCCGCGCGGTCTCCCGCGCGCTGGTGGGCTCTTACCCCGCCTTTCCACCCTTGCCGCAAAAAGCGGCGGTATCTCTCTGTTGCACTTTCCCTGGGGTCGCCCCCGGCGGCCGTTAGCCGTTATTCGTGCCCTGTGGAGCTCGGACTTTCCTCAGGCGCGCGCTTTCGCGCTGCGTCCGCGGCCGCCCGGCCTGCTCGCACGCACGGTAAAGCTGATTATAACCGATCGGAAAGCAAAAGTCAAATTCGGCGGCAAAGCCGCTATCGCGTTTTGCGGAAACGGACCCCGCAAAACGCGCTTCGCCGGAGGACGCGGAGGAAGGCCGTCAACCTCGCCCGCCTCGCGCGGTTTCCGGCGGCCTGGCAGTTTTTTCGATACTTTGAAATTTTTATTTTGAAAATTTTATTTTTGGATCGGCGCGCAGGCACGCCGCGCACGAAAGCGGCGGAAGCGGCAGGCTGCCGTCCGCGCCCGGCGGCGGCCCGAGCAGGGCCCGCGCGCCCGCCCAGCCCGCGGGGAGCGCGACGGTCCGGGTTTCTCCGTCCCGGTTGAACGCGCACAGCAGCGCGCCGCCCTCCCCCGGGCGCAGATAGGCCATCACGCCGCCCTCGGCGCGGAGGGGGACGAACTCCCCCTCCCGCAGGCAGGGGCAGGCGGCGCGCATCCGGCCGAGCCCGCGGTACCATTCGGTCAGGGCGGCGTCCTCCTTCCCCCACGGGAAGCAGGCGCGGTTGAACGGGTCGCGGTAACCCTCCACGCCCGCCTCGTCGCCGTAATAGACGCAGGGCGAGCCGGGCAGCGTGAACTGCATCAGGGACGCGAGGCGCATCAGCCGCAGGCCGAGGGCGCGCCGCTCCGGCGAAAGGCGCTGCCCGCTCTGCCAGCGCCGCCCGCGCCCGCGCGCGGGCTCGCCCGCAAGGGCCGTGAGCGCGCGCTCGGTGTCGTGCGTGCCGATCACGTTCATCAGCGCGCGGACCGCCGGCGGCGGGTAATTCTCCAGCACGGAGAGGATGCGCTCCATGCTCTCCGCCGCGTCCCCGCCTGCCAGAAAATCGAGGACCGCGGCGCGGAACGGGTAGTTCATCACGCCGTCCAGCTGACCGCCCAGCAGGTACCGGCGGCGCTCGCCGTAGGCGATCTTGTTCGAGGCGTCCTCCCAGACCTCGCCGAGGATCAGGGCGTCCGCCTTCTCCGATTTGGCGGCACGGCGCAGGCGCTCCAGAAAGGAGTCCGCCAGCTCGTCCGCCACGTCCAGCCGCCAGCCGGCGGCCCCGGCGCGCAGCCACCGGCGGACGACGCCCCGCGGCCCGTTGACGAAGCGGTCGAAGCCCGGGTCCGTCCCGTCCACCCGGGGCAGGGTCCCGATCCCCCACCAGCACTCGTACCCGTCCGGCCAATCCGTGAACCGGTACCACGGGAAATACGGCGAATCCTTCGACTGGTACGCGCCGGGGCCGGGGTAGCGCCCTTCCCGGTTGAAATAGACGCTGTCGCTGCCCGTGTGGTTGAACACGCCGTCCAGCAGCACGCGGATCCCCCGCTCCGCCGCCGCCGCGCACAGCCGGCGGAAATCCTCCTCCGTGCCGAGGAGCGGGTCGATTCTGAGGTAATCCGCCGTATCGTACCGGTGGTTGGAGTGCGCCTCGAAAATCGGCGTCAGGTACAGGCAGGTCACGCCGAGGGACTGCAGGTACGGCAGCTTTTCCTCGATCCCGGCCAGGTCGCCGCCGAAGTAGTCGCTGTTGGTCACCCGGCCCGCCGCGTCCGGCCGCCACTCGGGCTGGCCGCCCCAGTCCCCGCGCAGCGTGCGGCCGGAAGGGACGTTCCGCTTCTCTTCGCCGGAGCGCCGGAAGCGGTCGGGGAAAATCTGATAGACGACCCCGCCGCGGAACCAGGCCGGCGTCTCGAACGCGCCGTCGTAGGCCGTGAGCTGCCACGGCGGGGCCTTCCCGTCCGGGACGGCCCCGTTCCGCGGGCCGCGCGAGAGCGTCACGTGGCCGCCGCGGGTGTCGAGGGAAAAGCGGTAAAAAAACGGGGCGGGCGTTCCGGGGGCGAAGTCGCACTCCCACCACTCGGCGCGCTCGCCGTCCTTTCCGCACCAGAACATGCCGAAGGCGCGTTTTTCGCCGGTCAGTCCGTTTTTCAGCAGCAGGCGGGCGGCGGAACATCGCCAGGAGCGCGGCAGGGCGATCTTGAAATGGACCGGCGTACCGGCGGGCACCGCCCCGACGGGGCGGCGGAAGAAGGGGTCGCGGGAATCAAACAGCTTCAAAGGGCGGGGACCTCCCGGGGCCGGGTCACGGCCGTTTCTGGAATTCCGCGAGCGGCGAAGCGTGCCAGATGCGCTCCGCATACTCGCGGATGGCGCGGTCGGAGGAGAAGCGGCCCGCCTGCGCGATGTTGGTAAAGCCCATCCTCCGCCACGCGGCGGAATCGGCGTAGAGCTGCGCCGACCGCCCGCGCGCCTTCGCGTAGGACGCGAAATCCGCCAGCACCATATAGGGGTCGGAACCCAGCAGGGAATCCGCGATGTCGCGGAAGCTCACGCCGCAGAAACCGGTGCCCATCTCGCGCAGGGCGCCGCCGAGGGCGGGCGTCCGGTCCGCGAACTCGCGCGGCTGATAGCCGCTCCGCTTCAGCCCGGCGGCCTGCTCCGCCGTCATGCCGAACAGGATCATGTTCTCCGCGCCGACGGCGTCGCGGATCTCGACGTTCGCGCCGTCCAGCGTGCCGAGCGTGACCGCGCCGTTGATCATCATCTTC
>DAIUFE010000067.1:0-6289 GCA_036844765.1 Caproicibacter sp. | reverse complement strand
AGCCGGCCGGCTTGGTTCTTCCAGAAGGAAAAATACGGCGGCATCCTCTGCGACATCGGCAGCCACCAGATCGAGCAGTTCCTCTATTACACCGGCGCGTCCGACGCCGAGATCACCGCCAGCCGCGTCGCGAACTACGGCCACCCGCAGTACCCGGAGCTCGAGGATTTCGGCGACGCCGCGCTGGTCGGGGACAACGGGGCCGCGGGGTATTTCCGGGTGGACTGGTTCACGCCGGACGGCCTGGGCACCTGGGGCGACGGCCGGACTTTCCTGCTCGGCACGGAAGGCTACATTGAGCTGAGAAAATATCTGGACGTCGCGCGCAGCGCCGACGCCGACAACGTGTACTGGGTCGACGGCCGCGGCGAGCACTACGAGAACGTCCACGGCAGGGTGGGGTTCCCGTTTTTCGGTCAGCTGATCCTCGACTGCCTGAACCGGACCGAAAACGCGATGACGCAGGAACACGCCCTCAAGGCGGCGGAGCTCTGCGTGAAAGCGCAGATGCAGGCCCGCAGGATCCGGTAGCGCCGAGGGAAAAATTGGAAGCTCCGGCGGGCGCGCGTTTTCTTTCGCGCGCCCGGATTTTATGCTATGATACAGTGATAGATTCTTCGGCAATTCCGGCCTGGATTGAGAGACGGAAACCGCTTCTCCCCACCGGAGGCGGGGAGAAACAAAAGGCCTTCCGCAGCGGAGCCGGGAATGCCGCGCTGCGGCTCGTCCGAAGCGATAGGGAAACCGCTTCTTCCCGCCGGAGGCGGGGAGAAGCAAAAGGCCTTCCGCAGCGGAGCCGGGAATGCCGCGCTGCGGCTCGTCCGAAGCAATTTTGAAACGGCGGGAGGGGAAACCGTGGATTTTTCAAAGATCGTGCAGCCGCTTCTGCGGTGGTACGCGGGGCACGCGCGCGTCCTTCCGTGGCGGAACGACCCGACCCCCTACCGGGTCTGGATCTCGGAGATCATGCTGCAGCAGACGCGCGTGGAGACGGTGATCCCGTATTTCGAGCGGTTCATGCGGGAGCTCCCGGACGTGCGCGCGCTCGCCGCGGCGCCGGAGGAGCGCCTGCTGAAGCTGTGGGAGGGGCTGGGGTACTACGGCCGGGTGCGCAACCTGCGCCGGGCCGCCGCGGCCGTGGTGGAACAGCACGGCGGCGCGCTGCCGCGCAGCGCCGCGGAGCTGCGCAGGCTGCCCGGCATCGGGGAGTACACCGCGGGGGCGATCTCCTCCATCGCCTACGGCCTGCCGGAGCCCGCCGTGGACGGAAACGTGCTGCGCGTCGCGTCGCGGCTGGCGGCCTCGCGCGAAAACACGGCGGACCCGGCCTGCCGGCGCAGGCTGCGCGAGGACCTGCGCAAGGTCTATCCGCCGGGCGAGGCCGCCGCGTTCACCCAGTCCCTGATGGAGCTGGGCGCCACGGTCTGCCTGCCGAACGGCGCGCCGCTGTGCGACCGGTGCCCGCTGGCCGACCTGTGCGAGGGGCGCAGGACCGGGCAGGCGGAGGTTCTGCCGGTACGCCGGCCCCGGCCGAAGCGCAGGGTCCAGCGCAGGACGGTCTTCCTGCTGCTGCAGGGGCGCCGGGCGGCGGTGCGCCGCCGCCCGGCGACGGGCCTGCTGGCCGGCATGTGGGAGTTCCCCAGCGTGACGGGGACCCTGCCGCCCGCGCGCGCCGCCCGGGTGCTGGAGCAGTGGGGCCTTTCGCCGGCCCGCGTCCGCCCGCTGCCGGGGGCGAAGCACGTTTTCACCCACGTGGAGTGGCATATGGCGGGGTATCTGGCCGAGGTCACGGTGGCGGTGCCGGAGTTCACGTGGGTGGAGCCGGAGGCGCTGCTGCGTTCCTACGCGATCCCCACGGCGTTCCGCGCCTATCTGCAGATCTTGGAGGAGCTGGACGGGGAGGGTCGGAAAAGGTTGTAAAAAGAGGCCCGCCACGATATAATAAGAAGGATACCGCAGGAATCTTTCCGGGAAGAAGGAACGGCCGGATGGCGAGGGTGATCTCCGTCTCCAACCAAAAGGGCGGGGTGGGCAAGACGACGACGGCCGGCGCGCTTGCCGCGGGCCTGAAAAAGAGGGGCAGGCGGGTGCTGGCCGTGGACCTGGACCCGCAGGGGAACCTCGGGTTCGGCCTGGGCGCCGACACGGAGGCCGCCGCCACCCTTTACGACGTGCTCAAGGGCGGCGCGAAGCTCCGCAACGCCGTGCAGCGCCTGCCCGCGGCGGACGTGGTCGCTTCCAGCATCCTGCTGAGCGGGATCGAGCTGGAGTTCACCGCCCCGGGCCGCGAGTTCCTGCTCCGGCGGGCGCTGCAGCCGGTCCGGGATCTTTACGACTATATCGTCCTCGACACGCCCCCCGCGCTCGGCATCCTCACCATCAACGCGTTCGCGGCCTCGGATTCGATCGTGGTCCCGATGATGGCGGACCTTTTCAGCCTGCAGGGCATCGCCCGCCTCTGCGAGACGGTCGGCCGCGTGCGGGAGTACTGCAACCCCGGCATCTCCGTCGCGGGCATCCTGATCACGCGGTGCAACCCCCGCACGCTGCTGAGCCGCGAGATCCGCGGTACGGCCGAGATGGTCGCGCGCGACCTGAAGGTCCGCGTGTTCGACACCTTCGTCCGCAGCGGCGTGGCGGCGAGCGAGGCGCAGTCGGTGCAGAAAAGCGTGTTCGACTACGCCCCGCGCAGCAACATCGCCCGCGATTACGGAAAGTTTATCGACGAGCTGCTGGCGAAAGGGGTATGACGGCGCATGGCACGGACCAAAAAAGAGATCGACAAGGAATTGATGTATCGCAAGCTGATGCCCAGCGGTGCGAAGGCGGAGGCGGAGCCGGAGCGGGAGGCCCCCGCGGCGCCGGCCGGCCCCGCGCGGGAGAAGCCGCAGCCGCGCCGCGTGGAGGTGCCGGCCTTCGACGGCCGGCGGACGGCCGTCGTCAACACCATGGAGGCGGCGGTCCTCGCCAAGCTGGATCCGCTGCTGGAGCGGTTCTCCTGCTGCCGGTGCGACCGCTGCAAGCGGGACATCGTGGCGCTGGCGCTGAACAAGCTGCCGCCCCGGTATAAGGTCGTGACCGAAGGGCAGCCCCTGCCGGACCTCGATCCGCAGGAAAGCGCCCGGGTCGTCTCGGCGCTGATCCAGGCGGCGCTGAGGGTCCGCGCAAACCCGCGTCATTAAGGAGGCGTATCGTCATGTACGAAGAAATTGCGGCCCAGGCCGCCCGGGCGGTCGGGGAACTGCTGGAGACCGCAAAGCTGGGAAAGGGCGGCCTGTTCGTGGTGGGCTGCTCTTCGAGCGAGATCGGCGGGCATAAGATCGGCTCGTCCTCCAGCCCGGAGATCGCGCAGGCCGTGTTCGAGCCGATCTACCGCGCGCTGAAGGAACGGGGGATCTACCTCGCGGCCCAGTGCTGCGAGCACCTGAACCGCGCGCTGATCGTCGAGCGGGAGGCGGCCGAGAAATACGGCCTGCCGCTCGTGAACGCCGTGCCGCAGCCGAAGGCGGGCGGGTCGTTCGCCACCGCCGCGTACCGGGCGTTCGGGAGCCCCGCGGCGGTCGAGGAGATCCGCGCGGAGGCCGGCATGGATATCGGGGACACGCTGATCGGCATGCACCTGAGGCCCGTGGCGGTGCCGGTGCGGCTCTCCGTCCGGAAGATCGGGGAGGCGAACCTCGTCTGCGCGCGCACGCGGCCGAAATATATCGGCGGCGAGCGCGCCCATTACGACCCGGCCCTCGCCTGAGCGCGAAAAAGGGGCGGGCTTCCCTTTCCGTTCGGGAAGCCCGCCCCGCGCGTTCCGGGCGCGCTCAGCCCTGCGCGCGGACCTCGGCGGCCTTTTGGGCCTCGGCCGGCAAAGCGACGGGCGGGGCGGTGCCGATTTCGGAGAGGCTGCCGGCGATCTTCCACTCGGAGACGCGCACCGTCACGCCGGCGCCGTCGATATTCTGAAAGACCCGGTCCAGCGTGCCGGCGGCGTCCAGCTCCAGGCGCGAAAGGGTTCCGCTCTCCTCGTCGATATAGGCGTAGGCGTAGACGGGGGGCGCGCCGTCCAGCAGCGTCTGCACGATGGTCCGCGAGCCGGCCCCCAGCCCCGAGGCCGTGACGATATTCTCGACCGCGCCGCGCAGGGCCTCGTTTTTGAGCTTTAATTCGATCTTATGGACCCGGCGGGAATCCAGCTCCGTCCCGCGGACATATTTTTCTTCTTCGGCGCTTTTCAGCAGCCCGAGCAGGTCGATCTGTGCGAGCGGCGAGGTGTCGAGGCCTTGCGCGTCCGCCTTTTCCCAGCCTTCCGCGCCGCGGTTGTAGAACCACAGCCCGCCGTTTTCCGTGACCGTATAGCTTTCCGACCGGCCGGAGAGCCCGTCGCTCTGCGAGGTGCGCACGGCGTGCAGCGCGAACGGCTCCGCCGCGTAGGTCAGCTTTCCGGAAGAGCGGAACGAATGCCGCTTTCCGTCCGCCGTGAAGACCAGCGAGTCGCTGAAGGCCGCCTCGCAGCTCTTCATCGCCTCGGCGGCGGACTCCGCCTCGCGGAACAGCACGCCCGCGTCTGCCTGCCTTCCGCCGCAGCCCGTCAGCAGCAGCAGGAGGGCTGCGCCCGCCGAAAATGCCGCCGTTTTCCAGAATTTCATCGCGCACCCCTTCCTTTTCAGCTTTATCATAGCAGAATCCGGCGCCGCCCGCAACCCGCGGCGACCGCCCGGCCTTGACAGGACCCCCCGCCGCGTCGTAAAATAAACCGTATAGGGACCGGAGCCGACGTTTTCCGCGCCCGCCGCGAAAGGAGAGCATCATGCTGAAAAAGTGCCTTGCCGTTTTTCTGTGCGCCGCGCTCTGCCTGTCCGCCCTTGCGGGGTGCGGTCGGGGGAGCGATATCGCCTCCGGCGCCGGCACGGCCGATTACCCCGTCACGATCGGGGGGGGCTCCATCGCCGCCCAGCCCTCCGGCGCGGCGGTGCTTTCCCCCAACGCGGCGGACGTGATCCTTCAGCTCGGGTACGAGATCGCCCTCAAGGCCAAAAGCGCCGCCTGCACGCAGAGCGACCTCGCCGTGCTGCCGAACGTGACCGCCGACGACGCGCAGAAGATCAAGGAACTGGGCGCCGACCTCGTGTTTGCGGATGCCGCCCTGACGGCGGCGCAGCAGGAGGCCATGAAAAAGGCGGGCGTCGCTGTTCTGGTGCTGAAGCCCGCCGCGAGCCGCAGCGACCTTTCCCGGCTGTATTCCGAGGTGGGGGCGGCGCTGCGGGGCGCGAAGACCGGCTATGAAAAGGGAAAGGAATCGGCGCAGGAGATTCTGGAGACGCTGGACGACATCTCCCGCGCGTCTCATGAAGGGAACACGCCGGTCACGGCCGTCTACCTTTCCGACGCGGAGGGCGGCGCCGCCACGGGCGACACCCTGGCGGGCAGCCTGGTGGAGGCCGCCGGCCTGACCAATGTGGCGGACAGCGGCACGGGCGGCAGGATTTCCGCCCAGTCGCTTTCGATCTCGGAGCCGGCGTACATCTTCTGCGCGAAAGGGGTCAAGGCGAAGCTGGCCGCCGCCGACCCTTACCGGAACCTGACGGCGGTCAAGTCGGGCAAGGTCTACGAAATGGACCCGGACTGGATGCGCCTGCAGGGCGGGCGGATGGTCGACGCCGTCAGCTTCATGGCCGGGACCGTCCACCCCGAGCTGCTGCAGAGCTCGTCCTCCGCCCCCGGGCAGGCGGCGTCCTCCGCGACCTCCTCCGCTTCGTCGAACGGGATCGACCTGAACCAGACGCTGAAAAAGGGAATGCAGGGCGACGACGTGCTGAAGATGCAGAACCGCCTGCAGGAGCTGGGGTATATGTTCATGAAGCCGACGGGCCTGTTCGCGGAGGGAACCGAGCAGAGCGTGAAGGATTTCCAGCTCCTGAACGGCATGCCGACGACCGGCATCGCGGACCCCGCCACGCTGCAGAAGCTCTATTCCTCTGACGCCAAGAAGCGCACCTCCTGAGGTTCTTTTCTTTATAAAAAAGAAAAGAACCCAAAAGAAAACCGAGCTTCTTTTCTTTTGAAAAAGAAAACCGACCGATTTGAAAAAAGAACGAAAGAAAACCGAATTTTATTCTCAAGAACAAATAAAATAACCGGAAGAGAGATTATGATCGTAGAGGAAAAGTGGGGAAACCGAAAGGCTCCGGTTTTCCCGCGCAACAATCCCCGATTTGTCTTCGTAGCTCAGCTGGATAGAGCGACCGCCTCCTAAGCGGCAGATCGTTCAAATCCATTTAGCCCTAAAATTTCATAAGTC
>DAIUFE010000066.1:0-6602 GCA_036844765.1 Caproicibacter sp. | reverse complement strand
TCCGCACGGGAGGGGCCCTAATCCGTCCCCCCTGCACCCCCGGGGAGCCGTCCGCGCCCTTTTATTCGGAACGAACGGCAGGGTGCCCCCGTGGTAGAACAAACGAAGGGCCGGGTCGCAAGCAAGTGCACCACAGACCACATTCTTCTTGCCGGACGATTTCGGAAACCGCCCACCCCCTGCCCCCTCCCGCGCGGGCAGCTTGCCAAAATCATCGGCCCGCCGAGCGCGGAAGGGGGATTTTCTCGGGAGGGGGCTGCGCCCCCTCCCTGTCCAAGGCCCCCGCAAAGAGGAAGACGCCGCGCCGCCGGGAGATTTCGTAAACAGTCCCGCCAAACAAAACTTCCGGTTCGCTCCCGGTTCAACGCCGGGCCGAAGCCGGCCGCCGCCGGGAGTTGCCCTCTACCGCCCCGCCAAACTACGCTCATTTTTCGCTCTGGGGTGAACGGCGGGCCGCGCGTGCAGGCTCAGCCTGCCGCTGCCGGCGGCGGGGCCGTTTCAGGCGGATCATCCCGAAGCACGCGAGGTAAAAGATCAGGAACGGCAGCAGCACGCCGGCCAGCAGCGTGAGCAGATCGTCCTCCGGCAGGAAGAACCCGGCCGTGAACAGCGCCGCGCCCGCCAGCACCGCCAGGTATCCCAGCGCCCGCAGCCGCGGGTCCGTCGCCACGTTGGAAAGCCCACCGCACTTCGGGCAGATATACTCCCCGCGCCGGCGCAGCGCCCAGGTCTGCGCCGCGTTCAGCCGGTCCCCGCAGTAAGGGCACCGCGGCCTTCGGAACGCCCTCACCGCGCCGCCCCCTTCCCGCCGGAAAATCCGGACCGCCGCAGCAGCGTCGCCGTCGAGATCTGCGACGTGTAGACGGTCGGCGGACCCTGGTCGGGCCGGCACAGCACGAAGCTTTTCGGCAGACCGTCCGAGACGTCCACCACGCGCCCGGCTTTCTGCGCCGCGGCCAGGCACCCGCGCGTCGCGTCCGAAAGGGTCGAGGTCTCCAGGTCGAAGATCCCCACGATGTCCTCCGTGCGGATCACCACGTCCCGGCCCAGGTGAAGATACACAAAACGTTCCTCCTTGTCACGTCTCCCGCGCGGCGGGGACGCCGTGTTCCATGTGAAACAGCCGCCCTCCCGCCGCGGGCCGCGCCTGCTCCGGCCCGCAGCAGGTGATGAACACCTGGAAGCCCTCCAGCCGGTTCAGCAGGTACGCCTGCCGCTCGCCGTCCAGCTCGCTGAGCACGTCGTCCAGGAAGACCACCGGCTCCTCGCCCGTGCGCCGCGTCAGCAGCTCGGCCTCCGCCAGCTTCAGGGCCACCACCGCCGAGCGCTTCTGCCCCTGCGAGGCGTAGGCCCGCGCGTTCATGCCGCCGATCTCCACCCGCAGGTCGTCCCGGTGCGGCCCCGCGCCCGTGTGCCCGGTGAAAAGGTCCTCCCGGCGGCCGGCCTTCAGCGCGGCGGCGAGGTCCTCCGCATTTTTCTCGTACCGCAGCTCCAGCTTCTCCCGGCCGCCGCACATGCCGCCGTAGAACTCCGCGGCCGGCCCGGCCAGCTCCCGCAGGTATCCCTCGCGCGCCCGGGCCACGCGCCCGCCGCTCGCCGCCAGCCGGGCGTCCCAGACGTCCAGCGTCTCCAGCAGCCCGGCGTGCTTCGGGATCTCTTTCAGCAGCGCGTTCCGCTGCGCCAGCGTCCGGTTGTACTCCGCGAGCACCGCCGCGTAGGCGGGCCTTAACTGGCAGATCGCCGCGTCCGCGAAGTTCCGCCGGCCGGCCGGGCCGCCGCTCAGCAGCGAGAGATGCTCCGGCGAGAACACCGCCGCCCGGAACTCCCCGAACAGCGCCGCGCAGGATTTTTTCGGCACGCCGTTCAGCTCCGCCGCGCGCCGCCCGCCCGCGATGCGGACCGCCGCGGCCTGCTCCCGCCCGCCGCCGTAAAATTCCAGCCTCAGGCGGCTCTCCGGCCGGCCGGCCCGCACCAGCTCCGCGTCCCGCGCGCCCCGGAACGACCGCTCGCCCGTGAAGAGCCACATCCCCTCCAGCAGGTTGGTCTTGCCCTGCGCGTTGCCGCCCCAGATCACGTTCACACCGCCGCCCGGCCGCAGCTCGCCCGAGGAAAGGTTCCGGAAATCCAGCCACGCGAACCGCAGGACCTTCACGCGCGGGCCACCTCGTAGACCCTTCCGTTGAACTCGGCGCGGTCGCCGGACCGCAGCTTCTTCCCGCGCATGCGGCACTCCCCGCCGTTCACCTTCACGCGCCCGCTCTGGATCGCGAGCTTCGCCTGCCCGCCGGTCTCGAACGCGCCGCATAATTTCAGGAAGGCGTCCAGCCGGATGAACTCCGTGCCGATCGCGCGCACGGCCGCTTCGTTTCCCGTCTCACTCACCGCTTTTCAGCCGGACCGGCAGCACCAGGAACAGGAACGAGCCGCCCTCGCGCGGAAGCACCTCCATCGGGCTCAGCGGCCCGTTCAGCAGGATCTTCACCTCGTCGCACTCGGCGTTGCGCAGCGCGTCGAGCAGGTAGCGGCTGTTGAAGCCGATCTCGAGCGGCTCGCCCTCCACCTTGGCGGCGAGGCGGTCGTCCGCGCGGCCCATCGCCGTCGCGCACGAAAGGCGGATGCCCTCCGGCCCGAACAGGCAGCGCACCGGGCTGCGCAGGCGCTCGGTGATCAGCAGCGAGACGCGCTCCAGGCTGTCGATCAGGCTCTGGGCGGAGACGAGGACCCGCGTGGCGTCCTGCTTGGGCAGCGCGGCCCGGTAATCGAGGAAGCTGCCCTCCAGCAGGCGCGAGACGACCGTGTACCCGCCGATGCGGAACAGGATGTGCCGCTGCCCGACGGTCAGGCCGGTCTCGTCGTCGCCGTCGCCCAGCAGCTTCATCACCTCCTGCAGCGTCTTGCCCGGCACCACGAAGCTGGTCTTTTCCCCGCCGCGGATCGGCTCCTCGCGGATCGCGAGGCGGTACCCGTCGACCGAGATCAGCCGGATTTTGTCTTCCTCCAGCTCGAACAGCGTGCCGGTGTGCACCGGCTTCGCGTCGGTCTGCGCCACCGCGAAGATCGTCTGCCGGATCATGCTCTTGAGCGCGGAGGCGGGCAGCTTGAGCTCCCGCCCCTCGCCGATCCTCGGCAGCTCGGGGTACTCGGCGGCCGGCGAGCCCGCCACGGCGAACTTCGCCTCCCCGCTGCGGATCTCCGCGAGGTTCTTTTCGTCCGCCGAGAACGAGACGGAGTCGGCCGGCAGCCTGCGCACGATGTCCCCCAGCAGGCGCGCGCCCATCACGACGCTGCCCGCCTCCGGCACGTCGGCCTCGACCCGCGTGGTCATGCCCAGCTCCAGGTCGTAGCCGCACAGGCGCACCGCGTCCTCCCCGGCCGTCAGCAGGATGCCCTCCAGCGCCGGCACCGAGGATTTCGCCGAGACCGCCCGCTGCACATTCAACACCGCCTCGTTCAGCTTCTGCCTGTCGCACTCGAATTTCATTGAAACGTCGCCAGCTTTCTTTTTCTGCCAGTATGTTTAGCATTGATTTAGAAGGGGTAGCAGGGGGCGCGGAAAAGTGGAAACTCCGTTTTTTTCCGCGCGCAGCCTGCTTTTCCGCGCCCCGCCGGCGGTTGCTTCCGCCGTGGAGAAAAAGTTGGAAGATTCGGTCACGGCCGCAGATTCCACCGGCTGTGGAAAACTCGGTGGGGAATGTTGAAAACATGTGAAAAAACGGGGTTTTCGGAGCGGCCGGTCTGACGGCGGTTTTCCACCGGAATGGGGAAAGTTGAAAGCTTTTCCACCCGGCGGTCCGCTGCGGAGGGGCGGGGGCTACCGGTCGCGGATATTCTTGATGATATCATTGACCGTTGCCTTGAGTTTCATGTCGCGCTGCATATTTTTTTCCACCTGCTGGATCGCGTAGACCACGGTGGAGTGGTCGCGGTTGCCGTATTCCTTGCCGATGGCGGCCATGGGGAGCTGGGTGATCTCGCGCACCACGTACATCGAGACCTGCCGCGCGGAGGAGATGTTGGCGGCGCGCCGGGAGGAGCGGATGTCCTCGCCGGTGGTGCCGAAGGTGCGGGCGACCTCGTCGATGATCTTCTCGACGGTGTAGGGGGTGGGGTGGTCGTTGTTGATGATGTCGCTGATGGCGGCCTGCGCGGTCTGGATGTTGAACGGGTCGCCGTTCAGCAGGTGGTAGGCCTTCATCTTCTTGACGGCGCCCTCAAGCTGGCGGATGTTGTTTTTCAGACGGTTTGCGATATACTCGACGACGCTGTCGGGCAGCTCGATCTTGAGCAGCTCGGCCTTGCGTTTGATGATGGCGATGCGCGTCTCGAAGTCGGGGGGCTGGATATCGGCGGTCAGGCCCCACTCGAAGCGGGTGAGCAGGCGTTCCTCCAGCGTGGCGATGTCGCGCGGCGGCCGGTCCGAGGTGAGGACGATCTGTTTCTTCGCTTCGTAAAGCGTGTTGAACGTGTGGAAGAACTCCTCCTGGGTCGAGTCCTTGCCCGCGATGAACTGGATGTCGTCGACGAGCAGCACGTCGGCGTGCCGGTAGCGCTGGTGGAACTCGCCCGTGGTGCCGCGCCGGATCGCGTCGATCAGCTCGTTCGTGAACTCGTCCCCCTTGATATAGACGATGTCCATGTCGGGGTGGGTGTGGTTGATCTCGTTGCGGATGGCGTAGAGCAGGTGCGTTTTCCCGAGGCCCGAGTTCCCGTAGATGAACAGCGGGTTGTAAAGAGAGGCCGGCTTGCTGGCCACGGCCATCGAGGCCGCGTGCGCGAATTTGTTCGACGGCCCCACAATGTAGGTGTCGAACGTGAACTCGTAGTTGTCGCCGCCCGTCTCCGCCTCTTTCCGGGCCGCGGGCGCCTCCTCCTCCGGCAGGCAGAGCCTGATCTCGATATCCCGGCTGAAGATCTGGCGGAAAGCCTCTTTGAGCAGATCCATATAATAATGGAGAACCGTCTGGCGGTGCAGCTCGTTGGGGACCTTCAGCACGGCGGCGCCGCCCGCAAGATCCAGAGAGACCGGCTCGATCCTGCCGATCCACGTGGAGAAGGCGATCTCCGTGATCCTGCTCTTGCAGTAGGCGCAGACGAGGCTCCAAACCTCGGTGAACGACGATTCCATTTCGCTTTCATTCCTCATTCTCGTGCCTTTTTTCTCCGCCCCGCGGGCTTTTCCCGCACCGGCGCCGTCCCGGAATCGAGACAGTTCCATACGTCTTAGCATATCACAAAACTCTCCTTTTTTCAAATAGCGGGCTGAGCCTGCGCGCACGGTCCGCGAGAAAAGCCCGCCGCGGCCCGCCAGCCGGCGCAAAGCAAAAAATCGGCTGTCGAGGCGGGGCGGAAAAAAGCCGCTTCCGCGGGCGGCAGGGAGCAGGGAGTGGGCGTTTGTCGGCGGGAAGTTTGAAATTTTCGGCTTTGTTTTCTGAATATTGATTCATCTTAATTTTACTTTGCGCTCAAGCCGCGCGGGCCGGTTTCCCTTTCTGGGGGTTTGAAGCAGGAAGGGGGTGCAGCCCCTTTTCCCAATAATATTCTTCCGGAATCTGCAGGTTGTCCCTTTTGTGGGGGCCTTTGGCAGGGAGGGGGGCGCAGCCCCCCTCCCGATCTATAGATACCCCCCCTTCCGCGCCCGGCGGGCCTATGATTCCGCCGCGCTTCCCGCGCGGGAGGGGGCAGGGGGTGGGCGTTGGTCTGCGGGAAGTTTGAAATTTTAAACCCCGCCTTCTGAATTCTGATTCGGCTTAATTTTCGTTTGCGCTCAAGCCGCGCAGGCCGGTTTCCCTTTCCGGGGGTTTGAAGCAGGAAGGGGGCGCAGCCCGTTCCCTGACAACTCTCTTTCGGGATCGGAATGCTGATTTTCCTTTCCGGGGGTTTGAAGCAGGGAGGGGGCGCAGCCCCCTCCCGACTATAACCCCCTTCCGCGCCCGGCGGGCCTACGATTCCGCCGCGCTTCCCGCGCGGGAGGGGGCAGGGGGTGAGCGTTGGTTCGCAGGGCGCTGAAATTTTCAGCTTTGCTTTCTGAATTTGAATTCATCTTGTTTTTCATTTGCGCTCAAGCCGCGCGGGCTCCTACTTTCGGTCTTGTCCGAAAGTAGGCAAAGTACGCGCAGGGGGGACTTAACCTCCGCACGGGAGGGGCCCTAATCCGTCCCCCCTGCACCCCCGGGGAGCCGTCCGCACCCTTTCTTTCGGATCGAACGGCAGGGTGCCCCCGTGGCAGAACAAACGAAGGGCCGGGTCGCGGGCAAGTGCCCCGCAGGTTATATTCTTCTTGCCGGGAGATTTCGTAAACTGTCCCGCCAAACAAAGCTTCCGGTTCGATCCCAGCTAAACGGCGGGCCGTGCGTGCAGGCCCAGCCTGCCGGGGAGCCGTCCGCACCCTTTTATTCGGAACGAACGGCAGGGTGCCCCCGTGGCAGAATAAACGAAGGGCCGGGTCACGGGCAGGGGCTTCATAAAACGGCGTTTCTTTTAGAGGGGCCTTTGGCAGGGAGGGGGGCGCGAGGGGGTGGGCATGTTCCCCTCCCGATCTATAGATACCCCCCCTTCCGCGCCCGGACGTCCCTTAAAATTACGCCGAGCTTTACCCGGACGGT
>DAIUFE010000065.1:0-6957 GCA_036844765.1 Caproicibacter sp. | reverse complement strand
TTTGCTGACTTTCTGCCAAGACAGAAAGTCAGAGCCCGCGCGGCTTGAGCGCAAATGAAAAACAAGCTGAATCAATATTCAGAAGGCGGGGCTGAAACTCTTTCGCCTCTTGCGCTTTCCGCACCGCTGCCGCATAGTGCAAACACCGACCCACCCCCTGCCCCCTCCCGCGCGGGAAGCACGGCGGAATTGTAAGCCCGCCGGGCGCGGAAGGGGGATATCTATAGATCGGGAGGGGGGCTGCCGCCCCCCTCCCTGCCAAAGGCCCCCGGAAAGAAAAAACGGCCCGCGCGTCCTGAGCGCAAAGTAAAATCAAGCTGAATTCAAATTCAGAAAACAAAGCTTAAAATATACACTCCGTAATATTTTTGCGGCATTCCATTGCGGAAAAGACGGGAAAGGAGGAGATCGTCTTGGAGGGCTTCCGCTACCACGCGGCGGGCGACACCATCGCGGCGATCTCGACCGCGCAGGCGCCGGCCGCCATCGGCGTCGTGCGCGTCTCCGGCCCGCGCGCGATCCCGGTCGCGGCCCGCGTGTTCGCCTCGGCGTTCGGCAAAAAGCTGGAGGACGCCCGCGGCTACACCGCGCTGTTCGGGCATGTGCACGACCCGGACGGCGGCCTGATCGACGAGGCCGTCGCCCTCGTTTTCCGCGCGCCCAAAAGCTTCACGGGGGAGGACGTCGTCGAGCTTTCGTGCCACGGGGGGCTGTACGTGACCCGCCGGCTGCTGCGCGCCGTGCTGGGGGCCGGCGCGGCCCCCGCCGGGCCGGGCGAGTTCACCCGCCGCGCGTTCCTGAACGGCAAGATGGGCCTCACCGAGGCCGAGTCCGTGATGCAGATCGTCTCCGCCCGGGGGGAGCGCGCCGCGAGGGCCGCGCTCTCCGGCCGCGGCGGCGCGCTCGAGCGCGGGATCCGTTCCGTGCGCGAAGCGCTGACCGCCGCCGCCGCCCATCTGGACGCCTGGGCCGATTACCCCGAGGACGACGTCCCCGCCGTCGACCCGAAAGAGCTGGAAAAGACGCTCGCCGCCGCGCAGGCCCGCCTTTCCGCGCTGCTCGCGCGCTACGATTCCGGCCGCGCCCTGCGCGAGGGCGTCGACACCGCGATCGCCGGCAAGCCCAACACCGGCAAATCCACCCTGATGAACCGGCTCTCCGGCTGCGACCGCTCCATCGTCACGCCCTACGCCGGCACCACCCGCGACGTCGTCGAGGAGACCGTGCTGCTCGGCGGCGTGCCGCTCCGCCTGGCCGACACCGCCGGCCTGCGCGCCTCCGGCGACCCCGTCGAGCAAGCCGGCGTCGGCCGCGCCCTCGCCCGCGTGCGCTCCGCCCGGCTCGTCCTCGCCGTGTTCGATTCCTCCCGCCCGCTCGATCCCGACGACCGCGCCCTCGTCCGCGAGCTTTCCTCCGCGCCCGCCGGGTCGGCGCCCGGCGGGGCGGCGTGTATCGCCGTCGTCAACAAGTGCGACCTGCCCCGGGAAATAAACTTTGAGTATATCAAAACAAACTTTCAACATACCGTAGAGATTTCAGCCGCCCGGGGCGAGGGGCTGGACCGGCTGGAGCGCGCGGTGCTGGACGTGCTGGGCGCGGAGGCGGACGACCCTTCGCAGGCGGCGCTGTTCACCGAGCGCCAGCGGGAGGACGCCCGCCGCGCGGCGGAGTCGCTCGGGGAAGCGCTTTCGGCGCTGCGGTCGGGCGTCACGCTCGACGCCGTGACCGTCTCGGTGGAGGACGCGGTCTCCGCGCTGCTGGAGCTGACGGGCGAGCGCGCGACCGAGCGGGTGGTGGACGAGGTGTTCCGCCGCTTCTGCGTGGGAAAATAAACGAAGCTTTCCGGAAAGGGGAGAACGCTCCATGAGCTACGACGCGGGCAAGATCGACGTCGCCGTGATCGGCGCGGGGCACGCGGGCATCGAGGCGGGCCTCGCGGCGGCGCGCCTGGGCTGCCGCACGGTGGTTTTCACCATCAACCTCGACGCGGTGGGAAACTGCCCGTGCAACCCCTCCATCGGCGGCACGGCCAAGGGGCACCTCGTGCGCGAGATCGACGCGCTGGGCGGCGAGATGGGCCGCACGGCGGACGAGTGCTTCCTCCAGAGCCGGATGCTCAACCGCGGCAAGGGCCCGGCCGTGCGCTCGCTGCGCGCGCAGATCGACCGCCGCGAGTACGGCGCAATCATGAAGCGCAAGCTCGAGCGCCAGCCCGGCCTGCTGCTCCGCCAGGCGGAGGTCGTTTCCGTCGAGCCGGACGCGGCGGCGTCCTCCGCGGCGGCGTCCCGCCGGTGGAAGCTCACGACGCGCTTCGGCGCGTGCTTCACGGCGAAGGCGGTGATCTTCGCGACCGGCACCTACCTTTCCGGGAAGATCTTCGTGGGGGAGGTCTCCTACGCGAGCGGGCCGGACGGCCTGTTCCCGGCCGCGTTCCTCACGGATTCGCTCCGGAAGCTCGGCATCCGGATGCGGCGGTTCAAGACCGGCACCCCGGCGCGGGTGCTGCGCTCCAGCATCGATTTCAGCAATCTCGAGGTCCAGCGCGGCGACGACCCGGTCGTCCCGTTCTCCTACGACACGCTCGTCCCCGGCAAAAACCGCGCGGTCTGCTATATCTCGTGGACGACGCCCGAGACCAAGCGCGTCATCCTCGCGAACCTGGGCCGCTCGCAGCTTTACACCGGCGGCATCACGGGCGTCGGCCCGCGCTACTGCCCGAGCATCGAGACCAAGATGGTCCGCTTCCCGGAGAAGGAGCGCCACCAGCTCTTCATCGAGCCGTGCGGCCTCGGCACCGAGGAGATGTACCTCCAGGGCATGAGCTCCTCGCTGCCGGAGGACGTGCAGATCGCGTTCTACCGCACCATCCCGGGCCTCGAGCGCGTCGAGATCATGCGCGCCGCCTACGCGATCGAGTACGACTGCGCCGACCCGCTCCAGCTGGGCGCGACGCTCGAGTTCCGCGGTTTTCCGGGCCTGTACGGCGCGGGGCAGTTCAACGGCAGCTCCGGCTACGAGGAGGCCGCCGCGCAGGGCCTCGTCGCGGGCGTCAACGCGGCGCTTGCAATCAAGGGCCGCGCGCCGATGATCCTCGACCGCGCGGGCAGCTACATCGGCACGCTGATCGACGACCTCGTCACCAAGGGCACGGAGGAGCCGTACCGCATGATGACCTCGCGCAGCGAGTACCGCCTGGTCCTGAGGCAGGACAACGCCGACGAGCGCCTCACGCCGACCGGCCGCCGCGTCGGGCTGATCTCCGACGAGCGCTGGGCGCGCTTTCTGCGGCGCGAGGCCGAGAAGAAGGCGGAGCTTTCCCGCGCGGAAAGCACCGTGCTTCCGCCTTCGGAGGCCCTGAACCGCATCCTTGTTTCCCGTGAAACAGCGCCGGTTTCCTCCGGCGTGACGCTGGCGGAGCTGCTCAAGCGCCCGCAGATGGATTACCGCGCGCTCGCGCCGGTGGATACCGCCCGGCCGGCCCTGCCGGACGCCGTGCTCGAGAACACGGAGATCGAATTGAAGTACGAGGGCTACATCCGCCGGCAGAAGGCGCAGATCGCGGAGATGCGCCGCCTGGAGGGCCGCCGCCTGCCGCCGGACCTCGACTATGCGGCGGTCCCGGGCCTGCGGAACGAGGCGCGCGAGAAGCTGCGGGCCGTCCGGCCGGAGAGCGTGGGCCAGGCGTCGCGCATCTCGGGCGTCAGCCCGGCGGATATCTCGGTGCTGCTGATCTGGCTGGAACGCGGAAAAAGGGGGAAGGCCGTATGACGGAGGAAGCGGACGCCGCCGCCCGGTTCGCCCTGCTGGCGAAGGGGGAGGGGATCGAAGTCTCGCCCCGGCAGGAGGAGCAGTTCCGCGTGTACGCGCGCGTGCTCGCGGAGTGGAACCAAAAGATGAACCTCACCGCGATCCGCACGCCGGAGGGGGTCGCGGAGAAGCATTTTCTCGACAGCGCGCTGGTGCTGAAATTTTACCGGCCGCCGCCGGGCGCGAAGGCGATCGACGTCGGCACCGGGGCGGGGTTCCCGGGCGTGCCGCTCAAGATCCTGCGCCCCGACCTGCGGCTCACGCTGCTGGACAGCCTGAACAAGCGCCTGGTCTTTCTTGCGGAGCTGCTCCGGGCTCTCGGCCTGGAGGCGGAACTGGTGCACGCCCGCGCGGAGGAAGCCGGCCGGAAGAAGGAATACGGGGGGCGGTACGCCTTCGTCACGGCGCGGGCCGTGGCGCGGATGCCGGCCCTGTGCGGATACTGCCTGCCGTTCCTCGCGCCGGGCGGCGTGTTCGCGGCGATGAAGGGCCCGGACGCCTCCGCCGAGATGGAGAGCGCGCTCCCCGTCGTCGCTCGCCTCGGCGGTTCCGTGCGGCGCGCCGAGACCTATTCGCTTCCCTCCGGCGACGGCCGCACCCTGTTTCTGATCTCTCCCGGGCACGCCGGGCCCGCCGCCCGTCTGGAAAAATAAAAAATCAGATTCCCATAATTTTACAAAATCTTCCGATTCCGCGTGATATGCTTGGGTCCAAGGGACAAGCGTGGGAGGCGGAAGGCGTGCGTTTCAGCGAGAAGAACAGGGTGGTGGAGATCGCCGCGGAGAAGATCCGCCCGAACCCGGCGCAGCCGCGGCGGGAGTTCGACGAGCAGGAGCTGCGGAACCTGGCGCAGAGCATCCGCATCAACGGGCTGCTGCAGCCGCTGCTGGTGCGCCGCGCGGCGGACGGGTACGAGCTGGTGGCGGGGGAGCGCCGCCTGCGCGCGTGCCGGATGGCGGGGATGCGGGCGGTGCCCTGCATCGTGCGGGAGTGCTCCGCCGAGGCGAGCGCCGCCATGGCCCTGACGGAGAACCTCCAGCGCCAGGACCTGGGGATGTTCGAGGAGGCCGAGGGCCTGCGCAAGCTGATTGAGCAGTGGCACGTCACGCAGGAGGAAGCTGCCTACCGCCTGGGGAAGAGCCAGTCCGCGCTGGCGAATAAGCTCCGGCTGCTGCGCCTTTCGCCCGAGGAGCGCGGCAAGATCGCGGCCGCCGGCCTGACCGAACGCCACGCGCGCGCCGTCCTGCGCGTCGACGACGAGGCGCTCCGCCGCCGCGCGCTCGACGCGATCATCGAGCGGCAGTACAACGTCCGCCAGACCGACGAGTACATCCTCCGGCTGATCGCCGGGGAGGCGGAGAACGCCCGGAAGCGGACGTTCATCATCAAGGACGTGCGCATCTTCCTCAACACCATCTCGCACGCCGTCAAGACCATGCGCCTGAGCGGCATCGAGGCCCAGTCCCTCAAAAGCGAGACCGACGACTACATCGAGTGCATCGTGCGCATCCCGAAAGCGCAGGCCACCGCGGGAGGCCAGAGACCCGCCTGAATCCGATTACAAGATTGCTCCTATTTCCCTATAATCATTTCCCGCAGAGGGGGCCGGACGCATGTCCGGCCCCCTCTGCGCCGGCGGGCCGATGATTTTGGCAAGCCGGCCGCGCGGGAGCGTGGATTGAAATAAAGCCTCCGGCGGCGTTGCAACACTGACAAAAGTCGCTCCCCCCGCGGGGAGCGTGGATTGAAATCAAAGACCACCCTGCATTTTGCGCAACTGGTGCAATGTCGCTCCCCTCGCGGGGAGCGTGGATTGAAATACAAGACTCTCCGGTATCAGCGCGACTTCCTCTTTGCGGGGGCCTTTGGCAGGGAGGGGGGCGGCAGCCCCCCTCCCGATCTATAGATACCCCCCTTCCGCGCTCGGCGGGCCTACGTTTTCGATAAGCTTCCCGCGCGGGAGGGGGCAGGGGGTGAGCGGTTTCCGAAATCTCCCGGTAAGAAGAAAGCAGTTTGTTCGGCACCTGCCCCAGTTATGGCCCTTCGTTTGTTCTGCCACGGGGGCACCCTGCCGTTCGTTCCGAAAGAAAGGGCGCGGACGGCTCCCCGGGGGTGCAGGGGGGACGGATTAGGGCCCCTCTCGTGCGGAGGTTAAGTCCCCCCTGCGCGTACTTTGCCTACTTTCGGACAAGACCGAAAGGTTGAGCCCGCGCGGCTTGAGCGCAAAGTAAAAATAAGCTGAATTCAAATTCAGAAAATAGGGCTGAAACTCTTTCGCCTCTTGCGCTTTCCGCACCGCTGCCGCATAGTGCAGACACTGGCTCACCCCCTGCCCCCTCCCGCAGGCTTAAAACGCCCTGCCGCGCCTGCGTTTTCCGCGTCTGTTTCACATGAAACACCGGTGAAAAGCATCGGCAAAATCCCGATTCTCGCTTTCCATTCCGCGCGGAGCGTGCTATAATAAAACAAACTTCCGGTCGCCGCGGGGCGGGGGCTGAAAAAGCAAGCTGCTTTGACCGGACCCAATACCTACATCATTTCCAGTCGATTATGCAAGTGGGTTTGTGTTTTCCCCCCGCCGAAGGCGGGGGGAAAACACCTCATCTTTCGCAGATTGGAATGAAATTGCTGTATGGGAGGAGGAGATCAGAATGGAGAGCCAGGAATTGCTGCAAGCGATCGGCAAAATGATGGATCAGAAACTGGAGCCGATTCAGCGGGATATTTCCGGACTGAAAGAGGACGTGTCCGGGCTGAAACAAGATGTGTCCGGCTTAAAAGAGGATGTGTCCGGGCTGAAAGAGGGACAGCTGAAAATCAACATCAAGCTGGAGAACGATATTCATCAAAAGCTGTCGGCCCTGTTCGACGGCCACAAGCTCAACACCGAAAAAATCGATCACATCAGCGAAACGGTGGACGACATCGACGCGACAATGACCGCCGTGAACATCGTGACAAGGGCCAACGTCAAAGAGATCAACAAGCTGAAGGCAAAAATAGGAGAAAATCCGATCGCGGGATACTGAGCTTTTCCCCGGCGGAATAAAATGCGGGCGGCCGCTTTCCTCGCGGGGGCGTGAATTGAAATAACTGCAACCCGGAAAATCCTCAGCATTGGTTTTAGTCGCTCCTCCCGCGGGGAGCGTG
>DAIUFE010000064.1:0-7156 GCA_036844765.1 Caproicibacter sp. | reverse complement strand
AATCGAAACTCAGAAGGCGGGGCTGAAGCTGCGCGGCTTGAGCGCAAACTAAAATTAAGCTGAATTCAAATTCAGAAAACAAAGCTTAAAATATACATCCCGTATTGTTTCTGCAAACTTTCAGCGCCCTGCAAACCAACGCTCACCCCCTGCCCCCTCCCGCGCGGGAAGCGCGGCGGAATTGTAAGCCCGCCGAGCGCGGAAGGGGGTTATAGTCGGGAGGGGGCTGCGCCCCCTCCCTGCCAAAGGCCCCGCAGAGGAAAAGAAAGGAGGAAGAAGCGGGAGCGTCCCCAAACTGTCCCGCCTAAATAAGCTTTTGATTCACTCTGCACTACACGGCGGGCCGAAACCGGCTTTGCCGGTCAGGACTTGAGCTTCTGGTAATCGGCGGCGAGGCGGCGGGTGAGGGAGAGGATGTTCTCGGAGGAGCGGGACTTGTCGAACTCGGCGCAGGAGCTGCGCATGCGGTCGAGACGGCGGCTGTCCTCGAGGAGGGAGCGGATCACGGCGCCGCAGTCCTCGCCGGGCTTGAGGCGCACGGCCATGTTGTGGGTGAGGAGGAAATCGGCGTTGTCCTCCTCCTGGCCGGGGATGGCGTCGAACACCGCGAGCGGGATGTTGCAGGCCAGCGCCTCGGAGACCGTGAGGCCGCCGGGCTTGGTGATCAGCAGGTCGGAGGAGTGCATGTAATTTTCCACCTCGTCGGTGAAAAAGACCAGCCGGGTCGGCTTGGGGCTGCGCTCCACCTCGTCCGCGAAGGCGGCGTAGAGCTTCTCGTTGCGGCCGGTGATCACGACCGCCTGGAACGGGATGTCCGCGCGGACGATCTGGCGGTAGATGCCCAGCACGTTCGTGACGCCGAAGCTGCCCGCCATGACCAGCACCGTGGGCAGGGCGGGGTCCAGCCCCAGCTTTTTGCGCAGGGCGGGGCGGTCCGTCGGGGTGAAGAACACATGCCCCACCGGGATGCCGAACGGGTGGATCTTCCCGCGCGGGACGCCCATCGCCTCCATCTGGGGGATCATGCCCGCGTCCGCGACGACGTAGGCGTCCACATGCGGCGCGATCCACGCGCGGTGCGGGCCGTAGTCCGTCATCAGCGTGACGAGGGGCACGTCCACCGCGCCGATCCCCTTGAGGTGCGAGACCATCTCGGAGACGAACGGGTGCGTCGCGATGATCGCATCCGGCCGGCGGGCCTCGATGGCGGGCAGCAGCATGCGGCTGAACGCGCCGCTGAACCGCGTCATCAGGTCGTAGAGCGGGCTTTTGCGGTTGGTGGCGCGGTAGAGCTTGCCGAACAGCTTGGGCGTGCGCATGGCCAGGACGTGGTAGCCGTTGCAGACGGTCTTATCCAGCACGCCGCCGATGCTCTTGAGCGCGTCGACCACCTCGGCCTTCGATTCCGGGTCGCTTTTTTCAATATAGGAGCAGATGGCCCGCGAGGCGCGCAGATGGCCGCCCCCCGTGGCCGCCGAAAGGATCAGGATATTCATGGCGGACAAAACTCCCCCTCCCGCGTTTTCTGCGGAACGCCGGCAAAAAATGCCGGCCCGTTCTGAATCAGCGATATTATATCATAGATTTCATCGGGAATCCAGAACCTTCCGGCGAGATGACGGGGCTGTAACTTTACTTCGGAAAACCGCCGGGCTATAATAAAAATAAGAAGTATGGATTTGAGAAACCACAAAGTGCCGAAAAACTGTCAGGCCGTTGAAAACCGCGCCGGTGATTCCCCCCGACGGGGGAAATGCCGCGAAGCGGCAAAAGGGTGTTTGGCGGCAAGCGCCGCAAATGAGGGAGCCTGCTTGATGGATGGGACCGGAATTTGTAAGCTTTACCGCATCTTTCGGCGAAGCTTGTTTTGCGGGGACCCGTTCCCGCGAAACGCGAAAGCGGCTTTGCCGCCGGCCTGGAATTTGCGATGGAGGGACCCGGATTGATTACTGCACGGAACGAAGCGTACGCGCGGCGCGGAGGCGGGCGCCCGCGGGGCAGGACCGCGCTGGCGGTTTTGCTCGCCGCCGTCGGCGTCGCCGCGGCCGTGTTCGGCGGGCGGAGCCTTTACGCCCGCGTCCAGTGGGAGAAGGCGGCGTCGGCGCTGCTGGACACCGACCGGTTCTACCGGGGGATCTCGGTGCAGGGCGTGCCGCTGGGCGGCATGACGCGGGAGCAGGCGCAGGCCGCGCTGAGCGGTAAAGAGAAAGAGGCGGCCGGCCGCTACGACATCGCGATTACATACGGCGGTAAGGAATGGCGGCTCACGCAGGACGACATGACCTTCGCCGGGAACGCCGCCGACGCGCTGAAGAAGGCGTACGCCTACGGGCGCGAAGGGGACCGCGCGGAGCGGTTCCGCCTGGTGGAGGCGCTGAAGACGAAGCCGAAGGATTTTCCCCTGACGGCCCGGCTCGACGAGGACGCGCTGAAAACGAAGGTGGAGGCGGTCGCGGCGCAGATCGACCGGAAGCCCGCCGAGCCCTCCGTGGCGTCGTTCGACGAAAAGACGGGGACGTTCTCGTACAAAGCCGGCGCGAACGGCGTCGCCGTCGACCGGGACGCGCTGTGGGCCGGCGTGAAGGCGGCCGCGGAGGGGCCGCACACGGGCACGGTGGCCGTGAAAGCGTCGGAGCCGGAGCCTTCCCTCTCGCTCGCGGAGCTGAAAAGCCGCATGGGGAAGCTCTCGGAGTACAGCACCACCTCCACCAACACGGCGGACGGCACCTATAACATGGCGCGCGCGCTGGCCTCGGTCGGCGGGACGGCGGTGCCGGCGGGCGGCACGTTCTCGTTCCTCGGCACCGCGGGGCCGTGCGACAAGGCCCACGGCTACCGGCCCGCGGGCGCCATTTTGAACGGCAGGCTGATCCAGGATTATGGCGGCGGCATCTGCCAGGCTTCCACCACGGTCTACGGCGCGGCCCTGCGCGCCGGGATGGCGATCGCGGAGAGGACCAATCACTCGCTGCCCTCCAGCTACTGCCCGATCGGGCAGGACGCGACCGTCAGCTATCCGGGCGTCGATTTCAAGTTCCGCAACCCGACGCCGTACCCCGTCTATGTGCTGACCCATACGAAGGGGCGCGTGCTCACGGCCGAGTTCTACGGCTACCGGCCGCCGGAGTACGACGAGATCCGCGTCTCGTCGCAGGTCACGCAGACCATCCCCGCGCCGGAGAAGCCCAAATACGTGCTGGACCGCACGCTCGCGGCCGGCGCGGTGAAGTTCGCCTCGAAGGCCCGCACGGGGTACCGCGCCGCGGCGCAGAGGACCTATTACAAAAACGGCAAAGCCGTGAAGACCGAGAAGCTGCCCTCTTCCTATTATAAGGCGCAGCCCGCGTACTATCTTTACGGCGAGGGGACCGACCCCGCGAAGCTGGGGAAAGCCCCGGCGTCGTCGGCCCCGGAGAAAAAGCCCTCCTCTTCGGCGCCCGAACAACCGTCCTCGGCGGCGGGCGCCTCCTCCGCGCCGGCCGGGGCGGGGGAAGCCGCGTCAGCGGCGCGCGGGGCCTGAAAAGAACTTGACTTTCGGCCCCTTTTCTGCAAGAATAAGAGTGAAAAACCGGAAACGGGGCGTCCCGGCTTTTTCCATTGCCCCGGAAGGGGCGGGTCTGCAAAAAAACGGCCGCCGCGGCCGCGCGGGAAAGGAAGAACTGTTTTGCCGCAGGAAAAACATACGCCGGAGATCAGCGTGGTGGTGCCGGTCTACAACGTGGAGAAATACGTGGGGCGGTGCCTTTCGTCGCTGGTGGGACAGACCTTCCGCGATTTCGAGGTCATCGCCGTGAACGACGGGTCGCCGGACAGTTCGCCGGAGATCCTGCATCACTTCGCGCAGAAATACGGCTATATCCGTGTGATCGACCAGGCGAACGGGGGGCTTTCGCGGGCGCGCAACGCCGGAATGGCCGCCGCGCGCGGGAAGTATATCGCCTTTGTGGACAGCGACGACTACGTGGCGCCCACCTATCTGGAGGAGCTGCGCCGCGCCTGCGTGGACAACGACGCGGACATCGCCTGCTGCTACTATTACTTCCACTTCATCGAAAACGACTTTCTGTTCGAGTACCCGTTCCGGTGCAAGGGCGTGTTCAGCCGCGAGGAGGCGATGGACCGCCTGCTGCGCGACGTGCAGATCCAGAGCCTGGCGTGGAACAAGCTGTACCGCCGCAGCCTGTTCGCGGAGGGGAACATCGCCTTCCCGCCGATGTCGTTCGAAGACATGGCCACCACCAGCCGCGTGTTCGCCCGCGCCCGGCGCGTGGCGGTGATCGACCGGCCGCTGTACTACTACAACCAGCGCCCCTCGAGCATCCTGGCAACCATGAACGCGAACAAGATCAACGATTACCTCCACGCCGTGGCGATGGTCCGCATCTCGCTGGAAAAGAACGGCCTCTTCGGGAAATACCGCAGGAGCTACAACGCGCTGATCCGGAAGGCGTGCGGGTGCTGCTACCTGTATGTATTAAAGCTGCACGGCGAGAAAAAATGTATGCGGGGCTGCATGGCCAACATGCGGCGGGTATCCAGGGCGCTGAGGCACTATTCGGCGGATGAGCTCGGCTCCCGGGCCGTTCTCGGCCAGCTGCCGGACGTGGTGGCCGCCCCCGAGGCGCTGGAAAAGGACTACTCCGTCCGCTGAAAGGAGCCGCTTCCGCCGCCGGAAAGCGGGCGCGGGGCCGCGGGTATGGTGAAAGATCGCAAAAAAGGGTCGAGGCTGTTCCAGGCGGCGCTGTTCGCGGCGTCGGTGGGGCTGCTGGTCTATTTCTGCGTTTCGGGGAACAATCTGGCCGTGCTGCTGGGCAGCCTGCCGACGCTGAACCCGTTCTGGCTGGCGTGCGCCGCCGGGAGCGTGGCGCTCGGCTGGGCGATGGAGGCCTGCACCCTGCGCGGCCTGGTGGGGCGCGCCGTGCGGCCGGCGTACAGCTTCCGGCGCGCGTTCCGCACGACGATGGTGGGGCAGTATTTCAACGCCGTGACGCCCTACGCCCTGGCGGGGCAGCCGATGCAGCTGCTCTCGCTGATGCGGCAGGGGGTGCCGTCGGGCATTGCGGTCTCGGCGCTGGTGCGCAAATTCCTGGTGTACCAGACCTCCATCACCGGCTACTCGCTGCTGGTCATCGTGGTGCGGTACCCGTTTTTCCGCACGAAGATCCAGGGCTTCATGGCGTTGGCGTTCATCGGCTTCCTGTGCCAGGCGGCCGTGGTGGTGCTGCTGCTGCTGTTCACCCACAGCCCGGGCTTCACGACGCGGCTGATCGGCGGCGCGGTGTGGGCGCTGACGAAGCTGCGCCTGGTCCGC
Organism: Caproicibacter sp.; assembly: GCA_036844765.1. Taxonomy (GTDB): domain Bacteria; phylum Bacillota; class Clostridia; order Oscillospirales; family Acutalibacteraceae; genus Thermocaproicibacter. The sequence goes on along the minus strand of DAIUFE010000064.1, from coordinate 1,845 downwards.
CGGCCGGAGGAGACGCGGCGGAAGGTGCGCGGCCAGCTTCAGTTCTACCTGGAGAACAACCGGGCGCTGAAGGACGACCGGGCGCTGAGCGCGCGGCTCTACGGCTTTACGCTCGCGCAGCTGACGGCGTCGTTCGCGGTGCCGTTTTTTATTTACAAGGCGTTCCGCAGCCCGGGCGCGCCCGTGTTCGACATGATCGCGGCGCAGAGCTTCGTGACCATGATCTCGAGCTACACGCCGCTGCCGGGGGCCGCCGGCGCGGCGGAGGGCAGCTTCCTGGTCATCTTCCGGATCTTTTTCAACGGGGAGATCCTCACGCAGGCCATGCTGCTGTGGCGGTTCCTCGCGTATTATTCCTGCATTGCGGTCGGCGCGTTCTTCGCCGGTTTCGACAGCCGGCACGCCGGGGAACCGCAGGCCGCCGCGGAAGAGGCTTCCGCCGCGGCGGAAACGGCCCCCGCGGCCGCGGAAGGGGTTTCTTCCGCCGCGGCGGAGGGCGAAGGGGCGAAAGAAAAATGAAGGACGGATTTTTCCGCATCGCGGCCGCGACGCCGAAGATCAAAGTGGCGGACTGCGAATACAACATGAATTCCGTGCTGGCGCTGATGCGCGAGTGCGAGACCCGCGGCGTGGGGGCGGCCGCGTTCCCGGAGCTGTGCCTGACGGGCTACACCTGCGGCGACCTGTTCCGGGGGCGGACGCTGATCGCCGGGGCGGAGCGCGCCCTCGGCGCGCTGCTGGAGCGGACGGCGGGGATGGACCTGCTGGCGCTGGTGGGCCTGCCCGTCGCGTGCGGGGCGGAGCTTTACAACTGCGCGGCGGTGTTCTGCCGCGGGCGGCTGCTGGGCCTTGCGGCCAAGAGCTATCTGCCCGGCTACGGCGAGTTCTACGAGGGGCGGCACTTCTCCCCCGCGCCGGAATGCGCCGAGGCGCGCCTGTGCGGGCAGACCGTGCCGCTGGGCAACAGCCTGCTCTTCCGGTGCGAGACGGTGCCGGGCCTGACCGTCGGCGCCGAGCTCTGCGAGGACCTGTGGGTGCCGTGCCCGCCCTCCGTCCGCCTGGCGCAGGCGGGGGCGACCGTGCTGTTCAACCTTTCGGCGAGCGACGAGACCATCGGCAAGGCCCCCTACCGCCGCGGGCTGGTGAAGGGGCAGTCCGCGCGGCTGCTGTGCGCCTACGCCTACGCCGACGCGGGCGAGGGGGAATCCAGCACCGACCTGGTCTTCGCCGGGCACGACCTCATCGCGGAAAACGGCACCCTATTGAAGGAGTCGAAGCCGTTCACCACGGGTCTGACGACGGCGGATATCGACCTGCAGCGCCTTTCGCAGGAGCGCCTGCGCATGACGACGTGGCGCGGCGGCGCGGCCGCCCGCGTGGTCCCGTTCTCAATGAAAGAGCCGGAGTTCCGCCTGGAGCGGAAGTTCCCGGCGCTGCCGTTCGTGCCGGACGACGAGAAGGAGCTTTCCGAGCGGTGCGAGGCCATCCTGACCATGCAGGCGCAGGGGCTGCGCACGCGGCTGGAGCACACGGGCTCGAAGCGCGTGGCGCTGGGCGTCTCCGGCGGGCTGGATTCGACCCTCGCGCTGCTGGTGACGGCGCGGGCGTTCGACCTGCTGGGCCTGCCGCGGAAGGGCATCCTGGCCGTGACGATGCCGGGCTTCGGCACCACGGCGCGCACGAAGGGCAACGCGCGGAAGCTCGCGGAGCTGCTGGGCGCGGAATTCCGGGAGATCCCGATCGGCGACAGCGTCGCGCGGCACTTCCGCGACATCGGCCACGACCCGCAGGTGCGCGACGTGACCTACGAGAACGCGCAGGCGCGCGAGCGCACGCAGGTGCTGA
>DAIUFE010000063.1:0-7392 GCA_036844765.1 Caproicibacter sp. | reverse complement strand
CTCCGCGCTGCCCTGCGAGGCCGATACCGTCGTGGAGCTTGCGCTGAAAGAGTAAACGGAGCGTAAATCCGGTAAAATCTTGCCGCGGCGGAAGATCGGCGGTATAATGAACCGGGCTGAGAATCCACGCCCAAAAAAACGCGGAAAACGGGCGCGGAAAGGGTCTCCGCGCCCGGGGAGAGGGAGAAGACATGATCCAGCATTATCGTTTCGGGAAGCCGTTTCGGACGGACGCCGTGGTTCGGGAGGTTCCGCTCGGGGAAAAGGGGGCGGCCCCGCGGTTCGAGGTCCAGGGGAACGGGAAGGAATTCGTTTTCCGGATGAAGCCGGAAGACATCGTCTACGGCCTGGGGGAGACCGTGCGGGGCATCAACAAGCGCGGATGGGCCTACGTGAGCAACTGCACCGACGACGGCCTGCACACGGAGGGGAAGCACTCGCTGTACGGCGCGCACAACTTCCTGATCGTGGCGGGCCGGGCGGGGGCGTTCGGCGCGTTCTTCGACTACCCGGGGAAGATCCGCTTCGACGTGGGCTGCGCCGACCCGGAGCTGCTCCGCGTCTCGCCGGAGGAGCCGAATCTGGACGTTTACGTGATCGAGGGGAAAGACCCGCCGGAGATCGCCCGCGAATTCCGGGGGCTGGTGGGGCGCAGCTACATCCCGCCGAAATGGGCGTTCGGCTACGGGCAGAGCCGGTACAGCTACATGGACGAGGACGAGGTGCGCGAGGTCGTGCGCCGGCACCGCGAGGCCGGCGTCCCCCTCGACAGCGTCTACCTCGACATCGACTACATGGACCGTTACAAGGACTTCACGGTCAATGAAAAAACGTTCCCGGATTTCCCCGCTTTTGTCCGGGAGATGCGGGAGCAGCACATCCACCTGGTCCCGATCATCGACGCGGGCGTCAAGATCGAGAAGGGCTACCGGACCTACGACGAGGGCGTGAAGGGCGGCTATTTCTGCAAAAAGGCGGACGGCTCCGATTTCGTGGGCGCGGTGTGGCCGGGGAAGGTCCATTTCCCGGACGTGCTGAACCCGCGGGCGCGCGCGTGGTTCGGGGGGCAGTACGGCGCGCTGCTGGACGCGGGGATCGACGGGTTCTGGAACGACATGAACGAGCCGGCGCTGTTCTACTCGGAGGACCGCCTCGCCGCCGCGCTCGGGGAGATCCGGAAGCTCGCCGAAAAAGAGGCCGGGCCCGCGGAGGCGGAGCGCCTCAAGGAGCTGGCCCGGGGCCTGGCCAACGCGCCGGAGGACTACGCCTCATTTTACCACCGGCCGGCGGAGGGCGGCCCCGTGCGCCACGACCGGGTGCACAACCTGTACGGGTACAACATGACCCGCGCCGCGGCGGAGGCGTTCCGAAAGCTGGCGCCGGGGAAGCGCATCCTGCTGTTCTCGCGCTCGTCGTATATCGGGATGCACCGCTACGGCGGGATCTGGACCGGGGACAACTGCTCGTGGTGGGCTCACCTGCTGCTGGAGATCCACATGATGCCCTCGCTGAACCTGTGCGGCTTTCTGTATTCCGGCGCGGACATCGGCGGCTTCGGGGACGACACGACCGAAGACCTGATGCTGCGCTGGCTGGCGTTCGGCATCTTCACGCCGCTGATGCGGAACCATTCCGCCAAGGGGACCCGCCGGCAGGAGTTCTACCGCTTCCGGAACCGGGCGGCGTTCCGGAACCTGATCGGCCTGCGGTACGCGCTGCTGCCGTATCTCTACAGCGAGTACATGAAGGCCGCGCTGAAAGACGGCCTGTATTTCCGGCCGCTGGCGTTCGATTATCCGGAGGACCCCCATGCCGCGGAGGTCGGGGACCAGCTGCTGCTGGGCGGCTCGGTCATGCTCGCGCCGGTCTATACGCAGAACGCCTCCGGCCGCACGGTGTATCTGCCGGAGCGCATGAAGCTGGTGCGGATGAAATCGGCGGACGACGTGACCGAGGAGATCGCGGAGCCGGGGTTCCGGTATATCCCCGTGGCGCCGGACGAGGCGGCGTTTTTCATCCGTCCCGGGAAGCTGGTGCCGCTCTCGCGCGGCGGGCAGTCCGTGGAGGACGTCGATTTCCGCAGCCTGCGCCTGCTGGGGTACGTCCGGGACAAAGCGGAATACGAATATTACGACGACGACGGGAACGGCACGGATTACGAAAACCCGGAGCACTGGGCGGCCATCGCGATGGACGCGGCCGGGAACGTCGAGACGCGGGGCGGGATGAAGCTGCACGCTTCCGCCTTTTGAAAAAGGCGGGCGAAAACTTTACCGGCCCGCCGTCCGGTGCGGTGCAAATCAAAAGCCTTGTTTGGCGGGACGGAAACGGCAATCTCCCGAAGCATCCGATTCGGCTTCGGGAGATTTTTGCGCCGCTTACGATGCGGGCCGATTTCCTTTTCCGGGAGTTGAAGCAGAGGGGGGGCTGCGCCCTCCCTGCCGCAGGCCTCCGCAAAGGGGAAGCCGATACGCCGCCGGGAGCGACCGTAAACTGTCCCGCCAAACAAAACTTGCGGTTCTCTCCCGGTTCAACGGCGGGCCGAAACCGGCCGCTGCCGGGGCGGGCCGGGACCGGCCCCCGCCGGGGCGGGCCGAGACCGGCTTTGCCCGTTGCCTTTCCGGCTGCGGGATGATACAATGAAGGAGCGGGCGGCGCACCCGATGAACCAACCCGAGGGTGCGGCCCCGGACCGTCCCGCCCGGATCAGCCCGTTTTCCGCTTTGGGCTGAACGGCGGGCCGGGACCGGCCCCCGCCGGGGCGGGCCGAGACCGGCTTTGCCCGTTGCCCGCGCCAAATATTTTGATCGCAGGAGGAAATACATCGTAATGGAAACAGCACAGAAAAACGAAGCCGTGACGGAAGAAGCGATCCGGGCGGCCTCGGAGCAGTACCGGAACGGCCCGCTGAGGGCCGTGACCGACAGCGTGATCCAGAACGGGATCGCGGACACCGCCGTGAGCCGCGAGGCGGTCGTGCGCATGTCCCGCCTGTTTTCGGACGAGATCGAGCCGATGACGATCACCGACCAGAAGAAGAGCGGCCGGTGCTGGATCTTCGCGGGGATGAACGTCCTGCGCTACTACCTGAACCGGACGCTCCGCCTCAAGGACCCGGAGTTCGAGCTTTCGCAGGCCTACGTCATGTTCTGGGACAAATTCGAGAAGGCCAACTATTTTCTGGAAAGCGTGATTGAGACCGCGAAAGAGGCGAAAACCAGCCGCGTCGTGATGTGGCTTTTCGCCAACCTCCTCGGGGACGGCGGCCAGTGGGACATGCTGGTTTCGGTCGTCCGGAAATACGGCGTCGTGCCGAAATACGAGATGCCGGAAGCCTTCCAGAGCAGCGATTCCGCGCGGATGAACGACCTCCTGCGCAAGAAGCTGCGCCGCGACGGCGTCCTGCTGCGCGGGAAGGCGGCGGCCGGCGAGGGGCCGGACGCGCTGCGGGCCGAAAAAGCGAAAATGATCGCGGAGTTCTACGGCCTGCTGTGCTGCTTCCTCGGGGAGCCGCCGCGGACGTTCGACTTCGCGTACCGCGACAAAGACAACCGGTTCCACCGCGACCCCGGCCTGACCCCGCTCGGCTTCTACCGTAAATACTTCGGCTCGTTCCTCGACGACACCGTCAGTGTGATCAACGCCCCCACGCAGGACAAGCCGCTCGGCCGCACCTATACCGTGAAATTCCTCGGGAACGTCGTCGGGGGCCGGCCGGTCACTTATCTGAACCTGGATTCCTCCGAGCTGGAGCGGATGGCCTGCCGCCAGATCCGCGACGGCAGCCCGGTCTGGTTCGGCTCGGACGTCGGCAAGATGTCCGACGGCAAGCGGGGCATCCTCGACACGGACCTCTACCGCTACGAGCAGACGCTGCACACGGACCTCGGCATGTCGAAGGCCGAGATGCTCGATTACGGCGAGAGCAGCCTCACGCACGCGATGATGCTGCTGGGGGTGGACGTCGCGGACGACGGCACCCCCGTGAAGTGGAAGGTCGAAAACAGCTGGGGCAAGGACGTCGGCGAAAAAGGCTTCTTCGTGATGAGCCGCGGCTGGTTCCGGGAATACGTCTGCCAGGTCGTGGTCGATAAAAAATACCTGACCGACGAGCAGCGCGAGGCCCTGAAGCGGAAGCCCGCCGAACTGGAGCCCTGGGACCCGATCGGCTCGCTTGCGGCGGCGGACTGACGCCCGCGCAGGACGGCAGAATCTGGCAGCGTTTCCGCGGAAAATGGCAAGACGGGCGGGCGCATTTCGGCTATAATAGAGCGGAAAAGGCGGAAGCTCCGCCGAATGGAGGAACTGTATCATGGAGATTGAGGCGGTCCTGAAAAAAATGACGCCGGAGCAGAAACTGACATTTCTGACCGGCGCGGACAACTGGCACACCGCGGGGTTCAAGGACCCGGAGGTGCCGCAGGTCACCATGTCCGACGGCCCGCACGGCGTGCGGAAGGTCCGTCCCGGAAAAGACGGAAAAGAGGAGACGGTCCCGGCCGTGTGCTTCCCGACGGCTTCGGCCGTCGCCGCCACCTGGAACCCGGACCTCGCGTACCGCATGGGGCGGGCGCTGGCCGGCGAGTGCATCGAGCGCGGCGTCGACATCCTGCTCGGGCCGGGCGTGTGCATGAAGCGTTCCCCGCTGTGCGGGCGCAACTTCGAGTATTTCAGCGAGGACCCGTTTTTGGCGGGCGCGATGGGCGCGGCCTATGTGAACGGCCTGCAGAGCCGCGGCGTGGGCGCGTGCGTCAAGCATTTCGCCGCCAACGACCAGGAGACGGACCGCCTCTTCAGCTCCAGCGAGATGGACGAGCGCACCCTGCGCGAGATTTATCTGAAGGCGTTCGAGACGGTCGTGCGCGAGGCGAAGCCGTGGTCCGTCATGTGCGCCTACAACCGGCTCAACGGCGTGCACTGCAGCCAGAACCCGGTGCTGCTCGATGAGATTCTGCGGGGCGACTGGGGCTTCGGCGGCGTCGTGATCTCCGACTGGGGCGCGGTGCACGACCGCCCCGCGTCGCTGCGCGCTTCGCTGGAGCTGGAGATGCCCTATTCCGAAAAGAGCCTGCCGGCGCTGAAGAAGGCCTACGGGAAGGGCGAGATCACCGACGCGCAGATCGACCGCGCGGTGCGCAGCCTGCTGGGCCTGGTCCAAAAAGCGCGGGAGAGCGCGCCCCTGCGCGCCGGAGCCGCCGACACCGAAGAGGACCGCCTCGCCCTCGCGCGGGAGACCGCGGCGGAGGCCGTGACCCTGCTGAAGAACGAGGACGATATTCTGCCCGTCGATCTGAAAGAGACCCGCCGCATCGCGGTGATCGGCGGATGCGCGGAAAAGCCGTTCATCCAGGGCGGCGGCAGCGCGTGCGTGAACCCGGTCCGCACGGACTCCCCGCTCGAGGAGCTGAAAAAGATCGCGGGGGACCGGATCCGCTATTCGCCCGCGTACAACTACGGCTGGTACGGCATCCGGCCGGAGATCGCCGACGTCGGCGCGGCGCTCGACACGGCCGCCGACGCGGACGCGGTGTTCCTGTTCGCCGGCGAGAACGGCGCGACCGAGACGGAGGGCACGGACCGGACTTCGATCCGCCTGCACCCCGATCTGGAGAACCTGATCCTTCAGGTCGCGCAGGTCAATCCCCGCACGGTCGTGATCCTGCAGGCCGGCTCCGCGATCGACATGACCCCGTGGATCGACGCCGTGGCGGGCGTGGTGTTCGCGTGGTACGGCGGAAGCTGCGGCGCGGGCGCGCTCGCGGACGTGCTGTTCGGCCGCGTGTGCCCGAGCGGGAAGCTCTCCGAGACCTTCCCGCTCTCGATCGAAGACACCCCCGCCTACGGGAACTATCCGTCGGCCCCCGTGGCGAAATACGACGAGGGCGTGCTGACGGGCTACCGCTACTACGACACGGTGGGCGAGGACGTGCTGTTCCCGTTCGGCTACGGCCTCTCGTACACGACGTTCGAGTATTCGGACCTGCGCGTCTCCTCCGGCCGCCTCGAAAAGGGCCGGCCGCTCACGGTCACGCTCCGCGTGAAGAACACCGGGAACGTGCGCGGCAAGGAGACCGTCCAGCTCTACGTCCGCGACCCGTCGGCCACCGTCCTCCGGCCGGAGAAGGAGCTTAAGGGCTTCCGGAAGGTGGAGCTGGAGCCGGGCGCGGCGCAGGACGTGTCCATCCCGCTGCGGTGGGAGGATTTCGCGTTCTATTCCCCCGTTTACCGGAAGTGGACGGTCGAGGAAGGCGCGTTCCGGATTCTGGTGGGCGCCTCTTCGCGCGACATCCGCCTTGACGCGGACGTGCGGTATTGATTCTTACAAAAATTAACAAAACAGGGACGGACCTCCGCGGAGGCCCGTTTTTTGGCGTCGCGCCGGGATTGACAAACGGGCGCAAACAAACGATAATACCAATAGCGTCGGCGCCTCCGGTTCCGCAGCGATCCCGGCCGTGATGGAGAGATGCGAAAAGCGTTCCGCAGCTTCACTGCCCGTTGGAAGCACTGTGGGGCGGGACGGAAAACCTTCCGCAGACCCGGCAGAAACTGCCGTGGGGGTGGAACGAAAGTGGTTTTTCCCCCGCCGCAGGCGGGGGGAGAAACGGAAAACCTTCCGCAGACCCGGCAGAAACTGCCGTGTGAGCGGGACGAAAGTGGTTTCTCCCCCGCCGCAGGCGGGGGGAGAAACGGAAAACCTTCCGCAGACCCGGCAGAAACTGCCGTGGAAGCGCCGGCGGAATTGGGAAAAAGGCGGATTGTGAAATGCTGAGAAAAACTGGAGCCGCCGCGCTGGCGGCCGTCTTTGTGATTCTGTTTTCCGCGTGCAGCGCGGGCGAGTTCGGGGTTTCCTCCGCGGTGGGGAAAAATGTCCCGGGCAGTTCCCTCCCCGCCTCCTCTGGCGCGGAGGCGGGCGGCGTGGAGGATTCCCTCGCGGGCCTTCAGAAATATCTCGCGGCGAACGCTTCCGTCACCGGCACGGCGGAAACCATGCGCGCCGACATCATCGGCGCGAAGAGCGGCGTACGGTACAAATACGGCTACGAGGGCAAGGACAACGTCACGCTGGAGCTGTACGAGTACGACCCCTCCGGCCTGAACGACACCGCGCGGCGCGTAATCTCGGAGGTGAAGGAAGGGAACAGCTTCACCCTGATGGACGAAAAGGTGCCCGCCGTCCTCTCCGACAGCGGCAAGTACCTGATGGTCTTCCGCGACGCCGCCTCCGACGAGAAGAACAAAGCCTACGACCAAAAGGTGGAAAAACTCTTCCGCTCCTTCAAGGCAGCGTAACGCCCCGGCAACCGGCAAAGCCGGCTTCGGCCCGCCCCGGCGGCGGCCGGTCTCGGCCCGCCGTGCTTCCCGCGCGGGAGGGGGCAGGGGGTGGGCGTT
>DAIUFE010000062.1:0-8083 GCA_036844765.1 Caproicibacter sp. | reverse complement strand
CTTTGCCTACTTTCGGACAAGACCGAAAGTAGGAGCCCGCGCGGCTTGAGCGCAATCTATAATCAAGATGAATCACGATTCAGAAAACAAAGCTGAAACTTTCAGCGCCCTGCAAACACCGGCTCACCCCCTACCCCCTCCCGCGCGGGAAGCGCGGCGAAATCGTAAGCCCGCCGGGCGCGGTAGGGGGTTATTATAATATTGGGAGGGGGCTGCGCCCCCTCCCTGCCAAAGGCCCCCGCAAAAGAAAACGGCCCGCAGATTCCGGAAGAATATTATTGGGAAAAGGGGCTGCGCCCCCCCTGCCAAAGGCCCCCGCAAAAGGGATGGCGGCGCACCGTCGGGAGCCGCCCGAAACCGTTCCGCCTCAACAAGCTTTCGTTTCGCTGCAAACCGGGCGGCGGGCCGCGGCGGCGGCGACACGCCGCCGATCTTCATCCATGAAAGGGATTTTACTTACGAAAAACAAAACGTTATACAAGCGGATCTCGCTTTCGCTGGGCGGCGTGCTGCTCATGGGCTTCGGGGCCGCGCTCTCGATCCTTTCCGGGCAGGGGACGGACCCCTGCACCTGCCTTAACCTCGGCGTATCGGGGAAGATCGGCCTGCCGTTCTGGCTTTGGCAGAGCATCGCGAACACGGCGCTTTTGTCCCTCCCGCTTATTTTCGCCCGCCGGCTGATCGGCTTCGGCACGTTCGCCAACATGTTTCTGTGCGGGATCTTCGCGGACCTGTTCCGCAGCCTGTACGGCGCGCTGTTCCGCCTGCCGCCGAGCCCCGCCGCCCGCGCCGCGCTGATGCTCTGCGGCACGTTCATCGTCGGCGTGGGGGGCGCGCTCTACACGGCGCCGGATTTCGGGCTCGCGCCCTACGACTGCGTCCCCTTCATCCTGAAGGAACGGCTGCATCTGGATTTCCGCGTCTGCCGCATCTGCTGGGACGTGCTGTGCGTGCTGGGCGGGTGGCTGCTGGGCAGCGCGGTCGGCGCGGGGACGGTCCTGCTGGCCGCGGGCATCGGGCCTCTGCTCCACTTCCTTGTTCCGCGCATCCGGCGCCGGTTCCTGACCCCCGGGCCCGTCTTCGCGGAAAAGCGGGAACTGCCGCGCACATAAAAAAGGCGCCCGGAGGGCATCCCCCCCCGCGGCGCTTTTGCCGGGCGTGCGGAATTATTGGAAATAGCGGTCCGCGATCTGCTTGGCGGCGGAGGTGTCGTCCGCGACGACCAGCAGGACGTATTTCCCCTGCCGCATCAGCAGCGGGGTCTTGAGCTTGGTCATTTCCTTCGGCTGATAATCCTCGAACGCCGATTTCTGGTCCTCCACCCGCTCGGCGGCGGCGGAGCGGATGCGGCCGGCCGCATCCTCGTCCTTCGCCTCGAAGGCGGCGACTTCCTCCGCCGTGGCGCCCGTGCTCTCGTAGACCTTCGCCTTCGCCACGTCGTCCGCCTCCAGGCCGTAGATCTTAACGGCTGTCTTCTGCTCCACGGCGGACATCTGGTCGACGAACTTCTCCGTCTTTACGATCTCGTCCGCCAGCTTTTCCACGTCCGCCGCCTTTCCTCCGCCCTTCCGGGCGCACGCGGGGGCAAAGGCCAGCACCGCGGCCATCAGCAGACAGAAAAAACGCTTTTTCATGGAATCCCTCCTCTTCATGGATCCGTGTGGGCGATCAGATACTCGCACCACTTTTTGCAGTATTCCGCGTTCAGATGCACGCCGTCCGTGGAGGCGCCCTCCGGCAGCGCGCCCGAAGCGTCGCGCAGGGCCGAATCCACCGCGAGGTACTTCACCTTTTTTTCCTGCGCGAGCCGGCGGATCGCCTGATTGGCATGGACGATCTTTTCGTTGGTATAAATGGTCGTGGAGGCCGACTTCTTCGCGCTGACCGGCAGGATCGACTGCAGGTAGACCCTTGCGCCCGGCTGATACTTCTTCACGTCGTCCACCACTTTCCCGTAGTCCTTGAGAAACGTGTCGAAGCTGCTCCAGCCCAGCTCGTTGACGCCCAGCATGATATACACCTTGCCGAAATTTTTCCGCTGCAGGGCCTGCATCACCGTCAGCTTTTTCCCGCTCACCTTCACCGCCGCCTTGGTGTAGACGGTGTCCACCATCAGCCCTTTGACGGCGTAATAGGTCGCGTCGCCCAGCCCGTCGTAATTCTCGAGCCCTTCGGTCCGGCTGTCGCCGATCAGGACGGCGTCGTCGAACCACCGGGTGCCCGCCGTCTTTTCCGGGGCGGAGGACGGCGGCTTTTCGCTCGGCGCCGAAGAAGGCGGAGCGGAGGGCGGCGGGGCCTCCTCCGAAGAGACCGGAACCGGTTCCGAGGAGGACGGGGCCGCCGAAAGCGCCGCAGAAGAGGGAGACCGGGCGGAGACGGCGGATGAAACGCCTGCCCCGCCCCCCGGGACGATTCTTCCCGCAAACCAGTAGATTCCCTCCGCCGCCAAACACAGAACCGCCGCGCCGCACAGGCACACCGCCGCCCGACGGAGGAACAGGCGGAGCCTTTTTCTTCCGTTTTTCATCAAAGCCGCACCTCAGATAGCCGATCTATCGCCATTCCGGGCGGCCCGTGGAAGCGCGGGCCGCCGGACTTTTGATCTCCGGTTCTTATTATACTATGCTTTCCCGGTCCGCGGAAGTGGAAAAATCGGGTATGACAAAACTGTTATTCCCCGTAACGATTTCGACAGAAAATACCCGGAAAATGACAAAACAGAAACATCGGATTGACAGGATATCCCTGTTCCTGTAAATTTTCGGTTATTTCCGCTGCCGCGTTATAGCGGCTCCGGAAATGTGGTATCTTGATCCTGTCCATCCACTATGCGGCAATCTGAAAACAAAAAGAGAGGGAGAACATCGATGGAAAATCAGGACATGCAGAATCCGCGGCCCGTTTATCCCGCGGCGCCGTACCGGGACGCTTCCCCGCTGACCGTCGGGGACTATTTCGTGATGCTGCTGATCTCGCTGATCCCCGTGGTCAACCTGATCATGCTGCTGGTCTGGGGCTTCGGGAACTCCAACCTCAACCGCAGGAATTACGCCCGCGCCCAGCTGATCTTCGTCGTGATCGGCATCGTGCTGGGCATCGTCTTCGGCGCGACCATCTGGTCCGCGCTGACCTCGATGGGCTCCGCCTTTTGAATCCGCCTTTTGAAAAAGGCGGAAGCGAAAACTTTACGGCCCGCCCCGGCGGCGGCCGGTCCCGGCCCGCCGTTTAGCGCGGAGCGATAAGGAGCGCGTTTTGGCGGGACTGAAGTAAGAAAATCTCCCGAAGCGTTGGATTTCGCTTCGGGAGATTCTTATGCCGCCTTATGACATACGGTCGGCTCCCCTTTTGCGTGGGGGTAAAAGCTGAGAAATGGTTGGGGATGAACGTCCTGCGCCGGACGGCGCCGCCCGGAAAAAGCTGCGGGAGGCTTTTTATTTCTGTCCCGCCAAACTCGACTTCCGGTTCGCTCACAGCCGAACGGCGGGCCGAGACCGGCTTCGCCGGCGACACGCCGCCGGCTTTGCATTTCGGGGAAAAAGGGATATAATAATGGATGTAAATTCCGTCTTTCCGCTGCCGGTACGGCTTTCGGAAAGCCGGGGAATCGTCTGTGAAACTGAATTGAGAGGATGTCTGAAGCACATGGGTTTTCTGGAAAACGTGATCGCGAAGGCGAAGGAAAACAAAAAGACCGTCGTCCTGCCGGAAGGGAACGACAGGCGGGTCCTGACCGCCGCCGCCGAGGCGCTGAAGCGGGGCATCGCCGGCGTGGTTCTGCTCGGCGACGAAGCGAAGATCAAATCCGACGCGGCGGGGCTGGATCTGTCGCAGGCGCGCTTCGTGGACCCGGCGGACACGCCGCTGCACGAGGACTACGCGCACACGTTCTATGAGCTGCGCAAGGCCAAGGGCGTCACGCCCGAAAAGGCCGACGAAATGATGCGCGATCCGACCTATTTCGGCGTGATGATGGTAAAGAAGGGCGCGGCGGACGGCATGGTTTCCGGCGCGTGCCATTCGACGGCGAACACCCTGCGGCCCGCACTGCAGATCGTGCGCACCGCTCCGGACGCGAAGCTGGTCTCCGGCTTTTTCCTGATCTCGGTGCCGGGCTGCGGGTACGGAGAGAACGGCACGTTCGTGTTTGCGGACTGCGGCCTGAACATCAACCCGGACGCGGACGCGCTTTCCGAGATCGCCATCGCCTCCGCCAAGTCGTTCCGGACCCTGACGGGCGCCGAGCCGCGCGTGGCCATGCTCTCCTTCTCCTCCTACGGCAGCGGCAGGGACGCGCTGGTCGACAAGGTCGTGGAGGCCACGAAGCTCGCCAAGCAGAAGGCCCCGGACCTCCTGCTGGACGGCGAGCTGCAGGCCGACGCCGCGCTGGTTCCGTCCGTCGCGCAGTCGAAAGCGCCGGGCAGCAAGGTCGCCGGCCGCGCCAACGTGCTGATCTTCCCCGACCTCAACTGCGGCAACATCTGCTACAAGCTGGTCGAGCGCCTCGCGAAGGCCTCCGCTTACGGCCCCATCCTGCAGGGCATCGCCAAGCCGGTCAACGACCTCTCCCGCGGCTGCAAGGCCGAGGACATCGTCGGCGTCATCGCCGTCACCGCCGTTCAGGCACAGGCATAGCCCGCCCCGGCAGCGGCCGGTTTCGGCAGGCTGAGCCTGCATGCACGGCCCGCCGTTGAACGGGGAGCGAACCGGAAGTTTCGTCAGGCGGGACAGTCTCAAGCTGCTCCCGCGGGCAAAGCCCGCTTCGGCCCGCCGTTGCGCCCGAAGCAAAAAAGAGGCTCATTCAGGCGGGACGGTTTGGGGCCGCTCCCGCTTTTCCGTTCCGTTTTCACGCGCAGAACGCCCACCCCCTGCCCCCTCCCGCGCGGGCGGCGGCCCGCTTCGGCCCGCCGTGCAGCCGGGAGCGAACCGGAAGTTTCGTTTGGCGGGACAGTCTCAAGCTGCTCCCGCGGGCAAAGCCCGGTCCGCGTTCGGCCCCCAGCAAACAAAAGGTTCCGTCGGGCGGGGACGGTTCCGGGCGGATTCCGACGCTTCCGGAGCGCGGCGCCGCCCGTTTTTGGGGCGGCGCGCGGAAAAGTTTTCGCCCGCCTTTTTCAAAAGGCGGAAAGAGGAGGATTGGGGATGCTTCTGACCGATCTCGGCGGCGCCTGGAAGATGAGGCGCACGGATGAAAGCGGATGGACCGGCGCGTCGGTGCCCGGCTCGGTGTATGCCGACCTGCTGAAGGCGGGAAAGATGGAGGACCCGTTTTACCGCGACAACGAGGAGGCGGCGTTCGAGCTCTGCCGGCACGATTATGAGTACGAGCGGAAATTCCGGGTGACCGGCGACATGCTCGCGCACGAAAAGGTATTCCTGCTCTGCGAGGGGCTGGACACCCTCTGCGACCTGTTCCTGAACGGAAAGCGGATCCTGAGCGCGGACAACATGCACCGCGCCTACGAGACCGACGTCAAGCGGATCCTGGCGCCCGGAGAGAACACCCTGCGGGCCGTGTTCCGCTCGCCGGTGAACTATGCGCTGGAGAAGCAGAAGGAATCCCCGCTCATCAACGTCGGGGAGGCGATCCCGGGGATCTCCCATCTGCGCAAGGCGCACTATATGTTCGGCTGGGACTGGGGCCCGCACCTGCCGGATATGGGCGTCTGGCGCCCGATCTCGCTGCGCGGATACGACGCCGCGCGGCTGGCCGGCGTCCGCGTCGCGCAGCAGCACTCCCCCGGCCGGGTCGATCTGGACCTGAAGATCGGCCTCGAGCGGTGGTCCGGGGGACCGCTCCCGGTCACCGCGCGGATCACGCCGCCCGGCGGCGCGGCCCTTGAGCAGACGGCTCAGGCCGGCGGCGGGACGCTGCACCTCGCGTTCCGCATCGACCGACCCCAGCTCTGGTGGCCGAACAACCTCGGCGCGCATCCGCTTTACGGCGTGAAGGTCACGCTCGGCAGAAAAGAGGCCCCGCTCGACGAGACCTCCTTCTCGATCGGTCTGCGCACCCTCACCGTCCGGCGGGAAAAGGACAAATACGGCGAATCCTTCGCGTTCACGGCGAACGGCGTGCCGTTTTTCGCCATGGGCGCGGACTACATCCCGGAGGACAACATCCTTTCCCGCCTCAGCCGCGGCCGCACCGAACGGCTGATCCGCGACTGCGCCCGGGCCAACTTCAACGCCATCCGCGTCTGGGGCGGCGGCTTTTACGCCGAGGACTATTTCTACGACCTGTGCGACCGGTACGGCCTCGTCGTCTGGCAGGACCTGATGTACGCCTGCGGGGCCTACGAGCTCACCGACGCCTTCCGGGACAGCATCGCGGCCGAGACCGTGCAGAACGTCGCGCGCCTGCGCAACCACGCCTCGCTGGGCCTGTGGTGCGGGAACAACGAGCAGGAATGGGAATGGCGCGGGTGGCGCGAAGCCGGCCGCGGCTCCCCGAAGCTGCAGGCCGATTACATCAAAATGTACGAGGTGCTGCTGCCGGAGCTGGTGAGGAGCACGGACCCCAACACGTCCTGGTGGCCGTCCTCGCCCTCCTCCGGCGGATGCTTCGACGACCCCAACGGGCAGGAGCGCGGCGACATGCACTACTGGGGCGTCTGGCACGGCCGGGAGCCCTTCACCTCTTACCGGAGCTGTTTTCCCCGCTTCATGTCGGAATTCGGCCTGCAGTCCTTCCCGTGCCTCAAGACGGTGGAATCGTTCACCCTGCCCGAGGACCGCAACATCTTCTCCTATGTGATGGAATCCCACCAGCGGAGCGGAACCGGCAACGAAAAGATCCTGTACTATATCAGCCAGAATTACCGCTATCCGAAGGATTTCGACTCGCTGCTGTACGCCTCGCAGCTGATCCAGGCGGAGGGCGTCCGCTACGGCGTCGAGCACTGGCGCCGCAACCGCGGCCGCTGCATGGGCGCGATCTACTGGCAGCTCAACGACTGCTGGCCGGCCGCCTCGTGGTCGAGCATCGATTCCCGCGGCCGCTGGAAGGCCCTGCATTACGCCGCCCGGCGCTTTTTCGCGCCGGTGCTCGCCTCGGCGTGCGAGGAAGGGACCCGCGTCTCGCTGCACGTCTCCAACGAAAGCCCGGCCGCCGTTTCCGGAACGCTGCGGTGGAAGCTGACGGACGCGGCCTGCCGGACGATCGACCGGGGCGAGGCGGAGGTCTCCGTCGGCGCGTTTTCCACGCGCGAATGCCGCGCGCTCGACTACGCCGCCCTGCTGGGCTCGAAGGCCGCGCGGCGCGGCGCGGTCCTGTTCTACGGCTTCGAGGCCGGCGGCCGCTCCGTCAGCGGCGGGACGGTGCTGTTCGTCAAGCCCAAGCACTTCTCCTTCCTCGACCCGAAGATCGACGTCGATGTCCGGGAAGAGGGCGACCGCTTCATTCTCACGCTCGCGGCGAAGGCTTACGCCCGTTTCGTCGAGCTTCGGCTCGCGGAGGCGGACGCCGTGTTCAGCGACAACTATTTCGACCTGGACGCCTCGCGCGGCGCGCAGGTCGAGCTGCTGAAGAGCGACCTCTCCCAGCCGCTCACCCTCGGCCGGCTGAAAGACCAGCTCCGCGTGCGCAGCCTCTTCGACGCAGGCTGAGGCGGCGTGCCGCCGCTCCCACGGCCCGCCGTGCGGCGCGGAGCGGAGCAAAAAAGAAGTTTATTTTGGCGGGACGGTCTCAAGCTGCTCCCGCCTTTTCGTTCCGCTTTTACGCGCAGAACGCCCACCCCCCGCCCCGGCGGCGGCCGGTTTCGGCCCGCCGTGCAGCCGGGAGCGAACCGGAAGTTTCGTTTGGCGGGACGGATTGGGGCCGCTCCCGCTTTTCCGTTCCGCTTTTACGCGCAGAACGCCAACCCCCCGCCCCCTCCCGCGCGGGAAGTGCGGCAAAAACGTAAACCCGCCGAGCGCGGAAGGGGGAGATATATAGATCGGGAGGGGGGGCTGCCGCCCCCCTCCCTGCTTTTAACCCCCGCAAAAGAGAACCGCCCGCTTATGGTAAGCGGCGTAAAAAGGCTCCCGAAGCGAAATTCAACGCTTCAGGAGCCTTCCGCCTTTTGAAAAAGGCGGGCGAAAACTTTAA
>DAIUFE010000061.1:0-8246 GCA_036844765.1 Caproicibacter sp. | reverse complement strand
AACCCAGGCGCTGGTGCTGAAGGTCGCCCGCCTGGTGGAAAAATCCGCCTTTTGACCGGCGGCGGCCGGTCTCGGCCCGCCGTTGCGCCCGGAGCAAACCGTAAGCTTTGTTTGGCGGGACGGTAGGGGGCGGCTCCCGTTTCTCTGCTCCGCTTTCCTTTGCGGGGACCTTTGGCAGGGAGGGGGGCGCAGCCCCCCTCCCGATCAGCTATATCCCCCTTCCGCGCTCGGCGGGCCTATGATTCCGATAAGCTGACCGCGCGGGAGGGGGCAGGGGGTGGGCGTTGGTTTGCAGGGCGCTGAAAGTTTCAGCTTTGCTTTCTGAATTTTGATTCGGCTTATTTTTTTACTTTGCGCTCAAGCCGCGCGGGCTCAACCTTTCGGTCTTGTCCGAAAGGTTGCAAAGTACGCGCAGGGGGGACTTAACCTCCGCACGGGAGGGGCCCTAATCCGTCCCCCCTGCACCCCCGGAGAGCCGTCCGCACCCTTTCTTTCGGAACGAACGGCAGGGTGCTCTTCCGGCAGAACAAACGAAGGGCCGGGTCGCGGGCAAGTGCCCCGCAGATTATATTCTTCTTGCCGGGAGATTTCGTAAACTGTCCCGCCAAACAAAACTTTCGGTTCGCTCCCGGTTCAACGGCGGGCCGAAACCGGCCGCTGCCTGCGGGCAGGCGCTTCCTAAAGCGGCTTTCCCCTTTGCGGGGGCCTTTGGCAGGGAGGGGGGCGCAGCCCCCCTCCCGATCAACTATATCCCCCTTCCGCGCTCGGCGGGCCTATGATTCCGATAAGCTGACCGCGCGGGAGGGGGCAGGGGGTGGGCGTTCTGCGCGTAAAAGCGGAACGGAAAAGCGGGAGCGGCCCCAAGCCGTCCCGCCAAACAAAACTTTCGGTTCGCTCCCGGTTCAACGGCGGGCCGAAGATGCAGCGTTTACGCTGCTCAAAAGGCGGAATCCAGCTTGTTGAAGACGAGGCCGGCGAGGGGCTTGGGGTAGAAATAGGTGGATTTCTGGGGCATTTTCTCGCCGGCGGCGGCCACGCCGCGGATCTGGGAGACGCGGGTGGGGTTCAGCAGGAACGCGCAGCGGCTCTCGCCGGAGCGGACGGAGGCGACGGCCTCCTCCGCCGAGCGGGTGTAGGCGAGGCTCTTCTGGGCCGCCATATCCGCGCGGTCGATGCCGAGGGCCCGCTCGAGGATCAGGCTGTGGAGGACGGAGACGTCCAGCCCGCGGTACGCCTCGCTTTTTCCGGGCAGGGCCTCGGCCGCGGCGGCGGGGTCCCGCAGGACCAGGAGCGTCCAGCCCGGGCCGCCCGAATAGAATGCGAACGCCTGCTCCCCCGCGCGGGCGCGCTCCGCCAGCTCGGCTTGCGCGGAGGCAATATCCGGCCGGGGGAGAACCTCGAACCGCTCCGCGCAGCGGCGCAGCAGCGCGGCGGCGTCGAAGCCCGGCGCGCCGCGGACCAGCCGGTGCGTCGGGAACACCGTGAGGCCCGGGTCCGCCATGTCGGAGAGCAGCATCAGGATGTATCCGTCGCCCTCGCAGGCGGCGCCCTCCGCGCGCTTTTGGTCGCGGTAGCGCAGCGCGGTCTCATAGCGGTGGTGGCCGTCCGCGATATAGAGCTTCCGCTCCGCGAACTCGCCACAGAACGCGCGGATCGCCTCTTTGTCGTTCACGAGCCACAGGCGGTGGACGACGGGGCCGAGCGGGAACTCGTACCGCGGCGCGCCCGAGGAAAGCGCGGCCATCCGCGCGGCGGTCGCGCCGCCTTCGTCGCCGTAAAGCGCGAAGACCGGGCTGAAATTGCAGCCCGTCGCCTCCATCAGCCGGAAGCGGTCCTCCTTCGCCTTCGAGAGCGTCTCCTCGTGCGGCAGGATGATCCCCTTCGAGAATTCCTCCAGCCGGACCAGGCAGAGCAGCCCCTTCAGCTTCCGCCGCTCCCCGAACGCCTCGAACTCCTGCTCGTAGAGATACAGCCCGGCGTCCGTGTCCCGCCGCAGGACGCCTTCCTTCAGCCACGCGCGCAGCGTTTCCCCCGCGCGGGCATAAGGGTCGCGGGCGGGGTTTTCCGCTCCCTGCGGCGTCCGCCGCTGCGGGAGCGGCTCGTTTCCGTCCCGGCCGGCGGGGCCGGAACAGGCTTCGCCTGCCGGCAGCTCCAGGCGGACGGCGTTGCAGGGGCTGCGCGCGAGCAGGGCGCGGTGCTCCTCCTCGCCGATCACGTCGTAGGGCGGGCAGACGAGGCCGGCGATTTCGCCGGCCTTCGCCGCGTAGCGCAGGGCGTGGAACGGTCTGATCTCTGCCATCGAAGATTCCCCCGTTTCTCTGTTTTCCCGATAGAAAAGCCTGTTTTGATCCTGCCGGCCCGGAAGGGCCGGCAGGATCAAAACGCGAATCCGCCTTTGGCGGCGCGAAACCGGCTTTGCCGGCGGAACTTTATTTTTTCTATTATAAGGATTTTCCGGTCCCGGTGTCAACGGCGTTCCGGCCCTTCCGGAAAATTCCCGCCGGAGCCGCCTGCCCAAACGGGGCATGCTATAAGGGAAACCCGCCCGGCGTTTTGGCAGGCTAAAAGAGAACAGGTTTTGATCTTTCAGACCCTGAAGGGCCTGAAAGATCAAAACGCGGATCCGCCTTGGGCGGCGCGGATCCGCCTTGGGCGGCGGCAAAATTTATAAAAGAGGAAGAAATAATTCAAGGAATGTTTACACATCCATCATTCGGGATGTTAAAATAAATATTGATTGCGATTGCTCGGACCGAAAAACAGGAGGGATGGCGCAATGATAGAGGTGAAGAACCTCTCGAAGCGATACGGGGAAAACGTGGCGCTGGACAACATCAGCTTCTCCGTGGGCGAGAACACGGTGGTGGGGTTCCTGGGGCCGAACGGGGCGGGGAAATCCACGACCATGAACATCGTGACGGGCTACATCTCCGCGAGCTCCGGGTCGGTCACGGTAGGGGGGCACAGCGTGCTGGACGAGCCGAACGAAACGAAGAAGCTCATCGGCTACATGCCGGAGGTCCCGCCGCTCTACACGGACATGACGGTGAGGGAGTTTTTGAACTTCACCTACGACCTGAAGAAGGTGACGCTCCCGAGGGAGAAGCACCTGAAGGAGATCTGCCGCCTGGTGCGGATCGACAACGTCTACAGGCGGCTGATCGGCAACCTTTCCAAAGGGTACCGGCAGCGCGTGGGCCTGGCGCAGGCGCTGGTGGGCAACCCGCCGGTGCTGGTGCTGGACGAGCCCACCGTGGGCCTGGACCCCAAGCAGATCATCGAGGTCCGCAACCTGATCAAGAGCCTGGGGAAGAACCACACGGTGATCCTCAGCTCGCACATCCTGCCGGAGGTGCAGGCGGTCGCGGACCGCATCATCATCATCAACGCCGGCAGGCTGGCGGCGGACGGCACCCCTTACGAGCTGGAGCACGGGCAGTCCGGCGAGCAGAAGCTCGTGGTGCGCATGGAGGGCGCCCCCGCCGAGGTGCAGCACGCGCTGGAGGGCATCCGCGGGGTGCTGCACGTGCGCAACTTCGGCGAGAAGGAGCCGCGCGTCTATGAGTACGAGGTGGACGGCCGCGGCGGCGCGGACCTGCGCCGGCCGCTGTTCGGCATCGCGGCCAAGCGCGGCTGGCCCGTCCTCGCGATGGCGAGCTCCGAGCTTTCGCTCGAGGACGTCTTCCTGCGCCTGACGGGCTCCACTTATCTGAGCGACAACGCCCGGATGCTTTCGATGAAAGGCGGCGACCGAAAATGAAGGCCATCTGCAAAAAGGAACTGAGAGGCTATTACCTTTCCCCCATCGGGTACGTCTTTACGGGCGTGCTGCTGTTCTTCTTCGGGCTGTACTATTACCAGGTGCTGCTGTCCCTCTCGTCCTCCTATATCACGTACGTCTACAGCTCGCTGTTCACCCTGTGCATGATGATCCTGCTGCCGATCCTGACGATGCGCAGCTTCAGCGAGGAGACGCGCAACAAGACGGACCAGGGCCTGCTGACCGCGCCGGTCGGGGTGTTCTCGATCGTGCTGGGCAAGTTCCTCGCGGCGTTCCTGGTGTTCGCCATCGCCATGGCCGCCAGCCTGATCCCCGCCGTGGTGATCTCGTTCTTCTCTTCGCCGGACTGGCCCAAGATCCTCGGCACCCTTCTGGGCTCGCTGCTGTACGGCGCGGCGCTGATCGCCATCGGCATCTTCATCTCGTCCCTCACGCAGAGCCAGATGGTCGCCGCCATCGCGACGTTCGGCGTCTCGCTGCTGCTGCTTTTGGTGGGGAACCTTTCCAGCAGCGTGACCAACCCGTTCCTTTCCGGCCTGCTTTCGTGGATCTCGTTCGATTCCCGGTACCAGCCGTTCACGAAGGGGATCTTCAGCATCCCCGGCACGGTGTACTTTCTCAGCGCGGCGGCGGTCTTCCTGTTCCTGACCGCCCGCAAGCTGGAAAGCAAAAGATGGAGCTAAGGGGGAGACAAAAACATGAACCAGAATCAGGAACCGCGCAGGGACGCCGCCGGAGAGCAGCCCGAGGAACCGAAGGCGGAGCCCGCCGCGCAGAGCGATAAAAGGGCGTCTTCCGCCGCGGCGGAAGACGCGGAAAAGGCCGGGGCGCAGGCCGGAACGGACGGGGCCGCGCAGGCCGAAAATCAAGAAGAATCCGGGGAAGACGAAACGGAGGCCGCCGATCAAAAGCCGAAGAAGGCCCCGTTCTTCCGCAGCGAAAAATTCCGGCACGGCTCGACGGCCACGGCCTTCACGGCGATCTTCATCGCCGCGGTGGTGCTGCTGAACGTCGTGGTCGGCATGCTGGGCGACCGCTACCCCTCCATGAGCCTGGACCTGACCAAGGCCGGCTCCAACAGCCTGAGCGAAGAGGCGGCCCAGATTGTGGACAAGGTGAAGACCCCGGTCGCGATCGACATCTGCGCGACCAAGCAGCAGGCGGAAAGCGGGAGCCTGCTGCAGGGCGCGGATTACAGCGAGGTCAACAGCATCGCGGCGAAAATCGCGGAGCGCAACCGCAACATCACGCTGGCCTACCACGACCTGGACAAAGAGCCGGACTTCGCCTCGAAGTATAAGAGCGAGGGCGTGCAGACCGGTTCGGTGGTGGTCTCGAGCGACAAGCGCCACCGCGTGCTTTCGGCCGACGGCGACCTGTTCCAGACGCAGTACTCGAGCGACTATTCCAGCAGCACGATGTACTCGACGGTGGATTCGGCCTTCGCGTCGGCGCTGAACGCCGTGATCTCGGACGCGCTGCCGGTCGCGGCGTTCGACACCGGCCACAGCGAGCAGCTGGATTCCTCCGGCGTGAAGAAGGTGCTGCAGAACAACAGCTTCGAGGCGCAGGACTTCAGCCTGCGGACCGACAAGATCCCCGACAAGACGCAGCTGCTCGTCCTCGGCTGCCCGACGGCCGACTTCACGGCCGACGAGATCGAAAAGCTGGAGGATTTCCTCAAGGACGAGAAGCTCGCGGGGGACCGCGCGCTGATGGTCACGCTCTCGCCGGGCGAGACGGCGCTGCCGAAGCTCGCCTCGTTCCTGGAGGAGTGGGGCATCCGGGCGGAGCCCGCGGCGGCGGTGGTGGAGACCGACACGCAGAAATACTTCTCGAACAACCCGATGTACCTGCTGGCCGACGTGCAGACCAAGGTGGACCTGGGCGGCTCGAAGAGCGGCTACGAAAATTTCTTCGCGCCGAGCGTCTGCCCCCTGACCGCCGCGTTCGAGAGCGGCAACGACCGCTCGGTTTCCTCGCTGCTGAAATCCAGCGACGCTTCCTACGTCTATAAGGACGGGGACAGCGCGAAGAACCCGGCGACCGCCGCGCAGGACCTGGGCCTGCTTTCGCAGCAGACCGTGCAGGGGGGCGGCAAGGCCCGGCGCGCGAACGTGGTTGTGTTCGGCTCGACGATGATGTTTTCTTCCCAGATCATGGAGGAGGCGCAGACCTTCAGCAACGGAGACTATTTCGTGGACCTGGCGCGGTACGCGACGGGCACCTCCAACACGGCGGCCCACGTGGCGACGAAGACCACCCAGCTGAACCCGCAGGATATGACCCTCACGGCCCAGGCCGCGCAGATTCTCGGGATCGGGGTCTTCACCGTGCTGATCCCGCTGGCCGTCGCGGTCGCGGGCGCCGTCATCCACCGCAAGAGGAGGCTGCTGTAAAGATGAAGAGCGGCACCAGAAACCTGATCGTCGCCGCCGCGTGCGCCGCGGTGCTGGGCGGCGCGGCCTTCGCGCTCTCGCGCGCCCCGGGCGGGGAGGGCGCGTCCTCGGCGGCTTCCTCCAGCCCCGAGACCGAGCTGGTCTCCAAAAAGAGCGAGGACGTCGTCTCGATGAAGGTCACCAACAAAAAGGGCGGATACACGCTGCTGCCGGAGGCGAAAAAAGCCGTTTCCTCCTCGGCTTCCTCCTCCGCTTCTTCCGCGGCGGAGGAAGTGAGCTACACCGTCGAAGGGCTGGAGGGCCTGCCCCTCAACACCAGCGAGACGGAGTCCGTCGTGCGCAACGGCTTCAGCCTGGTGGCCACGAAGGACCTGGGCACCGTGAGCAGCCTGGCGGATTACGGCCTTGCCGACCCGCAGGCGGAGGTGGAGGTCCGCTTCAGGGACGGCACCGGCTTCAGCTATAAGATCGGCAGCCAGACCGCGACCGACAGCACCGCGTACTACATGTGCGGGCAGAATTCCGAGCGCGTGTACGTGGTCTCGGTCGACGCCGGTCTGCTGGAGGACGCGAAATACTTCGTGAGCAAGGAGATTCTCGCCGTGCCGGAGGACAGCGGCGCGGCCTCCGGCTCCACCGCCGACGGGAGCGGGTACGACTTCACGCGGATCGCGCTGAGCGGGACGAACTTCCCCCAGCCCATCGAATTCCAGAAAAAAGACGCCGCGCTCGCCATGACGCGGCCGGCGGCCTTCGAGCCGAACGCCGACAAGCTGAGCGCGCTGGAGACCGCCCTTGAGAACCTCTCCGCCGAAACGGTCGAGGCCGTGCGCCCCGACGCCGCCGCCCTGAAGAAATACGGGCTCGACAGCCCCTCCGCCGCGGTGGAGTTCACGGTCAACAAGAAGAGCTACAAGCTCTCGCTCGGCGCGCAGAGCGGAAAGAACATCTACGCGATGCTGGACGGCGTGGACGTGGTCTACACCGTCGCGCAGGACAACGTGGCGGCGTGGGCGCAGCAGCGCCTGCTCGACCTGCGCAGCAAGCTGATCTACCTGCCCAACATCGAGACGGTGAAGTCCGTGCGGCTCACGCGCGGCTCCGAGGCGCACGAGCTGCACATCTCGCGCGCGGAGGACACCTCCTCCTCGGCGGCGTCCGCGTCGTCGGGCACGAAGGAGAAAAGCTACGTCTACACCGTCACTTCGACCGACGGCAAAAAGCTGGACTATGAAGAGAACTACAAGCACTTTTACCAGAACATGATCGGCCTGAGCGTGATGGGCGACTCGCAGGCCAAGCCGTCGGGCGCGCCCGACGCGGCGGTCGAGTACAGCTATTTCGACAAGGCCGGCTCCGACACCGTGGCCTTCTACGCCGACGGCGACCGCCGCTATATCGCCGTGAAGGGCGGCGTCACCTACGGCGTGGTGGCCAAAAGCAGCGTGGACGACCTGTTCGCCCTCCTCGCCAAGTTTGAAAACGGCGAAGCTATCCCCGACCCCAACGCGGCGGCGTGACCGGCAGGCTGAGCCTGCACGCACGGCCCGCCTCGGCAAAGCCGGCTTCGGCCCGCCGTGCGGCCCGGAGTAATAAATGAGCACAGTGTGGCGGGACAGTCTAAGAAAGCTCCCGCCGGCGGCGGCCGGTTTCGGCCCGCCGTTCAGCGCAGAGTGAATCAAAAGCTTATTTAGGCGGGACGGTCTAAAGCCGCTCCCGCTTCTTCCTCTTTCTTTTCCTCTGCGGGGCCTTTAGCAGGGAGGGGGCGCAGCCCTTTTTCCCAATAATATTCTTCCGGAATCTGCAGGTTGTTTTCTTTTGCGGGGGCCTTTGGCAGGGAGGGGGCGCAGCCCCCTCCCGAGAAAATCCCCCTTCCGCGCTCGGCGGGCTTCCATTTTTGCCGCGCTTCCCGCGCGGGAGGGGGCAGGGGGTGAGCGTTGGTTTGCAGGGCGCTGAAAGTTCGCAGAAACAATACGGGATGTATATTTTCAGCTTTGCTTTCTGAATATTGATTCAGCTTATTTTTACTTTGCGCTCAAGCCGCGCGGGCTCAACCTTTCGGTCTT
>DAIUFE010000060.1:0-8335 GCA_036844765.1 Caproicibacter sp. | reverse complement strand
TGCGGATGCCGATGCGCCAGCCGCCGTACTGGTTCCAGCCGAGCGCCTCGACGATCCCGGATTCCACCGCCACCACGGGGGTGCCCGTCGCGGCGATCATGTCGTGGCCCAGGTGCCGCCGCGCGAAGCCGTAGGTCCTTGAAGCGCCGAAGTCGTCGTATTCCTCGTAGGCGAAGCCCTGCGCGATGGGCGAAAAGGCGCTCAGCCCGTACTGCTCCGCGCCGTTTTCCCGGTAGGTGCCCACCAGGCCGCCCAGCACCGCCCCGTAGGCCTCGCGGTAATAGGCGAACGTCTTCATCCCCTTCGTCAGCTCCTCCAGGCTCTGCGTCCGGAGCTTCTTGACCAGGGCGTCCATGTCGGCGCTTTTGTACCGGCCGAAATCGCCGCCGTACCGGGCCCCGAGGTAGGCGAGAAGGTCGATCCAGCTCAAGGTCCCGCCGTTCCGGTGCGATTCGATGTCGAGCGTCAGCGCCTTTTTCATGGCAAGGTAGGAGACGTCGAAATCGACCCACCGGATGAACGGGGCCTTTTCTTCCGGGTCGGCCTGCGCCGGCACGGCTCTGCGCGGCGCCGCGGCCGGCGCGGCGACCAGCGCGGCCGCCAGCAGGACCAGCAGGGCCGCTTTCCCGATTTTTTTAAGCTTGCCGCCCAAATTCCATCCCCCGCAGTTCTGTTCCCATTCTTATGTGCTGCGGAGGGAAAATAGGACGGCTTACAGGACGGCCGCCACGGTCCGGAACAGGATCCCGATGTCCCCGGGCACGGAGATGTGCCGCAGGTAGCGCAGGTTCAGCTCCATTTTCGGCGGGAGTATTTTCTCAAGATAGATCCGGTCCGGGTCGCCCCCGGATTTCAGGATCCGGTCCTCGTCCTTGAACGCGATGCTGGAAGGGGCCGTCACGCCCGGGCGGATCAGCAGCGTGGCCAGATATTCCGGCGCGTAGGCGTCCACGTAGCGGCGCACCTCCGGCCGGGGCCCCACCAGGCTCATGCTGCCGTTCAGCACGTTGAAAAGCTGCGGGAGCTCGTCCAGCCGGCACCGGCGGATCAGCCTGCCCACGCGGGTGACGCGGGGGTCGTTCCCCATCGTCAGCGCCGGCCCGATGCGGTCGGCGTCCCGTACCATCGTGCGGAATTTGAAGATTTTGAAATCCCTGCCGTACCGGCCGACACGGCTCTGCCGGTAAAACACCGGCCCCGGCGAATCCAGCCGGACGGCGGCCGCCAGAAGAAGCAGAAGCGGCGAAAGCGGCAGCAGGATCACGGCCGCGGCGGCGGCGTCGAGCGCGCGCTTCGCGGCCAGCGAAGCCCGGCGGGCCCGGAGCATGTCCCAGTACCGCCGGGTGTACTCGTTTTTCATCTTTTCCGGAAGCTGTTCGTATTCCAACGGTCCATTCCCCTCGCGGCGCGGCAGGATTCGCCGCGCCGTTTTTATTTTTGCCATTTTTATTGTATCATTATATCACAGGTTTTAACCGCGCGGATATTTTTTTGCCGGAGCGGCCGGGCGTATTTACATTCCCGCCGCCGAAATGCTATACTAAAGCAACAGTAAGAACGAGAGGAAGGAAGTCGTTTCATGTATTATCTTGGAATCGACCTCGGCGGGACCAACATCGCCGCCGGAGTGGTCGACGAAAAGTACCGGATCGTCGTCAAGACGTCGAGAAAGACGAAAATCCCCGTTCCGGACGGCGAGATGTGCGAGCAGCTTGCCGCCGCCGCGCTGGAAACGCTGCAAAAAGCGAACCTCACGCTCGGCGACATCCCCTACGTCGGGGTCGGCTCGCCGGGGACGGTCAACCGCGAGACCGGCGTGATCGAGTATGCGAACAATCTGCGCTTCAGCCATTTCGGCCTTCGCGGGCTGCTGGAGGCGAAGCTCGGCAAGAAGGTCGTGCTTGAGAACGACGCCAACGCCGCGGCGTACGGCGAATACAAGGCGGGCGCGCTGCGGGGCGCCAGGAACGCGGTGGCCATCACGCTGGGCACCGGCGTGGGCAGCGGGATCATTCTCGATGGAAAAATTTTCTCCGGCAGCAATTTTGCGGGCGGCGAGCTCGGGCACACCGTGATCGTGGCGAACGGCCGCCTGTGCACCTGCGGCCGCCGCGGCTGCTGGGAGGCGTACGCCTCCGCGACGGGGCTGATCGCCTCCACGCGCGAGGCGATGGAGCGGGACCGCTCCTCCGCCCTGTGGGAAATCGCGGGCGGCAGCGCGGAGAACGTGGACGGGCGCACCGCGTTCCGCGCCATGCGCGCGGGCGACGCCGCGGGCAAAACGGTCGTGGACGAATACATCTTCTATCTCGCGTGCGGGATCGTGAACTGCATCAACATCTTCCAGCCGGATATCCTCTGCATCGGCGGGGGGATCAGCAACGAAGGGGAGCCGCTCATGGCGCCGCTGCGCGAAGCGGTTCAAAAAGAAGTGTACTCCAAATATTCCGAAAAGCAGACGGTCCTGTGCCGCGCGCAGCTCGGCAACGACGCCGGCATCCTGGGCGCGGCCCTTCTGGAAGAATGACGCCGCCGAAGCGCGGCGTGAAACGGAGGATTTTGTTTTGAGTGTGGAAAAAGAGGAATTCGGCCGCCTGCCGGACGGGACGGCGGTGGAGAGCTATACCCTGAAAAACGCGCGCGGCATGACCGCGCGGCTTTTGAGCTACGGCTGCCGCATTGCGCGGCTGCTGGTCCCCGGCCGGGACGGGAAGCCGAGGGACGTGGTCCTGGGCCACGACACGCTGGCGGAATACGCCGCCGGGAACGAGGTGCAGGGCGCGGTGATCGGCCGCTTTGCGAACCGCATCGCGGGGGCTTCGTTCCGCGTCGGCGGGAAGGAGTACGCGCTGGCGAAGAACGAAGGGGAAAATTCCCTGCACAGCGCGCCGGGCGGTTTCCAGGACCGGCTTTGGCGGTACGCGGGCGGCGGCTCGTCCTCCGTCGCGTTCCGCCGCCGCAGCCCGGCGGGGGAGTGCGGCTTCCCGGGGAATGTGGAGGCGGCGGTGACCTACACCCTCACCGACGACAACGAGCTGGTGCTGGAATATTCCGCCGAGACCGACGCCGAGACGCCGTTCAACCCCACGAACCACACGTTCTTCAACCTGACCGGCGACGCGCGGAAGGATATCCTCGGCGTGGAGCTGCGGATCGACGCGGAGCAGATCACCGAGGCGGACGAGGACCTGATCCCGACGGGGCGCTTTCTTCCCGTCGCCGGCACGCCGTTCGATTTCCGGGCGCCGAAGCCGATTGGGCGGGATATCGGCGCGCCGGAACCGTCCCTGCAAAGCTGCGGCGGCTACGACCACAATTTCGTGCTGTCCGGCTCGGGGCTCCGGCAGGTCGCCGAGCTGTACGACCGCGCGGGCGGCCGGCGGATGCAGGTCTATACCGACCGGCCCGGGATGCAGCTCTATACGGCCAACCGCTTCGGCGGTAACGCGCGTGGGCGCGGCGGCGTGCCGTTCGCGCCCCACCGCGCCGTCTGCCTGGAGACGCAGTGCTTCCCGGATTCCGTCCACCGCCCGGAGTTCCCGTACCAAAATCTCAAACCCGGCGCGCCGTTCCGCAGCGTGACGGTCTACCGTTTCTCGGCGGACTGAACGCCGGCGCGAAAAAGGATCTCCCGCTTTTTTGGGGAGATCCTTTTTGTCGGGGATCGGGGCCGGCCTTCGCGGAATGTTTCAGGGGCACTCCGCCTGGAACGGCGAGGCGGGCAGGCCCTCCGTGTTGTAGAGGTCCACGTCCGGCGGGCTGTCGGCCCAGCAGTAGCGCACCGCGGAGGGGTGTTTCACGCGGGGACTCCGGACGCGCACCTCGTCGCCCGTAATTTTTGCTTCCGCCCGGACGAAATCCCGGTCCGGCCCGCAGACGGCGAAACCGCCCGGCGCGTCGCCGCGCCTGCCTCTCAGCCCGCCGCCGGCATACCGGAAGCCGACGATCAGCGCGTCGCCTTCCCGGCGGACCGAGCGGACGATCGGGCCCATCGGCGCGGCGGAGGCGTCGCGGTACGCGATTCCCTGCGCGGCGGCGGCGAGACGCCGGCCCACCTCTTTTTTGTTGTGCGGATGCAGGTCATTCCATTCCCCGATGTCGACTGCCACGGCCATCGCCGTGTTCGGCACCTCGAGGGCTTCCAGCTGCGCCTGGCGCAGCCGGGCCCAATCGCTTTCCTTGAGCTCGCGGTCCCGGTCCCGGTAGTTCGCGAGCTGGACGTACAGGAACGGGAAATCTCCCTGCCCCCATTTTTCCCGCCAGTCCGCGATCATTTTTTCAAACATTTCGCGGTATTCCGCCGGGTGGTCGGTGTTGCTTTCGCCCTGGTACCACGCGGCGCCTCGGATGGTGTAGCCGAGCAGGGGGGAGATCATCGCCCGGTACAGCCCGCCCGGCTGGTGCTCGAAGAAAACCTGCTCCGGCAGGGGATCGGCGGTGGCGCCGACCTTGTATTTCCACGGGCCGCTCAGGTCCAGCGAGGCGCCGCCGATCTCCAGCGCGTAGGGCTTCCCCTTGACGAAGCCGCCCTTGCCGCGCACGCTGATCGCCCGCACCGCGATCTTATTTTTTCCTTCCCGCAGCAACCCGGCGGGCACGGGGTAGAGCCGCGGCGGATAGCGGTAGGCGGTTTCCCCGACCGGCACGCCGTTCACGTAGGCCCGGTCCGCGTCGACGATCAGCCCCAGATCGAGCGTGCAGGGCTGCTTTTCCACGGGGCCGCGGAGATCGACCTCCTTCCGGAGCCACAGCGCGCCGTTCCAGTCCGCAAGCCCCGCGTCCTCCCAGCTGGCCGGAAGCTCCGTCTCGGGCCAGGAGGAATCGTCAAAGCTTTCGGCGTACCACGGGCGCCCGCCCTTCAGGCCGGCGTCCGCTTCGTCGAGGGCGCGGCACCACTCCCGCTGGGCCGCCTCGTCCCGTTTTTTCAAAGCGGCCGTGAAGCGGCGGTTCTTTAGGCTTTCGGCCATGTCCCAGTAATGGGGGAACGACTCGAGAGCCTCCCGGCTCAGCCACGCCTGCACCGGCGACCCGCCGACGCTCGCGCTGAGGATGCCGATCGGCACCCGCTGCCGGCGCTGAAGCTCCGCCGCGAAGAAATAGGCGGCGGCGGAGAACTGCAGCACACTCTGCGGGTTCGCGGCCACCCACGAGCCGCTCGAAAGGTCCTGCCTGTCCTTTTCAAAATCGTATTCCTTGGCCACATAGAAAAACCGGATGCGCGGATTTTCGGACACGGCGATCTCCTCCGGGTAAAACCGCCGGACCCGGCTCATCGGCAGCTCCATGTTCGACTGGCCGGAGCAGAGCCATACGTCCCCGACCCACACGTCCCGCACGAGCACGCGCCGTTCGGCGGAAAACTCCATCTCGTACGGGCCGCCGGGCTCCAGCGCCGGCAGAACGATCTTCCATTTGCCGTCCGTGCCCGCCGCCGCCCGGTATTCTCTTCCCAGAAAGCGCAGGGAGACGGTCTGCCCGGGCGCGGCCCAGCCCCGGACGTTGACCTTCGCGCCCCGCTGCAGGACGGCCCCGTCGCTGAACAGGCGGTGGAGCCGGAACGCCGCGGATGTTTTCTCCATACGATCCCTCCTCTGCAAAAACATGGGGCGCAGCCCTCCGCGTGAAACCCGCGGCGGCCCGCACCCCTATCTTAGCTTTTTCGCTTCCGGCAGTCTTGCCATTCCTTGCGCGGAACTGCTTAGTTTTTGCCTTTTGTTTTCTCGGAGGCGGCCTCACGCCGCGGGGCTCAGCCTGCTGAAGAAATTCAGCGCGTTGCGCCAGAAGATGTCGTCGGCGGTCTCCGCCCCGAAGGAATCCCGGATCAGCGCGTAGAAGCGGTCCATGTCCTGCACGCCGCGCACGCCCTTCGGCAGGATGCCGCCGTCGAAATCCGCGCCGACGGCGATCGTCTTCCGGCCGCCGAGCTCCAGAAAATGCGCGACATGCCCGAGCGCGTCGTCCAGCGAAGCGCCGTCCCCGCGCAGGAAATCGCGGTGCAGGTTGATCCCCGCGAGGCCGCCGACGCACACGAGCTCGCGGAACTGGTCGTCCGTCAGGTTGCGGGGGTGCCCGCGGACGGCGCGGGAATCGGAGTGGGAGGCCACGAACGGCCGGGTCGCGACGCGGGCCACGTCCCAGAACCCCTTTTCCGAAAGATGCGAGACGTCCACCACCATGCCCAGCCGCTCCATCTCCCGCACCGCCTCGAAGCCGAACGGCGTCAGGCCCCGGGCGTCCGGCACCATGCAGCCGTCGCCCAGCTCGCACCGGCCGTTCCACGTGAGGGTCATCATCCGAACGCCGAGGCGGTACGCGTCGCGCAGATGCTCGAGTTTCCCGTCCAGCGCCGCGCCGCCCTCGATCGAAAGCAGGGCCGCCTTTCCCGGAGCCCGGACGGCCTCCCGCAGATCCCGTCCCGTGCGGCAGAAGGCGATCTGCCCGCGGTTTTTCTCCATTTCGCGTGCAAAGAAGGCGGCCGCGCCGCAGAAATAGCGGTACGCCTCCCCGCCGCGCACTCCCTCCGGGATCCAGACGGCGAACACCTGCGCCCAGCGGCCGTATTTTCCGGCGCGCTCCAGGCTGACGTGCAGACCGTTTTCGCGCAGGCCGCAGCCGCGCTTCCAGCATTCCGTCGCCGTGTCGCAGTGCAGATCGAAATAATCCATCGTTTCTCCTTTCGGCCGGGTGCCGGAAGGATCACCGCGCCGCTTCCCGAAGCAGCGCGACCACCTCCGGCAGGATGCGGAGAAGGGCGCCGACCTCCTCCCCGGTGTTTTCCGGGCCGAGCGTCAGGCGCAGCGAGCCGCGCGCCAGCTCTTCGGGCAGGCCCATCGCCAGCAGGACGTGCGAGGGCTCCAGCGCGCCCGCCGAGCAGGCCGAACCGGACGAGGCGCAGATTCCCCGCTGGTCCAGCAGCAGGACCAGCGGCTCCCCCTCCACACCTTCGAAGACGAACGACGCCGTGCCCGGCAGGCGGTCCTCCGGGTCGCCCGTCAGGTGCGCGCCCGGTATTTTTTCGAGCACGCCGCCGACCAGGCGGTCCCGCAGGGCCGTGATTCTGCGCCGGTTCTCCTCCATCTTTTCGCAGGCTTCCGTCAGCGCGGCGGCCGTGCCGACGATGCCGGCCACGTTTTCAGTGCCGGAGCGCAGGCCGTGCTCCTGCCCGCCGCCGTACAGACCGGGCGGCAGCGGCAGCCCCGCACGCGCGTAAAGGCCGCCCACGCCCTTCGGTCCGCCGAATTTGTGGGAGGAGAACGAGAGCAGGTCCGCGCCCAGCTCGTTCACGTCGATCGGCACGTGCCCGACCGCCTGCACTGCGTCGGTGTGGAACAGCGCGCCGGCCTCGTGCGCGGCCCGCGCGATCTCCCGGATGGGCATCCGGGTGCCGACCTCGTTGTTCGCCGCCATCACGCTTACGAGCGCGGCGGTTTCGTCCAGTGCGGCGCGCACCGACCCGGCGGAGACGCGCCCGAAGCGGTCCACGCCGAGGATCTCAGTTTTGCAGCCGCGCCCCCGCAGAGCCTCCGCCGCCCGGAGGACCGCATGGTGCTCCACGGCGTCGGTGATCAGGCGGTTCCGGCCCTTCGCCGCCTGGATTTGCAGGGCCGCGCGCAGGGCCCAGTTGTCGGCCTCCGTTCCGCAGGCGGTGAAATAGATCTCGGCCGGCTTCGCCCCCAGCGCGGCGGCGACGGCGGCGCGCGCGTTGTCCACGGCGCGGCGCGCCCTGCGGCCCGCCGCGTGGGCGGAGGACGGGTTGCCGTATTCCCGCGTGAGGTACGGCGTCATCGCCTCCAGCGCGCGGGGGGAAAGCGGCGCGGTCGCCGCGTGGTCCAGGTAGATTTCCTTATTCTCCCTCAATTGTGCCGCCCCCCGCCACGATTTCGCCGTCGTAGAAGACGGCCGCCTGGCCCGGCGTCACGGCGCGCTGGGGCCGGTCGAACCGCACGCGCAGCCCGCCGTCCTCCCGCGGCAGCAGCGTCGCGGGCGCTTCCGACTGGCTGTAGCGGATCTTGACCCCGACCCTCCTGGGGCCGGTCAGGCGCTCGCAGTCGATCCAGTTCACGTCCCGCACGGAGCACCCGGCGCTCTCCAGCTCTTCACTGCCGCCGAGCTGCACGGTGTTGGCGCGCGCGTCCTTTTTCACGACGTATTTCGGCTTCGGAAAGCTCAGGCCCAGCCCCTTCCGCTGGCCGACGGTGTAGCGGATCAACCCGCGGTGCCGGCCGAGCACTTTCCCGGCCCGGTCGACAAAATCGCCCGGCTCCGCGCGCACGCCGAGCGAGCGCTCCAGAAAGCCGGCGTAGTCGCCGTCCGGCACGAAGCAGATGTCCTCGCT
>DAIUFE010000059.1:0-9026 GCA_036844765.1 Caproicibacter sp. | reverse complement strand
TCGAACGAGTGCATCGGCTGGCCGTATTCCAGCATCACGTAGTTGGTGATGTCCACAATGTTGCTGATGGGCCGCACGCCCATGGCCCGCAGACGCTCGCGCATCCAGCGCGGCGAGGGCCGCACCCGCACGTTTTTGACCGCGCGGGCCGAGTACATCGGGCACAGGCCGGGCGCCTCCACCCGCACGTCCAGCAGGGCGGCGCAGGGGCCCGCGCCGCCCTGCACGGCGGGCCGGTGCAGCAGCAGCGGCTTGCGGAACGTCGCGGCGGCCTCGCGCGCGAGGCCGATCACCGAAAAGCAGTCCGGCCGGTTGGAAGTGATCTCGAACTCGATCTTCGTGTCGTCGTAGCCGAGCGCCTCGCAGATCGGCTGGCCGAGACGGCAGTCCTCCTGCAGGACGAAAATCCCGTCCTCGGCGGCGTAGGGGAAATCGTGCTTCGTGAGCCCCAGCTCCCCCAGCGAGCACAGCATGCCGTTGCTCTCCAGCCCGCGCAGCTTGCCGCGCCGGATCTTCTTGCCGCCCGGCAGCGAGGAGCCGTGCAGCGCCACGGGCACCAGGTCGCCGGCCTTCAGGTTCTGCGCGCCGGTGATGATCTGCAGCGGCTCGCCGGAGCCGACGTCGGTCTTCGTGACCCACAGGTGGTCGGAATCCGGGTGACGCTCGAGCGAAAGCACCCGGCCCACCACGACGTTGGAGATCTCGCTCCCCTCGCGCTCCCAGCTCTCCACCTTGCTGCCGCTCATGGTCATCGCCTCGGTGAACTGCCGGACGGGCATCTCCTCCAGCGGCACGAACTCCCTGAGCCATCTCATCGAAAGATTCATTTTCTCCGCACCTCCCTAAAACTGCGACAGGAACCGGACGTCGTTCTCGTGGAACAGGCGCATGTCGTCGATCTTGTACTTGCGCATCACGAGGCGCTCCAGCCCCATGCCGAACGCGAAGCCGCTATAAACCTCCGGGTCGATCCCGCAGTTGGAAAGGACCTTCGGGTGCACCATGCCGCAGCCGAGCAGCTCGATCCAGCCCTCGCCCTTGCACAGGCGGCAGCCCTTCCCGTGGCAGGCGAAGCACTGCACGTCCACTTCGGCGGAGGGCTCGGTGAACGGAAAGTGGTGCGGGCGGAAGCGCACGACGGTGTCCTCGCCGTACATGCGGCGGATCATGGTCTCGAGCGTGCTTTTGAGGTTGGAGAAGGTGACGCCCCGGTCGACGACCAGCCCCTCGATCTGGTGGAACACGGGCGAATGCGTGGCGTCCACGGCGTCGGAGCGGTAGACCCGCCCGGGCGAGATGATGCGGATGGGCGGCTTCTGCTTCTCCATCACGCGCACCTGCACCGGCGTGCGCAGCAGGATGTTGTCGGTGATATAGAACGTGTCCTGCGTGTCGCGCGCGGGGTGGTCCTTCGGCATGTTCAGCGCCTCGAAGTTATAATAGTCGTACTCCACCTCCGGGCCCCCGACGATCCGGAACCCCATGCCGATGAAGATCTCCTCGATCTCGGCGAGCTCGGCGCTCAGCGGGTGCCGGTGGCCGAGCTCCCGGCGGCGGCCGGGAAGGGTCACGTCGATTTTTTCCTTCTCCAGCCTGCGCGCGGTCTCCGCTTTCTGCAGCTCCGCGGCGCGGGACGCGAGCTCGGTCTCGATGCGCGCGCGCACCTCGTTCGCCAGGCGGCCCATAGCCGGCCGCTCCCCGGCGGAAAGCTTCCCCATCTGCTTGAGGAGGGCGGTCAGCTCCCCCTTTTTGCCCAGGTAGCGGACGCGCAGGTCCTCCAGGCCGCGGCGGTCCGCCGCCGACCGCAGTTCGCGCTCCGCCGCCGAGCGGATCGCCTCCAACTGCTCCTTCATGCTTTTCCTTCCTTTCCATCAAAAAAGCCTCCGCCCCGAAAAAGGGGCGAAGGCAAAGTCTCCGCGGTACCACCCTAACATTCTACTCGCGCTGCCGGTAACGGGGCAAACCGTGGCGGCCTACTGAAAGGTTCAGCCGCCCCGCTCCGAAGGGAACTTCGCCGCTCCCGGCCCGGGCCGCGCTCTCAGCCGGCGGCGCGGATTCTCTGTTCCGGGCGGGTGGAAGCGGCTACTTCCTTCTTCTCCGCGTTTCAAAAAGAATCGGGATTTTCTGCTGTTTTTCACTATAGCACGCGGGGCGCGCAAATGCAAGCGGAAGTTTTTCTCCCGATTCTGCGAAAACCGCGGAGAACAGGGCTGAAATGGAATTGTAAATCGTTTTTTCACATGTTATAATGAATAAAATAGGATCAAAGCGGATGAATTGCGGAGGTACGGAATGGATATTTTTGTAGAGCAGATCGTGAAGAAAAAGTTCGGGCCCAAAGACTACCTGATCGCCGCGGCGACGGTCCTCGCCGGGCTGGTGCTGGTCTTCCTGTCGTTCCTTTACCCGCCCGTCGCCTTTCTGGTGCTGATCGGCGTGTGCTTTGGGGAGTACTACATCATCTCCTCCCGCAGCCTCGAATTCGAGTACAGCGTGACGAACGGCGACATCACGATCGACAAGATCATCAACCGCCGCAGGCGCAAGCGCGTGCTTTCGGCCGACGCGCACGACATCGAGGAGATCGGCAAATTCCGCCCCGACCTTCTCCAGAGAAAAAGCGGCTACGCCCGCTTCTTCACGTCGGAATACGACGACGGGCGCGACAGCTGGTATTTCTGCGCCCACCATCCGCAGAAGGGCAACGTCCTCGTGGTGTTTGACCCCGAGGAAAAGGTCCTGAAGGCGATCAAGCCCTTCTTGCCGAGGCAGGTGGCGTTCAGTGCTTTTGGTCGGAACTGATCTGGTGGAGATCGGAAGGATCGAACGATCGATGCGGAATCCGCGCTTCTGCGGCCGGGTGTTCGGGAAAGACGAAACCCCCGGGCTTGCGGAGCGCGGATTTTCCGCCGCCAGCGCGGCGGCGGCTTTCTGCGCGAAGGAGGCGTTCGGCAAGGCCGTGGGCACGGGCCTGCACGGCTTCGACCTGCGGGAGGTGCAGCTGCTGCACGGCGGCTCCGGCCGGCCGGAGCTGGCCCTTTCCGGCCGGGCGCGGGCGCTCGCCCGCGGGGCGCGCTTCCGCGTGAGCGTCACGCACACGGCGCGGTACGCCTCGGCGGTGGTCGTGGGGGAAGGTGCGGCGCAGCCCCTGCCGGAAACGGAGGGGCTTGCGGTCGTGCGGAAGATGCTGCGGCCGCGCGCGGCGGAAAGCAACAAGGGCGACTACGGCCGCCTGCTGTGCGTCTGCGGCAGCGAGGGGATGGCGGGCGCCGCCGCGATGAGCGCGGCCGCCGCGCTGCGGTGCGGCGCGGGGATCGTGGAGGTCGCCCTGCCGCGGACGGTCTACCCCATTGTCGCGGCGCGCCTGGCGGAGCCGGTGTTCACCCTGACGGACACCCTGCCGGACGGAAGGCTCTCCCCCGCTTCGGGACAGGCGCTCGCCGCGGCGCTTTCCCGCGCGTCCGCCGTGCTGGCCGGGTGCGGCCTGGGGCGGGGCCCCGCCGCGCGGACGGCGCTCTCGCTGGTGCTCAGGGACGCCCGCGTGCCCGCCGTGCTGGACGCCGACGGCATAAATCTCGCCGCGCAGCATATAGATGAACTGAAAACGGCCCGGGCGCCGCTGATTCTGACCCCCCATCCGGGCGAGATGGCGCGGCTGCTGAAGACCACGGCGGCCGACGTGCAGGCGCACCGGCGGGAATACGCGCTCCGCTTCGCCGCGGAATACGGTGTAACCCTTGTGCTCAAGGGCGCGGGGACGCTCGTGGCCTCGCCGGAGGGGCGGCTCTACCGCAACGCGACGGGGAACCCCGGCATGGCGAAGGGCGGCAGCGGCGACGCGCTGGCGGGCATGATCGGTTCGTTCGCGGCGCAGGGGATCGCCCCGTTCGAGGCGGCGGCCGGCGCGGTGTATCTGCACGGCTTGGCGGGCGACCGCTGCGCCGCCCGGCTTTCGCAGACCGCGATGCTGCCGACCGACCTGATCGCGGCGCTGCCGGAGCTGTTTTTACAAATCGGGCGGTGACCGCGCCGGGCGGCCGCCCGGCGGAGGGATGCCGATGTTCCGGAAATTTTGGGCGGGCGCGGCGGCGCTGTGCCTTCTTTTTTTCTGCGGCTGCTCGGCGGGGAAAGCCTTCAAGGCGGAGGACCTGGACTTCACGTTCTCCTGCGAGGCGGACATCGCCTGCGGCGGCCAAAAATACACCTGTGCGGTCCGCCGCGAGGGGCCGGGCTCCGCTTCGGTCGAAATCGTCTCCGGCGGCCCCGCCGGGCTGGCGTGGTACTGGAACGGCGACGGCTTTTCGCAGACGTACGAGGGCCTTTCGGACGAAAGCGAGACGGAAAACCTGCCGGAAGGCTCGTTCGCCTCGCTGCTCGTCCGCACGCTGGACGGCGCCGAGCGGACCGGCGCCCTGACCTCTTCCGGGAAAAACGAGTTCACCGGCAGCGCGGAGGGCTGCGCCTTCTCGCTGACCGCGGACCCCGGGACCGGCCTGCCGCTCACGCTTTCCGTCCCGTCGTGGGACCTCGAGGTCCGTTTCTACAATTTCGACGAGAAAACCCCGGCGACGCAGGCTCTCGAAACCTATGCGCCGGACTGACCGCCCGCGCCGACTTTCTTGATTTCCCCAGGACACGTCGGAATCTCCCCCGTCCAGTCGGACAGGGGAGATTCCGTATCCGGAAATTCAGTCCGCGGCGTCGATCCTTTCGATCAGCGGGATCAGCCCGCTCATATCCTGGATCACGAAATCGGCGCCGGCGTCCGCGAAGGTTTGGGCAACCCGCGCGGTGCGGAGCCGCGCCTCCTCCGGCGGCAGCGCGTCGTAGTCCTCTCTGGAAAGCCCCAGCTCGGAGCTTCCCTTCACCACGCCGGCCGTCCAGACCCCGGCGTTTTTGCCCTCCCGGATATCGGAAACGGTATCCCCCACCTTCAGGACCTTCCGCACGGAAGAGGCGCCGAGCTTTTCCATGTTTTGAAAGATCATATAGGGATAGGGCCTGCCGCGCCCTCCGGCGGCGTCCGGGGTCAGCCACAGGTCGGGCTCGTAGCCGAGCGCCTTCGCCGCCGGGGCCACCAGCGCCATCATGCGGTCCGTATAGCCCGTCGTGGAGCCGATTTTCACGCCCCGCGCGCGCAGCCCCCGGACGGTCTCCGCCACGAACGGCAGCGGTTCGGAATAATCCGGGAGGATGCTCAGCAGCTCTTCCTCGAAGGTCGCGTACATCCGCTCGGCATCCCGTTCGCCGCAGGAGTGACCGGCGGCGCGCGTGAAGCTTTCCCGGATACGGGGCACGGCGAGCATCGCGCGCAGGTGGTCGCGCTTGAGCATGCCCATCGGCTTCCTCGTTTCCTCCAGCGTCGGGCGGACGCCGTATTTCGCGAACGTTGCCAGGAACGCCTTGACCGGGGCGAAGCAGCCGTAATCCACGGCGGTCCCGGACCAGTCTAAGATCACCGCTTCCATCAGAGCGCCTCCTTCTTCCGGGCCTGCAGGAAATCCTTCATGATTCCGCAGACCCTGCGGATATCCTCCGGGTAAATCTCCCCGATGCTGCCGATCCGGAACGTATCGGTCTCCGTCAGCTTGCCGGGATAGATCACGTACCCGCGGTCCTTGATATACCGATACATGTCGGCGAAGCTGAAACCGACGCCTTCCGGATAGAGGAACGTGGTGATGACCGGGGACTGGTATTTCCGGTCGATATACGTGCGCAGGCCCAGGGCGGCCATACCCTCGATCAGCAGGCGGTTGTTCTCCGCATAGCGCCGGCCGCGCGCGGCGACGCCGCCCTCCGCGTCGAGCTCGTCGAGCGCCTTCGCGAACGCCAGCACCGCGTGCGTGGGCGAGGTGAAGCGCCATTTGCCGTCCTTTTCCATGGTCTCCCACTGGCCGTAAAGGTTGAGCGAGAGGCTGCGGCCGGTGTCTTTCGACCGCAGCATCGGCTCCCGGCGGGCGAGGATGAACGAAAAACCCGGTACGCCCTGGATGCATTTGTTGGCGCTGCTGATCATAAAATCGATCCCCCACTCCTCCGCCGGGATCTCCATGCAGCCGAAGCTGCTCATGGCGTCCACGATGAACGTCTTGCCGTGCGCCTTGGCCTGCGCGCCCACGCTCCGGATATCGTTGAGGATGCCGGTCGTGGTCTCGCAGTGGACGATGGCGACGTGGGTGACGGAGGGGTCCCCGTCCAGGAGCTTCCCCACTTTTTCGGCGGAGGGGATGCGGTCGTACGCCTCCCGGTACTGCAGGAAGGGGATGCGGTTCCACCGGCAGATTTCCGCCATGCGTTCGCCGTAGGCGCCGTTGGAGCAGATCAGGACCTTGTCGCCGGCGCCGATCACGCTGGAAAAGACGGATTCCACCCCGAACGTGCCGCTGCCCTGCATCAGCACGGCGGTGTACCGGTCGGGCGTAAGGCCCGCGAGCCGGAGCAGGCGGGCGCGGATCCCGCGGGTGATCTTTTTATAGTCCTCGTCCCACGTGCAGTGGTCGAACAGCATCTCCCGCTTGACGGTGTCGGTGGTGGTCAAAGGGCCGGGGGTCAGGAGCTTATATCGTTTCGTCTGCATAAAAACCTCGGTGGATTTCAAATTTGTCGGATAAGCTTTTGCTTTTCGGGGCGGACCGCCGCATTCCCGAAAGCCGGGCGCGCTCCGGCTTTCGGAAGGATGCCCCGCGGCGCCGGCGCTGGAAGCCCCCGTGCCGCTCTCTCGTTTCCGCTCCGAATTTTAGGCTTATTGTAGCATCGTCCCCAAGGGAACTCCATAAAGTTTATGTAAAGTTTTGGGCAGATTCATGTAAAAAAGTACAAAAAGCTCTGAAAGCGTTGTAGAAAAGTGACAACGCTTTCAGAACATTCTCTTGTTTTCAATTATTTCTTTTTTTCCGGCGCTTCGTATCCGCGGTCGCGGATCAGGGCGCCGCTCTTGTCGAGCTCCGCCGAAAACCGCCTGTAATCGCTGAGGATGACGCCCATATAGAGCATATCCACCACGGCGAGCTGCGAAACCCGGGAGAAGATCGCGTTCCCGTAGATGACGTTCCGCCTGCCGCCCGCAAGGATGCAGACATCCGCGCTTCCGGCGATCACGGAATCCCGCACGTTGGTGACGGCGATGGTCTTCGCCCCGGATTTTTTCGCCTGCTTCAGCGCCTTGACCGTGTCGGCGGAGGAGCCGGAGTAGGAGAACGCGACCGCGGCATCGGCCGGGCTCAGGTGGCAGGCCGAAATCTGCTGGAGGTAGCCGTCGGTATGAAGGCGGCACTGCAGCCCGAGGTAGATCAGCTTGTTGAGCAGATCGCTCGCCGGGGCCATGGAATTCTCAACGCAGTAGATATCGATGATGCGCGCGGCGGCAAGGTATGCCACCGCCTGCCGGTAAGCGGCCGGCGAAACGGATTTCAGGGTGTCGTCCAGCACGCTTTTGGAAACGCGGACGGTTTTGAGGGGGATGTCCTCGAGCCGGTCCCACGGGCGCAGGTCAAAGCCGTCCAAGGGCTCGAACGCGGCTTCCGGCGCGCCGTTCCGCCTTTCCTCCAGCAGCGCGA
The DNA here is from genome assembly GCA_036844765.1 of Caproicibacter sp. Classification (GTDB taxonomy): domain Bacteria; phylum Bacillota; class Clostridia; order Oscillospirales; family Acutalibacteraceae; genus Thermocaproicibacter. Next base: position 1,467 of record DAIUFE010000059.1, on the reverse strand, counting down.
ATTTGAACCTGCGGTAGCCGCTGAACCCCAGCGCCCGCACAAAGCGGATGACCGTGGGCTGGCTGACCCCCGCCCGGCGCGAGAGCTCCGCGATGGAAAGGCCCGCGACGGCGTCCATCCGGCTGAGGACGTAATCGGCCACCTTTTTCTCCGAAGCGCGCAGGGAAGCGTAAACGCTTTTGATTTTTTCCTCGCTGCCGATCCCGGCAGTCACAGCGGCCCACCACTTTCCGCAGAAAAACTACAAGCCGGCGCGGGGCGGATCCTGCTTTGTTACAAGATTCCGGAGCCGGGCTTGTTGCTTTTCCTGTAAATTTTCCGTGAACCCGCCCCCCGCGGCCTCAGTACTTGATCGCGGAGACCAGGGCGTCGACGTCCTTTTTCTTCGACGCGGCCGCCTTACAACTCAAAACAGTATGATCCATCCGGACCAGCGCATAATAAATCTCGCCGTTCGTGACGGCGTACCGGTTGTAAGCGTCGGTGTCGAGGGTCTTGCCCCCCGCGGAAGGCAGGCCCTCCTTGACGGCGGAATAGGCGCTCATCGCGTCGGCGGCGGTGCCGAAGTCGGTGAAGGCCACCTGCACGTCGGACCCGTCTTTCGCGGCGGAAAGCTCTTTTTCCGCCCCGGCCTGCGACGAGGTCTGCGCCTGCACGGAATATCCCAGCCCCTCGGCCTTTTTCTGGAAATCCTCGGGCGAAACGGCGGAGCGCGCCGAGCATCCCCCGGCCGTCAGCAACACGGCGGCCGCGAGAAGGGCGGCCAGAAACGCAGCAGATTTTCTCAAAACGATCCCTCCGCAATCCGGGCCGGTCCCGGCCCGATTTGAAATTCCCGGCCGAACGGTGGCTTCAAGAGCGGGTCAGAAATTTCCGCCGTTCCAGCCCCAATGGTCCGTCTCTTCGTACTGGATATAGATCCGGTCGGGGCGGATGCGCAGTTCTTCGGACACAATCGCGGTCAATTCCTTCGTCAGCGCGTCGTAGGCGCCGTTCCCGGCTTTCCCGTACAGCTTGACGGCCACGAACGCGGCCCCCGGCTCTTTTTTCCCCTGAAAATACAGGCGGCAGTTGTCCTCGAACGTGAGCATCAACCACTCTTCGGACTTCCCCGGGAGCAGCGCGATCGCCTTTCCGAACCTGGTTTTCAGCTTTTCTTCCGTTTCCGCGGGGATCGGCACGCTGACCTTCGTCTGGATGCAGGGCATCGGGACCCCTCCTTTTTCGTTTACGAAGCTGCGTCTATCATAACATTTTCCCCGCAAAATATCAATTTGCGCCGGAAAAATTCCCGTTTTTCGGTGTCCCGGGCCGCAGTGGCCCCGCAAAGGCGCGGAAAAGCCGCATAAAATGCGGAAGAATCATTGACAAGCGGCTTCGGAATATGCTAAAATAAAAGCCGTCGCTGAAACGCGAGTGTAGTTCAGTGGTAGAACTCCAGCCTTCCAAGCTGGTTGTGTGGGTTCG
>DAIUFE010000058.1:0-9089 GCA_036844765.1 Caproicibacter sp. | reverse complement strand
TCGACGACGCCCAGGCCCTCGGCCGCGAAAAGAAAAAGTATGAGGAAACCTGCAAAAGCCACTACCGGCCGTTCTGGAAAATGGGCGTGCCCGCCGATATCATCGGCGAGGACGACGATTTTCTGCGCTACCGGCTGGTGGCCGCACCGATGCTCTATATGATCCGGCCGGGCGTCGCCGGGCGGCTGGAAACGTTCGTGAAACAGGGCGGCACGCTCGTCGTCACCTACTGGAGCGGGCTGGTCAACGAAAACGACCTGTGCTGGCTGGGGGGATTCCCCGGCCCGCTGCGGAAGGCCGCCGGCGTCTGGGCGGAGGAGACCGACACGCTGTGGGACGCGGACCAAAACTCGATGGAGATCGCAAAAGACGCGCCTCTGGGTTTGAAAGGCAGCTACCGGATCTTCGACGTGTGCGATCTGATTCATCCGGAGGGCAGCCGGGTGCTGGCGACCTACGGCCGCGACTTTTACAAAGGGCGGCCGGCGCTGACCGTCCATCCCTTCGGGAAAGGGGAAGTCTACTATATCGCCGCCCGCACGGAGGAACGCTTCCTCGACGATTTCTACGCGGGGCTGGTCCGGAAGCTGCGCCTGAAATCAGCCCTCGGAACGCCGCTCCCGGAGGGCGTGACGGCCCAGCTGCGCGAGGGGGACGCCGCCGATTACGTGTTCCTGATGAATTTCAGCGAGGCGGAAAAAGCCGTCCGGCTCCCGGGCGCTTACCTCGATCTGCTGAGCGGCGAGAAGCAGCCGGCAGAGCTGACCCTCCCCGCCTACGGCGTCAAGGTATTGAAGATCCCGAAATGACCGCGCTCTCCCGTTCCGCCGCGGCCTGAGGACAGTTTCCAATAAAACCCGATTTTTTCGCGCCCTGCGCCGGGCCGCATGGTATAATGATCGAAACGAATCCTTGAGGATCAGAAGGGGAGAACGGTATGAGCGTTGAATTTGCCAAACTGAAAACGAATCCCAAAACCGACCCGGGGGCCGTCGTCCGGGGGGACCGCTACCGCATCTCGGTCCTGACGGACGGGCTGATCCGCTTCGAGTACAGCGAAAGCGGAATTTTCGAGGACCGGGCGACCCAGATCGTGCTGAACCGGAATTTTCCGGTGCCGGAGTTCCAGGCGGAACGGGCGGGGCCGGGGGTCCGGATCCGGACGGCGGCGCTGGAGATCCGGTACGACGGCAAAAAATTCTCGGCGGACGGCCTGACGGTCAGGACGGCCGGCGGGCATGTCTGGCATTACGGGGAAGAGCCCCGCGACCTGCGCGGGACGGCGCGCACGCTGGATACGGCGGACGGCCCGGTCCCGCTGGGGCACGGCTTGGTCTCGCGGGAGGGGTTCTCCGTGATGGAAGACCGCTCCGCCGTGGTCCTGCTCGGCAGCGGCTGGGTGGCCCGGAGAGAAAACCCGGAGGAGGACTTTTATTTCTGGGGATACGGGCACCGCTACCAGGAATGCCTGAAGGATTTTTACCGCCTGTGCGGACGCACCCCGCTGCTGCCCCGGTTCGCTTTCGGCAACTGGTGGAGCCGGTACCACCGGTATTCCCAGCGGGAATACGAAGAGCTGATGGAGCGGTTTGAAAGGGAGAAGATCCCGTTCTCCGTGGCCGTGATCGATATGGACTGGCACCGCGTCGGCGACGTGCCGCCGGAATACGGAAGCGGATGGACGGGATATACCTGGGACAGGAAGCTGTTCCCGGATCACCGCGAGTTCCTGGGCTGGCTCCACCGCCACGGCCTGAAGGTCACGCTGAACCTGCATCCGGCGGACGGGGTCCGCGCCTACGAGGACGCCTATCCCGCGGTCGCGGAGAAAATGGGCGTCGACCCCCGCGGCGGGGAGCCCGTGCGGTTCGACGTGACGGACCCGCATTTCATGGAGGTGTATTTCAACGACCTGCACCATCCCCTGGAGCGGGAGGGCGTGGATTTCTGGTGGCTGGACTGGCAGCAGGGGGTCTCGACGAAGCTCCCCGGCCTGGACCCGCTGTGGATGCTGAACCATTACCATTATCTGGACAGCGGCTGGAAAGGGACGCGCCCGCTGATCCTTTCCCGGTACGCGGGGATCGGCAGCCACCGCTATCCCGTCGGCTTTTCCGGCGACACGGTGATCTCGTGGGCCAGCCTGAAATTCCAGCCGTATTTCACGGCGACCGCCAGCAACGTCGGCTACGGATGGTGGAGCCACGATATCGGCGGCCACATGCAGGGCGTCCGGGACGACGAGCTGGCGGCGAGGTGGATCCAGCTCGGCGTGTTTTCGCCCATCAACCGCCTGCACAGCACCAACAACCCGTTCAGCGGGAAGGAGCCGTGGAATTTCAACCGCGAGGCCGGGGACGTCATGGCCCGCTTCCTGCGGCTGCGGTATGCGCTGATCCCCTACTTATACACCATGAACCGCATCGCGAGCGAGGAGGGCCAGCCCCTGGTCCGCCCCCTCTATTATCTGGAGCCCGAACGGGAGGAGGCTTACCGCGTCCCGAACGACTACTATTTCGGCACGGAGCTGATGGTTTCCCCCGTCACGGAAAAAGCGGACCCGCAGATCCGCATGGGGAAGGCCCTCACCTGGATCCCGGAAGGCGTCTGGTACGATTTCTTCCGGGGCCGCCGGTACCGCGGCGGCCGCCTGATGAACCTCTGGCGCCCGTTGGAGGAGATCCCGGTGCTGGCCAAAAGCGGCGCGATCGTCCCGATGAAGGACATGACGGCGTACGACAACTCGACCGGCAATCCGCAGCGGCTGGAGATCCGCGTCTATCCCGGCAAAGAAGGGCATTTCACCCTGTGGGAGGACGACGGGGAAAAGGCGGACGTCCGGGAAGAGGACTGGGCCTCCACCCCGATGAGCCTGAAGGCGGAGCGGGGGGCCGCGTCGTTCACCATCGGCCCCGCGCGCGGGAACACCGCCGTCCTGCCGAACGCGCGGGACTGGAACGTCCGCTTCTACGGCGTGGAAGACGCGGTGCCGCGGGTCCGGGTCGGCGGGGAGCCTTTTTGGTCGAACCCGTCCTACGACGCGGGGACGCACTGCATTTCCGTAAAAATCGCGGGCGCCCCGGCCGGGAAGGAAATCGCGATCTCGTTCGCCGGGGGGCTCAGGGAGGCCGACCCGGACGTCCAAGGCGAGGCCTATGAAATTCTGCTGAGGGCGCAGATCGCCAACGACCGGAAGGCGGAAATCTACCGCGTCGTCTGCGGTCAGGGCAGGGAAGGCATCGCCACGCTGGACGCCATGGGCCTGCCCCAGGCGCTTTTCGGCGCGCTGTGCGAGGTCCTGTCAGCGGTATAAAAAGCGGCGCGGAGGGCGGCGGATGATCCGGAAAAGCGGTTTCCGCCGGCGAAAAGACCGGATTTGCGCTATATTTTCAATTAAAAAAGCAGCGGGCGGGAAGAAGCGAAAAAGATGGAAAGAGATCGGAAATTATCCGCGGCGTCCTATGCCGCCGTGGGCAGCATGCTGTTCGGTTTGTTTTTCGGGGCGGGGAACCTGATCTTCCCGGTCCACATGGGGCAGGAGGCCGGGGGCGCCGTCTGGCCCGCCTCCGCCGGCTTCCTGATCACGGCGATCGGCCTGCCGTTCCTGGGGGTCGCGGCCATCGGGGTTTCCGGGAGCGAAGGGCTGTTTGACCTTGCCGGCCGCGTGCATCCGGTTTTCGCCTACGGCATGACCCTTCTGCTGTATCTGACGATCGGCCCGCTCTTCGCCCTGCCGAGGACCGCGACCGTGTCGTATGAGATCGGGATCGACCCGTTCGTCCCGGACCGGTACAAAACCGTCTGGCTGGGCGGCTTTTCGGTGCTGTTTTTCGCCGCCGCGCTTTTCTTCGCCCTCCGGCCGGGCAAGATCCTGACGTCGGTCGGCAAGATCCTGAATCCCCTGTTTCTGGTTTTCCTCGCCGTCCTGATCGCGGCGGGCTTCGCGCGGCCCATGGGGGACCCGGGCGCCGCGCAGGCGCAGGGCGCGTACCGGGCGGAGCCTTTCTTCAAGGGCTTCACGGAGGGCTACAACACCATGGACGCCCTGGCCGCCCTCGCGTTCGGCATCATCGTCGTGCGGACGCTGCGCGGCCTGGGCGTCCGCAGCCCGAAAGGCATCGCGGCCGGCACGCTGAAATCCGGGCTGATCAGCATGGTCCTGATGGGCCTGGTCTACGGCTGCCTCGCGTATCTCGGGGCTTCCAGCAGAGGGCGCCTGGAACTTTCGGAGAACGGCGGAATCGCCCTTGCGCAGATTGCCCGTTTCTATTTCGGCGGTTGGGGAAGCGCGCTGCTGGCCGTGATCGTCACGCTTGCCTGCCTGAAAACGGCGGCCGGGCTGATCACCGCGTGCGCCGAGACCTTCCAGGTCGTTTTTCCGCGCTTTCTCGGCTACCGGGCTTACGCCGCCGCGTTCACCGTGATCTCTTGCCTGATCGCGAACGTCGGTCTGACGCAGATCATCGCTTTTTCCGTGCCGGCCCTGATGTTCCTGTATCCTCTGGCCATCGCGCTGATCCTGCTCGCGCTCCTTTCGCCGCTGTTCCAAAACCGCCGGTGCGTCTATCTGCCGACCATCCTCTTCACGCTGTTCGACGCGGCGGCCGATTTTCTGAACGCCCTTCCGCAGAGCGTTGCGTCCCTGCCCGCGGCCCGGGCGGTTCTGGATTTCTACCGGAGGTTCGTCCCCTTCTTTTCCATCGGGCTGGGCTGGGTCGTCCCCATGCTTGCCGGGCTGGCGCTCGGCTTTTTCCTCCACTTTTTCACAACCCCGCGGGCAGACTGAGCCTGCCCGCACGGCCCGCCGTTCAACCCGGTGTAAATCAAAGGGCTTTGTTTGGCGGGACGGTTTGAAGCAGCTCCCGCCGGCACGTGCCGGCCCCCGTTTTCTGAATTCTGATTCGTCTTTCTTATTATTACTTTGCGCTCAAGCCGCTCGGGTCCTCCGCCTTTTGAAAAAGGCGGGCGAAAACCTTACCGTATGTCCTGCCTGCCAAAATAAAAGATAATCTCCCGAAGCAAAATCCGACGCTTCGGGAGATTTCTTAAACTGCCCCGCCACACAAAACTTCCGGTCCGCTCCGGGCGCAACGGCGGGCCGAAACCGGCCCCCTGCCGGCGGCGGCGGACCGAGTCGGGCTTTCCCGCGGCGGCATGCCGCCCGCAGGTTGCTATTTTGGGCGGCGGAAGGTATAATAACAAAGATCGGCGGTATGCGAGGAGGCGGCGCGGAGGATGACGGTCGAGGAGTTCTACCGGTCGATGCGCGGGAAGAAGGTCGCGTTCTGCGGCCTGGGCGGCAGCAACCTGCCGCTGGCGAAGCTGCTGGCGCGTGCGGGCGCGCGGGTGACGGGGCGCGACCGCCGCACCGAAGAACGGCTCGGCGGGACCGCGCGGGAGCTGAAGGCGCTGGGCGTGCGCCTCGTGACGGGCGAAGGGTATCTGGACGGCATGGACGAGGACGTGATCTTCCGCACGCCGGGCATGAAATTCCACCTGCCGCAGCTCGAGGCCGCGCGCGCCCGCGGGGCGGCCGTCACCTCCGAGATGGAGGTGTTCTTCGACGTGTGCCCGTGCAAAATCCTCGGCGTGACGGGCAGCGACGGCAAGACCACCACCACCACCGTGATCGCGGAGATCCTGCGGGCCGCGGGACATACCGTTCACGTGGGCGGCAACATCGGCGAGCCGCTGCTGCCCCGCGCCGGGGAGATGCGGCCGGACGACCTCGTCGCCGCGGAGCTTTCGAGCTTCCAGCTCATCTCGATGCGCCGCAGCCCGCAGACCGCCGTGGTCACCAACCTCTCGCCCAACCATCTGGATGTGCACAAGGACATGCGGGAATACATCGACGCCAAGAGGAACATCCTGCTGCACCAGAACGCCTTCGGGCGCGCCGCGCTGAACGCCGACAACGCCATCGCGGCTTCGTTCGCGGAGGACGTCCGCGGGCAGTGCCTGACGTTCAGCCGCCGGCGCGCGGTGCCGTTCGGCGCGTGGATGGGGCCGAACGGGGACATTTGGTTCTCGCGCCCGGGGCGAAAGGACGTGCGCGTGATGAACGCCCGGGACATCCGCATCCCCGGCCTGCACAACGTGGAAAACTACCTCGCGGCCATCTGCGCGGTCTGGGGCCTCGCGGGGCCGGAGGAGATCGTCCGCGTCGCGCGCGCGTTCCCCGGCGTGCCCCACCGCAACGAGTTCGTGCGCGAGGTGGACGGCGTCCGCTATTACAACGACTCGATCGGCACGACGCCCAGCCGGACCATCCGCGGCGCGCTCTCGCTGTTTGACCGCAAGATCCTGCTGATCGCCGGCGGGTACGACAAGAACATCCCGTTCGACCCGCTCGGCCCCGCCGTGGTGCAAAAGGTCAAGACGCTGGTGCTGCTCGGCGCCGCCGCCCCGAAGATCGAGGCCGCCGTGAAGGCCGCCCCCGGCTGGCGCGAGGGGAACCCGCTGATCCTGCACGCCGGCTCGCTGGAGGAGGCGGTCGCCCTCTGCCGCGCGCACGCCGCGCCGGGCGACGTCGTCTCGCTTTCGCCCGCCTGCGCCAGCTTCGATATGTTCCCGAGCTTCGAGGCACGGGGCGAGCACTTCCGCGGGATCGTGAACGGCATGGAGCAGAGGGGCCGCGCGCCGGCGGCCCTCCCTCCGAAGAAAGGAACGAAGACGAACCAACAACTATGCTGAAACTCCTGAAATCGATGGACGAACTTCCCGTTTCGGACGCAACGCCGTTCGGGTGCAAGATCCGGTCCGCGGCCGCCGCCTACGGCATGGGCGAGCCTTCCGTGCAGTTCTGGGTGCAGGAGGGCGGCGCCGTCGTCGCCCGGATCGACGACCAGGCCGTCCTGGAGGACGCCGGCACCCTGGACGCGGAAGAGCTGGCCGCCTTTCTGCGCACGCTGGACCCGGACTCCTTCTGCTGCACGGAGGCGGCCGCCGGGAAACTGGGGCTGACGGCTTCCGCCGCGGGCGAAATTCTGGATCTGAGGCCGGGCGGCGCGGAGATCCTCCGCCCCCTGGCCGACGTGGAGTGGAACCCCGGCCCGCGCGAGGTCTATTCCGTGCTGGATCAGGCGCGGTCCGCCGTTTTCCCCGTGCCGGAATTCGAGCCGTTTTACATGGACCTTTCGTTCCGCACGCGGCACGGTGCGGCCCTGACCGCAGGCGTGCGGCAGGGCGGCAGGCTCGTGGCCGTCGCCCTGTGCTCCGCCGTCACGGACGGCGCGGCGGTGGTCTCCGCCGTGGCGTGCGTGCCCGGCCTGCGCCGGCGCGGCTACGGCCGCACGGCCCTCGGGGAACTGGCGCGCCGCCTGCGCCGCGGGCATCTTTACGTTCTGCGCGCCGACGGCGAGAACGAGGCGTTTTACCGCGCCCTCGGCTTCTGCGCCTGCGGCAGATGGGCGGAAATCCGCCGGAAAGGAGAAAATCCGTGAAAGAAAAGAGATTCCGGGAAATCTACAGCCAGGGGACGATCTCGACGCTGCAGATCGTCGTCGACACGCAGACCGGCGTGCAGTACCTGAAGTCGGTCACCGGCTACGCCGGCGGGATCACGCCGCTGCTGGACCGCGACGGCAGGCCGCTGCTCGCCGCGCCGGAGGAGCTGCGGGAAGAATAAATGGAGCTGTATCCGTATTTCAAGATCGACGGCCGGATCCTTTCGGCGGCGGAGCGTGCGGAGGAACGGGCGCTTCCGCGCTTCCGCGGGATCGAGAGGACGGCCGCCTGGAACCAGCAGAAGATGCTGGCCGCATTCCAGAAGAACCGCGTGAGCGAGAGCTGCTTCGCGGGCACCACGGGCTATGGCTACGGCGACCGCGGACGCGAGGCGCTCGGCCGCGTGTTCGCCGACGCCTTCGGCGCGGAGGACGCGCTTGCCCGCGCGGATTTCGTGAGCGGCACCCACGCGCTGACGGTCGCGCTGTTCGGCGTGCTGCGCCCCGGCGACACCCTGCTGAGCGCGACGGGCGAGCCTTACGACACGATGCGCGCGGTGATCGGCCTTTCGGGGGACGGCGACGGCTCGCTGCGGGAGTTCGGCGTCCGGTACGAGCAGGCGGACCTCGCGCCCGACGGGCGGCCGGATTATGAAGAACTCGCGCGGCGGATCGGCCCGGGCGTCCGGATGGTCTACATCCAGCGGTCGCGCGGGTACAGCCTGCGTCCCTCGCTCTCCGTCGAAGAGATCGGGAGGATCGCGGCGATCGCGAAGCGGAAGGCGCCGGGCTGCGTCGTGATGGTGGACAACTGCTACGGCGAGTTCGTGGAGCGCGACGAGCCGACGGCGCGCGGGGCCGACCTCACGGCCGGCTCGCTGATCAAGAACGCGGGCGGCGGCATCGCGCCCACGGGCGGCTATATCGCCGGCCGGCGGGACCTGGTGGAACGCTGCGCCCGCCGCCTGACGGTGCCCGGGGCCGGGCGGGAGGTCGGCGCGACGCTCGGCACGAGCCGGGAGCTTTTCATGGGCGCGTTCCGCGCGCCGGCCGTGACGGGCGAGGCCCTCAAGACCGCGGTGTTCGCGGCGGCGCTGTTCGGCGGCTTCGGGTACCGCGTCTCCCCCGCCTTCGACGAGCCGCGCGCGGACATCGTCCAGACCGTGGAGCTGGGCAGCGCGCGGGCGCTGACGGCGTTCTGCCGCGGCGTGCAGAGGGGCGCGCCGGTGGATTCCTTCGTCGAGCCGGAGCCGTGGGACATGCCCGGCTACGACTGCAAGGTGGTCATGGCGGCGGGGGCGTTCACGCTGGGCGCCTCGATCGAGCTTTCGGCGGACGGGCCGCTGCGCCCGCCCTACGCCGCGTGGATGCAGGGCGCGCTGAACTACCCGAGCGGCCGCCTGGGCGCGATGCTGGCCGCGCAGTCCATGCTGGAGGAGGGCGTTCTGAAGCTGTGAGCGCGAGCCTTGCGGGGCGGCAAAAAATAGGATATAATAAACGCGCGGACCTCCGCGCGTTTTTTGATCTGCGGGCGTGGCGGAACTGGCAGACGCGCAAGACTTAGGATCTTGTATCGCAGGATGTGCAGGTTCAAATCCTGTCGCCCGCACCAGACCGGGAGCCGGGGCCTCGTGCCCCGGTTCC
>DAIUFE010000057.1:8236-9705 GCA_036844765.1 Caproicibacter sp. | reverse complement strand
ATTAAAGATACGCCCCGCGGCGCAAGTCCGCGGGGCGTATCCGGACGGGAGGGGACGAAAGATCTATGGTACGGGTACGGACGCTCAGAACGTCCGGTGCGTGCGGCGGTACGCGGTCGGGCTGACGCCTTCTTTCTTGGTGAAAGCGCGCGTGAAGTCGAACACGTTCTCGAAGCCGAGGGACCGGGCGATGTCGCCGATGCTCCGGCTGCCGGTCCTCAGCAGCAGCTTCGCCTGCCGGAAAACGATCTCCCTGCGCATCTCGATGGGCGCGACGCCAAAAAATTTTTTGAACCGGTTGGAGATATAAGCAGGGCTCATGTGATATTTCTCCGACAAATAATTCAGCGAAATCTTTTCCGGACCGGGCTCGGAAATTTCCCAAAAGATGCCGAGGAACGCCTCCGGGATGTTCAGGTTCGTTTCGATGCTGCGGCCGGAGATCAGCTCCTCGAGAATCAGGGCCATCACGTCCAGGCCGAAGGCCCGGCTCCGGAGAAGGTTGGGGAGGGTTTTCGGACCGTGCATGGCTTCCCAGTACCGGCGGAACAGCTGTTCAAATCGATCCTGGGCGGAGAGCCGGGAGACCAGGGGAAGGCGCAGGATCCGGATCGCGTCCACCACACCGAAAATCCTGAAATGGAAGTGCCACCAAAGAAATTCCGTCTCGCCGGAGGTTTCCTTGTAATGGTCGTGGAGCGTGTGGGGCGGCACGATGATGATGCTGCCGGGGCCCGTGCGGTAGACCTGCCCGCCGACCCGCAGGCAGGCTTCCCCCCGCTTGACGTAGGACATCACGTAGAACGGGAAATCGCGGTTTCTGCTGTCCATTTCCCTGCGGGTGTTGATGTCGTAGTCCAGAATGTCGAGAATCGCGTTCTGCAGCAGATCCTGTATTTTCTCTGCCAACGGGAGTCCCCTCTTTCTGCCGGATGCGCCGCACATGGGAATCTTTGGCCTGATTTTATGCGCCGTTTCATTCGGAAAGTAAAAAATCCCGCTTGAACACCGGAAAATCCAGTATCCATGCGGATTCCATTGGGTCGAGGTGACTGGATTCGGGCATTGCGGTTCCGGGCCGCGTTCCGCGGACCCTTTTCTGGGGTTTCGGAAAATTACCGGCCGTCTCGGTCCTCCTGGGGTGTGCCGGCCGGTTCTGCTTACCGGCCGCATACGGCGAAAAATCGGGCCGGCCTTTACGGCCGGCCCGATTTTTGTGTCGTTTGCTCAATTTACAGCAATTCCATTTCAATTTGCGAAAGATGATGTGTTTTCCCCCGCCTTCGGCGGGGGAAAACACAAACCCACGTGCATAATCAACTGGAAATGCTGTAGATGCAGGTTGCGGCGCGAGCATCCAAGCAAAAAATAACAAAAAAGCCCCGATACGCGAATTGCGTGTCGAGGCTCTCAACTGGTCGAGGTGACTGGATTCGAACCAGCGGCCTCTACGTCCCGAACGTAGCGCT
>DAIUFE010000057.1:0-8226 GCA_036844765.1 Caproicibacter sp. | reverse complement strand
AACCCTCACAAACAGAGTCAGAGTCTGTCGTGCTACCTTTACACAATTCCGCAAGATCCTGAGTGAAACAGCAAGATTTATTATACCAAAACCAGAGGATTTGTCAACCCCGGAGAGAAAATATTTCAAAGTTCCCGCGGCGGGAGCGGTTTTCCCCGGAAAAAAACGCGCGGAAGCCTTGAAAAGGCCCTTGCATATCCGGCCGCCGCCCGGTACAATAAAAAAGGAAGAACCAATTTTTATGAAAACAAGGTGGGATTTCAATGCCGTGGACGCCCGATCTGTCGGTCGGGATCGAACCGATCGACGAACAGCACAAGATCTGGTTCCAAAAGGCCGAAAAGCTCTTTGAAGCCGGCCGGAAAGGGCAGGCGAAGGGATACATCGGGGAACTGCTCGATTTCCTGGACGAATACACGAAGAAACATTTTTCCGATGAGGAAGCCTATATGCTGAGCATCCGTTACCCCGAGTATGCTCTCCAGAAACAGGCGCATACCGCGTTCATCGCCCGGCTTGCAAAGCTGCGCGGCGACTACGAGACCTCCGGCGGGAGCCTGCTGGTCATTCTCAATGCCAACCAGCTGGTGCTCGGCTGGCTGACCAAGCACATCTCCAATATGGATAAAAGGATCGGCCGGTTCGTCAGGACCGGCAGCCCGGACGGGACGTGAGAACGGCGTCCGGCGGCGCGAAGGATCCGGCGCCGGATCTTCCGATCCGCAGATGTTTTCAGGGAGGTGCGGGCTTTCAGCCCGGCCGCGCGAGCGTTTCGATGAACCCTTCTGACACCCGGGGGTGCCGATGAAGAAAAATCTCAAAGAAAAGATTCGGGAGGCGCTGTCGTCCGTCCTCCCGATTACGGCCGTCGTGCTGGTTTTGAGCGTCACGGCGGTCCCCATGCCGATCGGCACCGTCCTGCTGTTCCTGACGGGCGCCGCGCTGCTGATCGTCGGGATGGGGCTTTTTACGCTCGGCGCGGAGATGGCGATGATCCCGATGGGAGAGGGCATCAGCATCGAGCTGACGAAATCGGGCAGAATCCGTTTGGCTGCGGCCGCCTGTTTCGTGCTGGGGGTGCTGATCACCGTGGCGGAGCCGGATCTGCAGGTCCTGGCGCACCAGGTCCCCTCCATCCCGGACGACGTGCTGGTCTGGACGACGGCGCTCGGCACGGGCGCATTTCTCGTGCTGGCCATGGCGAGGGTGCTGCTCCGGAAGAACCTCGCCTGGATGTTCGCGGCTTCCTACGCGCTGATTTTTGCCCTGACGCTGTTCGCGCCGCCCGATTTCATCCCCATGGCGTTCGACAGCGGCGGGGTCACGACCGGTTCCGTCACGGTGCCGTTCCTCATGGCATTCGGCGTCGGGCTGGCCTCCATCCGCGGCGGCAGCAGCCAGGACGACAGTTTCGGCTGGCTGGGCTTCAGCAGCGTCGGGCCGGTGATGGCGGTGCTGGTCCTCGGGGCATGGTACCGGCCTTCCACGGCGGAATACGCGCCGACCCCGGTGCCGGACGTGTTCACCACGCGCGACGTGGCCAGGCAGTTTCTGGCCAGCCTGCCCGCCAGCGGAAAAAAGGTGCTGCTGGCGCTCGCGCCTATCCTGGCCCTTTTGGTCCTGTTCCAAACGGTCTTCAGGCGCTTTCAGAAGCACGAACTGATCAAGATCGGCGTGGGGATCCTCTATACGCTGGCGGGCCTCGTGCTGTTCCTTGCGGGGGTCGACGTCGGGTTCGTGCCGGCCGGGCATTTTCTCGGCTCCGAGATCGGCGCGTCGGAGCACCGGTGGCTTCTCGTTCCGCTCGGCATGCTGATCGGGTATTTTATCGTTTCCGCCGAGCCGGCGGTCCACCTGCTGAACCGCCAGATCGAGGAGGTCTCGAACGGCGCGATCTCCCAAAAGTTTATGTTCCGCAGCCTTTCCGCCGGCGTGTCGGTTTCCATCGCCCTCTCCATGGTGCGAATTCTGACGGGGATCTCGATCCTCTGGTTCCTGATCCCGGGCTACGCGGCCGCACTGGCCCTGACCTTTTTTGTCCCGCCCATCTTCACCGGCATCGCCTTCGACAGCGGCGGCGTGGCCAGCGGCACCATGACGGCGACGTTCGTGCTGCCGTTCGCGATGGGGGCGTGCGCCAGCCTGGGCGGGAACGTCATGACCGACGCGTTCGGCGTGGTGGCGATGGTCGCGATGGCGCCCGTGGTGGCGATCCAGGCGATGGGCCTGCTGTACCGGCGCAGGGTGGAGCGCGCCGCGCGGGAGAAGCCCGCCGGGCTGCCGGAGGCCGCCGACGCGATCATCGACTATGAGGAGGAAAATTCCGATGAATAGAGAGACCCGCCCGGAGGCCGTAGGGCTGATGGTGACCATCGTCGACCGGGGGAAGGGCGAGAGGGCCGCGGCGGTCTGCGGCGGGCGGAAGCTGCCTTTCCATTTCCTCTGCTTCGGGCTCGGCACGGCCGCTTCGGATCTTCTGGACTACCTGGGCCTGGGGGAGACAAAAAAGGACGTCGTCTTCAGTCTGATCCCCCGGCGGGAGGCGGGGCGCCTGCCCGCGCTGCTGGCGCGGGAGCTGCGGATGGGCGCGCCGGGCGGAGGGATCGCGTTCACCCTGCCGCTTTCCGGCGTAAGCGGTTTTGTCCCGATGACGCTGGCGGGCGGCGCGCCGGATGCAAAAGGAGAGAGCAATCAAATGAATCAGCCTGCAAAATACGAACTGATCGTCGCCGTCGTCAACCGCGGCTTTGCGGACCGGGTGATGGACGCCGCGCGCAGCGCCGGGGCCCGGGGCGGCACGATTCTGGAGGCGCGCGGGCTGTGCGGGGACGAGAAGGAAAAATTTCCGGGGGTTTCCCTCCGGGAGGAGAGGACGATCGTCGCGATCCTCTGCGGGAAAGAACGGAAACAGGCGATCATGGAGGCCGTCAGCCGCGCGGCCGGGATACGGACCGAGGCGGAGGGCCTGCTGTTTTCGCTTGCGGTCGACGGCATCGCCGGGATCCCGGAAGAGTAGCGCGGCCTTGTCCGCTTTTCCGGGCGGCCGGGGCTGTCCCCTGCGGAAAAGGGGGGAGCCCCGGCTTTTCATCGGTCGCGGAACAGGACGGAGAGGCCGCGGGGCGGACCCTTGGTCCGGCAGAGCGCGCTGTAGTTCACCAGAATGGTATCCTCGCCGATGACCTGGATATCCTGCCACCGGACGACGATGTCGTCCTCGCGCCCGAACAGGCCGAAAAAGCGGAGCCTGCCGTAGATCACGATGGCCTGCACCTTGGCCGTCGCCGTGTCGATCTCCAGGTCGCAGACGTTCCCCAGGCGCATCCCGTCCTTCAGGTTGATGACTTCCTTGTGGCGCATGTCGTCGATCCTGCAGTTCAACCGTTCCACCCCCTGCGATATGTGTATGCCGCGGAGGGCGCCGATTTGATTGCGGGCCGAAGAAATGTTACAATAAAAAAGCCCGCGCCGGCCTTTCGGGCCGGGCGGGCGCGGGCGGCGCCGCTAAATATCCTTTTTGATCTTGTCGAGGGCGGCCTTCTCGAGCCGGGAGACCTGCGCCTGGCTGATACCGATCTCCGCGGCGACCTCCATCTGGGTTTTCCCCTGGAAATAGCGCATGGAAAGGATGTTCTTTTCCCGGTCGTTCAGGTTCTTGATGGCCTCCTTGAGGGCGATCTCGTCGAGCCAGTTCTTGTCGTCGTTGTTGTCGCCCACCTGGTCCATCACATAGATGGTGTCCCCGCCGTCCGAGAAGACCGGCTCGTAGAGCGAAATCGGCTCCACGATGGATTCCAGGGCCACCACGACCTCCTCGCGGGGGATGCCGAGCTCCTTCGCAATTTCCTCCACGGTGGGATCGCGGCCGTTTTTCGCCTGGATCTTTTCCTTGGCCTGCATCGCCTTGTAAGCCGTGTCGCGCAGCGAGCGGCTCACGCGGATGCTGTTGTTGTCCCGCAGATAGCGGCGTATTTCCCCGATGATCATGGGCACACCGTAAGTAGAGAAACGCACGCCCTGGCTGATGTCGAAATGGTCGATGGCCTTGATCAGGCCGATGCATCCCACCTGGAACAGGTCGTCCAGGTTCTCGCCCCGGTTCGTGAACCGCTGGATCACGCTGAGGACCAGGCGCAGGTTCCCTTTGATCAGCTCGTCGCGCGCCTTCATGTCGCCGTCCCTGACTTTTCGGAGGAGCTCCATCTTTTCCTTCTCGGTCAGCACTTTCAGCTTGGATGTGTTGACGCCGCAGATCTCGACCTTGTTGTACTGCATTTCGCATCCCCCCGTCGTCGCGCTGCTATAAAACAGTATTGCCCCGCGCGGCGGGGATCATGCAGGGGCGGCGGGCAAATTCCGTTCGATCTTTTCGACAGGTTTCAGTTGAAAAGGAGGAATCAGCATGGAGATCCAAATTCCGCCGGAGGTCGACGCCGTCCGGCAGGCTTTGGCGCGCGGCGGGTACGAGGCGTACGCCGTCGGCGGCTGCGTGCGGGACAGCCTGCTCGGCCTTGCGCCGAAGGACTGGGACCTGACCACCTCCGCCCGGCCGGAGCAGGCGAAGCGGGCCCTCGCGGCCTTCCGGGTGATCGACACCGGCCTCAGGCACGGCACGGTGACGGCCCTTTCCGGGGGAACGGCGGTCGAGGTGACCTCCTACCGCGTGGACGGGCCGTATTCCGACGGCCGCCACCCCGACGCGGTCGCGTTTACCGCCAGCCTGAAAGAGGACCTTGCCCGGCGGGATTTTACGGTCAACGCCCTCGCCTACCGGCCGGAGACCGGCCTTGTGGACTGCTTCGGCGGGCTCCAAGACCTCGCGGAAAAGCGCATCCGCTGCGTGGGGGACGCGGACCGGCGCTTCCGGGAGGACGGCCTGCGCATCCTGCGGGCGCTGCGGTTTTCCGCCGACCTCGGCTTCGCCGTGGAGCCGGAGACCGCCCGCAGCCTCCTGCGGAACCGGGAGCTGCTCGACCGCGTCGCGCGGGAGCGGATCCGGGCGGAGTTCACCCGCCTCCTGTGCGGGAAGGACGCCGCGGCCGTCCTCAGGGAATTCCGCGAGGCCGCGGCGCAGTTCATCCCGGAGCTGCACCCCTGCTTCGGCTTTCGGCAGAGGAATCCCCACCATCCCTACGACGTCTGGGAGCATACGCTCCGGTGCGTGGACGCCGTCCCCCGGGAGCCCGTGCTGCGCCTGACGATGCTGCTGCACGATATCGGCAAGCCGCTCTGCTTTTCCGCCGGGAGCGACGGCGTGGGCCATTTTTACGGGCACGCGGCCAAAAGCGCGGAGCTGGCGGAAGAAATCCTCCGCCGCCTGCGGTACGACAAGCGAACCGTCTCCGACGTGACGACGCTCGTGCGCTGGCACGACGTGCCCCTGCCGCCCGACGAGCGTTTCCTGCGGCGCAGGCTGGGCCGTCTGGGCGAGGAGAACCTGCACCGCCTGTTCCGCGTGCAGGCCGCGGACACCGTGGGCAAAAGTCCCGCCGACCGCGGCCGCCTGGACGCGCTGTGCCGGGCGGAGGCGATGCTGGACGCGCTTCTCGCGCGCGGGGACTGCTTCCGCCTGCGGGACCTCGCCGTGAACGGCGGGGATCTGCTGCGCGCCGGCGTGCCGGAGGGCGCCGCCGTGGGGGAGATCCTGCGCGCTCTGCTCGCCGCCGTGGTGGACGGAAAATGCCCCAATTCCCGCGCGGAGCTGCTGAGCTACGCCGCGGCGCTGAAAAGAGGGGACCGTCCGTGACCGAGGAGCGGATCGTGCACCCGCTTGAGCCCGTGTACGACCGAAATTCCCGCGTGCTGATCCTCGGGACCATGCCGTCGCCCAAATCCCGCGAATACGGCTTCTATTATTCCCATCCGCAGAACCGGTTCTGGCGCGTCCTCGCGGCGCTTTACGGCGGACCGGTGCCGGCCGCGAACGGTGAGAAGGCCGACTTTTTGCTGGAGCACCGCATCGCCCTCTGGGACGTGCTGAAAAGCTGCCGCATCCGCGGGGCAGACGACGGAAGCATCCGCGATCCCGTGGCGAACGATATCGCGGGCCTGCTCGCCCGCACCGGCATCCGGGCGGTGTTCACCACGGGGACGAAGGCCGCGGCGCTCTACCGGCGGCTCTGCCTGCCGCAGACGGGAAGGGCGGCAATCGCGCTGCCGTCCACCAGCCCCGCGAATTGCCGCCGCTATACCTTCGAGACCCTGGTCGAAGCGTACCGGGTGCTTTTGGACTACACCCGCTAACTGACGCGCTCCAGGTCTTTCTTGAGCCGCTCGATGATGCGCTTTTCCAGCCGGGAGATGTAGGACTGCGAGATGCCGAGCGTGTCGGCCACCTCCTTCTGGGTGTGCTCGCGGTTGTTGTCCAGGCCGAAGCGCAGCCGCATGATCTGCCTTTCCCGCGGCGCCAGGCGCGACACCGCGCCGCGCAGCAGGTCGCGCTCGACCTCCTCCTCCAGGTCGAGGTTGACGGCGTTCTGGTCGCTGCCCAGGATATCGGAGAGCAGCAGCTCGTTGCCGTCCCAGTCCACGTTCAGGGGGTCGTCGATCGAGACCTCGTTCTTGAGCTGGGAGGTCTTGCGCAGGTACATCAGGATCTCGTTTTCGATGCAGCGGGAGGCGTAGGTCGCCAGCTTGATGTTGCGCTCCGGGCAGAAGGTGTTGACCGCCTTGATCAGGCCGATGGTGCCGATCGAGATCAGGTCCTCCACGTTCGCGCCGGAGGACTCGAACTTTTTGGCTATGTAGACCACCAGGCGCAGGTTGTGGGTGATCAGCGGTTCCCGCGCGTTTGGGACGCGGTTCATGATGTTGCGCATCACGTTCGCTTCCTCCTGCTTCGTCAGCGGGGGAGGAAGCGTCTCCGGTCCGTTGATGTAGAAAACCCCGGAGCCCGCGCGAAGCCGCAGCAGCAGGACCAGCAGCTTCCCGAATTCCGCCTCCGCCCAGCGCAGTATTTTCCTCATTCCTCATTTCCTTTTTGCCGCTGCCGCCGCGGCTTTATCGTTTCGCCCGGCTCGGCCAGATTCAGCCGGGCGTTTTTTTGCAGAAGCTCCGGATTCAAAAGAGCGTCGCACTCGCCGGGCCGGACGGGCGACACCGCGATGTACGCGCGGGGGACCCGGATGGTGTTTCCCGCACAGAAGAGGGTCAGCCGGTCCGGCCGGAAGGCCCTGAGCACCCCGCTGCCGGCGACGGAATCGAACGGCACGAGGCGCAGGTTCCGGCTGCCGGGCGGCGGCACGACCTTCCGGACCGCCGGCTCGAACACCACCGCCACCGGATCGTTGGAAAACGGCTCCCGAAGGGTGTTGCCCGTATCGACCTTCGCGGTGCAGCTGCACGAGCGCCCGCCGCACCCGACGACCATCCGGCAGCGCAGCTCCCGCGGCATCCGCCGGCCGGTCACGCGCCCGATCGCGGAAAGCGCAAAATAGCACGCGACGGTCAGCGCGATCAGCAGGAGCGGCGAAACGTTGAAATAGACGATCGAATTGCGGATGACCAGTCCCTGCGGCGCGAAGAAATACCACACGGCCAGCATCAGCCCCGCAAAGGCGAAGCTGGCGCCGAAAAACGCCGCCGCGTCCCGGATCAGGCGCCGGACGCCGCCGTACCCGAACGCCAGCGCGACGATGCCGGCCGACATCAGCAGCTTGACGGCGACGGAAAGGGCCGCCGGGAGCTCCGGCAGGAGGATCAGCAGGGAGCACAGCCCGCCCGCCGCGGAGGCGGCCGCCATCCGCCCGCGCCGGACCGGCAGCGTCAGGAACCCGGCGACGGTCCGCAGCAGAAAATAGGTGATGAAAAGATTGACCGCGACCAGAACGTCCACATACACCGTCTGCTTCATCCGCATCGCTCCCCGTCGGATTGTCACCCATTATAGCCCGGCCCGCCCGCCGTTTCTGTCAGAAATTGTTCCGCAAGTCCCGGAAAATTCGTCCGCGTTCCCGGCCGCGGCGCCGGGGAACGTCCGCCGGAGCGGCGCGGGGCGCGCCGGCCCGCAAAATAAATTTCCGCGCCCGGCGCGCCGCGAAAAGTGCGGAATGCGGCGAAGAAGCCGGCCCCGCCCGACCTTCCGCCGCCTGCCGCTTCGGAACGGACGAAAAAAGAGGTTGACAATTTTCCCTGCGCTTTGTATAATAAATACCGTTGCCGCAGAAAAAGCAGCCGTATGGCTCGGTAGTTCAGCTGGTTAGAACGCTAGCCTGTCACGCTAGAGGTCGT
>DAIUFE010000056.1:0-9754 GCA_036844765.1 Caproicibacter sp. | reverse complement strand
GACTCGCGGAACGCGGGGAAAAATTGCGCTACCCAAGTCTCGCCACTCGGACCAATAGGGGAGAGGGTGCCGCAGGGCACCCTCTCCCCTATTGGCGAGGTTGGCCGCAGTGAGCACCGGCGCAAAGGGAGGGGAAAACTCTCTGCCCCTTCGGAGCACTGCAAAGAAAAAAGGGACTCGCGGAACGCGGGGAAAAATTGCGCTACCCAAGTCTCGCCACTCGGACCAAATCAAGATCCGTCACAAAACGGCGGCCGCTCTCGATTTGCTGAATCGCATTCTTGTTCAAATCCAGACCCTGCAGCTGCATCTGATCTGCCAAAGCGCGCTGAGACAATTTCATCTTCTTGCGCAGTTCCGTAATTTTATTGCCGCACAGATTGAGCGTCTCATCTGCATTTTTATTTTTGAACATGATACTTCTCCTGATATTTTGACATTCAGCGCTTGTCATTAAGAAAAGTAAAAAGCATATGTTAAAATGAGTATTCCTATGACCTTCACAGAAGGTCAATCGTTGAAAAGGAAAATGAAAATGCAGAGAAGATTTGTCAGAACGCTGGACCCGCTGGGGCGGATGGTTCCGCCGCAGGAGTTCAGAAACGAAATGCGCTGGAAAAGCGGCACCGAACTATCCGTCATCAAAGCAGGCATTGATTTTTTGCCTGATGCCTGCTAAAATAAACATCAGTCATACGACCGCTGCGGTTGGACGGCGCAAGCCGTTTTCAAGAATCGGCTTCTTGGGTGGGAAGTCCCTTGTGGGCTTTCCGCCCTTTTATTTTGTGTGCTTTCACGGGCTTCAAGGGGAATTAAAATGGAAAAAACTCTGTTCCATACCGCTCTGCTGCTGATCGCGGCCAAGACGGGCGGGTTGATCAGCGTCAGGTTCAAGATGCCGGAGGTCCTCGGCGCGCTGCTGGCCGGCGTCGCGCTGGGGCCAGCGGCCCTGAATTGGGTCCCATACGACAACGGCGTCCGGCTGCTTTCCAATCTGGGTGTGATTCTGCTGATGTTTCTGGCCGGGTTGGGAACCGACGCCGGGCAGCTCAAAAAAGCCGGGAAATCCTCCTTCGCAATCGCGTCGATGGGAATTCTGCTCCCCCTTCTGCTGGGCACGGCGAGCGCATTCCTGTTTTTCAAGGACCCGGCGGAAAATCTGTTCATCGGCGCGATCCTCACGGCCACGAGCGTCAGCATCACGGCGGAAACGCTGACCGAGATGGGCAAGCTCAATACGCGGGCGGGCATCCATATCCTCGGGGCCGCCGTGATCGACGACGTCCTCGGTCTGGTGCTGATTTCCGTCCTACTGGGCGCCCGCGGCGGCGGCGTCTCGCTCGCCGTCAAGCTGGGCGGCATTGCCGTTTTCTGCTTAGCCGGAACTCTGACCGTCGTCTTCCTGCCCAAAATCGCCAACGGGCGGATCGGCAACCGGCCCCCGGACCGCACGCTGCTCACGTTCACGCTGGCGCTCACCCTCCTCGCCGCGTGCGCCGCGGAAAGCGCGGGCATTGCCGCCATCACGGGCGCTTATCTCTTCGGGCTGGCGCTTTCGCGGTTCAGGCATAAAGAATATCTGGAGCGGAACGTGAGGGCCATTTCGTCGGGGTTCCTTTCCCCCATCTTCTTCGCCGGCGTGGGGCTGGAAGCGACCCTGACCGGGCTGGACGGGAAGGTGGTTCTGATCACCCTCACGATGTTCGTCGCTGCGGTCGCGGGCAAGATCGCGGGATGCGGAGCTGCCGCCCGCCTGTGCCGGATGAGCCGCCGTGAAGCGGCGCAGATCGGGGCCGGCATGGTCTCGCGCGGAGAGGTGGCCGTGATCACCGCGAATATCGGTCTGCAGAACCACATCATCACGCAGGAGGTCTTCATCCCCACGATCCTGGTCGTGCTGCTCACGACGATTGCCGCGCCGATCCTGCTCAAGCGGACATTCTCGCATAAATTTGAAAACCCGTCCTGACTAAAAAACTGCGGGAGCTGTCTTACAGCAATTCCATTTCAATTTGCGAAGAATGATGTGTTTTCCCCCCGCCGAAGGCGGGGGGAAAACACAAACCCACTTGCATAATCAACTGGAAATGCTGTAGACAGTCCCGCCCAAATAAGCTTATCTTCCGCTCCGGACTGAACGGCGGGCCGTACGTGCAGGCTCAGCCTGCCGCATCCAGCGCGCGGATGGACCGGTTCAGGAACGAGACCGCGGCGCGGATGTCCCGCTCCGGATTCTCGCCCACCTCGCGCTCGATGGTCAAAAAGCCGCGGTACCCGATCGAATCGAGCGCGCGCAGGTAAGCGGGGAAATCGACGCTCCCCTCGCCCAGCGGGACCTCCCGGAACGTCTCGCCGTCCGGGGCGGGCGCGCCGGGCATCCCGTAGAAGGATTCCGGGTTCCCCGGGCGGAGCATCACGCCGTCCTTCGCATGCGTGTGGACGATGTAGTCTTTGAGCCGGTAAACCGCCTGCACCGGGTCGTCCCCCGTCACCATCACGAGGTTGGCCGGGTCGAGATTGACGCGCACCCCCTTGGAGTGCAGACTGTCCAGAAAGCGTTTCAGCGTGGCGGAAGGCTCCGGCCCGGTCTCGATCGCAAAGGCGGCGCCGACGCTTTCGGCGTACTCCCCGAGCCGCCCGCAGGCGTCCTGAAGGATCTTCCACCGCGGATGGTCCTCGCTCTGCGGGATCACGCCGACGTGCGTCGTGACGACGCCGACGCCGAGCTCCTTCGCAAGGTCCATGATCCGCTCGGATTTCTCGATCTTCCGCGCGTTTTCCTCCGGTCTTGCGAACCCGCCGCCGAGGTCGCCGCACAGCGCCGAGATCACCAGCCCGTTTTCCCGCACGGCCGACCGAAGCTCCCGGATCCTGGCCGGCGTCATGTTCTCCGGGGCCGTTTCGCCGGACGTCGCGTAGATCTGGATCCCTTCGGCGCCCGCTTCCTTCGCCTTCCGGATATTTTCCTTCAGGCTCAGCCGGAAAGAATCCGCCAGAACGCCGATCTTGAATTTTGCCACTGCAAACTCCTCCGTTTCTCTGTGCAGATCCCGTCCGCGCTTTTCAGGTCCGGCCCGCCGGGGAATTATTTCCCGGCGAAATGCGCGCTGACCTTCCGGATCGCGCGGATGATGTCGTCGATATCCTGCGGGGTGTAGAATTCCGACATGTTGAAGCGGATCGCCGTTTCGAGGACCTTCTCCGCGACGGGGCACAGGCCCTTCCCGTAATGGATCGAATCCGGGTCGTGGCGGATGGAAAACGGCAGGTCGCTGCCCGGGAACACGTTCTTGTTGCGGAACAGGTCGTAGTCGTAGATGCAGGTGGGGATGTATCCGGGCTGGTTCGGGATGCCCTCCGCCGCGAGCGCTCTGGAAAAGTCGTCCCTGCTCACGCCCGCCTCCTTCTCGTCGACCCGGAACATGTAGAACCAGTAGGAGGAACGGACGTTCTTCCGCACGGCCGGCGGATCGATGCCGGGAAGGCCGCCGATGCCCTCGGTGATCCTGTCGCCGTAGCTCCGGCGCGTGGAGACGATGCGCTCCAGCCGGTCCAGCTGGCTGACGGCCACGGCGCCCTGCAGCTCGGTCATGCGGTAATTCGGCGCCAGATACTCGACCCGGCGCATCGCGCCGTTATCCTTCGCCAGCCGGTCGTAGTTCTTGTCCGCAAAGCGGAATGCCCGGCGGTAGACGTCCTCGTCCTTCGTGATCACCATGCCGCCGTCCCCGGCAGAAAGGTGCTTGAAATCGTTCAGGCTGTAGCACCCGGCGTCGCCGAAGGTGCCGACGGGCTTCCCGTCCACGGTGCAGCCGTAGGCCTGGGCGCAGTCCTCCACCACCTTGATCCCGTGCTTCGCCGCGATCTTCAGGATGGCGCCGATGTCGGCCGCGTTCCCGGCCAGGTGCACCACCTCGATCGCCTTGGTCTGGGGGGTGATCTTCTCCTCCACCGATTTCGGGTCCAGGTTGTAGGTGTGCGGGTCCACGTCCGCAAAGACCGGGATGGCGTTCTGGTAGAAGATCCCGATCACCGACCCCATGTCGGTGATCGGCGTCGTGATGACCTCATCCCCCGCCGTCACCCCCACGGCGCTCAGCGCCGTATGGATGGCCGCCGTGCCCGAGGAAACCGCCGCGCAGTAGGGCACGCCGCACATGCGGGCGAATTTCTGCGTGAAATCCTTCACCTTGTGCCCGTACCAGTAAAAAAGCGTGTTCTGGTCGATCGCCTCGCCGAGCTGCTTTTTCTCCGGTTCCCCGAAGCGCCGCCCCGTTCCGAACGGGGTCGTCTTGACTTTGGGCCCGCCGTATAAAGCTAAAGTCTCGCTCATTGCCCTCATCCTTTCCGCGGCGCGGCATCCCGGGAAAATCCCGTCGGCCCGCGCCGCCTTCGCCTCCGAAAGATATTATATCATCGGGGCGGAAAGGACCTCTTGCCCTTTTTGACGAAATCCTTTACTTTTACTATGTTTTCAGCCGCGCCGCATAAACCTTCCGGTCCGCGCAGACGATCAGAAAATCGCAGGTCCCCTTTTCCAGGCCCGCCCCGAGCCAAAGCGTCTTTTCCGAAGCCGGGGTCAGATACCGGTACCGCTTCCCGTCGGAAGTGAACAGGATCGTGCGCGCGTTGTTCCGGCTGACGTCGACCGTATTTCCGCCGGAAACCAGCCGGTATTCGCTGTCCGTACCGTCCAGGCCGGCTCTCGTCTTCCCGGTCGGGGCCAGCTCCGCTTTCAGCCGCCTCGGCTCCGCGGCCGGGCCGCCGCCCGGATGGATCACGTAGGCGACGTGGAACGACGCGTTTTCCAGCTCGTCCGCCGCAACCTCGCGCCGCACCTCACCGTCCGATGCGGCCGCCGGGTCGTTGACGACGGCGTATTCCTTCCCGTCCCGGGCGGCGAAGCCGCAGACGACCAGGAGATGCCCTTCCGTCTTGTCGATCGGCGCGCCGTGCAGGACGGGCAGGTCCGCCTCCACGGATTCGTCGTTTTTATACCGGACGCTCAGGATCACGGGATGCCCCTGCGCGATCTCCCGCTTGAGATCGTCCGGCGAACCGACGTACTCCGCATACGCCGTGAAGCCGTAGCTTCCCGCATAGGCGCAGTTGAACGCCCAGTTCCCGAACAGCAGGCCGGCGTTGTCGTACCCTCCCCACGCGGCCTCTTCCGGCAGCACGCTGACCCCGTAATAGTTCAGAACCATCGCGACGCTGGTCGGGCTGCAGATTTCCGCCGCGATTTTCGGGTCGCGCGTCATCTGTGAAAACGCCGGCACGTCGAGAATTTTTCCCGGAACCTTCGGCGCCGGATTTTCCGCCGCCGCAGCCGCTTCGCCTTCCCCGCGGACGGAGACCGCGACGCACCGGACCGCGGGGCTTTCCTCCGACGCGTTCCGGTCCATCGTCAGGCGATACCGGAGCGCCTCCGCCGTTTTTCCGTCCGAAACCGTCAGGACGTCCTCGTCGATCCCCGCGATCTCGTCCCGCTCGGAACTGAGGTTGGAGCCCGACCGGGCCGAAAAGCCCCACACGCCCCAGTTCAGCCAGCCGGACCATTTCCCGTCCCGCTCCACCTGCAGTTCGATCCGGACCGACGAATCCCCCGGCGTATCGGCATTGCAGGAAAGCAGCAGGCTCTGGAACGGGTCGGCCGCGATCGTCCCGGACTGATAGAAGCCTTCTTTCCGCCCCTCCGTCAGCGCGATTCCGCCGGCGGAAACCGCCGTCCCTTCAAACCGTCCCCCTTTGAAATCCGAATCCTCCGCGAACACGGCGGTCCGCCCTTTCATCCGGTACGCCGGCGCGGCGCCGGAGCAGCCGGAAAGCGCGGCGCCGTTCATCACGGCCACCGCCGCCAGCAGAACCGCCCCGCCTTTTCTCCACAGCATCCGTTCATCCTCTCCCCTGTTCCCCGCTCCTCCGTTCCGGCCGGGCGGAGCGGCAATCCAAAATGCCGGCCTTCCCCTTCTGCTATTGTAATCGATTTTTTCAATTCCGCTTTGCCTATAATTTACCAACCGCTTGCCCGGAACGTACTTTTTGCGGAAGCTTCCGCAGGCATCTCACCGGTCCGGCCGCCGGTAGGCTTTCGGGGAGACTCCCGTCGCCTCGCGGAACGCCCGGTTGAAATAGCTCACGCTGTTGTATCCCACGGCATAGCAGATGTCGATGATCCTCAGATCCCTTCGCGTCTTCAGGAGCTCGATCGCCTTCGAGATCCTCAGGTTCTGCACGTATTCCGTAAAGGTCCGGTGCGTGATCTGCTTGAACAGATAGCGCAGGTACGAGGGGGACAGCATGGCGATCCGGGCCGCCTGCTCCATACTGATGTTCTTCTCGAAGTTCTCGTCGATATAGCGCAGGGCGCGGCTGATCGCGTCCCTGTGCTCGTCGTAAAGCTCCTGGTCCGCCGTGCCGGCAAGGGTTTTCTGGAACTCGCGCTCGACCAGCACCAGCAGTTTGAGCAGAAGGGCCTTGATCATCAGCGCGAACTCCGCTTCGCGGGACTCGTATTCCTCAAGAACCTCGTCAAGGATTTCCTCCACCTGCATCTGGATCCTGCCGGAAAGGTTCAGCCTGGGGCGCATCTCCTTCTCCGTGACGAGGAACGGCTCCAGATAGGCGAAATCCATGAACCTGCCGCCCCCGTGCGGGTCCTCCGAAAACCGCTCGTTGATGAACTCCGGGACGAACTCGAACTCGATGACCTCGTAGTCCTCGTGGTAGGCGTCGATGTAATAATGGGGGACGTACGGGGGAATCACGAAGATATCCCCCTTGTAAACGTCGAACGAGTTGCGGTTGATCACATGCTTGAGCTTCCCCTTGCGGATGTAGACGATCTGGATGAACTTATGGCGGTGCTTGGTCTGGTTGACCTGCTTGAGCCTCGCGATAAAGAAAGGCAGATTGTTCCGGTTGTCCTCGATCTTCAGGATCGGGACGTTTTCGTATTCTTTTCGGTCCAGGGAACGGTAATCCAAAGCGCCGCACCTTCTTTCTTTCCGGCGCGCCTCATCCGGAAACCGCAGTCCTTCCTTCCGGCCGGGCCAGCGCCGAAAGCAGATTTCCCGAAAAGATCCTCTCTTTCGAGCGGTCCGGTATCTCCGCCGTCTCCACCTGCAGCAGCGAGCTTTTCAGGCAGTACAGCGGATACAGCGAACCGTACACCAGCTTTCCGTCGCCGAATTCCCCGACGAGCCGCTCCACGTTGAACTGCCCGTCCTTCAGGCCGGACAGATCGAAATACAGGTTGGGCCGGCTCCGGAGCTCCCCGCCGAGCGATTCGATCTCATGGGGGCGCGCGCCGAGGACGACGGCGGTGAGATCCCGGTGCTCCGAAAGGAAGCTTTCGACCTCCCGCACCGGCAGCGGGCGCGGGGCGGCGAGATAGTTCAGCCTTTCGTCCTCCATGCGGAGCGGGAGGAAAAGCGGAAGCCCCTGCTTTTTCAGTTCCGCGCAGAGCGCGGCGACGCACGGGTCGCCGAGGGCGTACCGGTGGTATCCGGGATAGATGCGGACCCCGGCGATCCCGAAGCGCCGCACCCCTTCCGCGATATCCCCGGTCCCGCCGGGCAGGGCGGGATTCACGGTCATCACCTGGCGGTATTCCGTCCCTTTCAGATCCTCGTGCAGCTCTTCCTCCCCCTCGAAGGGGTCGCTGTAAAAGATGCTGTTCAGCGACGCGACGCAGCCGCAGCGGATCCCGTTTTCCCCGTGGATTTTCCGCAGCTCGGCGGCGGTGCTCCTTCCCGCTTTTCTGAACGGCCAGCTCCCCACCAGACAGTTTGCATCCATCCGTTCCATCAGACTTTTACTCCTTTCCTCCGCCCTGTGCCGCGGGGCGGGACCTGCCGAACAGCCGGGCCGCGTTCCCCCCGAAGACCAGGGCCTTCTCCTCCGCCGTCAGACCGCTTTCCTCCACCTGCCCGCGATTGACGAGGAAATTCGCTTCCGGCGCGTCCGACCCGAACAGAACCCGGCGCGCGCCCAGCGTCTTCACGGCGTAATCGACCTCCCCTCTGCGGTACAGCGAGCCGGAGATGTCGGCCGACACGTTTTTCAGATTCCGGACGGGCTTCAGCTGGGTGTAGCAGTCGGCGCCCAGATGGGCCATGATGATCTTCGCCTCGGGATACCGGGCGGCCAGGCGGGCGACGTTTTCGCCCAGCGATTCGAACTCCAGCTGGTGGACCGCCTTGTAAAACGCGTGGACCAGGATCGGGACGCCGTACCGGATGCACTGCTCGGCCAGGGGGTAGACCCGCGGATCGTCGCAGAAGGTGGCGACCCAGAGCTTCATGCCGGACATCCCGCCGTCCTCGATCCCGCGGCGCAGCGTGTCCAGCGAGCTTTCCAGCGCGGGGTTCACATAGCAGTAGCCGGAAACGAGCCCCGGCTCCTCCTTCATGAACGCGCGGGTCTCCCCGTTCAGTTCCTCGATCTCCTCCCGGTCCGGATACAGGGAACCGAGCGAAGAGATATAAAACCGGTCCACATGATATTTTTCGGCAAGCCTGAGAATCGTCTTTTTATCGTCCTCATACCTTCCCTTCCAGAGATGAGCGTGCACGTCGATCAGCATACCATCCATCCTTTCCCCGGCCTTTCCTCCATTGTACGGCGGCCGGGCAGAATTAGAGCACAAAAAAGAAAAATCTTAAAATATCGAAATCATCCGCGGCCGAAAAGGCGGCGCAGAGCCTCCGGACGCCGAAGCCTCCGGGCCGTATGCGGGCGGCATACGGTTCGGAGGCCGGCGGAAAACAGAGGCGGCGCCGCGCCCGGCCCGGAGGGAACACCCCTCCGGCCGGGCCCGGAAGCTACTGGTTGAGGTTCAGATATTTCGCATAGGCGTCGTTATAGGTCTTCAGGATATCGTCGATCCCCATGCTCTTGATCGTGGAGACGAATTTGTCGTAGTTGTCGAACGATTCCGTCCCCATGATGAATTTGTTGGAATTCTCCTGCACGAAGGTCGTCAGGTCGGTCAGCTTTCCGCTGATGTCGCCGACCTGCATCTCGTCGAGCGGCAGGCTCGGGAAATTCGGGTACAGCACATCCCCTTTGATATACATCTCCCACGCGTCGGAGATGTCCTTCGACGCGGTCTGGGATTCGCACGCATAGGTCGCCACGAACGGCAGCCCGACCTGCATGCCTTTGTTGATCCGCGCGGTCGCGGGGTCGGCGCCCTTCGGGTCCTTCAGAACCGCGTCCGTGAATTTCGGCTGGCCGGAGCTGTCGAGGGTGTAGTCCGTTCCCTCCACCCCGTAGTTCATCAGCGTCTGGCCTTCCTTGGTGAACAGATAGTTCAGGTATTTGACGGTTTCCTCCGGATGCTTGTTGCCCGCGGTGATCACGGTGCGCGGGGTCACGGCGGCCTGGGGCCTCTCCTTGAACCGGTCGCCGTTCGGTCCCTTCACGGGGAGCATCGCGACGTATTTGTAGCTCGGGTCGATCTTGGCGACCGCGGTGTTCCCGTAGCCGAGGCCGCTCAGCGGCCACGCATAGATCATGCCGGCCTCGTTCTTGGCGATCTTGGCGCGGAAAGCGTCGGTGTTGTTGGCGTTGATATAGTTCTTGTCGATCAGTTCGGCTTTATAGAGCTTGTTGCAGTATTTGAGGCCTTCCTCGTATTGGGATTCCAGCGGTCCGTAGCCGATCGTCTTCTTCTCCGAGTCCGCATAAAAGCCCTCGTGCGCGCCGAACGCGTTCATCAGGATGGTCAGGTCCTGAAGGCCGTTGTCCG
>DAIUFE010000055.1:0-9881 GCA_036844765.1 Caproicibacter sp. | reverse complement strand
GCAGGGGGGACGGATTAGGGCCCCTCTCGTGCGGAGGTTAAGTCCCCCCTGCGCGGCTCTTTGCTGACTTTCTGCCAAGACAGAAAGTCAGAGCCCGCGCGGCTTGAGCGCAATCTATAATCAAGATGAATAACTATTCAGAAAGCAAAGCTGAAACTTTCAGCGCCCTGCGAACCAACGCCCACCCCCTGCCCCCTCCCGCGGGCGTAAAACGCCCAACGCGCCTACGGCGATCACCGTTTATAGTCTCATCTGAATGGAGGCCGGCTTGTCTGTACCGGGACCGTCCGGGTAAAGCTCGGCGTAATTTTAAGGGACGTCCGGGCGCGGAAGGGGGTATCTATAGATCGGGAGGGGAACATGCCCACCCCCTCGCGCCCCCCTCCCTGCTTTTAACCCCCGCAAAAGGGACAGCCTGCAGATTCCGGAAGGATATTATTGGGAAAAAGGGCTGCGCCCCCCTCCCCGCCAACGGCCCCCGCAAAAGGAACAGCTGCTTTAGGAAGCCCCTGCCCGCGACCCGGCCCTTCGTCATGTTCTGCCGGAAAAGCACCCTGCCGTTCGTTCCGAATAAAAGGGTGCGGACGGCTCCCCGGGAGTGCAGGGGGCGGACGGCCGTCCGCACCGGACTTCTTTTCACAGCAGGAAACACGAGATAAAAAAGTTGTAATCAAAAAAGGCGAGCGGTCGGGGCGCAGAGGGTGCTGCGCGGAACCGCGGCCTGGTTAGGGGAACCGCGGCCCCAAACCCGGCCGCCCGCATACAAGACATAAAAAAGACACGGTACACGGATGATACGATCCATCCATATACACGTGTCGCCGAAAAAACACCCGCGCCCTTCAAATCCCTTCCCGCCCCTCTGTACAAAAAAGGAAACGGGAGTTATAATAAAGAACGCAACGTGCCGAGAATTCGGTTGCATATGGAGGTGAGGCTCCGTGTGCAGGGGGCGGGTGTGCCAACACCCGTTCCTGCGTTGCAATTTTTTATGCCTTGCAGCTAAATCGTACCGCTTTTTCTTCCAGTTGTCAATAGATTCCGACGAAACATTTCCGGCGGGCCGGTTCCGCCCGCCGCTGCCTAAATGATGTAGTCGCGCACGGCGGCGGCCAGGCTCTGGGGCACGCGGGCGGTGAGGATGCGGCCGCCGTCGGTGAACTCCTCGCTTTCGACCTCGCCGCTGCGGTGGATGCGGTCCGCGAGGCCCGCCATGGCGAACGGCAGCAGCAGCCGCACGCGCTGAAAGGCGGGCAGGTGGTCCTCGATCGCTTCGAGCAGGCGGTCCATCCCCTCGCCGGTTTTGGCGCTGACGCGCACGGCGCTGCCGATCATGGGCACGCTGCCGATCCGCGGCAGCAGGTCGCACTTGTTCAGCACGGTGATCACGGGCCGGCCGGCGCGGCCCAGGTCCTCGAGCATCCGCCGCGTGACTTCGAGGTGCGCGGGCGCGTCGGGGCTGGAGGCGTCGCACACGTTCAGCACCACGTCCGCCGAGGCCGCCTGCTCCAGCGTGGACTGGAAGGCCTCGATCAGCCGGTGCGGCAGCCTGCGCAGGAAGCCGACCGTGTCGATCAGCGTCACCGCGGCGCCGCCGGGCAGGCGCAGGGCGCGGGAGGTCGGGTCCAGCGTCTCGAACAGCCGGTTCTCGGCCGGCACGCCCGCGCCGGTCAGCGCGTTCATCAAAGAGGATTTGCCCGCGTTCGTGTAGCCCACCAGCGCCACGGTGACCACGCCGTCTTTCCTGCGGCGCCGCGCGGCGAGGTCGCGCCGCTGCTTGAGGGCCGCGAGGCGCCGGCTGAGAAGGTCGATCCGCCTGCGGATGCGGCGGCGGTCGGTCTCCAGCTTGCTCTCGCCGGGGCCGCGCGTGCCGATGCCGCCCCCCAGGCGGGAGAGCCGCCTCCCCCGCCCGGTCAGGCGGGGCAGAAGGTACTTGAGCTGCGCGAGCTCCACCTGAAGGCGGCCCTCGCTGCTTTTCGCCCGCGCGGCGAAGATGTCGAGGATCAGCGTCGTGCGGTCCACGGCGCGCACCCCGCCCGCCTTCTCCACGTTGCGAAGCTGCGTGGGCGAAAGCTCGCAGTCGAACACCAGCAGGTCGATGCCGTATGCCGCGCAGTCTGCGGCGATGCGGCGCATCATGCCGCTGCCCACATACGTCGCTTTGTCCGGCGCCGGGCGGCTCTGCGTCACGGCCCCGAACGGCTCCGCCCCGGCGCTGCGCACCAGCTCGTACAGCTCCGCCAGCGAGGCCTCGGCGTCCCATTCCCCGGTGTCCGGCTCCACCAGGAGCGCCTTTTCCCGTACCGGCCTGTTTTCCTGCATCTCCCGTTTTCCCTCCTGTTCGCCCGCTTTCGGTGCGGAGTTTTCCGTTCGCCCGTAATTCCCGCTTCCTATACAAAAATACCGCGGATCGCCGCGGATTGCAACCGCTTTTTGTCGAAACGGGCCCGGGAATTTCCCCGCGGAAGCCGCGCAGGAGTTATTGTCTCACGAAACGCCGCCGTAATCCGAGGTAAACGGCAGATGCGCCGGCATAAATTTTTCCAGTATTTTTTGCGCCTCCTCCCGCCCGCAGGCCGGCTCTTTTGAAAACCGCACCGTCAGCGCCCCGCCGGGCGCGCCCTCGGCGATCTCAACGGCAAGGCCCGCCGCGGCCAGCGCTTTTTCCAGATCCGCTTTCGAGAAGCGCCCCGGCTTCACGGCGCTCAGGCCCAGCAGGGCCGCGCGCCGTGAAGCCGCCTCCGCCGCGGGGAACGCGACGCCGAACGCCCGCTCCCGCAGCGAGAGCCCGTACCCCGCCGCGGTCGAAAGAAAGCTTTCCGTCTTCAGCTCCGCCAGCAGCGCGCGCGCCCCGTCCAGCCCCGCCGCATAGGCCGCGAGCTCCCGGTCCACCGCCGTGTCCCCCGTCAGCGCGTAAAGCCCCGTGGCGGAAAGGGCTTTTTTCATGGATTCCAGCGACCCCATTGATTATCCTCCCGCCGCGACGTTCAGCCCGCCGGCCGCCGCAAGCTGGTTCCGCTCCACGGCCTTGCCGGGCGTCGAGAGCGCGCAGTCCGCGATCTCCCCGGTCGCCATCAGCGCCACCGTCATGCCGCTGACCGTCGCCGCATCCCCCACGCCGAGGGATTTGAAATAGTTCCGCAGGGCGATGCGGCAGTCGTACTCCACGCCGGCCGGGTCGAGGCCCGGCTTCGGGACGACGGAGGCCGTCACGTCCACCGCCACGGCCTGCGCCGGCTGCACGTTCACGTCCACGGCGATCTCGCGCCGCTCCTGCAGCGCCGCGCGCACCTTCTGCACGGCTTCGTCCGGCGCGGCCTTCCCTTCCCCGCCGAGGTAGACCCCCACCGTGCCCGCCCCGCTCTCGCGCGGGACGATCCCGGCGGAATGGACGTTGTCGAAGGTCAGGGCCTCGCCGCGGTACCACTGGGCGTTGGAGCCGTTGCCGGGGGCGGCGTAATCCGCCAGCAGGCGGGCGCGCAGGCTCTCGTCGCTTTCGGCGTCCTCGCCGCCGGTGAACGGCACCGTGTTCAGCACCGCCGTCACATACGCCACCGGCGTGACCAGCACGTCGACCATGCTGCTCTCCGCGTTCCCCGCCGCGCCCGGCAGCTCCGCCCGCGCGGGCACCTCCGCCTCCGTCTCGCCGGCGGGCAGCGTGCCCTCCTCGGTGGTCAGGTACCGCATCGCGCCGCTCCCCTCGGACCGGCAGACGGTGCCGGCCGGGATCTTCAGGTCGAACCACGTCGCCTCGTCGAGCGAGAAGCAGAGCGTCCCCGCCGCCGCGACCGCCGGCTTGCGGACGATGCCGCGCTCGAGCGCGCGCTTTTCCAGCTCCCCGCCGGTCGCCGTCTGGGCGAACGTCTGCTTTTTCAGCCACTCGACCGCGGCGCAGACGGAATAGATTTCCTGCGCCAGCACGCGGATGCGGATGCCCACGTCGGACGCCTCGTCCGCCGGATACCCCGCCAGTTCCTCGAACTTCTGTTCCATCCGCGCGACGATCCCCTCGTACGTCTCCGTCACAGCTTCACCTCCAGTTCCGATTCCTCCCCGCCGCAGCGGAGCGTGAGCCGCACCGCCCGCGGCGGGCCGGGCC
This sequence comes from Caproicibacter sp., assembly GCA_036844765.1. GTDB lineage: Bacteria > Bacillota > Clostridia > Oscillospirales > Acutalibacteraceae > Thermocaproicibacter. Next base: position 5,782 of record DAIUFE010000055.1, on the reverse strand, counting down.
GGTACTCCGCGCCGGCGGCCGTCACCTGCGGCAGGGGGCCCAGCGCCTCCTGCGCGTAGAACAGGGCCAGACGGTCCGGGTCCTCCTCGCTTCCGGTCAGCAGACGCAGCCGGCTGCCGAGCGCCGGGTCCGGGTAAAACGAGCCGCGCGGCACCGTCAGACGGATCCGCGCCCGCTGCAGCAGCTCCTCCCGCCCGCCGATGCGGCGGGGCCTGCCGTTCGCCCCGGGGGAAAAATCCCCGTTTGCGATCGCCGTGTCCGTCACGTCGCCCCCTTCGCCGGGAAGACCTGCCCGTTGATCACGATCTCCCCGCTGTTTTTCAGGTAGAGCTCCGCCCCTCCGGCGGAGAACAGCATCAGCTCGCCGGGGGCGATGCCGCGCTTTTCGGCCAGCGCGCCCACGCCCACGTCTCCCGCGCTGGTCGAGACCACCACCGCCTGCGCCGCCTCCGGCGGAAAATAGGCGATCCCCCACGGCCCCGCGAACGGCAGGGCGCGGTACTCGTTCACGCCCGCCGCGCCGTCCGGGCCGGTCACGCTCGCCACGTCGGCGGCCGGGCGCGCGGCCCGGGCCGCGATCATCTGTCGTGAAATCCACATCTTTATTTCCTCCTCAGCAAATACCGGCAGCGTTCCCCGCCGCCGTCCCACACGTGCCGCACCTCCGCGACGACCAGCCCCTCCGCCCGGCCCAGGAACGGGTCGTCCAGCGAGGCCGGGTCGCCGGCCTGCGCCCTCGGCTCGCCGGGGCACTCCGCCGCCACGGCGAAGGCCGCGTCCACGGCGGTTTTCAGCGCCGCCCCGGGGTCCTCGGGCCGCTCGGCGGCGCAGCGGGTCCGCAGGATGCCCAGCGCGGCGGCCTCGGCGCTTTTCGCGGCGGGCAGGTATTTTCCGCCGGAGAGCGCGTAGAGGTCCGAGACCACGTCGCAGTACCGTGCGCGCCGCTCGAGGGAGGCGCAGCGCACGCCGCCCCGCCCGCCGAAGCGGATTTCTTCCCGCCCCGCGCCGCCCGAGGCGTCGAACACCGCGCCGCGCACGCGGGGTGCGGTCAGCAGGTATTCCGCGCAAAACCGGGCCGCGACCTGCCACTCGCTCATGCCCTTCTCCACGGTGACCGTGCCCGCGAACACGCGGCCGCTCCCCTTCCACCCCGCGAAGCCGTAGGGCCGGATATGCCGCTCGTAGACCGTGGGCAGCGAGGGCAGGTCGTAGCTCTGGGGCACGGCCTCGCTGTCGAGCAGCAGGGCCGCGCGGCTGCGCGCCGTGAGCACCGCCGAGCACCCGCCGCCCGAGGAGACGCGCCGCAGCACGTCCACGGGGCCGTCGAACAGCAGGCCGCCCGCCCCGTCCCGCACGCGCAGGCCCGGCAGGGGGCCGCAGTCCCGCCGCAGCGGGAAGACGGCCGTCAGGCGGTCGGCGGGCGCTTCCTCCGAGGAATCGAACCGGAACGACGCCGGCCGCGGCAGCTCGGTCTCCTCCCCGCCCGGCCCCACGCCGAAGAAGATCCTCACGGCAGCGCCACCTCCTCCCCGGCTTCAAGCGCGTCCGGCCACTCGATCTGCGGGTTCAGGCTCAGCAGGTCGTCGACCGAGGCGCCGTTCTCCGCGGCGATCTCCCACAGCGTCTCGCCGCCCCGGCAGACGAAAGGCTCGGGCGGTTCGCGGCGGTCGTCCTCCTGCGCCCGCGCGTCCTCGAGGAACAGGAACTCGTAGTCCGCGCGCCCCGGCCCCGGCTCCCCCTTGAGGGAAAGCGAGACGAACACGGCGCGCAGCGGCGCCATGCCGGGCAGGCGCAGCGGCCCGGTGCCCCCCGCGGCGAAGGCGGCGGCGAGCCGGGCGTACTGCTCCCGGCAGTCCTCGCCCGTGAAGCACCCTTCGCCGGAGACGCGCAGCGGGGCCGCGCCCGTCTCCTGCACCGCGCCCGTGCCGCCCGGCAGCGCGAACTGCGCGACGTTCCGGGCGCGCTCCACCCGCACCCGCGCCGGGTTGCGGGGCCACACGTAACCGCCGTAGCTCATCGGCTCGGATTCCACGCTTCGTCCCCCTCCCAGCCCAGGCCGCGCGGGTAGCGCAGCCAGTCCAGCTCCGTCTCCTGCGAGACCCGCTCGCTCTCGTCATCCATCCGGCGCCGCCTCCTTTTTCCTCCGGGCCGCCAGCAGCGTCATTCCGCCGTCTTCCCCGGCGGAGGTCCACCGGCAGCCGCCGTAGATCGTTTTTTCCCCGCTTTTCTCCAGAACGACGCGGAATTCCTCCGGTGAGAACGGGTCCGCGCCCGGCTCGGGGGCCACGCCGGTCAGTGAGACCTCCCAGCGCACCGCGCCGGGCGAGACGGCGTCCGTCCCGCCGCCCCAGGGGGCCTGCGCCTCGGCGGCCTGCACGGCCCGGGCGGAAAGGCCCCGCGCCCGGGCGAACGCCGCGCCGCCGCGCTCCAGGCGGATCTCCCCCTCGCCGGAAGGGAGCGGCGGCGCGAGCACGGCCCGCACGTAGAGGTCCTCGCCGCAAAGGCGGACCGTCCCGCTTTGCAGCACCGCGCAGTCCCGGCCTCCGGCCGTGAGCACGCCGCCCTCCGTCAGCGGCAGCGAGACCGGGCCGGTGTAGAGCAGCCGGCCGCTTTCGCCGCCGGATTCCATCGGGCGCAGGACGGCGCGCGCCTGCCTGCCCCCGGAAACGACCGGCTCGCCGTACCGCCCGAGGAGGGCCTCCACCCGCCCGCGGCGCGTCACGGCAGCGTCCTCCGGAACAGGAAGCCGGCGTCCGTCAGGAACGGCGCGGCCGCGGCGAGCGATTCCCGCCACAGCCCGCGGGCGGGCGCGACGCCGGAATCCCCGGCCTTGACGCGCACGTCCCCCACGGCGAACTCGCCGCCCCCGCCGCCCGCCCGGGCCAGCGAGAACCGGTAGCAGGCCAGCGCGGCGGCCGCGGCCGTGAGCGGGCCGAGGGCCTCCTCCCCGCAGCCCTCCCGCTCGCGGCGCTCGATCTGCGCCGCGGCGTCCTCGCAGAGCGGCTCATAGGGCTCCGCGCCGTCCAGCCCGGCCAGCAGGGCGAAGCGCGCCTTCACCGCGGCGCGGTCCAGCGCCGTCATGCGCCGTAGGTCAGCACTTTGACCGCGCCGTCGAAGATGCGGGAGAACCCGGCGGTCACGCTGACGGAAGCGCGCTCGAGCTGGCGGTCGATCAGACGGTCGGAGTCGGTGCGGACGCCGCCGGCGCTCACCATCTCCAGCGCGCAGGAGGGGTCGAGGCCGAGAATCCTGCCCGGCTCCATGTCGGGGTCGTGCAGCAGGGCCGCGCCCAGCGGGGTGCCGGTTTTGCCCGTGCCCTGGAAGTTGAGCCCGGCGCGCGCGTCGCGCAGCTCCGGCAGGCAGAGCAGGTCCTTCATCGCCGCCGTCGAGGCGAGCATCGCACCGAGCCGGTACGGCGGCAGCGCGCCCCACAGGGCCACCAGGTCGCCGTAGACGGGCGAGGCTCCCGCGGCCGGGACGGTGCCGGCGGGCGAAGCGCCGTCATCGCCGCCGAGCAGCACGCCCACGGCGTCGGTCAGCTGCGCCCGCGCGATGTACGCGCCGATCTGCCGCAGCGTGACGGTGAACAGGTCGATGCGCTGGAAGCGCAGGGCCTCGTAGCTCGCCACGAGCATGCGCCCGCGCTTGTGCAGGCGCACCAGGCGGTCCCGGGTGCGCACGGCCGTCTGGGGCAGGGCCGCGCCCTCCGCCACGGGCTTGAGGGCCTTGTCGTCCTGCGACGGCACCGAGGAGAGCGTGCGGTAGTCCATCGAGTCGATCTCGGTGACCGTCGCGGTGAGGGCGGGCAGCAGGTTTTCCGCCTCCATGCCCTGCCGGACGGAGCGCGCCACGTATTCCGGGAACAGCGCGGCGGAGTCGCCCGTCTGGAAGAATTTTTCGATGCGGTCGGAGCCGGGCCCGCCCGCGCGGATGCCGAAGCGCCGCAGCTGGCGCTGGAAGGCGTCCAGCCCCTCGAGCGGCGTGCCGGTATAGTTCGCGGAGGGGTCCAGCCCCTCGAGCACCTGGGTGAAGGATTTGCCGGGCGCGCCGTACATGCCTTTTTCGAGCCTCAAAGATTCGTAAGCCGCCATTTCCATTCCCCTTTCCGTCAAAGGATCACTCCGCAGGTTTTTTCGTTTTCGTCCACGTCCACCACGAGCAGCGTGCGCCCGCCGGTCTCGGCGGCTTTGATCCTGCCGCCCTCCGCCGCGCAGAGCGCCCGCCAGCCGACCGCCGGGGCCGCGCCCCCGTAGGGCAGGCGCGCGTACCCCGAAAGCTGCACCGCCGCGTATCCGCCGCGCGCGTTCAGCGCCGCGCCGCAGAAATCCTCGCCGTCCGCGCAGGGGCCGACCGTCCCGTTCGCCGTCACCCTGACCGGCGCGCCGGGGGCCACGCCCTCCTGCGCGAGGAAGGTGGCCGCGTTTTCCCCGAACCCGTTGAAAGAAACCTCCATGCTTTTTTCCTCCTTTTATATTTTCAGATGCGGAACGGCGCGTTGCCGTCCGCGGCTTTCTCTTTTGGGTCTCCCGCAAGCTGCGGGACGAGCGGAAGCTCCCGCTCCGCCCGGCGGCGGAACGCCGCGCCCCAGGCCTTGAGGTCCGCGGTCCCCAGCGCGCCGGCCGCGCGGGCCAGGCTCTCGGCCGGGATGCCCGGGTGCGCGAGCGCCCCGCAGCGCAGGAACTCTTTTTGCAAAGCGGCGCGGTACTCCCGGCCGCAGGCGGCCTCTTTTTGCAGGCGCGCGTTTTCCGCGAGCAGCGCCCGCGCCCGCCCGCCGGTCAGGGCGGGGGGCTCCTCCTCCGCGCGGAACCGCTTGAGCACGCCCGCCTCCCGCTGGGCGGGGACGGCGACGAACGACCACTCGTAGGCGTCGCAGGGGTCGTCGAGCACCGCGCAGCACACCGTTCCGCCGTAGGTCTGGCCGCGGATATGTTCGCACGGGCTGGCCCGCAGGTCCGCGCCGCACACGCTGCACGTCACTTTGCGCACCGCGCAGCCGACGCTGACCTCCTTGCGGATGCCGGCGTCCAGCGCGGCGATCATCTCGGCGTTGCCGGGCGTGCGCGGCAGGTACGCCTGCGCCACCAGCCGCGCGTAAACCTCGCCCGCGGCGGTGCGGCGCGTCTCGTCCCGCTCCACGCGGCAGGCGTAGATGCGGGCGGCCTGCCCCTCGGCCTTCGGCTCGTGGTCGAAGATGCCGGTTCTGCCCACGAACAGCGCCGCGAGCTTTTCGAGCGCGGCTGCGGCGAACCGCTCGCCGTCGCGGTCGATCTCGTTGTCGCACAGGGCGACGGGGAACACGTACAGTTCCTCCGGGCGGAAGCTCCGCCTTGTGAAGCGCCCGATCTGTTCGAGCGCCCCGGCGTCCGGCATGCCGGTTCCCTGCGGGGCGGTGGACGCTTCGACGACCCCGCCGCTCTTCCGGACGACGAATTCTTCGCTAATGACAATCTCCTCCTTTCCCGCCTTTTGAAAAAGGCGGGCGAAAACTTTACTGTTTACTGACCGGGAGTGATCTTAGACTGTCCCGCCTAACAAAGCTTCCGGTTCGCTTCCAACTGAACGGCGGGGCGCTCCCGTGGCAGAACAAACGAAGGGCCGGGTCGCGGGCAAGGACCCCTTAAAGCACCTGTCCCTTTTGCAGGGAGGGGGCAGGGGGTGGGCCGGTGTTTGCAGGGCGCTGAACGTTTCGGCTTGATTTTCTGAATTTGAATTCATCTTGATTATAGATTGCGCTCAAGCCGCGCGGGCTCTGACTTTCTGTCTTGGCAGAAAGTCAGCAAAG
>DAIUFE010000054.1:0-10026 GCA_036844765.1 Caproicibacter sp. | reverse complement strand
CTGCATGAAAATCTCACGCGGAATAATGGCTTCGTGGCTGTTTTCCACGTAATACTGCGGAACAATGCCTTGGTTTTTGATTCGTGTTTTCGTGAGGAAATCTGTAGTATATGTTTTCTGCAGAAGGGCGTCGCCGATGTATTTCTCGTTTCGCAGAATCTGGCTGATGTTGCTGGTGTGCCAATGCGCATTGCCCGCGCCGTTTAAGATTCCGTCCGCTTCCAGTCCGCGGGCGATTTTGAGCATGCTGGCACCCTCAAGGTATTCCCGGTAAATGCGCCGAACGATTTTTGCCTCCTCCGGAACGACCACCAAATGCTTGTTTTCGTCCTTGGTATAGCCGAGAAAGCGGGTGCAGTTGACTTGAATTTCTCCCTGCTGGTAGCGGTACTGCAGACCGAGCTTCACATTCTGGCTCAAAGACTGGCTCTCCTGTTGGGCAAGGGACGCCATAATCGTTAAGAGCACTTCACCCTTGGAATCCATGGTGTTGATGTTTTCTTTTTCAAAATATACGGGAATATTTTTTTCTTTCAGCTGACGGATGTATTTCAGGCAGTCCAGCGTATTGCGGGCAAACCGGCTGATGGATTTGGTGACAATCATGTCGATATTTCCCGCCATGCACTCGTCAATCATGCGGTTGAACTCGTCGCGCTTCTTGGTATTGGTGCCGCTGATTCCGTCGTCCCGCCATGTACCGTCAGACCGCCAAAGGCCTGGCCGCTTAACGAACAGATTTTGGGCGTTCAGGTTCTGCATCCTTCTTGACTTTTCCAGTTCAAAAATTTGCCGGAACTCGATGATGACTCGCCGGAAGTGCCGGCTGACGGTAAAGTCAACAAGTAAAAAGTGACGCCAACGTGCGGTTGGCGTCACTTTTTATACGCCCGTTTTGGGGCGTGGCTGGTATGATGGCCCTATGGGGCCGTTGCTCATACCCCACGCTCCGCGTGGGCTACTGATTAGTGATATTTTCGGCCGGGACCGCTCCTTTACCCGCCGCCCGACGACGGAGCGGCGGAAGAGGCGCTCTCGCTCGGCCCGCTGCTGACCACCAGGACGACATGGGAGCCGTAGGCCATCTGGCTGCCCTCCTTGACGTCCTGGTAGCCGATCACGCGGCCGACCGGGACGGTGTCGCTCGGTTCCTCCGTCTTGGAGGGGATGAACCCGGCGTCCGTGACCGCGCCGGAGGCTTCCGGCAGCGTTTTGCCCGCGATCTTGGGGAGGGTGCGGACGGCCGCGCCCTCGCTGACCACCACGACGATCGCAGTCCCCTTCGCCATCTTCCCGCCCGGCTTCGGATCCTGCGAAAGGATACAGCCCTCCGGGACCGTGTCGCTGAACTGCTGGGTGGAGAGCAGGACCTGATAGTCCTGCTCCCCCTTCCGGGAGGAAAGTCCGGCCATCAGATCCGTGTAATTCTGGCCCAGAAGGGACGGCACGTCGATCTGGTCCGCCTGCGGCAGCGAGGCCAGCAGCGTTCCGGCGGAATCTTCGGGGGAGGCCTGGGAGGCGACCGCGGCCTGCGTATCCGGCTCCTCGCCGCTGAAACCGGCATAGTTCATCCACACGGCGCCCACCGCGGCCAGGATCACCAACATGCCCACGCACGACGACAGCACCCAGACGAAGCCCGGCACCTCCCGTCTGCCCTTCTTCGCCGGGCTTCCTCCCCGGCGCGGCTCCGCCGCCCGGATGCGGCTGAACCGCTGGCTCTCCTCGATCGCCGCGGTGACGGCCGGCGCGGCGGAAAGCTCCGCGCGCAGGCGCTCGAAAGAGGCCGTGCGCCGTTCCGGAGAGACCTGCAGCGCGTTGGCGAGGGCCGTCACCACATAGGGCGGCAGGCTGCGCAGAATTGCGTTCGGGATCAGCAGCCGGGCGTCCGTCCGGCGCCTCAGGGCGTCGGGCGGCAGAGAACCCGTCAGCGCAAAAAACAGCGACGCGGCAAAGCCGTACACGTCCGTCGCCTCGCTCAGGCTGTACCCCGCGCCGTACTGCTCCACGGCGGCGCAGCCGGGCACCAGGTCCGGCGGAAAATCGGCGTCCAGTCGGCGCACCGTGTCGATGGAAAAGCCGGAAAGCTTCATTTTCCCGTCCTGCCGAATCTGAAGCGTGTCGGGGGAAATGCCATAGTGACCGATCGACCGCATATGCAGCGCGCTCAGCGACGACAAAACCGGCATGAAAAGCTGGCGCGCGGCGTTCCACCCGAGGCTGCCGCCGCTGCGCTCGACAAAGTAGCGCAGGGAAATGCTGTTGTCCCAGTCCGAAACCGTGTAGGCCGTCCCGTTTTCTTCGAAGATGTCGTAGATCTGAACGATGGCCGAAAGCTCGCGCATATGGGCAAGCCCCCGAGCGTAGCCGAGGAATTTCTCCTTCTGCCCGCGGAAAACCTCTTCGTTTCCGCCGAGGACGCGCACGCTCCGCTCGTCCTCCGAACGGGAGCAGACGGAATTCGGGAAGAACTCGTGCAGCTCGACCGGAAGGTTCAGGACCTTGTCGAAGCCGATATAGACGATCCCCTCCCCGTCGCTGCGTTTCGCATACCCGGCGAGGTACCTGCCCTGCAGGCTCGTTCCGAGCGGAAGGCCGCCCCGCGTCTGCGGCTCGCCCTTCCGGCGCCCGCAGACCGGGCAGACGTCCCGGCCCCCCGTATCGGCCATGCAGTTCATACACAGATTGCCAAGATCAGCCATGCTGACGCCTCCGAACCTGTTACAGAATAAGCGGGCCGAAAGCCCGTTGCTTTTCACCGCACCGCTTTCGTCAGTTATCTTGCTTCCGGAATTTCAAAATATCCAAAAAGATCCTGAAAATCGCCGCGTCCTTGAAGATGTTTCGATTATAACACAGGACACCGCCGGATGGCAAGCGCGGGCGCGGGGCGCCTGTCTATGCGGGAGGGCAGGGCCGCCGCTCGGCAGCCCTGCCCTCCCATAGGAGCATCCCGGTGAAAATCATCAAAACGGGCGCGTGTTCTCCAGCAGCCCGGCGGTTTTCCACGCGGCGCGCGCGTCCCCCGGCGCGGGACGGCGGACGGAGCGGCGCACGGACCGGACGGCCGCGCCCGGCTCCAGGCAATAGACCGCCGCGGCGATCGCCGCCACCACTTCTTCCGGAATCTCCTCCGCGGCGGGAGACGGCGCGGCTTCCGGGGCGTTCTCCCCGGCCCCGGCGGGGCGGCGCGCCTGTGTGAGGTTCCCCACGCGGACGGCGAGGACGATCACGGCGACGAGCAAAACGGCAAAACCGGCGGCGAGCGCGGTCAGGGCAGACGAAACATCCATTTTTCAATTCCTCCGGCATCCATGAAAGGCTTCATTTCATTTTATTATAGACGGTGCGCCGCGCGATTTCAACAAAACCGGACGCTTTTTCTTTTTAGTTGCAAGCGGGGCCGTTTCCATTTATAATAAGAATGGGTGAATGGGAGGGGAGGTGCGCGGGCGCATGACAAACGACGAATTCCGGCATTCGTTCAAGGTTTCGTTCCACAACAGCCTCGGCCTGGCGGTTTACAGTTGCGGCGTGCAGAAATGCCGCGCCTGCCACTCGTGGGGGCCTGCCGTGCGCGACCACTACCTCATCCATATCGTCGTTTCCGGGCGCGGCGTTTTCCGCTGCGGCGGAAGACAATATCCCCTTGCGGCGGAAGACGGCTTTCTGGTGGTGCCGTCGCAGATCGTCTCCTACGCGGCGGACCGCGACGACCCGTGGGAATACAGCTGGGTCGGCTTCAACGGCGCGGATGCGAAGCGCCTGATGGAACAGACCGGGCTGCTCGGCCGCGAGCCGGTGTTCCACTCGGCCGGCGCGGCGCTCCGGGACAAGATGATGGATATCTGCAACGCCTCCGGCTCCAGCCCGAGCGACGAGGCGCGCATGGAAGGGAAGCTGCTGCTGTTCCTCGCGGAGCTGATGGACCGCTTCGGCAGACCGGCCGCCCCGTTCGGGAACGGATACGAATACGTCCAGAAGGCCATCCGATTCATCGACTACAACTACTCCGGCGACATCGACGTCAGCCGCGTCGCCGCGAGCGCGGGCATCAGCCGCAGCCATCTGTACCGGCTGTTCATGCAGCATATCTCCATCCCCCCGAACGAATACCTGATGCGCTACCGCATCAACAAGGCGGTGTCTCTTCTGGAAACCGGCCGCCTGACCGTGGGCGAGGTCGCCTATTCCACCGGATTTTCGGACCAGCTTTATTTTTCGAGGGTCTTCAAAAAATACATGGGGATTCCCCCGAGCCGGTACGTCTCGAGCAGCCGCGGCGGAAACGGAGGACAAAAACAGCAATGAGCGAAGCAGCGGACCGGATTCTGGCCTGGTCGAAGGAAGTGGAGAATTTCAGTTCCGCGGAATGGGACCGCCTGCCGGAAATCTACCTCTATATGGATCAGGTCCTGACCTATATGAACAAGCAGCTGCACCTTTTCGAGCGCAGCGACAGTGAGTGCGTGCTCACCTCCAGCATGATCAACAACTATGTGAAGGACGGCGTTCTGCCCCGTCCGGCGCAGAAAAAATACGCGCGCGAGCATCTGGCGGTGCTGACCGTGATCTGCATGCTCAAACAGGTGCTCTCCATCCAGGACATCTCGGCCCTGGTCAAGACGCTGCTGAAGAACGCCCCGGCCAGCGAGGTCTACGACCGCTTCTGCGAGGCGCAGACCGAGGCCTTGAAAAGCGTCTGCGGCCGCGCGGAGGCGGCGGCACCGAAGGGCGAAGCGGAGCTGACGCGCCTGGCGATCGAGCTTTCCGTCGAGGCGAACGCCCGCCGAACGGTCGCGGAGCGGATTTTGAACGAGCTGGAGACCGCCGGGGAACAGAAAGAGAAGGATAAAAAATAAAATTCCCGCACGGGCAGCGCGGCGAAGCCTCGGCCCGGCCGGAAATCCAAGCAGCAAAGGAAGAAGCAGCGCCATGAAAAAACCGTTCGTCACGCCGGAACAGCTCAGGGCCATCGCCCGCAAATACCCCACGCCGTTTTACCTGTACGACGAAAAAGGAATCCGGGAAAACGCGCGGAGAGTGCGGCAGGCCTTCGCCTGGAACGCGGGGTACCGCGAGTTTTTCGCCGTCAAGGCGACGCCCAACCCGTACATCCTGAAGATTCTGCAGAGCGAGGGCTGCGGCGTGGACTGCTCCTCCCTGACGGAACTGATGCTTTCGGATGCCTGCGGCTTCGGCGGGGAGGACATCATGTTCTCCTCCAACATGACGCCGGACGAGGATTACCTTCTGGCGCGCCGGCTGGGCGCGACCATCAATCTGGACGACTTCACGAACATCGACATCCTGGACCGCCTGTGCGGCATTCCGAAAACCATCTGCTGCCGCTACAATCCGGGCGGGGTCTTCAAGGCGAGCAACGCCATCATGGACAACCCCGGCGAATCGAAATACGGCTTCACCCGCCCGCAGCTCACGGAGGGGTTCCGCCGGCTGCAAAAGCTGGGCGCCGAGCGTTTCGGCCTGCATGCCTTTCTCGCCAGCAACACCACGGACAGCGAATACTACCCCACCCTCGCGGGGATCCTGTTCCGGCTGGCGGCGGAGCTGCACCGGGAAACGGGCGCGCACATCGCTTTCATCAACCTTTCGGGCGGCGTGGGCGTCCCCTACCGCCCCAATCAGAAGCCCGCCGACATCCTCCGGATCGGGCGCGAGGTCCGGAAACGCTTCGAGGAAATCCTCGTGCCGCAGGGGATGGGCGACGCGGCGGTCTTCACCGAGATGGGGCGCTATATGCTGGCGCCGTACGGCTGCCTGGTGGCGACGGCCATCCGCGAGAAACATATCTACAAGGAGTACATCGGCCTGGACGCCTGCGCCGCCAACCTGCTGCGCCCGGCCATGTACGGCGCCTACCACCACATCACGGTCTGCGGCAAGGAGGACGCGCCCTGCGACCATCAGTACGACATTGTGGGCGGGCTGTGCGAAAACAACGACAAATTTGCGGTCGACCGCATGCTGCCGAAGATCGAGATGGGCGACCTGATCGTGATCCACGACACGGGCGCGCACGGGCATTCGATGGGCTACAACTACAACGGCAAGCTGCGCTCCGCCGAGATCCTGCTGCGTGAGGACGGCAGCACGCAGCGGATCCGCCGCGCCGAGACGCCCGCCGACTATTTCGCCACGCTGGATTTCCCCGGCCTGCCGAAACGCGGAGGCTGAGCGCCGCCTTTTCTCCGCCCGGCGCGCCCGCGGCGGAAAAAGGGTTGCCTTTCCACGCAAAATCGGTTATAATAAGAAAGCTGAACCGGTCCGGCAAGCGGCGGTTCGGTCCAAAGCAAGGCAGAAGTGCGTGCGGCGGGGATATGCGGGCGGCCCGGCTCTGTGCGGCGGGGCGCCGTGAACCATGTCAGGCGGGGAACCGAGCAGCATTCAGCGGATTGCCCCGCGCGATGCAGGCGGTCGGACCGTCCGCATATCCGGTCGCATGAGCCGCGAAAGCGGCCTGTCTTGCTTTTCATTTTTTTCGGAAGGCGGTGTTTGCGGGTGTATCAGGTTTTATACCGAAAATGGCGGCCGAAAAAATTCGCCGACGTGGTCGGCCAGCCGCAGGTCACCGTCACGCTGCGAAACGAGCTGAAGTCCGGCCGCATCGCGCACGCCTACCTGTTCACCGGCTCGCGCGGCACCGGAAAGACCACCTGCGCGAAGATCCTCGCGAAGGCCGTGAACTGCCTGCATCCCGCGGACGGCGACCCCTGCGGCGAGTGTGAGATCTGCCGCGGCATAGACGACGGCTCGGTGCTGGACGTGGTCGAGATTGACGCCGCCAGCAACAACGGCGTCGAGAACATCCGCACCCTGCGGGAGGAGGCCAACTTCACCCCTGCGGCCGCCAAGTACCGCGTCTATATCATCGACGAGGTGCACATGCTTTCGACGGGCGCCTTCAACGCGCTGCTGAAGACGCTCGAGGAGCCGCCCGCGCACGTGATCTTCATCCTCGCCACGACGGAGGTCCACAAGCTCCCTGCAACCATCCTCTCGCGCTGCCAGCGGTTCGATTTCCACCGCATCGCCCCGCAGGAGATCGCCGGCCGGCTGACCTACGTGGCGCAGCAGGAAAACGCGTCGATCGACCCGCAGGCGGCCCTGCTGATCGCCCGGCTGGCCGACGGCGGGATGCGCGACGCGCTCTCGCTGCTGGACCAGTGTTTCAGCCGCAGCCGGGAGGTCACGGAAAAAATCGTGACGGCGGCGGCGGGACTGACGGGGCGCGGGCATCTGTTCGCGCTGGCCGACGCCGTCCGGACGGGAGATACGGCCGCCATGCTGGAGCTCGTCGACCGCCTCTACCGGGAATCGAAGGACATGGCGCGCCTGTGCGAGGAGCTTTCCTCCCATTTCCGCGCCCTGATGCTGATCCAGGTGATGAAGGACGCGCGGGGCCTCCTCGCCGTGCCCGATTCCGAATACGCGGAGCTGGAAAAGCAGGCGAGTTCGATGCCCCTGCCCGCCGTTCTGCACGGGATGGAAGCCCTGCAGGGCGCGCTGGAGGAAATGGCCCGCGGCGGGAACCGGCGCACGGTCTTCGAGCTGACGATGCTGCGGCTGTGCTCGCCGCGGCTGGATTCTTCGCCGGCGGCGCTCCTGCGCCGCGTCGAGGCCCTCGAGCGGGGCGCGCCGCCCGCCGCGCAGCCGGCGGTACAGCCGCAGACGTCCCCCGCCCCGGCGCAGCGGGAGAAGCCGCCGCAGGCGGCACCTACCGGACAGACGGCACCCGCCCGGCAGACGCCGGCCGAAGAACCGGAGGACAAATTCATCCGTCTCCAGAAAAGCGCGCAGAAGCTGGCCGAATGGCCGGAGATCCTGCAGGTGATCCGGCAGACGTCCCCCACGGCGGGGGCGGCGTTCGGCGGCTCCGCCGCGTATGTGAGCGGCGGCTACGTGCTGATCGACGCGCCGAACGAGATCGCGTTCCAGCTGCTGCGCAGGCCGGAGCAGCGCGACCGGATGCGCGCCGCCATCCAGCAGGTCACGGGCCGGTCCTTCAGCCTCGGCCCGTACCGGAAACCGGAGAAGGAGCAAAAGGCCGAGGACCCGCTGGCGAAGCTGGCGGCGGACGCCGAAAAGGCGGGTATCGAAGTCGTGGAAAAACAGGAGGAGTCCAAGTCATGAAAGCAAGACTGCCGCAGGGATACGGCGGAGGCGGAGCTTCCAATCTGCAGCAGCTCGCGCGCCAGGCGCAGAAGCTGCAGGAGCAGATGAACAAGACGGCCGAGGAGCTGGAGACCAAGGAATACACCGCCTCGGCGGGCGGCGACGCCGTCCGGGCGACCGCGACCGGGAAAATGGAACTCAAATCGGTCGAGATCAAGCCGGAGGTTGTGGACCCGGAGGACGTGGAGATGCTCTCCGACCTGGTGCTGGCCGCCGTCAACGAGGCGCTCCGCGCCGCCGCCGCCGACCGCGCGGAGAAAATGCAGAAAATTTCCGGCGGGCTGAGCATGCCGGGGGCGTTCTGACCGATGGCGGATTATCGCATCGCGCCGCTGTCGCGCCTGGTGGAGCAGTTCGAGCACTTCCCCGGCATCGGGTACAAAAGCGCCCAGCGCATGGCCTACTACGTGCTCGGTCTGTCGGACGAGGCGGTCAGGCAGCTTTCCGCCTCCATCCTGGAGGCACACGAAAAGATCCACACCTGCAAGGTCTGCTGCAATCTGACGGACCAGGACCTCTGCCCCATCTGCCGCAACCCGGCGCGGGACCACGGCATGATCTGCGTGGTGGAAAATCCGCGCGACGTGGTGGCGATGGAGCGCACGCAGGACTATGAGGGCACGTATCATGTGCTGCACGGCGTAATCTCCCCCCTGAACGGCATCGGCCCCGACCAGCTCCATATCCGCGAACTGCTGGACCGCGTGAACGGCGGCGGGGTGAAAGAGGTCATCATGGCGACCAACCCGACCGTGGAGGGCGAGGCGACCGCCATGTACGTCTCCCGCCTGCTCAAGCCCCTCGGGGTCCGGGTCACGCGGCTGGCCTACGGGATCCCGGTCGGCGGAGACCTGGAATACGCGGACGAGGTCACGCTTTCCCGCGCGCTGGAAGGCCGCAGCGAACTTTGAAATAAATTATATTTTCCATAATTTCCTATTGACAACGCGCGGAGAACATGTTATTTTGATAGTTCCGGAGAAACGGAGGCTTCCGCATGGCAAAGGAATCGCTGAAGACCATTGCAAAAAACAAAAAGGCGTTCCACGATTACTTTGTGCAGGAATCCATGGAAGCCGGCATCGAGCTGCGCGGGACGGAGGTCAAGTCCATCCGGCGCGGGCAGGTGAACCTGAAGGACGCATGGTGCTCGATCGACAACGGGCAGCTCCTGGTCAACGGGATGCACATCAGCCCCTACAAGCAGGGCAACATCTTCAATCCGGATCCGGCGCGCACGAGACGGCTCCTGATGCACCGGCGCGAGATCATGCGGCTGTTCGGCTACGTCAAGCAGAGCGGGTACGCGCTGATCCCGATCTCGCTCTATTTCAAAGGTTCCATGGTCAAGGTCCAGGTCGGGCTGTGCAAGGGCAAAAAGCTCTACGACAAGCGCGCCGACATGGCCGCGCGGGACGCCAGGCGGGACATAGACCGGGCTATGAAGGAGCGCAGCCGGTATTGAACATGGGGATGTAAAGGTTTCGACGGGGATTGTGAACCATGGTAAGCGGGCAGCGCCGCGGGACGCTTTATTTCCGCAAACAAAATGAACTGACAAAACTGAAAACGCTAACTATAACTATAGGATGGCGTACGCAGCCTAATTAAGCTGCCGTCCTTACCGGGAGCACCGCGGCCCGGATAAGGGCGTCGATGAGCGGTGAACGTGAACCGGGGAGCGCCTTGGTCCCGGTCATGACTGAAAGGCTACCGAAAGCGTAAAGCCTGCCTTTGGGCGGTGCGCCGAGGGAATTTGAAATCAAAGGCTACGCCTGTAGAAAGCCCTGGCAAATGATCTTCGGACACGGGTTCGACTCCCGTCATCTC
>DAIUFE010000053.1:0-10435 GCA_036844765.1 Caproicibacter sp. | reverse complement strand
TTGCGCAGCTTCAGGCCGAACGCCATGTTGTCGTACACCGTCATGTGCGGGTACAGGGCGTAGTTCTGGAACACCATCGCGATATCGCGGTCCTTCGGGGCGACGTCGTTGGCCAGGGTGTCGCCGATGTAAAGCTCGCCCGACGTGATCTCCTCGAGCCCGGCGATCATGCGCAGGGTGGTCGATTTGCCGCAGCCGGAGGGACCGACCAGAATGACGAATTCCTTATCTTTGATTTCCAGCGAAAAGTCGGACACGGCTTTCACGCCGCCGTTGTAAACCTTACTGACATTTTTCAGCGTCACACTTGCCATAATATACCTCCTGAAAATCCGTTTTGAAGTTTCACGATCGCCGCCCGCATCCGCCGGGCCCTGCTTCGGTAAAAAGCCTTTGCACAGCGCACGTTAATCATAACAGAAGTCCCGCGGATTTTACAGACTCTTTTTACCCAAAATTTATTTGACCACTTTATGTAATTGCGATAAAACACAAAAGCCGGCCGAAATTTTCGTGGAATACGGCGGTCCCGGGCCGCCGGGAACCGCGGCCGGCGCTCCCCCGCATCCTTGTCCCACCGGCCCGGGGCGGCCGGCCCCCCTCGGCTGCGGGAGGTCAGTCCGTCGGCCAGGCGTTCGCCGGGACGGCGGAGGAGGCCGATTTCTTCGGTTCGGAAGAGGCCGGCGCCGCCGAGGACGGCGAGGCGAGCGCGCCCGTGTTGTCGCGCGCGAGCGTGGGCTGGTTCGCGCTGTAGTCGTCGCTCTCGTCGCGGCCGTCGAAGCCCGTCATGAACCCGTCCAGCGCGGGGGTGCTCAGGTCGCCGCCGATCACCCGGCCGTCGTAGACGAGGAGGGTCCCCCGCATGGTTTCCTGCTGCGGGTAGTTGGTGATCTCATAGACCCACTGCCGGCAGGTCCTGCCGGCGTAGGGCTCCAGGTCGAGGCCCTGCTCCTTCTGAAGATTGTTGTAGGCGGTGTAGACGTCGTTGAACTTCTCGGGGATCGTCACGTCCCCCTCGCTGACCGGCTCGCTTTTCACCTTCCAGCCGAACTGGCCGAAAAACGCGACCCGCTGGTCGTTGTCCGCGGCGGCGAGAATATATTCCTTCCCGCCGCTCACGGCGCGGGGCCCCGCGTTTCTCACCGCCGCCAGGGCGACCGCGCCCGTCACGGCCGCCAGCAGTACCGCCAGGACAATGATGGTCTTTTTCCGGTTGTGTTTGAACGACAGCACAAACATGACAGAACCGCCCCCTCTGGCAATAAATATGCCGGGGGAACGGCAAAAATTCACAGCCCGGAAACTTCCCTTTCCCTCGATTCCGCGATGATCTTCTGCGCGACCGCATCCGGCACCTCCGCGTACCGGGCGAAGGTGAGCGTGAAGCTGCCGCGCCCCTGCGTCACCTGGCGCAGGAAGGTGCTGAAATCGTGCATCTCGGCCTCGGGGACCTCGGCCTCGACGGTCTGGGTGCCGCGGGACGCCTGCTCCATGCCCAGCACGCGGCCCCGGCGCTTGTTGACCTCGCCCATCACGTCGCCCATGTTGGCGTCCGGCACCGTGCACTTCAGCACGCCGATCGGCTCCAGCAGCACGGGCGAGGCCTTCGGCAGCCCCGCGCGGTAGGCGAGGGCCGCCGCCATGCGGAACGACTGTTCGGAGGAATCCACCGGATGGTACGAACCGTCGTACAGCGTGGCGCGCAGGCCCACCACGGGGTAGCCGGCGAGGGGGCCGCGCTCCACGCACTCGCGCAGGCCCTTCTCGACGGCGGGGAAAAAGTTCTTCGGCACCGAGCCGCCCACCACGCGCTCGGCGAACTCCATGCCCTCGCCCCCGCTGGGCTCGAACTCGATCCACACGTCGCCGTACTGGCCGTGGCCGCCGGTCTGCTTCTTGTATTTGCCCTGGACCTGCACCTTTTTGCGGATGGTCTCGCGGTACGCGACGCGCGGGGGCCCGAGGGTAACCTCGACGCCGAATTTCTTCTGAAGCCGCGCGGCGATCACGTCGAGGTGCTGCTCCCCCAGGCCGGAAAGGATCATCTGGTGCGTCTCCCGGTCGGTCCGGAACGCGATGGTGGGGTCTTCCTCCTGCAGGCGGAGGATGCCCTGCGCGGCCTTGTCCTCCTCCCCCCGGTTCCTGGGCAGCACGGCCATCGAGAGGGCGGGGGCGGGGTACGCGACGCCCTCCAGCTTCACGCGGCGGGCGGGCGAGCAGAGCGTGTCGCCCGTGCGGACGCCCTGCAGCTTCGGCACGGCGCCGAGGTCCCCGGCCGCGAGCGCGGGGGCGTCCTCCTGCTTTTTGCCGCGCAGGAACAGCGTCTTGCCGACGCGCAGCGTCTCGCCCGTGCGCATGTCGACGAGTTGCGAATCCCCTGTGATCCTGCCCGCGGCGACTTTGAGATAGGAAAGCCTGCCGATGAACGGGTCCGCCACGGTGCGGAACACGACGGCTGCCGGCTCCGCCGAGGGGTCCGGAGCGATCTCGACGGGGTCGCCGTTTTCGTCCTCCGCCGTCTCCTTCCGGTCGGAGGCCGGCGGCGCGAGCCAGATCAGGCCGTTCAGCAGCTGGTCGACGCCGTTGAGCAGCAGCGCGTCGCCGCAGAACACGGGCAGCACCGAGCCGGACTTCACGCCGCGGCTGATGCCGACGATGACCTCCTCCGGCGTGAACTGCCCGCCGGAAAAGTATTTCTCGAACATCGCGTCGTCCGTCTCGGCCACCGCCTCGTAGATCGCGGTGCGCAGGCCGTCCAGCCGGGCGCCCATGTCCGGCATCTTCACTTCCTCCGCCCGGCCGTCCCGGTATTCGTACGCCTTGTACTCCAGCATGTTGACATAGACGCTGGCCTTGCCGTCCCGTACGTACGGCACCACCACGGGGCAGACGGCCGGGCCGAAATACGCCTTCAGATTCTCAAACACCTTATAGAAATCGGCGCCCTCGCCGCACAGCCCGTTCACGAAGAAGATTTTCGACAGGCCGCCCGCGTCCGCCGCGGCCGCGGCCTTCTCCGTCCCCACGGCCACGCCGTCCCGGCCGGAGACCACAATCAGCGCCGAATCGGCCGCGCGCATGGCCTCGCACACGCCGCCCGCGAAATCGAGCAGCCCCGGCGCGTCCAGCAGGTTGATCTTGTGGTCCTTCCACTCGAAAGGAGCCGCCGACATCGACACCGACGCCCTCCTCCGGATCTCTTCGGGGTCGAAATCGCAGACGGTCGTGCCGTCCCCGACCCTGCCCAGCCTGCCCGTCGCGCCGGAAAGGTAGAGCATCGCCTCCGCAAGGCTGGTCTTGCCGGAACCGCCGTGCCCCGCCAGCGCGACGTTGATGATTCGATCGGCCTGGTACTCCTTCAATCAAAACAGCTCCTTTCAGGGTTGAAGAGGAAGATGATATAAAATCATACAATAGTTCAACCTGTTTTTAGATTATTATAGCCTGTTTTTACAACCAATACAATCCGCCGCGCCGGTTTTTTATCCTCTTCAGAATCCAATTCTTCCAATGTATTTTTATGGAATATTGCCATGCCGGCAAAGCCGGTTTCGGCCCGCCGCGCGGCACGGCATTAACCGAAAGCCCGGTTCGGCGGGACGGTTCGGGGCAGCTCCCGCGGGCGAAGCCCGGCTCGGCCCGCCGTGCGGCAGGGTATCAACCGAAGGCTTGATTCGGCGGGACGGTATCAGGTTGCTCCCGCAGATTTCCCCATTTCGATCCCCGCGCCGTCCGTCTCTTCCGGACGGCGCGCGAAGAAGTTTTCGCGCCGCCTTTTGAAAAAGGCGGCGGACCCGAAGACGCAAAAGTTGGAATCCGGCTCACAGGGCCGAATTCCAACTTCTTCTTTCGCAGGGCAGCCTTCCGGCCGCGGGACGGCGGCTACGGGCGGCGCTTCTCCAGCAGCTTCGGATGGGGATTTTTCGGGAACCAGCCCTTTTTCACCCGCTCCTCCTGCTCGAACAGCTCCCGGATGCTCCACAGGAGCGAGAAGCCCAGGACCGCCAGCAGCGCCGAAGGGACCAGGGGGCGGATCAGCGCGGAGGCGGCCGCGCAGGCGAGGCCGCCGGCCAGAAAAAGCGGCCAGACTCCCTTTCCGATGTAGTATTCCGCCCGGATCACCACCGGGTGCAGCAGGCCGATGATGAGAAAGGCGGTCACCCCGATCACGAGCCCGCCCCAGTTCATAAGTCGCGCGCGGTGGCCGCCTCGCGGTCCTTTTCGGAGAGCGCGGCGAGCTCCGCCACCTTTTGGACATCCAGCTTCAGGGCGTCCGCCACCCGCGTGCCGTAATCGGCGTCCGCCTTGTAAAACAGCGCGGCCTGCCGGTACTGGATGCGCTTCAGCGCGCCGCCGAGATGCCCCGCGATGTTGGAGATCAGATGGTCGCGGTCCGTGTCGCCGAGCACGCGGCGGTAAAGCTCCCCGGCCTGGAAAAAGTCGTCGTCGGTAACGGGCAGGTCGTGCCGGGCGATGGTCGCCTCCTCCAGCGCGAGCGCGGGCACGTCCGGAACGTCCCTCGCCTCCCGGTGGGCGTTGACGGAATTCGGGAAATAGTTCGCGGTGCTGCCGTAATTGCCGCCCGTCATCATCGCGCCGTCCCGCTCGTTGGTATAGGCCTCGGTCCCCTTCGGGGAGTTGACCGGGATCAGGTCGTGGTTTTTCCCGAGGCGGTAGCGGTGCGCGTCCTCATAGGCGAAAAGCCTGCCCTGCAGCAGCTTATCCGGCGACGGATAGATGCCCGGGACCAGCGTGCTCGGGGCGAAGGCCGCCTGCTCCACTTCGGCGAAAAAGTTCTGCGGGTTGCGGTTGAGCACCATTTTGCCCACGCGGATCAGCGGAAAATCCTTGTGGAACCAGACCTTGGTGACGTCGAACGGATCGAAGCGGTAGGTCTTCGCCTGCTCCGGCGTCATGATCTGGACGTACACCGTCCAGGAGGGGTACTCGCCCCGCTCGATGGCGCCGAAGAGGTCGCGGCGGTTGCAGTCCGGGTCCTTGCCGGCCAGCTCCGCCGCCTGCGCCGCCGTCAGGCTCTCGATCCCCTGGTCCGTGAGGAAATGCCACTTGAACCAGTAATGCTCGCCCTTGTCGTTGTAGAACATCCAGGTGTTCACGCTGAAGCCGTCCATTCTGCGCAGGCTGGCCGGCGTGCCGCGGTCGCTGAACAGCATGGTGACCATATGAGTGGATTCCGGCGTGAGTGAAAGAAAATCCCAGAACATCGTGGCGTCCTTCAGCCCGGTCTGCGGATTGCGCTTCTGGGTATGTACAAAATCGGGAAACTTGATGGCGTCCCGGATGAAGAACACGGGAAGGTTGTTGCCGACGATGTCGTAATTGCCCTCTTCGGTGTAAAGCTTGACGGCAAAACCGCGCGGATCGCGCTCCGTGTCCGCCGAAGCCTTCTCGCCGCCCACGGTGGAAAAGCGGGCGAACAGCTCCGTTTTCTTCCCCACCTGGGAAAGGAATTTCGCCTTCGTGTACTTTGAGATGTCGTCCGTCACCTCGAAATACCCGTAGGCGCCGGAGCCTTTGGCGTGAACGACGCGCTCGGGGATGCGCTCCCGCTCGAAATGCCCCAGCTTTTCCATCAGATAGGTGTCGTTCATCAGCCCGTAGCCGACCTTCTTCCCGGTGGTGACGGAAGTCTGGTCGTCCTCGACCGGCCTGCCGTACGCGGTGGTCAGCCTGTCTTTTTCCGACATGTCCGATTCCCTCCATTCAGAAAATTTATTTATGGTTTCCCCGCTTGCACTCGGGGCAAACGCCTTGAAAAGTAATGCTGTGCTTCTCGACCGTGAAACCGGTCTCCCGCTCGATCCGCCGGTCGATGTCCTCCATGCCGTCCGGCTCCAGGTTGAAGATCCTCCCGCAGCGCACGCAGCGCGCGTGGTTGTGCGGATGGGTGTCCACGTCGAAACGGTCCGGCGATCCGGGGAAGAAGAGCCGCACGACCGCGCCGCTTTCCTCCAGAAGATTCAGGTTCCGGTAAACCGTCCCCCGGCCAATCCGCGGATATTGTTTCCGGACCTCCTCCCAGACTTCCTGAGCCGTCGGATGGTCCAGCCGGGCCAGTGCGTCCAGGACCGCCTGTTTCTGAATGCTGTACCGCCTGTTCATGGCAATCACCGCACAATCGCCGCAGCCGGTCTACAGCAATTCCATTTCAACTTGCGGAAGATGAGGTGTTTTTCCCCCGCCTTCGGCGGGAGAAAAACACAAACCCACTTGCATAATCCACTGGAAACGCTGTAAGATCCGGCCGCTTATTAGGACTTCGTCTTACATGATAACACGTTCTATTTTACCACCTGTTTTTTCCTCTGTCAAGCTCCGCGCGGCCGATCTTTGCGGGTAAATCGCAGCCCTGACCGGCTGCCCAGAACAGAAATTGCATATTTATGGAAGGGGGTTTATAATTGGAAGCGGCAAAAGAATTCGTATTTCCAAAGCTGAAACTCACAGACTACAGAAAAGCGCGGCGAAAACTGAAAGCCGTCCCCGGAGGATTCGGCCGGGGCGGCCGATTTCCCCGCTGGACAGGGAGATAAAAAATGCCTCGGATATTCGGAAAGCGGCCGGATTGGAAAAAGATTTTCAGCGTTGGGTCGATCCTGCTTTCGCTCGGGATCCTGCTCTATTTCTGCATCTCGGAAAACGGCCTGTTCACGCTGCTGGGGCAGATTCATCGGTTCCGGGCGGCATGGATCGTTCTGGCGGCGCTCTGCATGGGCGCGGACCTGTTCCTCGACGCCTGCCTCATCCATCTTTTCACAAAAAACGCGGAGCCGGATTACCGGTTCCGCTCCGCGATGAAGGTCTGCCTGGCGGGCCACTTCTACAGCGCGATCACGCCGTTCCAAAGCGGGGGCCAGCCCATGCAGATCTATCTGATGGACCGCCAGGGGATCGACCCCGGCAGCGCGACCTCCGCGCTGGTCCAGAAATTTTTCGTTTACCAGACCGGCATCACGCTTTACAGCCTGGCGGCGATCTTTCTTCAGTCATATGTTTTCAGGGATCCGCTGCCCCCGGCCATGCGGGGGCTGACGGTTCTCGGCTTCTGGGTGCAGGCGGCCGCCGCAGGCTTTCTGCTGCTGATCTCGTTCAGCCGGAAGCTGACGCATAAGCTGCTGGAATGGGTCGGCAGGCTCCCCGTCATGAAAAAGCATGCCGGCCTCCTGCCGGCCTGGGAAAAGCAGGTGGAATTTTTTCACCAAAGCAACCGGGAAATCTACCGGAATTTCCGGCTTCTGGCGCAGACGTATTTCCTCACCTTTCTGCAGCTCACCGCGCTTTTCACGGTTCCCTACTGCATCTTCCGCGCGTTCGACATCGGCCGGGCCTCGCCGCTGCGGATGCTCTGCTACCAGGCCTTCGTCACGATGGTCTCTTCGCTCTTCCCGCTCCCCGGCTCCGCGGGGGCCGCCGAGACGAGCTTCTACTCGTTTTTCTCTTCCTTCTTCACCCCGGAGACCATCAAATCGGCCGACCTGCTCTGGCGGGTGATCTCGTATTATCTCGTGCTCCTGGTCTGCGCGCCCTTTTCGGGAATCGGAAAAAAATCGGCCGGTGCGCCGAAATAAAGGGCCCGGGGCGCGGCGCTCCGGGCCATGGTTTTCCCCCGCCCCTCCGGGGCTTTTTTCATTCGTCCTCCGTCTCGATCAAAAAGTCCACGCGCCTGTTTTTGGCCCTGTTCTCGGCGGTGCCGTTGTCCGCGATCGGGTGGAATTCCCCGTACCCCACCGCCGAGAATTTCTCCGGCCCGAGCGGGGACCGCCCGGCCAGCCAGCGCAGGACGTTGACGGCCCGGCTGGTGGAAAGCTCCCAGTTGCTGTCGAACTGCTCGTTCTTGATGGGACGGTCGTCGGTGTGGCCCTCGATGCGGATGCCCTCGATATCGCCCGCATGCGCCGTAAAAATATCGGAGATCCTGCCGAGCAGCTGCTCCGCCGCGGGATTGATGTCGGCTTTGCCCGAATTGAAAAGGACCGAATCCGACACCCGGATCAGGATCAGGCGGTCGCCTTCCTTCGAGACGCTCAGACGGTCGGAAAGCCCGGACCGCCGGATATAGGCGCGGATGGATTCGTACAGGCTGTTGAATTTCTCGTCGGCGGGCCGCGAGCTGGAAACGGCCGGCCCGGCGGAAGACGGGCGGGCGGCCGCCTCCGCCGCGGAAGAGGCGCTCTGCCGGACCTCCGCGGCCGCGGAGGCCGCGGAAGCCGTATTCTGCCGGGCGGCCGCGCGGGACACCACGACCGGCCGGCTCACCATGGCGAACGAAAACAGGATCACGAAGATCGCGAGAAGATCCGTCATCATATCGCTGTAGCTCGTCAGCCAGCCGGGCGCGCCGTCCTCCGGCGGGTCTTGGGTCGGGATCAGTCGATTCTTATTCGACAGCATCGCACATCAGGCCGCCTTCCGCGGGGGAAACTTCTCCAACCGTCTGGAAGAGCCGCGGGTGCTCCGTTTTTCCGACAGATAGGCAATGAGATCTTCCTCGATGACCCTCGGGCTTTTGCTTTCCTCGATGGCCGCAAGGCCTTCCAGCAGGAACTCCCTTCTGCCCACCTCGTCCGCGTCCATGATCTTCAGCCGCTTGGAGAGCGGCGCGAAGATCACGTAGGCCAAAAAGGCCCCGTAGAACGACGTGACCAGCTCGACGGCCATCAGGGGCCCCAGCTGGGTCGGGTCGTCCAGGTTGACCAGCATGGGGATCAGGCCGATATAGGTGCCGAGAAGGCCCAGCGACGGCGCCGTGGTCGCGATCATGTCCAGCATGGCGTAGCCCTTCTGGTGCCTCTGCTGCATGAAGTACGTCTCCGCCTGAAGGGTCGAGCGGAGATGGTCCTCGTCCGCCCCGTCGACGATCAGGTAGACGCCCCGCTTGAGGAACTTGTCGTCGATCTTCTGGTCGGCGTAGTCCTCCAGGGCCAGCAGGCCCCTCTGCCGGGCGACTTCGGCCAGGCCGACGATCGTCCGGATATCCTTCTCAAAATCGCAGGGCTCCCGCTGGAACGCCTTCCGCATCACCGGGCCGAGCGTTTTGAGCCTTTCCGCCGGGAACGAAACGACGACGGCCCCCAGCGTGCCGCCGATCGTGATGAAGACCGAAGGCCAGTTCAGAAACGTTTGGAATTCGCCGGACATCACCATGGAGGTAAGGATGCACGCGATGCCGATCCCCAATCCGATCCAGATCGATTTCGACGGTTTGGCCATTTTAGAGCCTCCTTAACAGCTTGCCCCGGATTTTCCAACGCCGTTTCCTGCGGCCGGGGCCGTCGGGAAAGCCGCGCAGCCGCAAAACACGAGCCGGGGTCCTGCGGCTGCATTCTCTCAAAATAACAGAATAACAGACTTTAATAGGAATATCGGATGTTTTGCGATTAAATTGAGACCGGCAGCGGAAATATGTTGGAATTTGCCAAAATAATTCCTTAAATCCTGAGGAACCAGGCGCTTTTTTCATTTTTATTCTGCGCGCCCTGACTTTTTCCGCAGGGAAACCGTTCTATAAAGCAGAGGGCGAAAAGGAAGTGCGGCGGTGGAGGACGAAAGGCGGATCCGGAAGATAAAATCCGGCGACGCGGGAGCGCTGGAGGAGCTGATCCGGAAATACTACGGCGACGTCTACGCCTACTGCTGCCGCCGGCTGGGCCGCAAACAGGACGCGGAGGACGTCACGCAGGAGGTTTTTCTCCATTTCTGCCGCAATTTCGGCCGCTACGCGCAGCGGGGGAAATGCCGGAATTTTCTGTTCGTGATCGCCCGGAACCTCTGCGCCGACGTTTTCCGCGCGAAGACCCCCGTTCCCGTCGGCTCCGCCGGACCGGACCGCCCGGCCGGGGACGGCGCCGGGGAAACGCGGGCCGAAGCGGCCGATTCTATCCGGACGGCCCTCGGCCGGCTGCCGGAGGAGCAGAAAGAAGTGATCCTGCTGCGGTTCTACCACGACTTTACATTGAGAGAGATCGCGCGGATCACGGATTCCGGGCTTTCCGTCACCAAATACCGGCTGCATCAGGGGCTGAAAACGCTGAGCAAACTTCTCAAGAAGGAGGACTGGCTGTGAAGATCGACGAGCGCAAAATCCGGGAGGACCTGAGCGCGTATGCCGCGCCGGCCTGCGACCCGGCAAAGCTGCGGGAGACCGTCCGGCTCGCCCAAAAAGCCTATCGCGGGCGGGAGGCTTCCGCGCGGATCGGCTTCCGGGAGTTCCTTTCGCTCCAATTCCGGTTCATCGGCAAATGGGTCTGGGCGGCGCAGGCGGCACTCGTTTTCTCCGTTTTGCTGGCCGTGAGCCGCAGCCCGCGCGGCATGGACGAAATGCGGTTCCTGCTTTTGATTCTTTCCTGCGCCGCGCCGCTTCTCGCCTTTCTCGGGTTCCCGGAAATCCTGAAAAGCTATTCGCACGGCATGGCGG
>DAIUFE010000052.1:8484-10862 GCA_036844765.1 Caproicibacter sp. | reverse complement strand
AATTCAACGCTTCAGGAGCCTTCCGCCTTTTGAAAAAGGCGGGCGAAAACTTTAACGTAAGGAAAAAGGAACGGGAAAAGAAAGAGAAAAGATAAAAAACAAGCGGGAGATGTCTTAAACTGTCCCGCCAAACGAAACTTCTTTTTCGCTCCGGGCTGAACGGCGGGCCGTGCGTGCAGGCTCAGCCTGCCGGGGCGGGCCGTGCGTGGAGGCTCAGCCTCCTAATAGGCTTTGCCCCAGTAAACCAGCTCTTTGGCGGGTTTGCCGCAGCAGGCGCAGGTTTCGGAGATGCGCTCCTGCTCGAACGGGATGCAGCGGGAGGAAAGGCCCGCGACCTCCTTGATCTTCGCCTCGCAGGCCGCGTCGCCGCACCACATCGCACGCACGAAGCCGGGCTTCGAGTCCGCGATCTCCTTCATCTCGTCCAGCGTGCGCGCGTCGTAGGTCATGCTCCTGCGGCGCTCCAGCGCCCGGCCGTACATCGTGCGGCGCACCTGCTCCAGCTGCCCGGCGGCGGCCTCTTCCAGACCGTCCAGCGGGGTGAAGAGCTTCTGCCGGTCCGGCCGGCGGACCAGCACGCACTGGTTCTTCTCGAGGTCCTTCGGGCCGATCTCCAGCCGCAGCGGCACGCCCTTCATCTCGTACTCGGCAAACTTCCAGCCCGGCGTCTGGTCGGAATCGTCCAGCTTCACGCGGAAGCGGGGCGCCAGGCGTTTCGCCAGCTCGCGCGCCTTCTCCAGCACGCCGGGCTTGTGCTGCGCCACCGGCACGATCACGATCTGGAACGGCGCCACGGCCGGCGGAAGGACCAGCCCGTCGTTGTCGCCGTGCGTCATGATGATGCCGCCGATGATGCGCGTGCTGAACCCCCACGAGGTCTGGAACGGATAGCGGACGGAGTTGTCGCGGCCCTGGAATGTGACGCCGAACGCCCGCGAGAATCCGTCCCCGAAATAGTGGCTCGTGCCGGACTGCAACGCCTTGCCGTCGTGCATCATCGCCTCGATGGTGTAGGTCGCCACCGCCCCGGCCACCGGACGACCGAGCACCACTGGTTGTAGAGCTTCGGCAGGTCGCGGTACGAGTGCACGACGCGCGCGAAGTGGTCGCAGAACAGCGTCTCGGAGGTCGGGCGGATGCACAGGCGCTCCGGCAGCTTTTCCTCGCCGCCCATCGTGACCCACGCGACCTCGGGCGCGAAGCCCTTCACGTGGTCCTTTTCCTTCTCGAGCAGGCTCTCGGGGATCAGCAGGGGCATGGCCACGTTCCGGTGCCCCAGCTCCTTGAACCGCGCGTCCAGGATCTTCTGGATGTTCTCCCAGATCGCCCAGCCGTAAGGCTCCACCGCCATGCAGCCGCGCACCCCGGTGTAGTCCATCAGCTCCGCCTTTTTCACGATGTCCGTGTACCACTGGGCGAAATCCCGCTCCATCGGCGTGATCGCCTCGACCAGCTTTTTCTGTTCCGCCATCTTCCGTTCCCCTTTGCCCGGCAAAAAGCGCGGCAGCCCTCCGGCCGCCGCCGCCCCCGTTATTTTTCGTTGTTCTTCGTCGCCTTGTTCAGGATCACGACCACCAGGTAGATCAGCAGCATCACAAGGAAGATCCCGACCATGCCCTGCACCAGCAGCCGGAGAGCCGTGCCGATGTCCCCGCCTTTGACGGGGCCGATCAGGCTCTGGAAAACCGTCAGAAAATTCAGCACCGAACGCTCCTCCTTCTCAAAACACCATATGCCTGGCCAGCGAAAGGATGATGCCGCCCGCCACCACGGAGCCGATCTGCCCCGCCACGTTCGCGCCGATGGCGTGCATCAGCAGGTGGTTCTGGTTGTCCTCCGCAAGGCCCATCTTCTGGATGACCCGCGCAGACATCGGGAACGCGGAGATGCCCGCGGCCCCGACCATCGGGTTGATCTTTTTCTCCGCCGGCAGGAACAGGTTCATCAGCTTGGCGAACATCACGCCGCCCACGCTGTCGAATACGAACGCCACAAACCCCAGCAGCATGATGATCAGCGTGTCCCATTTCACGAACGCGTCGGCCCGCATCTGGAACGCCACGGTGATGCCGAGGAAGATCGTGATCAGGTTTGCGAGCGGCCCCTGCGCCGTCTGCGACAGGCTCTCCAGCCGGCCGCACTCGCGGATCAGGTTGCCGAACATCAGAAAGCCCACCAGCGCGATGGAATCCGGCGCGATCAGCCCCGCGATCATCGTGACGATGATCGGGAACAGGATCTTCGTCGTCTTCGAGACGGAGTTCGGCCGGTACGGCATGCGGATCGCGCGCTCCTTGTGCGTCGTGACCATGCGGATCGCCATCGGCTGGATGATCGGCACCAGCGCCATGTAAGAGTACGCCGCGACCGCGATGGCG
>DAIUFE010000052.1:0-8369 GCA_036844765.1 Caproicibacter sp. | reverse complement strand
CCCGAAGTCGATCATCGCGCCGATGCCCACGAACAGCAGCAGCGGCATGGCCTCGGAGGCCTCGATGCCCACGCGGAACAGCCACTGGACGATGCCGTTCTCGCCCAGCACGCCGGTCAGCGGCAGGTTGACCAGGATCGCGCCGAAACCCATCGGCAGCAGCAGCGAAGGCTCGTAGTCCTTTTTGACGGCCAGCCAGATCAGCGTCCCGCCGATGACCCACATCACGACCATCTTCCAGTCGACGTTCGCCACGCCGTTGGTCAGAAAACTGAAGTCCAAGCTCTTTTCTCCCCCTTGCTTTGAGTTTCCCCGTAAAAAACAAAATAGGGCTTTTCTCCCTGCGTTTCTTCCCTATTATAAGGAATCGGCCGCGCGTTTGCAAGGGCGGCCGCGGAAAAGACGCAAAAATCCGCCGTGCGGCGCGCGCGGCGGACGGAAAGGAAAAACCAGGGCGTCAGGCGTGGTCCTCGATGTACTTGACCAGCTCGCCGACCGTCTTGATATTTTCGACTTCCTCGTCCGGGATTTCGATCTCGAACTCGTCCTCGATCGACATCAAAAGGTCGACGACATCCAGCGAATCGGCGCCGAGATCGTCGGCGATGTTCGTCTCGGGGGTGATGGTGTCCTCCTCCACGTCGAACTGCTCGCTCAATATCGCCTTAACCTTTTCCAAAACCATGTGAGATCCTCCTTAAAATATGGTTGCCCTCCAGGCGGAACGGCGGTCCCCCCTGTGGACAAAGCGAACCCCATCTGCTACAATGGCCGCAAAGGGGAACAACTCCCCGTGTTTTTTCAGGGAACCGGCTGTCTATCCACATATTATTAGCAAACCTTCGCTTTGTCAATATTTTTTTGCCCCTTTTGGGAGGGAAAATTCCATGGAACCCGAAACTTTCGCGGTGATCGGCCATCCGGTGGGGCACACCATGTCCCCGTTCATCCACGCGCGCCTTTTCGCGCTGCGCGGCGCCCGGGCGCGGTACGAGGCGCTCGACATTCCCCCCGGCCGCCTGGCGGAGTCCCTGCCGCGCCTGCGCGCCCTCGGCGGCTTCAACGTCACCATCCCCCACAAGCGGGCGGTCCTGCCCCTTTTGGACGGGCTCGACGCGAAGGCCGCGGCGGCCGGCTCCGTCAACACCGTGAAAAGCGAGGCCGGCCGGCTGACCGGCTTCACCACGGACGGCGAGGGCTTCCGCCGCGCGCTCGAAGCGGCCGGCGTCCCGCTGCGCGGGAAGGTCGCCGTGCTGGGGGCGGGCGGGGCCGCGCGCGCCTGCGCGTTCGAGGCGGCCCTTTGCGGCTGCGCGGTGGCCGTCGCCGCGCGGGCGCACAGCCTGCCCGCGGCGGAGCGCCTCTGCGCCGACCTGCGCCGCGCGGTCCCCGGCGCGCGGGCCGAGGCTCTCCCCATCGCCGGGCTGCGCGGCCCCTGGGACCTGCTGGTCAACGCCACGCCCGCCGGCATGTTCCCGGACACGGACGCCTGCCCCGTGCCGGAGGAGACCGCCGCGGCCGCCGCCTGCGTGTTCGACGCCGTCTACAACCCGGCCGAGACCGCGCTGCTGCGCCTGGCGCGCCGGCTCGGCAAACGGGCCGTGGGCGGCATGGGGATGCTGGTGCGGCAGGCCGCCGCCGCGCAGGAGATCTGGTCCGGCGCGCGCTTTTTGGAAGCCGACCTCGCGCGCCTGGACCGGGACGCCGCGCTCGAGATGAAGAAAAGCTTCGGCAGCGCGGTGCTGTGCGGCCCCATGGGCAGCGGAAAAACGACGGTCGGCCGGCTCGTCGCGGAAAAGACGGGCCGGCCGTTCGCAGACCTTGACGCGTGGATCGAGCGGAAAGCGGGGAAGTCCGTCTCCGCGCTGTTCGCCGAGCGGGGCGAGGCGGGCTTCCGCACGCTGGAGCGCGAAGCCGTGCTCGCGCTCGCGCCGCGGTGCGGCCTGGTGGTCGCGGCGGGCGGCGGAACCTTCCTCGACCCTCGCAACGCCGCGGAGTTCCGCCGGAACGGCGTGACGGTCTTTCTGGACGTCCCCGCCGAAACGGCGCGCGCCCGCCTTGCGGGCGACCGCACGCGCCCCCTGCTGCGCGGCGGGGAGGAAAGCTTCCTGCGCCTGTGGGCCGCGCGGCGCGAAGCCTGCCGCGCGGCGGCCGATTTCACGGTGGAGGCCGGCGGCGCGCCGGAACGCACGGCGCAGGCCGTGGTCCGGGCGCTGGCGCCCGCTTCTTAACCTAACTCTTCGCGCCGATGCGCGCGACGCTCTCGATGCCCCGGGTGTAGACGCGGAACGCGTCCTTTCCGCACCGCTTGGCGGCGTAGAGCGCGATGTCCGCCTTCCGGAACAGCTCCTCGTAGGTGCCTCCGTCCTCCGGGTAGAACGAGATGCCGATGCTGCCGGAGACGATGTGCCCGTAATTCGTCGATTCCCTCAGCCGGCCGAACGCCGAGCGCAGGGCCTCCGCCTTTTTGGCGGCGATGTCGGAATCGACGTCCCGGATGAACACGACGAACTCGTCGCCGCCGACGCGGCCCGTCACGTCGTCGTTGCGGAACAGGCGGCGGATCTGCTCCGCCGTCTCGGTGATGAGCTGGTCGCCGCACAGGTGGCCCATGCGGTCGTTGACCTGCTTGAAATTGTCGATGTCGATCACGAGCAGGGCGTGGCGGTCGCCCTCCCCGCTCTGCGCGAGGATCGCGTCGATCCGCCGCATGGTGGTCACGCGGTTGTAAAGGCCCGTCAGCAGGTCGTGCTCGGCCTGCTCGCGCAGGGCCAGCGTCTCTTTCTTGCGCCGGTCGATGTCCGAGATGATCGCCATCATCCGGGCCGGCTCGCCCTGCGGGCCGTAAAAGAGCGCCAGCCGCACGCTGCACCAGATGTACTCGCCGCCGGCCGTGCGCAGACGGTACTCCGTCGTGGCCTGCGCCTTTTTCGCGCGGCACACGGCGTCGAACCAACGCAGGGCGTCGGCCCTGTCGTCGCGGTGGATGAAACCGCTTTTCGCCGTCAGCTCGCGCAGGTCGCCGTGCGTGACGACGTCCTTCCCGAACTTTTCCATGAACACCGGCGAGCAGTAGACCGCCTGTTTCGCGAAATCGTAATCGACGACGGAAACCGCCGCGTGCTCGAGGATCTGGCGGTACCGCTCCTCGCTTCTGGCAAGCTCCTCCTGGGCGCGCCGGGTTCCGGTCACGTCGGTCAGCACGCTGTAGATCCAGTTTCTGCCCTCGCCGTCCGAGCCGCGGCGGGCCTTGTCCAGCACCCAGATCACGCGCCCGTCCCTGCCCTGCAGGCGGTAGGTCAGCTCGGAGACGGCGTCCGCCCCCGGGCCGGCGAAGCGCCCGGAAAGCAGCCCGCGGTCCTGCGGATGCACCATGGGCAGAAAGCGGTTCCCGAATTTTTCCGCGATCTCTCCGCGCGTGTACCCGGTAAAGCGGCAGAAACCGTCGCTGACGACGTGCAGTGTGAGCCCCTCGTCGTCCAGACAGCGCAGCACGCCCACCGGCACGTTGTCCGTCAGCGCGGCCAGCTCCCGGGCCTGCTCCCGCTGCAGGTGCCGGGCGCGCCGCGCGAGGGTGATGTCCTCCGTCACGCCGCAGAACAGCTCGCCGCCCGCGCCGTCCGGCTCCAGGCAGACGCGGTACGCCGCCCACAGGTGGTGGCCGTCCCGCCGGATCAGGCGCAGCTCCGGGCAGGCCCAGCCGTGCCGGCGGATCTCTTCCCGGACGCCGTCCCAGTCCACCGGCCGCTCGCTCTGCAGCACGGCCGGGCCGCCGGATTCCAGCAGCGCGGCGATCTCCCCCCTGCGGTAGCCGAGGGCGCGGTAAAAGGAATCGCTGGCCTGCGCGATGGTCAGATTCCGGTCGTCCCGCAGGCACAGCACGCCGTACCCCGTCTTTTCCAGAATCGAGCCGTAATCCGGATTCCAACTCCCGCCCATCGCAACCGTTCCTCTCATCCAAGCGAGCCGGGGGCTTCCCCCGGCTCGGAACGCGTTCCCCCGCCCGCCGGCGGAAAAACGTGGCTTCCAATATTTTACTAAATATTCTTTTACTTTTATCGGCCTCTGCTTATTTTAACAAATAACCGCCGCGTTTGCAAGAGAGCGCCGCAAGCGCGTTCTGCCGCAAAGGGTGCAAAAAATACCGGCCCGGAAATTTTACTTGACAATCCCCGCCCGGCGTATTATGATGAACCCAAATTATTTGAGTCCGATCGGAAAAGGAAGATTGAGTCATGGCCTGCTCCGCGCGCGCCGCACGATTTACCCGGAGCTACCCCCGCTATTCTTACGCGTACGGGGCCGCTTACGCATGCGGAAAAACAGGCTGTATGCTTCCTTCCCGCGGACAAGGGGGGCCCGGCGCCTGAGGGCGCCACCCAAGGGCTTTCCGCATCCGGGATCACGGCGGGGCTGCAGCGGCAGCCCCGCCGTTTTTTATCGTTCCGCGCGGCAAAAGACGGCATCGGAGGGAAAAAGCAATGATCATCATACTGAAGCAGGAATGCACCCGGCAGCAGGCGAAGGAACTCGCCGCGTCGCTCGAAAAGGAGTACGAAGGGATCCAGGTCAACATCTGGTTCGGCGCGCAGAGCACCGTGCTGGGGCTGATCGGCGACACCTCGCAGATCGACATCGATTCCGTCGCCGCGCAGGGCTGCGTGGAAAGCGTGCGGCGCGTGCAGGAGCCGTACAAAAAGGCGAACCGCAAGTTTCATCCGGACGACACCGTCGTCACCCTGCCGGGCGGGCAGAAGATCGGCGGGGGCGGCGTCGCGCTGATCGCCGGGCCGTGCTCGGTCGAGTCGCGCGAACAGATCTGCGGCGTCGCCCGGCGCGTGAAGGCCGCGGGCGCCCAGTTCCTGCGGGGCGGCGCGTTCAAGCCGCGCACCTCGCCCTATTCGTTCCAGGGGCTGAAGGCGGAAGGGCTGGAGCTTCTGGCCGAGGCCAAGAAAGAGACCGGCCTGCCCATTGTGACCGAGATCATGAGCGAGCGGTACATCGACCTGTTCCTCGAAAAGGGCGTCGACATCTTCCAGGTGGGCGCGCGCAACATGCAGAACTTCGTGCTGCTGCGGGAGCTGGGCAGGCTCCGCACGCCCGTGCTGCTCAAGCGCGGGCTTTCCAGCACCATCGAGGAGCTGCTGATGAGCGCCGAGTACATCCTTTCGGGCGGCAACAGCCGGGTCATCCTGTGCGAGCGCGGCATCCGCACGTTCGAGCCCTACACCCGCAACACGCTGGACATCTCCGCCGTGCCGGTGCTCAAACGGCTGACGCATCTGCCCGTGGTCGTGGACCCGAGCCACGCCTCCGGCCTCTCGTGGCTGGTGGAGCCGCTGGCGCTGGCCGCCGTCGCCGCCGGCGCGGACGGCCTGATCATCGAGGTGCACAACGACCCGCCCCACGCCCTTTCGGACGGCGCGCAATCCCTCACGCCCGACCAGTTCGACCGCACGGCCGCGCGGGTGAGGGCCGCCGCCAAGGCGTTCGGCCGCGCCGAATAGCTCTTCCGATTCCGTGAGAAACGCAAAGGGGATGCGGGCATGCAAAAGAAGGTCGTGATCGTCGGGCTGGGGCTGATCGGCGGCTCGCTGGCCAAAGCCTTCCGCAAATACACGGGCTGCCCGGTCGCGGGCATCGACCGCGACCCGGCCGCCGAGGACGCCGCGCTCCGGTGCGGCGCGGTCCGAAAAATCGCCGGGGAAGACGACCTGCGCGGGGCGGACCTGATCTATCTCTGCGTCTATCCCGGCGCGGCCGTCGGGTTCGTGAGGCGGAATCTCGGCCTGCTGCGGCCCGGCTGCGTCGTGACCGACACCTGCGGCGTGAAGGCCCGCCTGTGCCGGGCGATGGAACCGCTGGCGCGCCGGGGCGGGTTCTCGTTCGTGGGCGGGCACCCGATGGCGGGGTCGGAGCAAAGCGGCTTCGCGGCGAGCGACGCCGACCTGTTCCGGGGGGCGGGCTATCTGCTCACGCCGTGCGGCGCGCCGCCGGAAGCGGTCGAAACGCTGAAGGCCGCCGCGCGGGCGCTGGGCTTCGGCCCCGTCACCGTCACGACGCCCGAGGAGCACGACCGGAGGATCGCGTTCACCAGCCAGCTTCCCCACGCGGCGGCCTGCGCCTACGCCGCCGGCCCTCTCTGCGCGGGCAGCGCGGGCTTTGCCGGCGGCAGCTTCCGCGATTTTTCGCGCGTCGCGCGCATCAACGAGGAACTGTGGGCCGAGCTGTTCCTCGAAAACCGGGGGCCGCTGCTCGACGAGCTGGACGGCCTTTCCGCGCGCCTTGCGGAGCTGCGGGCCGCCGTGGCGGCGAACGACGAAAAGAAGCTCCGCGCGCTGCTGCGCCGGAGCAGGGAAAACAAGGAGGCTTTGGAAGAATGACGGAGCTGACGGTCCATACCGGCCGGCCGTACCGGATCGCCATCGGGCCGGGGTGCCTGGGGCGGGCGGGCGCTTTCGCCGCCGGGCTGTTCCCGCCGGGGGCGCGCGCGGCGGTCGTGTGCGATTCCAACGTGCGGCCGCTCTACGCGGAGCGGGTCGCCGCCTCGCTACGGGGGGCGGGGTTCGCCGTCTCCGTATCCGAGTTCCCCGCCGGCGAGCGGAGCAAAAACCTGAAGACGGTCGCCGGGCTGTACGGCGCGTTCGCGCGGGCGGGCCTCACGCGGGGCGATTTCGCCGTGGCGCTGGGCGGCGGCGTGACCGGCGACACGGCGGGCTTCGCGGCCGCGACGTGGCTGCGCGGCATCCCGTTCGTGCAGATCCCGACCTCGCTGCTCGCGCAGATCGATTCCTCGGTCGGCGGCAAGACGGGCGTGGACCTGCCGGAGGGGAAAAACCTCGTCGGCGCGTTCCGCCAGCCCGCCCTCGTGCTGATCGACCCGGAAACGCTGAAGACCCTGCCGCCGCGCTTTTTCTCCGACGGCATGGGCGAGGCCGTCAAATACGGCTGCATCCGCGACCGCGCGCTGTTCGATTCGATCCGGGCCGGCGGCGTGCGGGACGACCCGCAGCCGATGATCGAACGCTGCGTCGAGATCAAGCGCGGGATCGTCGAGCGGGACGAATTCGACACCGGCGGCCGGATGCTGCTCAATTTCGGCCACACGTTCGGCCACGCGCTCGAGGCTCTGCACGGCTACCGCGGCCTTACGCACGGGGCGGCGGTCGGCGTCGGCATGGTGATGATGGCGCGCCTGGGCGAAGCCCGGCGGATGACCGAGCCCGGCACGGCGGAGGCGATCGCCTCCGTCCTGCGGGAATACGGGCTGCCCGACCGCGACGACGGCGCGGACCTCGAAAAAGTCCTCGGCGCGACCGCGGAGGACAAGAAAAGCCGCGGGGACCGGATCACCCTCGTGCTGCTGAAGCGCATCGGCGAGGGGTTCCTCCACACCGTCCCGCGCGAAGAATTCCGCCGGACGGCGGAGGAGGCGCTGCGGTGAGCCGGGTAAAAATTCTCCCCTCCGTCCTGCGGGGCAGGCTGGAGGTCCCGGTCTCGAAGAGCGCGGCGCACCGGGCGCTGATCTGCTCCGCGCTCGCGGGCGGCGGCGACCCGCTCCCGCCGGGGGCGGAGCTGAGCGACGACCTTCTCGCCACGCGGAACGCCGTGCGCGCGCTGCTTTCGCCGCACACCGGGCCGGCCGCGCTGGACTGCGGGGAATCCGGCTCCACGCTGCGGTTCCTGATCCCCGTCGCCGCCGCGCTGGGTCGGCCCGCCGTCTTTACCGGGCGCGGCCGCCTGCCGCGGCGCCCGCTGGGCGTCTACGCGGACTGCCTGCCCCCGCACGGCGTCTCTCTGGAAGGCGGCGGGCAACCCGACGGGCTTCGGCCGGGAGACGGACCTCGCCTCCCGCTGACCGTGAGCGGCCGGCTGGCGCCGGGGCTTTTCAGGCTGCCGGGCGGCGTAAGCTCCCAGTTCGTGACGGGGCTGCTGTTCGCACTGCCGCTGCTGCCCGGGGAAAGCGAGATCGTCCTCACCTCGCCGCTCGAATCCGCCCCCTACGCCGAAATGACGGCGCGCGCGCTGCGGGCGTTCGGCGTCTCCGTGCAGCAAACGCCCTCCGGCTGGCGGGTGCCGGGCGGGCAGCGCTACCGCCCCGCCCCGGGATACCGGATCGAGCGCGACTGGTCGCAGGCGGCGTTTTTCCTCGCCGCCGGGACGCTCGGCGGGCCGGTGGAGCTGGAGGGACTCGACCCGGATTCCGCGCAGGGCGACCGCGCGGCGGAAGGGCTGTTCCGCCGGCTGGGCGCGCGCGTGGAATGGAGCGGCGGCCTGCTCCGGGCGCAGGCCGGGGGGCCGCGGGCCCTTCCGCCGCCCGCCGGGACGGAGATCGACGCCTCGCAGATCCCGGAC
Source organism: Caproicibacter sp. (assembly GCA_036844765.1). Taxonomy (GTDB): domain Bacteria; phylum Bacillota; class Clostridia; order Oscillospirales; family Acutalibacteraceae; genus Thermocaproicibacter. The sequence goes on along the minus strand of DAIUFE010000052.1, from coordinate 17 downwards.
CTCGTGCCCGCGCTCGC
>DAIUFE010000051.1:0-11486 GCA_036844765.1 Caproicibacter sp. | reverse complement strand
ATCCGTCCCCCCTGCACCCCCGGAGAGCCGTCCGCACCCTTTCTTTCGGATCGAATGGCAGAGTGCCCCCGTGGCAGAACAAACGAAGGGCCACAACTGGGGCAGGTGCTTCATAAACGACATCCTTCCTGCCGGGAGATTTCGTAAACTGTCCCGCCACACTGCGCTCATTTTTCCCTCCGGGCTGAACGGCGGGCCGAAACGGGCCGCTGCCCGCGGGCAAGTGCTTCATAAAGCAGCCATCCCTTTTGCGGGGGCCTTTGGCAGGGAGGGGGGCGGCAGCCCCCCTCCCGAATATTATATCTCCCCCTTCCGCGCTCGGCGGGCTTACGGTTTCGCCGCACTTCCCGCGCGGGAGGGGGGCAGGGGGTGGGCATTCTGCGCGTGAAAGCGGAACGGAAAAGCGGGAGCGTCCCCGGACTGTCCCGCCAAACAAAACTTTCGGTTCGCTCCGGGTTCAACGGCGGGCCGCCGCCGGCTTTGCCTGTTAAGGGCGGCGGATGCGCGGGACGAGGAGGACGGCGAGGGTCCAGAACGCCTCGAACAGGGCGAGGGCGGTCGCGGAGAGCTGCCCCAGGCCGGAATAGAAGGTCAGGAACGCGACGAGGGCGAACCCGAGCGCCGGGCCGGCCGCGAGCAGCGCCGCGGCGACGGCGATGTTGCCGCGCTGGCGCACGCAGGCGGCCAGCAGGCGCATCATGGCGGTTGCGCGGCCCTTCGTGGCCAGCAGGGCGCGGGGACGCTCCGGCGGATGCTCCCGCAGCCCGCGGAAGACCTCGCCCAGGCGCTCCGGCAGCACGGAAACGGAGTGCTCGCTGACGCCGAAGCACTCCGCCAGCAGACGCGGGGTGATGTTCGGGTCGCGGCCGCGCACGATCACGCCGATGCCGTTGTACTCCAGCCGGCGCAGCTCCCGCGCGCGGCGGCGGTCGGAGCGGTACGAGACCAGGAACATCGCCACAAGGCTGCCGCCGCACGCCAGGTAGAGCGGCAGCTTGCCGGCCCGCAGGTATTTTTCCTCATAGTCGCGGGAAGGGGCCTCCACGCCGTGCTTTTTCAGCAGCTCCCGGTTGCCGACGAGCACCGTCCTGCCGGAGACGGTGCCCGAAACGCCCGCCCCGTCCTCGTAGGCCGTGCGCTCCGCGCGGGGCAGGATGTCGCTCCGGCTTTTGACGATCTGGCTGAAGAGGTCGCTCAGCGGACCGCCCGCCGCCTCCGCCAGCGCCGTCGCGTCGAGGATGGCCCGGTCGATCCGGCTCCCCGCGAAGGTCTGGATGCCGTTCAGCGTCACCGTCCCGCGCGGGAACAGCTCCTGCGCGTCCAGCACGACCCAGCCCGTCTCGCTGAACCGCTCCACGGCGGGCCAGCCGACCGCCATGCCGCCGCAGCGCGCGGCGATCTTCGACAGACGCGCGAGCGGCAGGGCGGCGCACAGCGTGTTGGCGAACGGCACGCAGACGCACGCCGAGGCCGTGAAGACCGTCAGCGCCGCCAGCCCGTCCTTCGTGAGGACCGCCGAGACGATGCAGAGCACGAGCCCCGCAATGAACCCGATGGGCGCAAGAAGCTGGGACATGCGGTCGGCGGGGTCCGGCGCGTAGGAAAGGCGCAGAAAGTCGCTCAGGAACCCGGCCCCGGCCTGGCAGGCGATCTTCGGGTCGGGGTCCGCCCCTTTCGGCACCAGGCGCAGGGCGGTGTTGGGGTCGTCGAGCAGGCGCACGGCGCACTTCCGCTCCGGCGAAGAGACAAAGCGGAAATTCCGCAGCATGCGCCGCGCCATGCTGAGCTTGCCCGCCGTATTGAGGAACAGGGCCGCCGCGGCGAGCGGAACGTAGAGGTGCAGCCCCGCCGGCTGGCCGGAGGCCAGGAACACGGCGTCCTGCAGCAGGGCGGCCGCGGCCGCCACGGCGGCGGCGCTGTCGGCGTTGGCCTGGAACGTGAACAGCCCGCTCAGGCCGTTCCAGACCGCCGGGCCGCAGAACGCGGCGGAGATCAGCAGGAAGATCAGCTGCACGATCCGCGAGGCCTGCGGATCGTAGAGGCTATGTAGCCCCGGCGGCAGCAGCGCCGGGTGCTCGGAGACGAGGCCGAAGGCCAGCAGCAGGACCATGCAGAGCCCCGTGACCGCGAAGCGCAGGAGCAGCCCGCGCACGCGGGCGGCGAGGTCGTTCTGCACGGAGGGCGCGTCCTCCGGGCCGGCGTAATCCTCGAGCGCCTCCTCGGGGCCGGAGGGCTCGTCCCCCGGGCCGGCGGCGTCCTCCTCGCTGCCGAACAGGCGGAACCGCTTTTTCGGCCTGGGCGGTTCTTCGGGCGGAAGCGGGAGCGGCTCCACGTTCCGGGGCGGCGGAGGGGCTTCCGCCTCCGGTTCCCCGGATTCCGGCGCGTTCGCTTCCGCTTCGGGCGGCTTTTCGGCTTCCGGTCTCGGCGCGGGAGCCTCCCCGGCCTTCTGCGCCGGAGGCTCCCGGAGGGGGAACGGGATCGGCTCCGGCGCGGCGGGGGCCGGCGGCTCGTACTTCGCGGCCTCGGCGGCGAGCGCGTCCTCGAACCCGCCGGGATCGATCACGTGCAGCGGGGGCCGGTCCGCCCGGTATTCCGGCGCGGGGCGGTCCTTCGGCTCCTCCCGCTTCGGGGGGAGCGGCCGGCGGTTCTTCGCCGGGGGCGGCGCGCCCGGCTCGCGGACCGGCGCGGGCGGCGGTTCCGGCGCGGCGGCCACGGCGGCGGAAACCCCGGCGCCGGAGCCCTCCGGACTGCCGTTTTCGGAAGCGGCGTCTTCGGGAGCGGCGGCCTCCTGGGCGTCGGCGCGTTCCTCCTCCGGATTTGTCAGCTCCGGCACGCGGGGCGGAGTGACGGCGGGCGGGGCCGGATGCATCGGGCCGGGCGGCTTGGGGGGCCGCGTCCCGGGCCTGGGCGGCGAGTCCGGCGCGGGCACGCGCGGCGGGCCGGCGGGGCGCATCGGCCCCGGGGGAGAGACGGGCGGCATCTCGGGCCGCACGGGCGTTTCGCGCGGCGGCGGGATCTCCGGGGAAGGGCTTTCCGGGCCGAAGATGTCCTCGGCGTCGACACCCGCGTGCTCCATGATCTTCTCGAGGCGTTCCTGCCGCTCGCGGTGGAGCTTTTCGACGGCCTCGGCGAGCGCCGGGTCCGGCTTTTCCTCCGCGGCGGGCCGCCGGTCGAACAGGTAGGGGAAGCTGGGCTGCGGGGCGCCGGGGCGCTCCGCCCCGGAATCCCCGGCGGGCTTTTCCGCTTCGGCGGGGGCCGCGGGCGCGGCGGGTCCGCCTTCATCGCCGCGCACGGTCTCTTCGTATTGGCGGCGGTATTCCTCCAGCGGCTTAAGCTGGAGGCCGTAGTAGATGTCGTCCTCCATGCCGCCGGCGTCCTCTTCCTTCCGCTTCCGGCGGAACAGCGAGAAACGCTTTTTCTTTTTCGGCTTCTTTTCCGGCTCCTTCGGCGGCTCCGGCGCGTCCCCGCCGGGAGGCGCCGGCTCTTTGCCGGCCTCCATGTTCAGCGCCCGGCGCGCGCGCCGCAGGATCTCCTCCGCGCCGAGGGAGGCGCGCATCCCGCCGGCCGCGGGCGAGCTTTTCCGCGCGGGGGCCGGCTTTCCGCCGGATTTCCCGCGTTGCTCCAGAAGCTGGGCCTCCGCCAGAATCTCTTCGACGGAATAGCCGCCGCCCGGGGCTTCCTTGCCGTCCTTCATCGCAATCCGCTCCCGTGTTATTTTGTCTTAACGCCGTGTCTCTGCCGGACGATCTCGTAGCAGATGACGCCGCAAGCGACGGATGCGTTAAGCGAATCTATTTTGCCCAGCATCGGCAGAGATATCACAAAATCGCATTTTTCACGGACAAGCCGCCCGAGGCCGGCGCCCTCCGAGCCGATGACCAGCGCCAGCGGGCCGGAGTAATCGACCCCGCACCAGCTCTGCCCGTCCATGTCCGCGCCGTAGACCCAGACGCCGCGGGCTTTGAGGCCGTCCAGCGCGGCGGCAAGGTTCGTCACGCGGGCGACGGGCACATATTCCAGCGCGCCGGCGCTCGCCTTTTCCACGGCGGCCGTCAGGCCCGCGCTGCGCCGCTGGGGCACGATGACCCCGTGCGCGCCCGCGCACTCCGCCACCCGGATCACGGCGCCCAGGTTGTGCGGATCCTCCAGGCCGTCCGCCACGAGGATGAAGGGCGGCTCGCCGCGCTCCTGCGCCAGGCGGAAGATATCGTCCACGCTCGCGTATTCCTTCGCGGCGGCCACGGCCGCCACGCCCTGGTGCGCCGTCCCGCCGCACAGGCGGTCCAGCATCCGCGCGTTCGTTTCCTTGACGGGGACGCCCCGGTTCCTCGCCTGCGCGGTCAGCGCGCCCAGGCTGCCGCGCCCGCCGCGCGCCACGTACAGGCAGTCGACCGGGCGGCCGCTGCGCAGCGCCTCGGCCACGGCGTTCCTCCCCGCGATCACGTCCCGCCCGCTCTCCGGTTTTTCGTTTTCCATGCCGGGTGATCCCCCCGCTTCTCTTTTTTCACATTATATCACAAAATTCAGCGGAATCCACGCCGCCGGGGGGCCGCCCGGGCGGAGAATTTTGCCGGGCCGGGCCGCGCCCCGCCGAAAGCGGAATGAACCGCCCCGCGCCCGGCATATACATATAGCAATTCCGGCCTTGATTGAGAGATGAAAATTGCTTCTCCCCCGCCTTTGGCGGGGGAGAAGCAAAAAACATCCCGCAACGGAACCGGAAATGCCGTAAGGACGGACCGGAACGTGAAACGCGGCGGGAGAGGGGAGATTTCGATGGTCATCTATACGGTGCGGCCGGGCGACAGCGTGTACGGCATCGCCCGGCGGTACGGCGTTTCCGCGGAGGACGTGATCGGCAACAACCGGCTGGAGAATCCGGCCAGCCTCGTGGTGGGGCAGACGCTGGTGCTCCCGGCGGAAAGCGTCGCCCACACGGTGCGGCCGGGCGAGAGCATCTACGGCATCGCCCGGCTGTACGGCGTCACCCAGGAGGAACTGCTGGGCGCGAACCCGTCGGTCACCGACCCGGCGCGCATCCAGGCGGGGCAGTCGCTCGTGATCCCGGTCACGCTCCCGCGGCTCGGCAGCGCGGAGGTCAACGGCTATGCGTTCGCCAACATCCCCGACCGCACGCTCGGGTGGACGCTGCCGTTTCTGACCTATCTGACCCTGTTCAGCTACGAGGCCCGCGCGGACGGGAGCCTGTCTTCGCTGGACGACGCGCGCGCGGTGGAGGCGGCGCGGGCGCAGGGGACGGCCGCGATGATGGCCGTCACGAACCTGCGGCCGGAGGGCGGCTTCAGCAGCGACATCGCGCACGCCATCCTCTCGGACGAGGCCGTGCAGGACCGGCTGCTGGACAACATCGTCGGCGCGCTCGGCGGCGGGCAGAAATACTACGGCCTGAACATCGATTTCGAGTACATCCGCCCGGAGGACCGGGAGGCCTACAACAATTTCCTGCGGAAGACCGTCGAGCGGCTGCATCCGCTGGGGTACTGGGTCGCCACGTCGCTCGCGCCGAAAATTTCCGCGGACCAGCCGGGTCTGCTCTACGAGGCGCACGATTACCCCGTCCACGGCGAGCTGGCCGACCGCGTGATCCTGATGACCTACGAATGGGGCTACACCTACGGCCCGCCCATGGCGGTCGCCCCGCTGAACCGGGTGCGGCAGGTGCTGGAGTACGCGGTCACCGCCATCCCGCCGGAAAAAATTCTGATGGGGATCCCGAACTACGGCTACGACTGGACGCTGCCGTTCGTGCAGGGCTCCTCGGCGCGCCCGGTCTCCAACGTGGGCGCCGTCGCCCTCGCCGAACGCGTCGGCGCGCAGATCCAGTACGACGAGGAGGCCCAGGCGCCGTACTTCCACTACTACGATTCCCAGGGCAGAAGGCACGAGGTCTGGTTCGAGGACGCGCGCAGCATCCGCGCCAAGCTGGAGCTGGCCCACAGCTTCGGCCTCGCCGGCGTCAGCTACTGGACGGTGAACGCATTCTTCCCCCAGAACTGGCTGGTGGTCGACGGCACCTTCGACGTCGTCAAGCGTCCGGCGCAGGCATAGCCTGCCGGCGGCGGCCGGCAAAGCCGGCCGCTGCCGGGGCGGGCCGAATCAGGCTTTGCCCGCGGGTTCAAGGAAGCGGCGGAGCGGGCGGTAGAGAGCGACGCCGACCACGAGGCAGATCAGGAAATCCGGCAGGAGGAAGGAGCCGTTGTAGGCGAGGGAGTAAAGGAACAGATGGCCGCCCCATTCCTCCGGCAGCCACGAGGCGTAGGCCGTCACGCCGGAGATCACGTGGAACGCGAAGCGCAGCACGACGGCGGTGGTCAGCCCGCCCACGAACTGCGGGAAGCCCTTGCCGTAAATGCCCGCCAGGCCCAGCGCCGCGAACGCGAGGCCGTAATCGAAGATAAAGGAGGCCGTGAGCGCGGCGGGCGTCAGGCCCCAGGAAAGGGCCGCGCTGAGGTCCAGCAGAAGCTGGATCACCCCGTAGACGAAGCCGGTGAGCAGCCCCCATTTCGGGCCGTATTTGTACCCGAGCACCAGCACGGGCAGCATGCTGCACAGCGTGACCGAGCCGCCCAGCGGCATCTGGTAGACCTTGACCAGGCTGAGGACCGTCGCGAGCGCCAGCAGGATCGCGCTCTCCACCAGCCGCAGGTTGGCGGCGTTCAGCCCCGATCTGTTTTGATCCGACATGATGTATCCCTCCAAGAATAGGATCATAAAATTTACAGCATTTCCAATTGATTATGCAAGTGGTTTTTTGTTTTCCCCCCGCCTTCGGCGGGGGGAAAACACATCATCTTTCGCAAATTGAAATGGAATTGCTGTAGGCGCCGCGCGCGGCGCCGGGGAAAGGGAGGAAACCGGACCGGGGGGTGCGGACGAAAAAACGCCCCCGCGGAAATGCCGCGGGGGCGATCGGATTCTTCGCTTTCCCTCCGCTGGCATTGTCCAGATCAGGTGTAAGGGTTAAAAGCGCGGTTCCGCTTTCTCTCAGCCGGGAACGTCCCAGCACCCCTGATATTCGGTTTCGCCGTTCATCATACAACGGCGCGGCGCTCTTGTCAAGCGGCGGCAGGCCGGCGATAAAGTCGCGCAACCGCAAAATTGCGGTGCAATTTTGCTTTCTGCGTTGGCTGCGCTTGCAAATTTCGGTCACATACATCGAGTATGCTCCCTCATTTGCGGCGCTTGCCGCCTTGACTTGCGCGATTTTCGGCGGCCTGACAGCCTTTCGGTAGGCTGATGGCGCTATGGTCAGGCGTCGGTCAGCCCGGGAGGACCTTCACGTAAAAATACCGCGTGCGCGGGCCGTCGAACTCGCAGAAATAAATCGCCTGCCACGTGCCGAGGACCAGCCGCCCGTTCCCGACGGGCACGGTCACGCCCGAGCCGACGCACGCGGCCTTGAGGTGCGCGGCGGAGTTGCCCTCCGCGTGGCGGAACTCCGGGCGGTCCGGAAACGCCTTCGCAAGGCCCAGAAGAAGATCGTGCCGCACGTCCGGGTCGGCGTTCTCGTTGATCGTGACGGCCGCCGTGGTGTGCGGGCAGAACACGGCGCACAGGCCCTCCCGCGCGCCGCTGTTCTCCACCGACCGCTCCACCTCCCCGGTGATGTCCGTGAATCCTTCCGCCTCCGTCCGGAGGCTGTGACGCTCCAGCATCGGAACCACTCCTTCCGAATCCGGTTTTTGCTCCGGCGCGGTCAGCCTTCCCGCAGCAGCATCGCGGAAAGCTGCGGCACCGTGCGCGCGAACACGCGGCCGCCCGCGCGGCGGATCTCCTCCCGTGTGCCGAAGCCGTACAGCACGCCGATGAACGCGACGCCCGCCTTCCCCGCGCCGGAGGCGTCGAACTTCGTGTCCCCGATCATCACGGCTTCGCGCGCGGGGAAGCCCAGCTTCCGTAGCGCCGGGCGGATCAGCTCCTCTTTGCCGCCGGAGCGGTCGGTCTCGTCCGCCGCCGAAAGCAGGTCGAACCGCCGGGCGAGATCGAAATGCTCCAGCACCCGCTCCGCCTGCGAGCCGGGCTTCGAGGTGGCGACGGCCAGCTTCGCGCCCGCCGCGCGCAGCCCGTCCAGCAGCGCAGGGATGCCGGGGTAGACGCTGCTCTCGAACACGCCGCCCGCGGCGTAAATGCCGCGGAACACGCGCACCGCCCCGTCCGCCTCCGCCGGGGACATCGAGCAGAGCACGCGGAAGCTGCTCCACGTGGGCGGGCCGATGAACCGGCGCAGGATATCCGCCGGGGGGATCGGCCGCCCGAGCGCGGAGAGCGTCTTTCTGACCGAGCCGATGATGCCGGGGCCGGAATCCGTGAGCGTCCCGTCCAGGTCGAAGATCGCGAGGGGATACTCAGGCCTCATCGGAAGCCTTTCCGCGCGCCTGCGCCTTTTGAAGGAACCGCTCCGGGTTCACGCTCACGCGCTCGTGCTCGCACGAGGCGACCGGGCCGGCTTCGTCGCGCGCCGTGAGGCGGAAGCGGAACAGCCGCCCCTCCCGCCCGGTCAGCTCGGCCTCCACCGTCAGCTTCGCGCCGCAGGGCGTGGGGGCGGTGTGCTCGAGGTTCAGCTTCGTGCCGACCGTCGTGCGCCCCTCCTCCAGATACTCCCGCGCGAGCGCGGCGGCCGCGCCCTCGAACAGCGCCGCCAGCGCGGGCGTGGCCAGCACGGGAAGGTCCCCGCTGCCCATGCTCCGCGCGAGCATCGATTCGGTCACGGTGTGCTCTTCGGTCCGTCTGGTGCGTGCCATTGCGCCGATCCCTCCGTCCCGGGCCGCGGCGATCCGGAGGGCCCGTTTTCTGCGTCTTCTACGGTTCTTTTTCTGTATTATACCATGGAAAATACGGAATTTCATTCCCCCGCGCGGCGGTTTCCGCAAATCGGCGAAATGCCTGTTTTCCGTTGCCATCGGGCGGGATTTCATGGTATAATGGAGCACGATCCAATTTTCCGCGCGCCCGTCCCGGGCGCGCGGCGCGGGAGGCGCGGCGATGGACGGGGCCGGCGCGCGGCCGTCGGGCCGCATCCACAGCATGGACGAGCTGCGCGGATTCGCGGTCTTCTGCATGGTCTTCTTCCACGGGTTCTACACGGCAGGGTTCCTGTTCGGCAGCGAGATCGGGCTGTATTTCTTCCGCTTCTTCACGCCGGCGGAGCCGTTCTTCGCCGGGATGTTCATCTTCATCTCCGGCGTCGCGTGCAACCTTTCGCACTCCAACCTGGGGCGCGGGCTCAAGCTGCTGGCGGTCGCGCTGGGCGTCACGCTCGTGACGGGCGTCTTCCTGCCGGAGGACATCATCACGTTCGGCATCCTGCATTTCCTCGCCGTGTGCATGGTCGCCTGCGGCCTGCTGGACCGCCGGGCGGCCGCAAAGGCCGCGCGGCGGCGTTTCGCCTGGTATCAGCCGGCCGCCTGCGCGGCGCTTTACCTGCTGACGCGCGGCGTGCCCTCGGGCTTTCTGGGGCCGGGCGGGGCGCTCTCGCTGCCGCTGCCGGGGGCGCTTTACGCAAGCGGGTGGCTCGCGCCGCTGGGGCTGCCCGGCCCGGGCTTTGCGAGCGCCGACTATTTTCCGCTGCTGCCGTGGGCGTTCGTGTTCGCGGCGGGCGTTTTCACCGGCCGGCTCGCGCGGGAGGGGAAATTCCCGGCCTTTCTGTATCCGCAGCGGGTGCCGGCGCTTTCGTGGCTGGGGAAGCACGCGCTGCTGATCTATCTTGCGCACCAGCCGGTCATCTACGGCGCGGCGCTGATGATCTCGGCGCTGATGAAGCGGCTCGCGCCGTGACCGGGGCAAAAATTGAGATGAAAGAGGATTCCGCACTATGAAACTGGGCATCGTCGGACTGCCGAACGTGGGGAAAAGCACGCTGTTCAACGCGATCACGAACGCGGGGGCGCAGGCCGCCAACTATCCGTTCTGCACCATCGAGCCGAACGTGGGCGTCGTGGCCGTGCCGGACAGGCGCCTGGACTGGCTCGCGGACCTGTATCACCCGAAGAAGCGCACGCCCGCGGCGATCGAGTTCGTGGACATCGCGGGCCTGGTGCGCGGCGCGTCGAAGGGCGAGGGGCTGGGCAACAAGTTCCTCGCGAACATCCGCGAGTGCGACGCCGTGGTGCACGTGGTGCGCTGCTTCGTGGACGGCGACGTGGTGCACGTGGACGGCGGCGTGGACCCCGCGCGCGACATGGAGACCGTGAACGTCGAGCTGATCCTCGCCGACATGGAGGCGCTGGACCGGCGCATCGAGAAGACGAAGAAGATGCTGAAGGCGGACAAAAAATACCAGGAGGAGCTGGATTTCTTCGCGCGGGTGCGCAAAGAGCTGGATGCCGGGAAGCCCGCCCGCGCGGTACGGTGCACCGAGGACGAGGCCGCGCTGCTCTCGACCGTATCGCTGCTGACGGCGAAGCCGGTGATCTACGCCGCGAACATGAGCGACGGCGACTTCAAGGGCGGCGTGGAGAACAACGGGTTCTTCCGGACCGTGCGGGAGGCCGCGGCGGCCGAAGGGGCCGCGGTGCTGCCGATCTGCGCCGAGACCGAGGCCGAGATCGCGGGCATGGAGCCGGACGAGAAGAAGCTCTTCCTTGCGGACATGGGCCTCGAGGAATCGGGGCTGGACCGGCTGATCCGCGCGTGCTACGGCCTGCTGGGGCTGATCAGCTTCCTGACGGCCGGCGAGGACGAGGCGCGCGCGTGGACGATCCGGAAGGGCACGAAGGCGCCCCAGGCCGCGGGGAAAATCCACACGGATTTCGAGCGCGGGTTCATCCGCGCGGAGATCGTCGCGTTCGACGACCTGAAGCGCTGCGGCACCATGGCCGCCGCGCGGGAGAAGGGCCTGGTCCGCTCGGAGGGCAAGGATTATATGATGCGGGACGGCGACGTGGCGCTGTTCCGCTTCAACGTGTAAAGAGAGGCGCGAAATGAAGCTGACCGAAAAGACGCTGAGCCGCAACGACATCTACCGCGGGCGCATCCTGACGCTCCACGTGGACAGGGCGGAGCTGGAGGACGGAAAGGTCGTCACGCGCGAGTGCGTGGACCATCCCGGCGGCGTGACCGTGGCCGCGCTGAACGCGCGCAACGAGCTGTACTTCGTGCGGCAGTACCGCTACCCGTATCACGAGGCGGTGCTGGAGCTGCCCGCCGGCAAGCTGGAGCCGGGCGAAAATCCGCTGGAGGCCGGAAAGCGCGAGCTGCGCGAGGAGACCGGCGTGACCGGCCAAGGCTACGTCGGCCTGGGCAGGCTCTACCCCTCCCCCGGCTTCACGGACGAGGTGATCCACCTCTACGCCTGCCGGGCGAGCGCGCGCGGCGAGGCGCGGCCGGACGAGGGCGAGTTCCTCGAGGCCGAGAGGATCCCCCTGGGCAAAGCCGTGGAGATGGTGATGGCCGGCGAGGTCCCCGACGCCAAAACCCAGGCGCTGGTGCTGAAGGTCGCCCGCCTGGTGGAAAAATCCGCCTTTTGA
>DAIUFE010000050.1:0-11515 GCA_036844765.1 Caproicibacter sp. | reverse complement strand
AGATCGGCCGCATCAGCGACGACGCGGTCTTTTACCTGATGAGCCGCGGCATTTCGGAGGAGGACGCGAAATCGATGATCGTGACGGGCTTCGCCGAGCCGATCGCCAAGGAGCTGCCGGTGGAGTACGCCGTCGAGATGAACAACCTGATCAAGCTGGAAATGGAGGGCGCCATCGGCTGAAAGCCGGCGGCGAGATGAAATCATACGATGAAGCTTTCGATTCCACATGCGAATATCCTGCCGGCCCGGACGTGGAACCGGCTGGGAATCAACGACACCGCGCTTGCGGAGGAGCTGCCCGACGCCGCGCCCTATGCGGGCCGGCCGCTTTCCGGCCCTCTGCCGGAGGGGGTCGCGCTCTTTTCCGGTCCCCTGCCCCAGGGGGAGCCGGAGACCGGCATCGGTCCCGGCGCGGCGGATTTTGTGCGGGCGAACCGCAACTGCGGCGTATCCCTGAGGATCGCCGCGGGCGTCCGTGCGGCGAAGCCCGTGTTCCTCACCTACCGCGCGGGGGCGGAAAACCCCTTCGTGGCGGACGAAAACGCCGTGGCCGCGGAGGAGGGCAGCGAGGCGACGGTGGTCGTCAGCTACCTCGGCGGAGAGGGCGGAAACTGCTTCCACGCGGGGCTGACCCGGCTCTACGCGGCGAAGGGTGCGACCATCCATCTGATCCAGGTCCAGATGCTCGGCGACGGGTGCCTGAGCCTCGACGACATCGGCGCGGCGGCGGAGGACGGCGGCACGATCGACGTGATCCAGGCCGAGCTCGGCGGCAAAAGGGCGCTCGCGGGCTGCAAAACGCTGCTGAAGGGCGCAAAAAGCCGCCTGAGCCTCGACGCGATCTATTTCGGGGACCAGAGCCGGTCGATCGACATCAACTACACGGCGCAGCACGCCGGCAGAAAGACGCGCAGCGACATCCGCGTCTCCGGCGCCCTGCTGGATGAGAGCGAGAAGACCTTCCGCGGGACAATCGACTTCGTCCGCGGCGCGAAGCAGGCCGTGGGCAAGGAGAGCGAGGTCAACCTGCTTTTCAGCCCGCGGGTGCGCAACCGCACCGCGCCGCTGATCCTCTGCGCGGAGGAGGACGTGGACGGCCAGCACGCCGCCTCCACCGGGAAGATCGACGAGGACCTGCTGTTCTACCTGATGACGCGCGGCCTGAGCGAGCTGGACGCGAAGAAGCTGATCATCGAGGCGCAGTTCCGCCCCGTGACGGACCGGATCCCCGACGAAGCCCTGCGGGGCGCCGTCACGCAGTATGTGAAAGAGAGGCTGAGCGGACTTGAACCCGTATCTTGAGGATTTCCCCATCCTGGGGGAGAAGATCAACGGCAAGCGCCTGGTTTACCTCGACAACGCCGCCACCACGCAGAAGCCGGCGCAGGTGCTGCGCGCCGTGGAGGACTACTACCGCCGGTTCAACGCGAACCCGCACCGCGGCCTCTACGCCCTGAGCGTGAAGGCGACGCAGATGTACGAGGACGCGCGCCACACGGTCGCGGAGTTCATCGGCGCGGAGAAGGACTGCGAGGTGATCTTCACCCGCAACGCGAGCGAGTCGCTGAACCTCGTCGCGTACAGCTACGGCCTGACGTTCGTGAACAAAGGCGACGAGATCGCGCTGCCGGTCAGCGAGCACCACAGCAACCTGGTCCCGTGGCAGATGGTCGCGCGCGTGAAGGGCGCGAAGCTGGTCTACCTTTACCCCGACGCCGGCGGCCGCCTGACCGACGAAGAGATCGGCCGCAAGATCACGGAAAAGACGAAGGTGGTCGCGGCCGCGCAGGTCTCCAACGTGCTGGGCACCGTCTATCCCGTTCAAAAGATCATCGAGCGGGCGCACGCCGTCGGCGCGGTCGTCGTGCTCGACAGCGCCCAGGGCATCCCCCACTTCCCGGTGGACGTGTCGGCGCTCGGCGCGGATTTCGTGGCGTTCTCCGGGCACAAGATGCTGGCGCCGATGGGCATCGGCGTGCTCTACGGCAAAGAGGAGCTGCTGAACCGCATGCCGCCGTTCCTGATGGGCGGCGAGATGATCGAGTACGTGCACGAGCAGTCCGCGACGTTCGCGCCGCTGCCGCAGAAGTTCGAGGCCGGCACGCAGAACGTGGGCGGCGCCGTGGGCCTCGCGGAGGCGATCCGCTACCTGGAGAAAGTCGGCTACGGCACCATCCGGAAAACGGAGGACAAGCTGCTCGATGACGCGCTGAACGGGCTCGCGGAGATCCCGCACGTGACGGTCTACGGCGGCACCGGGCCGCAGGCGCGGCGGGACCGCTGCGGCGTGATCTCGTTCAACGTGGAGGGCGTCCACCCGCACGACGTGGCCACCGTGCTGGACGCGGACGGCGTGGCCGTCCGCGCGGGGCACCACTGTGCCCAGCCGCTGCTCGAATATATGCACGTGAACGCGACGTGCCGGGCCAGCCTGTATTTCTACAACACGGAAGAGGATATCGACATCTTCCTCGCGAGCCTGAAAAAAGTCAGGGGGTGGCTCGGCCTTGGAGCTTAACCAGATCTACACGCAGATCCTGACGGAGCACAACAACTCCAGGCGCAACAAGCACCCGATCGAGAACCCGACCGTCACGCTCAGGGGCGTCAACCCCAGCTGCGGGGACGAGATCGAGCTGCAGCTCCGCGAGAAGGACGGCGTGATCGAGGACGCGGGCTTCACCGGCGTCGGCTGCGCGATCTCGCAGGCCTCGGCGTCCATCATGATCGACCTGATCAAGGGGAAGACGACCGCCGAGGCGATGAAGCTCGCCGGGACGTTCCTCGGCATGATCAAGGGCGAGGTCACCGACGAAAAGCAGCTCGAGGCCCTCGACGAGGCCGTCGCCCTGCGCGACATCGCCCACATGCCCGCCCGCGTGAAATGCGCCGTGCTGGGCTGGCATACGCTGGAAAACGCGCTCGACGGGGAAAAGAAGCCCGGCCGGGCGTAATTTTTTTCAAAAAGGGAGAGAGCTATGAAGATCGTCCGTTTCAATCCGAATCCGGACAGCGAGGCGAGGGTCGTCGGCTATCTGCACGACGACGTGAGCGAGATGCCCCACCGGGCCGAGCGCCCCTGCGTCGTGATCCTGCCGGGCGGGGGATACGTGTTCCTTTCGGAGCGCGAGTCCGACCCGCCCGCGACGGCCTTTTTCGCGAGGGGATACCAGGTGTTCATCCTCTATTATTCGATCAAGGACCGGGCGGGGGACCTGCGCCCGCTCGCCGACGCCTCGCTGACCCTGATCAGGATCCGGGAGAATGCCGGGAAGTGGGGCGTGCTGCCGGATAAGATCGCGGTCTGCGGTTTTTCGGCGGGCGGGCACGCGGCCGCCACCCTCGGCACGCTGTGGGACAGCCCGGAGCTCAAGGCCAGGATCGACACGAAGGGCGGGCAGAACCGCCCGAACGCGATGATCCTCTGCTACGCCGTGATCTCGCTGGGCGCGTTTACCCACAGCGAATCCGCGCGGACGGTCACGGGCGGCAGCCTTTCGCCGGAGCAGGTGCGCCTGCTCTCGCTCGAGAACCACGTGACGCCCGGCACGCCGCCCGCGTTCATCTGGCACACCGTGGAGGACGACTGCGTCCCGGTCGAGAACGCGCTGCTGTTCGCTTCGGCGCTTCAAAAGCAGCGTATCCCGTTCGAGTGCCACCTGTACCAGAAGGGCGGGCACGGCATGTCGCTGTGCAACCACGAGGTCGGCTCGCCGAACCCGCACTGCGCCACGTGGTTCCCGCTCTGCGCGGAATGGCTCGGCGAGCTGTTCGGCTTTCAGGAATAGGCGGATCTTTTCCATAGAACTTTTACATAGGAATGAAAAAGCCTCCCGAAGCGCATCCGGCTTCGGGAGGTCCCTTTATCTTTGCCAAGGAGGGCGTCTTATTTTTCTCCGGATTCCCCGGGTTTGGGCGGGCCGAAGCCCGCCCGCTCGGCGATGCGGTAGCGGGGGCGCGCCTTGACCTCGGCGTAGATTTTGCCGAGGTAGACGCCCGCGACGCCCAGGCAGAGCATCAGCAGGCCGCCGAGCAGCCAGAGCGACCACACCGCGGGCGCCCACGCGGCCGCCCCGCCGTTGAAGCGGGCGATCAGCGACCAGACCGTGCCGACCAGGCTGACGGCGGAGATCAGCGCGCCGAGGCGGAAAATCAGCTCCAGCGGTTTCACGCTGAACGACGTGACGCCCTCGACGGCGAACGCGACCATCTTTTTGAGCGGATATTTCGATTCCCCGGCGAACCGCTCGTGCCGGTCGTAATAGACGCAGCCGCTCCGGTAGCCGATCAGCGGCACCAGGCCGCGCAGGAACAGGTTGACCTCGCGGTACTCGCCCAGCGCGTCGAGGGCGCGGCGGCTCATCAGGCGGTAATCCGCGTGGTTGTAGACCACGTCCGCGCCGAGAGCGGAGAGCAGGCGGTAGAACCCCTGCGCGGTCGCGCGCTTGAAGAGCGTGTCGGTCGCGCGTTTTTTCCGCACGCCGTAGACCACGTCGCACCCCTCGAGGAATTTGCGGACGAACTCGCCGAGGACCTCCACGTCGTCCTGAAGGTCCGCGTCCAGGCTGATCGCGCAGTCGGCGCGCTCCCGCGCCGTCATCAGCCCCGCGAGCAGCGCGTTCTGGTGGCCGCGGTTGTGCGCCAGGCGGATGCCGAGCACGCGCCCGTCCTCCGCGCTGTAGCGGGAGATCAGCTCCCACGTGCGGTCGCGGCTGCCGTCGTCGACGAACAGCATGCGGCTGCCCTCCGAGGCGAGGCCCGCCTCCCGCATCGCACCCAGCTTTTCGGAAAGGCGGCGGATCGTCTCCGGCAGGACCTTTTCCTCGTTGTAGCAGGGAATCACAAGATAAACGACCGGCATTTCAGTCTCCTCCGTTCGTCCGGCCCCCGGCGGAAGGGCCGGAAATCTGTTTGACGCGGAACAGGATCCGTTTTCCCTTGGGCCTGCGGCGGCGCGTCGTCAGCCAGTAGAACGCGAGCAGCAGGAACCCGCCCAGCGTGACCCACGCGCCGAGGCGGACGCCCGGCGTCTGGTAGTTGAAGCGGATGGCGGAGGCCCCCTTCGGCACCTTCACGGCCATGAACCCGACGTTGACCCGGACGATCTCGGCCTTCTGCCCGTCGACTGTGGCGCTCCAGCCTTCCTCCCACGGGACGCTGAAGAACACCAGGCGGTCCTTGTCCGAGGTAAAGGAGGCGGAAAAGCCGCCGTTGTCGTACTGGAAGGAGGAGCACGAGGTCGCTTTCCGCGCGGTGCAGTCCTTGAAATAGGCGGCTTCGGTGTACTGGGCTTCGCCCGTGTCCAGGTGCCCCAGCAGGCCGCCGTACCGCGCCGCGTCGCGGTCCTCGAGGACGAGGGCCTTGAGCAGCAGCAGGTGCCGGTCCGATTCCGAAACGCCGTCGTACTCGCTGCGCGTGATGTACGAGTCGTAACTGAAGCCCATCGGGATGAAATAATCGTTTTGGTAGACGTCGCAGCCGTTCTGCGTCGCGTAGAAGCTCCAGCCCGGCATCAGCGTCGCACCGCCGGAATCGGTGAACTCCTTGCCGCTGCTGACCGGGTCGAACAGCCAGCGGCAGCTCGTCAGGCCGCGCAGGCCGTAGACGGTGGTGTCCGGGCGGGAGCCGACGTCCCGCTGCACGCCGATCGTGGGGTAGAACTCCATCACCGAGCCGGGCACGATGCTGTGAAACGCCTGGATCGACGGCTTCTGCCAGTACATGGCCTGGTTGTCCATGCCGTCGTAGATGTCGATGCGGCTGTTCCCGTCGTCGGGCAGGTGGATGTCCTTCCCCCCGTTCAGCGCGTAGGGGATGATCCAGTTGTGCGTGTCGTCGCTCTGCGTCTTGCCCAGCGCGATGAAGAACGAGGCGTAGATCACGGTGATCAGCGCGATGCCGGACCCGCATTTCCGCAGGAATTTCGCGCGGCCCTCCTTCCGGTAGCGGAAGACGATGACCAGCAGGGCCAGGCTCAGAAGCGCCACCGCCACGTAGGACCAGAAGCGCGTGGGGTAATCCTCCAGGCCGAAGACGACGGTCTTGCCGCCGTCCGCGCCGGTCGAGGATTTCGGCATCAGGCCGATCGGCAGCGCGATGCCCAGCGTGATGCCGAGGGTCCAGTGCACGGCGCGGCGCCAGTCCGCCCGCAGGCTCTGCAGCGAGGCCACGGTCGCCAGGGCCATCATCAGCGTCAGCATATAGAACCACCGCACGTAAAAGGCCATGTTGAAGAGCTGGAAGGCCGCGTTCAGCGCCGGCACCGCCGCCATGAAGAACAGGATGCACAACATCGTCTTGAGCCAGTGCTTTTTGCCGTTCTGCAGGAACGCGAGCACGCCGCTCATGCCGAACAGCGGCAGCCACGCGCCCAGCGAGGACCACTGCGCCTCGGAGTCCGGCGTGAAGTTCGGGCGCGCCGGGATGTCCGGCGGAAAGAAGAAGCACTCCAGGATATGCACGTACCGCTGGTTGTAGTCGTACAGCAGGGCGGACCATCCCTGCGGCGGATCGTTGACCCGCGGGTTCTGCACGACCGCCAGCACCGTGGGCACCAGCAGCGCGCCGGAGCACAGCACCCCGATCACCGATTCGCACAGCAGCAGGAAGAAATCCCGCAGGCTGATCTCCCAGCTCCCCGCGAGCATCCGCACGATCCAGTAGAGGATCAGGAACACGACCTGCCCGGCAAAGAAGTAGTAGTTGACCGTGCAGCACAGGCAGACCGTCAGCGCGAACACCCCGCGGCGCCGGCGGGTCATGTACTCGTCCATCGCCCACAGCTCCAGCGGGAAGAAGACGATCGCCTCGTGGAAATGGTTGAAGAAGATGTTGTAGATTGAAAAGCCCGAGAACGCGTAGAGCAGCGCGCCGATGATCGCGTAGTCCGGGTGGCGCACGTACCGCCGCAGATAGAGGAAGGAGGTCAGCGTCGCGCAGCCGAATTTCAGGATCAGCAGCGGGCCCATCAGGTGCGGCACCATCCAGCTCGGGAACGGGATGGTCAGCCAGAAGAACGGGCTGCCCAGCAGATAGAACGTGTAGGAGCCGATGAAGTTCGCGCCGAGGTCGGTCGTCGGGTTCCAGCCCCAGCTGCCGGCGCGCACGGCGTCGTGGCACATCTGGTAGAAGGGAACCTGCTGCACGTTGTAGTCCCCGTAAAACAGAAAATAACCGTTGTCGAACAGAATGAACGGCAGAAAGAAGATCGAGGAAAGGATCAGGCCGCAGAAGAAAGCTTTCCGGTAATACCTCAGCTCCCCGCCGCCCCGAAGGTTGTCCCGCTGCGTCACCGCGCCGCCTCCCCGTCGTTTTCGTCGGACTGGCTTTTCCTATTATAGCATACGGTTTTGTCCAAACAATGGACAAACGGGGGCGCTTTTCAATTTTTTTGCCGCTCCCCTTGAAATCGCGGCGGAAAACGCTATGATGAAAAGAGCCGAAGGAAAGGGGAACCCGGAATGCACCATTTTTTCGCCATGCTTTCCCGCATGAAAAACGTCAACCGCTGGGGCCTGATGCGCAACACCCGGCGGGAGAACCTGTGCGAGCACAGCTTTGAGACGGCGGTGATCGCCCACGCCCTCGCGGTGCTGCGCAACACGCGCTTCGGCGGGCATGCGGACGCCGAGCGCGCCGCGGTGCTGGCCCTGTTCCACGACGCGACCGAGATCGTGACCGGCGACCTGCCCACGCCCGTCAAGTACTACAGCCCGCAGATCCGCTCCGCCTACCGCGGGGTGGAGGACGCGGCCCGCAGCCGCCTGCTGGGCCTGCTGCCCGAGGACCTGCGGGGGGTCTACCGCCCCCTGCTCGGCGAGCCGCGGGAGGCCGACCGGGAGCTGCTGCCCCTCGTGAAGGCGGCGGACAAGATCTCCGGCCTGATCAAGTGCGTGGAGGAAAAGCGCATGGGCAACCGCGAATTTGCAAGCGCGGAGGATTCCCTGCGCAAAGCCGTGGAGGAGATGCGCCTGCCGGAAGCCGACTGTTTTCTCGAAGAATTCCTGCCCTCCTACAGCCTGACTCTGGACGAGCAGGGGTAGCGCCCGGCCGGAAAAGCGCCCGCCCGCCGGTTGAAACGGGGGGCGGTTCATGCTATAATGAATCGTTGAAAACAAAAAATGCACATAAAAGGGGATTGGCGGAACATGATCAGCGCGAACCGCTACCGCACGCGGCTGTGCGGCGGGATCGGAGAAAAGGACATCGGGGAGGAGGTCCGCGTCGCCGGCTGGGTCGAGAATATCCGCGACCACGGCGGCGTCCAGTTCCTCGACCTGCGGGACCACTACGGCGTCGTGCAGATCGTGGTCCACAACGAGGATATGGTCCGCGCGATCAGCCGCGAATGCACCCTGACGGCGAAGGGGAAGGTCGTCCTGCGCGACGCGGACACCGTGAACCCCAAAATCCCGACCGGCACGGTGGAGATCCGCGTCTCGGAGCTGACCGTCCTCGGCCCGGTGCTCGCGCCGCTGCCGTTCGAGGTCGCAGCTTCGCGCGAGACGAAGGAGGACGTCCGGCTCAAATACCGCTTCCTCGACCTGCGCAACCCGAAGGTCCACCGGAACATCGTGCTGCGCTCGCAGGTGATCTCGTATCTGCGGCGGAAGATGACGGAGCTCGGGTTCCTCGAGATCCAGACGCCGATCCTCTCCGCCTCGTCGCCGGAGGGCGCGCGCGACTACCTGATCCCCAGCCGCCGGCACCCGGGGAAATTTTACGCGCTGCCGCAGGCGCCGCAGATCTTCAAGCAGCTGCTCATGGTCTCGGGCTTCGACCGGTATTTCCAGATCGCCCCGTGCTTCCGCGACGAGGACGCGCGCGCCGACCGCTCGCCGGGCGAGTTCTACCAGCTCGATTTCGAGATGGCGTTCGCCGCGCAGGAGGATGTGTTCGCCGTGGCCGAGCGCGTGGTGGGGGAGACGTTCGCAAAGTTTTCCGATAAAGCCGTTTCGCCGGCGCCGTTCCGCCGCATCCCCTACGCGGAGTCGATGCTGAAATACGGCACCGACAAGCCGGACCTGCGCAACCCGCTCGAGATCGTCGACGTCACCGACCTGTTCGAGGGCACCGCGTTCGCCCCGTTCCGCGGCAGGACCGTGCGCGCCGTCCACGTGCCGGGCTGCGCGGCCCGTCCGCGCAGCTTCTTCGAGGGGATGCTCCAGTTCGCGGAGGGCATCGGCATGAAGGGCCTGGGCTACATCAAGGTCACGCCGGAGGGCGAGTACCAGGGGCCGATCAACAAATACCTGCCGGACGCCCGGCGGAAAGAGCTGGCCCGGCGCGCCGGGATGGCCCCCGGCGGCGTGCTGTTCTTCATCGCGGACGAGGCCGACGCCGCCCCGAGGCTGGCCGGGCAGATCCGCGAAGAGCTGGGCAGGCGGCTGGGCCTGATCGACGAGAACCGCTTCGAGTTCTGCTTCATCGTGGATTTCCCCATGTTCGAGCCGGACGAGGAGACCGGGAAGATCGGCTTTACGCACAATCCGTTCTCCATGCCCCAGGGCGGCCTGGAGGCCCTCGAAACCGAGCGGCCGGAGGACGTGCTCGCCTACCAGTACGACATCGTGTGCAACGGCGTGGAGCTTTCCTCCGGCGCGGTGCGCAACCACCGCATCGACATCATGGAGAAGGCGTTCGAGATCGCCGGTTATTCCAAAGAGGAGCTGCGCTCGAAGTTCCCCGCGCTCTGGAACGCCTTCCGGTACGGGGCGCCGCCGCACGCCGGCATGGCCCCGGGCATCGACCGCATGCTGATGCTGCTCGCCGGCGAGGAGAACATCCGCGAGGTCGTCGCGTTCCCGATGAACTCCAACGCGCAGGACCTGATGATGGGGTCGCCGGGCGAGGTGACCGAGCAGCAGCTGCGCGAAGCGCATATCAGGCTCAGGAAATGATCGGTGCGGGAGGCGCTTTATGGTCACGAAACAGGATATTCTGAAGATTGCGGACCTTGCCGGGCTCGAGGTCGGGCCGCAGGAGCTGGACGGCCTCACGGAGGAGCTGAACCGGATGATCCGCTTTGCCGACGCCGTGACGACGGCCTCGGCCGGGGAAGCTCCGTTCGACGGCCTCAGCGGGCTGGAGAACGTGTTCCGCGAGGACGTCCCCCGGCCGTGCAGCAGCCGGGAGGAGATCCTTCGGAACGCCGGCAGCGCGGAGGACGGGTTCTTCCTCGTTCCCCGGCGCGGATAGGGGGATGCGGATGAAGACGACCGGAACCATCGCGCGGCTGCACGGGATGCTGGAATCCCGCGGGATCAGCTGCGAAGAGCTGACGAGACGGTATCTCGGCGCCGTCGAACGGGACAACCCGGCCCTCAACGCCTATGTGAAGACGACGCCGGAGACCGCGCTGGCGGCGGCGCGCCGCGTGGATGAAAAAATCGCCGCGGGCAAGCCGCTCGCTCCGCTCGAGGGCATCCCGATGACGCTGAAGGACAACATCAGCACGCGGGGCATCGAGACCACCTGCTGTTCCAAAATGCTGCGGGGCTACGCGCCGATCTACGACGCCACGGTCTGGAAGATTCTAAAAGAACAGAACGCCGTGCTGCTGGGCAAGACCAATATGGACGAGTTCGCCATGGGCTCGACGTGCGAGAACTCCTGCTTCGGCGGGGCGGCGAACCCGCGAGACACCGGCCGCGTGGCGGGCGGCAGCAGCGGCGGGGTGGCCTCCGCCGTGGCGGCGGACCTCGCCGTCTACGGCCTCGGCTCCGACACGGGCGGCTCGATCCGCGAGCCCGCGGCCTTCTGCGGCGCGGTGGGCTTCAAGCCGACCTACGGCGCCGTCTCGCGCTACGGGCTGATCGCGTTCGCCTCCAGCTTCGACCAGATCGGCCCCATCGCCCAGAGCGTCGAGGACGCCGCGCTGGTCTACGACGCCGTCGCGGTCCGCGATCCGATGGATTCCACCAGCGTCGGCGGCCGGGAAGCCGCCGCGCCGGGCCTCGGCAAACCGATCCGCGGGCTGAAGATCGGCCTCGCGCGGGAATTCTTCGAGAAGATCCGCGGCGACGTGGCGGACGCGCTGCAAAAGGCGATGGAGGTCTGGCGGTCGCTCGGCGCGGAATTCGTCGAATTCGACATGCCGTCCGTCCGGTACGGCCTGCCGATCTATTATATCCTCGCCTGCGCCGAGGCCTCCTCCAACCTCGCCCGGTACGACGGCATCCGCTACGGCTACCGCACGGCGCACTACGCCGACCGGCGCGAGATGGTCCGCAAAACGCGCAGCGAGGGCTTCGGCCCCGAGGTCAAGCGCCGCATCCTGCTGGGCACCTACGTGCTGAGCGCGGGCTACTACGACGCCTACTACAAAAAGGCGCAGGGCCTGCGCGGGGCGGTGGTGCGCGCGTTCGGCGACGCGTTCTCGCGGTGCGGCCTGATGCTGGCGCCCACGGTGCCGGTCACGGCGTTCGGCCGCAACCGGGAATCGGAGGACCCGGTCGAAAACTACCAGACGGATATCTGCACCGTGCCGGTCAACATCGCCGGCCTGCCGGCCG
>DAIUFE010000049.1:0-11918 GCA_036844765.1 Caproicibacter sp. | reverse complement strand
AAAGTTTTCGCCCGCCTTTTTCAAAAGGCGGAAGGATGGTTTCTGCGAAAAGAGAGGTAATCCTGGAGGATGACCGTGGCGGCTACGGCGTCGATCACGGCCTTGCGCTTTGGGCCGCGCGTGTCGGTGTCGTTCAGGTAGCGGTGGGCCGTGACGGTCGTGCCGCGCTCGTCCTGCAGTGCGACGGGCACGCGCACCAGCGCGCGCAGGCTTTCGGCAAAGGCGCGCGCCTTCGCCGCACTTTCGCCCTCGGTGCCGTCCATGTTGCGGGGCAGGCCGACCACCACCATCCCCGCCCCGCTTTTTTCCGCCTCGTCCGCCACGGCGCGCGCCAAACGCTCCCGGTCGTGCAGACGCAGCACCCCCGCGGGCGAAGCCAGCACCTCGCCCTCGTCGCAGAGGGCGAGGCCGGTGCGCGCCTCCCCCAGGTCGACGGCCAGAATCCTCACGGCGCCACCTCCATCACCGCGTCCCCGGCCGCTTTGCTCCGGTAGACCGAAAGCTCGGGCGGCAGGTGCGACGCGTCGTTGAGCACGGGCACCGAGATCCTGCCGCCTTCCCCGAACTCCACCACGCTGACGGCGGTGTTGTCGCACCACGGGATCTCGTCGATGTGGCCCAAGGGCAGGCCCATGGCCCGGCACAGCAGCGAGCGGATCGCGCAGCCGTGCGAGACGGCGCAGACGGTCCTGCCCGGGTTTTCCCGCGCGATCTCCAGCGCCGCCGCCCACATGCGCTCCTGCACACGGCGCACGGATTCCCCGCCCGGCGCGACGAACGCGCCGGTGTTTTCCTTCCAGACCTTCAGCATGGGCGGGTTTTCCGCCTCGATCTCGGCCCACGACCGGCCCTCCCAGTCGCCCATGTCGATCTCGACCAGCCGGGCGTCTTTCCGGATGGGCAGACCGTGGTACCGGTCGATCGCCTGCGCCGTCTTGTACGCCCGGATCAGCGGGCTGGAGTAAACGGCCGCGAACGGCTCGTTGCGCAGCCGCAGGGCCACCAGCTCGAGCTGCTTCGCGCTGTTGCCGCTCACGTCGCAGTCCGAGCGCCCCTGCAGCACGCCGCGCGTGTTGCCCTCCGCCTCGCAGTGCCTGACAAAAAAGATCCTCGTCAAATTCTTCATCTCCGGTTCCGACAGATTCTGCATTTCCGCGCCGCGCCTTACCAGGCCTCCGCCTGGCCCGTCAGCTCCGCGGCGCTTCGGATGTGGTTTTCATCCAGATACCGCCCCAGCCCCTCCGCGATTTTCAGCGGCGCGTAGGGATCCGAGAACAGCGCCGTGCCCACCTGCACCGCGCTCGCGCCCGCCAGCATCATTTCGGCGGCGTCCTGCCAGGCGGCGACGCCGCCCATGCCGACGACCGGGATGCGCACCCGGCGGGACGCCTGCCACACCATGCGCACCGCGACGGGGAACACCGCCGGGCCGGAAAGGCCGCCCGTGTTGTTGCGCAGCACGGGCCGGCGCGTACGCAGGTCGATGCGCATGCCCGTCAGCGTGTTGATCAGGGAGACCGCGTCCGCGCCGGCGCTTTCAGCCGCGGCGGCGATCTCCGCGATGTCCGCCACGTTGGGCGAAAGCTTGACCATCAGCGGCTTCGCGCAGTGCCGGCGCACCTGCGCGGTGATCTCCTCCGCGCCCGCGCAGGTCGTGCCGAACTGCATCCCGCCCCGCTTCACGTTCGGGCAGGAGATGTTCAGCTCGATCATGTCCACGGAAGAATCCGAGAGCCGCTCCGCGATCGCGCAGTACTCCTCCGGCGTTTCGCCCGCGATGTTCGCAATGACCGCCGTGCCCTGCTGCTTCAGCCACGGCAGCTCGTCCCGGAGGAAGGCGTCGACGCCCGGGTTCTGCAGGCCGACGGAGTTCAGCATCCCGGCGGGCGTCTCCGCCAGGCGCGGGGGCGGGTTGCCGGCCCGCGGGTTCAGCGTGAGTCCCTTGCAGCACACGCCGCCCAGCGCGGAGAGCGGGTACAGCTCCGCGAACTCCCGCCCGAAGCCGAACGTGCCCGAGGCGGCGATCACCGGGTTCGAGAATTCCACGCCCGCGATTCCGACATGCAGATCCGCCATTTCTATTCCTCCCACACCACGTCTTCGGCGTCGAACACCGGGCCGTCCCGGCACACGCGGCCGTAGGTTTCGCCGCCCCCGCGCCGCAGCTTCACGGCGCAGCCCAGGCACGCGCCGATGCCGCACGCCATGCGCTCCTCCATCGAGACCTGGCACGGCACGCCGCGCGCCTTCGCCAGGGCGGCCGCGGCGCGCAGCATCGGCCGCGGGCCGCAGGCGAACACCGCGTCGAAACGTAGGCCGGCGGCCAGCTCCGTCACAAGCCCGTGGTGCCCGGCCGAGCCGTCGTCCGTCGCGATCTTCACCCGGCAGCCCCGCTGTTCAAAGTCTTCCTTGAGGAGGATGTCCTCCTTCGTTCGGAACCCGGCCGCCAGCACGGCGTTGGCGCCGAACGGCCCGCAGGCGGCCAGCAGCGGCGGCACCCCGAGCCCCCCGCCGACGAACAGCGCGCGGCGGCCCGTGTCGCCGGGGTTAAACCCCGCGCCGAGCGGGGCCAGCAGGTTCAGCGCGCCGCCCGGCACCGCCCGGGCCAGCAGCGCCGTGCCCGCGCCCCGCACCCGGAACACGAACCGCAGCGTCCCCTCCCGCCGGCCGATGCCGCAGAACGAGAGCGGGCGGCGCAGCGTTTTGCCCGGGATTGAAATCATCGCGAACTGCCCCGGCCGGGCGGATTCCGCCAGCGCGCCGGCCTGCACGGTCAGGTCGCAGGTCTCCGGGGCGACGCGCGTGTTTTTCAGCACGCGGCACTCCCGCACGTCATAGGGTTTCACAGCCGGATCGTCCCCACCTTTGCAATGATCTCGTCCCGCATCCGCACGGCCTCCGCGGCGGCGGCCTTCGCGTAGTCCTCGGGCGGCGCGCCGCGGTTCTGCCACGCGCGCAGGATCGAGCGCGAGGCGTTGACCACGGCGCCCAGCCCGTTGCGGCCGAAGGCGGGAGCCACGTCGTCCGCGCCCGCGCCCTGCGCGCCGTACCCCGGCACGAGGAAAAACGTGTGCGGCAGCATCCGGCGCAGCTCCGCGAGCTGCTCGGGCCAGGTGCCGCCCACCACGGCCCCCACGCCGGAATAGCCGTGCCGCCCGGGCAGGGAGGCCCCCCACTTCTCGCAGAAGCGGCCCATCGTCTCGTAGAGGGTCTCGCCGCCCTCGAAGGATTGGTTCTGCAGCTCGTCCGAAGACGGGTTCGAGGTCTTGGCGAGGACGAAGATCCCCTTGTCCTGCCGGGCGCAGACGTCCAGCAGCGGGGCGATGCCGTCGGTGCCGAGGTAGCCGTTCGCCGTGAGGGCGTCGGCCCCGAAGGCGGGCGCGGCCTGCCCCCCGACGTCGGTCTCGCCGAGATATGCCGCGGCGTAGGCCCGCATGCTGCTGCCGATGTCGTTGCGCTTGCCGTCGACAATCACGAACATCCCCTTCGCCTTCGCGTAGGCGACGGTGTCGCGCAGCGCGCGCATCCCCTGCCAGCCGTACAGCTCGTAGCACGCGCACTGCAGCTTGACGGCGGGCACCGTGCCGCACAGCGCGTCGATCAGGCCCTTGTTGAACTCCAGCACGGCGGCGGCGGCGCCGTCCAGCGTTTTTCCGTACCGGGCGAACGCCTTTTCCCGGATGAATTCCGGCAGATAGTCCAGCAGGGTGTCCAGCCCCGCCGCCGTGGGATTCTGCATCCACACGATTTTTTCGATCAGCCTGTCAAACGCCATTTTTATCCTCCAGACCCGTGATTCGGATCGTTTCGTCCCGGTAAGTGATCCTGCCGCGGCAGACGGTGCATTTCACCTTGCCGGTCAGCCGGCGGCCCTTGAAGACCGCGTTCCGGCTCCTGCCGTGCAGCTTCTGCGGGTCCACCGTCCACGGCTCCCGCGGGTCGAACAGCACCGCGTCCGCCGGCGCGCCGGGGCGCAGCGTGCCCAGCGGAAGCCCCAGCAGCCGCGCCGGCGAAGCGGACATCAGCCCCAGCAGCCGCGGGAGCGTGAGCAGCCCCGGCTCCACCAGAAAGGTGATGCCCGCCGCGAGGCTCGTCTCCATGCCGATCACGCCGTTCGGCGCGGCGAGGAAATCCGCCTTTTCGCGCGGGGTGTGGGGCGCGTGGTCCGTCGCGATCGCGTCGATCGTGCCGTCGCGCAGGCCCTCGATCACCGCTTGCCGGTCGCTCTCGGGGCGCAGCGGGGGGCTCATGCGGTAATCGGCGTCGCGCTTCAGCAGCTCCCGCTCCGTCAGGGAAAAATAGTGCGGCGCGGTTTCCGCCGTAACGGGCACGCCGCGGCTCTTCGCCCAGCGGATCAGCGCGACGGAAGCCTCGGTGCTCACGTGGCAGATATGCACCGGCGCGTGGTACGCCGCCGCGAGCGCCACGACCCACGCCGTGCCGCAGTCCTCGGCCGCCGCGGGGATCCCCCGGACGCCGAGCGCGCGGGAGATCTCGCCCTCGTGGACCTTGCCGCCCGCGGAGAGCGAGGGCTCCTCGCAGTGGGCGCAGACGGCCAGGCCAAGCCCCGGCGCGGCGCGCAGGGCGGCGGCCATCAGCGCGGGTTCGGCCACCGGCCGGCCGTCGTCGCTCAGGGCGGAAGCCCCGGCCTCCCGCAGCGCGCGCCAGTCCGCCGCCTCCCGGCTTTGCAGGCCCTTCGTGACCGCCGCCGCGATATAGACCCGCGCGTCGGCCGCAGCCGCTCTTTCGCGCAGGGCGGCCACGGCCTCCGGCGTGTCGAGCGGCGGGGCGGTGTTGGGCATGCAGAGCAGGGCGGTCACGCCGCCGGCCGCGGCCGCGCGGCACCCGGAGAACACGTCCTCTTTTTCGGTTTGCCCGGGGTCGCGCAGATGGACGTGCATGTCGATGAGGCCGGGCGCGGCGACCAGGCCGCGCGCGTCGAGCGCCGGGACGCCCGGGCGGTTGATCCTGCCGCCGGCCCGCACGATCCTGCCGCCGGCGATCAGCAGGTCGCCCGGCTCGTCCGTCCCGTCGGCGGGGTCGATCAGCCGCGCCGAACGGATCAGAAGCTCCTGCATTTCCGTTTCCCTCCGTCAGCCCGGAATCAGATAATACTTCGTCAGCGCCAGCACCTCGCGCGCCCAGCAGGCGGAGAGGATGTACCACGGCGTGCGCGCGGGCACGGCGTAGGCTTCCGCCCCGAGCGACCGCGCCAGGGAGCGGGCGCGGAACTCGTGGTATCCGTCGGTCACGATCGCCAGCGTGCGGCCCAGGCCGCGCGCGTCGGCGATGCGGAGCGCGTTCCCGAGGTTTTCCCGCGTCGAGGCGGAGGTCTCCTCCGTGAGGATGCGGCCGGGGTCGATCCCGTCCCGCGCCAGGGCGTCCCGGATGGCGGAGGCCTCCGTCACGCTTTCGCCCGCGCCCCGCCCGCCGCACGCGATGCAGACGCTCTTCGGGTGCGCCTTCAGGTAGCGGGAGGCGGCCCCGATGCGCGCCCAAAGGTCGGCGCTCGGCGCGGTGCCGTTCACCTTGCTGCCCAGCACGACGACCGCCGCCCCTTCGGGCGGCGGAGCGGAGCGCATCCCCGCCGCCATGTGCACCGTCATCGCGGCGCTCCACGCGGCGCCCAGGCAGAGCAGCGCCGCCGCGGCGCCGAAGACCGCGCGCAGGGGGTACGAGCGCGCGCACGCCCGGCGGATGCCGCCGTAGAATGCCGAGCCCGCGAGCAGCACCGCGCACACGGCAAGGCCGGAAGCGTTGCCCACGTTGAACACGTTCCAGTGCAGCGGGATCAGGAACCAGACGAGGCCGGCCGCCGCCGCGCAGAACACGGCGATCCGGAAGACACGCTCTTTTCGGCCCATTTTTCATCACCGGTCATATTATAACATATCCCGCCGCGTTTCCGAAACCCTTTTTTCGGCCGGCGCAGCTTCGGCCGCTTTCCCGCGTTTTGCGGATTGACAGGGGAGCCGAAGAACACTATAATGAATAAGTTGACGACAAAAATTTCAAAACCGAACGGGAGGCTCGTTATGAAACGGGTGTATAACTTTTCCGCAGGCCCCTCCGTGCTGCCGGAGCCGGTGCTCCGCCGCGCGGCGGCGGAGATGCTGGATTACCGCGGCAGCGGCCAGTCCGTGATGGAGATGTCCCACCGCTCCAAAGTCTTCGGGGAGATCATCGGCTCGGCGGAGAGCCTGCTCCGCGAAGTGATGGGCGTCCCGGACGATTATGCAGTGCTGTTTCTGCAGGGGGGCGCGTCCTCGCAGTTCGCGATGGTGCCGCTGAACCTGATGACCGGCAGCGGGAAGGCCGACTACGTGCTGACCGGCCAGTGGGCGACCAAGGCCTGCAAAGAGGCCGCCCGCTACGGCGACGCGCGCGTGGTCGCCTCGTCGAAGGACAAGAATTTCACCTATATCCCGAAGCTCGACCCGGCATCGTTCACGAAGGACGCGGATTATTTCCACATCTGCATGAACAACACGATCTACGGCACCGTCTACCACACGCTGCCCGAGACCGGCGCCGTGCCGCTCGTGGCGGACATCTCCTCGTGCGCGCTGAGCGGGCCGATCGACGTTTCCCGCTTCGGGCTGCTCTACGCCGGCGCGCAGAAGAACATGGGCCCCGCGGGCCTCACGGTCGTCGTGATCCGGAAGGACCTGATCGGCCGCGCGGGGGAGAAGACGCCCACGATGTTCAACTACAAGACCCACGCCGACCACGGCTCCATGTTCAACACGCCGCCGTGCTACGCGATCTATATCTGCGGCCTGGTGCTCGATTGGCTGAAGAACACCGTCGGCGGCCTTACGGAGATGGAGAAGATCAACCGCAAAAAGGCCGGTCTTCTGTACGATTTTCTCGACCGGTCGAAGCTGTTCCGCGGCACCGTGGCGCGGGAGGACCGCTCGCTGATGAACGTGCCGTTCGTCACGGGGCGCGCGGAGCTCGACGCGAAATTCGTCGCCGAGGCGGAGGAAAGCGGCTTCGTGAACCTGAAGGGCCACCGCACGGTCGGCGGGATGCGCGCGTCGATCTACAACGCGATGCCGGTCGAGGGCGTGGAGAAGCTGGTCGGCTTTATGGAAAAATTTGAGAGGGCAAACGCCTGAGCGGAGGGAAAGCCATGGTCCGGATCCAATGCCTGAACAAGATCTCGAAAGCCGGGACCAGCCGTTTCGGCGAGCGCTACGTCTGCGGCGAAGGGGTGGAGAACCCCGACGCGGTCCTGGTGCGCTCGGCGCCCCTGCACGGGATGGCGTTCCCGAAGAACCTGCTGGCCGTCGCGCGCGCGGGCGCGGGGGTCAACAACATTCCGCTCGAGGAGTGCAGCGCGCACGGCGTCGCGGTTTTCAACACGCCGGGCGCGAACGCCAACGCCGTCAAGGAGCTGGTGGTCGCCATGCTGCTGCTGAGCTCCCGGAAGATTCTGCCGGGCGCGGAGTGGTGCGCGTCGCTCAAGGGACAGGGCGGCGGCGTGGAAAAGCGGATCGAGAAGGAGAAGAGCCGGTTCGCCGGGCCTGAAATTCTGGGCAAGACGCTCGGCGTGATCGGCCTGGGGGCCGTCGGCACGCGGGTGGCGAACGCCGCGCAGGCCCTCGGCATGACGGTCTACGGCTACGACCCCTACCTTTCCGTGGACGCGGCGTGGGGCCTTTCCCGCGAGATCCGGCACGCCCGCTCGCTCGACGAAATCTACGCGAACGCGGATTACATCACCGTGCACGTGCCGCTGCTG
Source organism: Caproicibacter sp. (assembly GCA_036844765.1). GTDB lineage: Bacteria > Bacillota > Clostridia > Oscillospirales > Acutalibacteraceae > Thermocaproicibacter. The sequence continues at coordinate 4,171 of DAIUFE010000049.1, read as the reverse complement.
CCGGCCACGCGAAACCTGATCGGCGCGGAGTCCGTCGCGAAGATGAAGCCGGGCGTGCGCCTGCTGAACTTCGCGCGCGGCGGCCTCGCGGATTCCGCCGCGGTGCTCGAGGGCCTGCGCTCGGGGAAGATCGCGCGCTACGCGACCGATTTCCCCGACGACAGCCTGCTCGGTGAGGAGAACGTGATCGCGGTGCCGCACCTGGGCGCCTCCACGCCGGAATCGGAGGACAACTGCGCGCGCATGGCGGCCGACGAGCTGAAGGAATACCTCGAGACCGGCAACGTCCGCAACTCCGTCAACCTGCCGGCGGTCTCGATGCCGCGCGCGGAGGGCTGCGCGCGCCTGTGCCTGATCCACCGGAACATCCCGAACACCATCAGCAGGCTTTCCGGCATCCTGGCCTCGGCCGGCATCAACATCGAGAACATGCAGAGCCGCGCGAAGGGGGAGTACGCCTACACCCTGCTCGACGTGACGGGCGCGGTCTCCGGCGCGACGGCCGGGCGCCTCGAGGCCCTGCCCGAGATCGTCCGCGCGCGCGTGGCCCCGGCCGGGTGACGGCCGCGCGGCTCAAGGCTTCGGCGCGTAGGAAAGGGCCCTGTGTTGCGTAAAACACAGGACCCTTTTTCGCGGGGCTCCTTGTCAGCCCAGCGGCGTCGCTTCCATTTTGCCCCCGGCGTTCGGGATCGGATCGACCGGGTTGATCTTTCCGTCGTCGCTTTTTTTATGGGTCCGGTCGGCGTTTCCGCCGGCCGAGCTTTTCTTTCCAACGACGGGACCGCTTCCTCCAGACGGGATGAGGACGTAAGATTCCTCCGCGTTCTCCGGCGGATCGGCGTATTTCAGCGCGTCGAGATATTCCTCCCGCATGATTTTTTCAAATTCGGGCAGCGACAGCCCCTTGATGCTGTCGTAAACTTTTTTCTCGCTTCCCGACGGGATATGGATTTTCGGGCCCAGCCCGGCGTATTCCCGGTTGATACGGTCCAGCACGGCCTGATAGGGCCGCAAAAGGTCGCCGGCCGTCGGCACCTTCGCGCCCGCCATGGGCAGAAAAACGCCCGCCGCGATCAGGATTCCCGCGAGAAAGCTCAGCGCCCTTTTCACTGCGGCCGACCGCCTTTCATCCGAAATTTTTCCCGAAGGACACGAAATTATGACAAGAGAAGGATAGCTCAAAAACCAGATTTTGTCAATCCTCGCCGTCTTACTGCGCTTCCGGCCCGGCGGAGGGCATCTCCTGCGAGCCGAATTCCTCGAGGGCGAGGCCCGGGTTGTGCTTTAAGGCCCAGTCGATGCTCCAGCCGCTGGCGAACAGGAGCAGGTCGCGCCCCTTCCGGTCCTGCACGCGCCGGGTGTCGGACGTGAGGTCCAGCGGGCCTTCGGCGGGGTGCGCGACGCGGCGGATCTCCTCGTAGGGGAGGGGGGTCCGGCGGATGTCCACGCCGTACTCGTTTTTGAGCCGGTACTCCAGCACGTCGAACTGCAGCACGCCGACCGCGCCGACCACGACCTCCTCAAGGCCGGCGCCCGGCTCCCCGAAGATCTGGATCGCGCCCTCCTGGGCGATCTGCGCCATGCCCTTGACGAACTGCTTGCGCTTCATGGTGTCCGCCTGCCGCACCAGCTCGAAATGCTCGGGCGCGAAGGTGGGGATGCCGGCGAAGCGGAACGGCTTCGCGGCGGAGCAGAGCGTGTCGCCGATCGAGAAGACGCCGGGGTCGAACAGGCCGATCACGTCGCCCGCGTAGGCCTCCTGCAGGGTCTCGCGGTCCTGGGCCATCAGGTGCTGCGGCTGCGCGAGCCGGATCTTCCGCCCGCCCTGCACGTGCCAGACCTCCATGCCCTTCTCGAACCGGCCGGAGCAGATGCGGATGAACGCGATGCGGTCGCGGTGCGCGCGGTTCATGTTCGCCTGGATCTTGAACACGAACGCCGAAAAATCGGGGCCGCACGGGTCGATCGGCCCGATGTCCGACTCGCGCGGCAGGGGCGGCGTGGTCATGCGTAAGAATTCCTTCAGGAACGGCTCCACGCCGAAATTCGTCAGCGCCGAGCCGAAGAACACCGGCGAGAGCTTCCCGGCGCGCACGGCCCGCCCGTCGAGGGCGTCGCCCGCGCCGTCCAGCAGCTCCACGTCGCCCCGCAGGCGGCGCAGCGCGTCCGCGCCGATCAGTTCCCCGGCGGCAGGGCCGTCCAGCGGCAGGGCGGTGGCGCGCACCTCCTTCTGCCCGAAGACCGCGTCGCTGTTCGCGTGGAACACGAGGATTTCGCGGCTTTCGCGGTCGTAGACGCCCCGGAACTCCTTGCCGGAGCCGACCGGCCAGTTGACCGGGCAGGTGCGGATGCCGAGCAGGTGCTCGATCTCCTCCGTCAGGTCGAACGGGTCGCGCGCGTCGCGGTCCATTTTGTTGATGAACGTGAAGATGGGGATATGCCGCAGCGTGCAGACCTTGAACAGCTTGCGGGTCTGCTTTTCCACGCCCTTCGCGGCGTCCAGCACCATCACGGCGGAATCCGCCGCCATCAGCGTGCGGTACGTGTCCTCCGAGAAATCCTGGTGCCCGGGCGTGTCGAGGATGTTGATGCAGTAGCCGCCGTAATCGAACTGCATCACGGACGACGTGACCGAGATGCCGCGCTGCTTTTCGATTCCCATCCAGTCGGAGACGGCGTGCCGCTGTGTCTTTTTCCCCTTCACGGAGCCCGCCAGCGCGATGGCCCCGCCGTAGAGCAGCAGCTTTTCGGTCAGGGTCGTCTTGCCGGCGTCCGGGTGGGAGATGATGGCGAACGTCCTTCTTTTTTCTATTTCTTTCCGAAGATCCAAAAGTCGATCCCTCCAGCCTTATTGATGGCGGTGCTTCCGGCCGGACGGCGGGGCGCTTTTCCCCGCCGCGGCTGGAATTGCCGCAGAGTCCGATCACGGCTGAAGGCGCTTCATGGGCTTTCCATTCGTTTCCTCCGTGTTTCCGGTCGTTTTCTTATCTGCAAAGATAAAATTATTCTAAATCTTTTCGCGCGCGGATTCAATCGGAATCTTCGGGAAAAAGGCGTTTTCCGCAAAAGAAGAGGCCCCGGCTCCCCCGCCGGGACCTCCCCCGCACACCGTATTTCCGCTCCGGCCTTTTACTGTTCCGGCCGCGCCCGTTTCTTCCGGGTGGGGCCGCGGCCGCACGGATCCAAAACTCCCCAAATTCAGAACATCGGTCTCACCTAACGTTCCTGCGCCGGAACCGTTCCCGCGCGTTCCCTGCTTTTCGGACGCCCTGTTTTCTCTCCCCGCCCTGCGGGGGATGCTTTCAGTCAAAGCGCGATTCGGCTCGCAAAACAGATTCACGCCGGCCCCGGGATGAGATTTTGAACGGCCGCGGCCCAACGGACCCGGCCACTCGCCTGTGACGGCACTTCCCCGCCCATTGGACTCACTCCTTTCCATCCTGAAAAGACGGACTCCGGACGACGCGCTCCCCGGCTTCCGCGGCGGACCGAAATCCTCCCGGCGGTTTCCGCCGCACGGGCCTGCCGGCCGCGCTTCGGTTGCCATCGTCCCTTTTCTGGTTCCGAGATTATTATAGCGCGGAAAGTAGAATAAGTCAATAGTTTTATAAAAAAATAATTTTGTATTTTAGTATATTTTGTCCGCACACGATTTTCCTGTTGACTTTGCCCGGCCGGCACGATACAATAGGACCAGCGCACAGGGAACGACGGCAAAATCCCGACAGGATGAGGAGAATCGCCCGATGCAGGATGATTTCGGCCCGGATCTGCTGACCCTTGAAGACGAAGAGGGCCACGAGCACGAGTTTGAGGTCCTCGATGTGATCGACAACGAGGACGGGTGCTTCTATGCCCTGCTGCCGACCTTCAGCGATCCGCAGCAGAAGGTCGAAGCGCAGGGGACGTATTATATCTTTGAATCCGTCGAGGAAAACGGCGAGCAGCAGCTGGCCGAGATCGAGGACGAAGCCCTGCTCGACCGGCTTGCGAAGGAATTTGAAAGCCGGTTCGAGGAGCTTTACGGCGACGAGGACGAGCCGGAGGACGGCGGCCCGTCCGACGGCGGCGAAGGCGGAGAAGAATAAAACCTGTTTCCTGCCTGGTGCGCGGACCGGTGCATAAATAACCCTACAAATTATAATCGGGAGCTTCGCTCCGGCGGCGGACT
>DAIUFE010000048.1:0-12440 GCA_036844765.1 Caproicibacter sp. | reverse complement strand
CGGCGTGGGCTGCGACTGCGACCGCTACGTCGAGTTCTGGAACGTCGTGTTCTCGCAGTTCGACAGCGACGGCAAGGGCCACTACCCGCCGATGGAGCACCCGAACATCGACACCGGCATGGGCCTCGAGCGCCTCGCCTGCATCATGCAGGGCGTGGACAACCTGTTCCTGGTCGACACGATCCAGAACATCATGAAGCACGTGATGCGCATCGCGGGCGTGCAATACGGCGAGGACCCCCGCCGGGACGTCTCGCTGCGCGTGATCACCGACCACATCCGCTCCACGACCTTCCTCATCGCCGACGGCGTGATGCCCTCCAACGAAGGGCGGGGCTACGTGCTGCGCCGCCTGCTGCGCCGCGCCGCGCGCCACGGCCGCCTGCTCGGCATCCGCGACACGTTCCTCTACCAGGTCGCGGACACCGTGATCCATGAGAACGAGGCCGCCTACCCCGAGCTCGCCGAGCGGCGCGACCGCATCGTCAAGCTGATCCGCGTGGAGGAGGAGAGCTTCGCCCGGACGATCGACCAGGGCCTCCAGCTCCTCAATGGCTATATGGACAGCGCCGTCAAGACCGGCGCGAAGACGTTCTCCGGCGCCGACGCGTTCCGGCTGAGCGACACCTACGGTTTCCCGATCGACCTCACGAAGGAGATCGTCGCGGAGCGCGGCCTGACCGTGGACGAGGAGACCTTCCAAAAGCTGATGCGCGAGCAGCGGGAGCGCGCGCGCGCCGCGCGCCGCAACGCCGGGGCAGACGCCTGGGCGGGCGAGAGCTCGCTGCTGGACGGCGTGCCCGGGACGGAATTCCTGGGCTACGACAAGCTTGAGACCGACGCGAAGGTGCTCGCCATCCTGAAGGACGGCGGGCGCGCGGATTCCGCCACGGCGGGCGACGAGGCGGTGCTGGTGCTGGACCGCACCGTGTTCTACGGCGAGGGCGGCGGCCAGGTCGGGGATACCGGCACCCTCGAATCGGACGACGCCGTGCTCGCCGTGACGGACACGACCAAGAACCGCGCGAAGAACTTCCTGCACCGCTGCACCGTGCGGGCGGGCGAGGTCCGCGTCGGCGAGACCGTGCGCGCCGCGGTGGATATCGGGCGCCGCGGGGCGATCATGCGCAACCACACCGGTGCGCACCTGCTGCAGGCCGCCCTGCGCCGCGTGCTGGGCGCGCACGTCGAGCAGGCGGGCCAGCACGTCGACGAAAAGGTTCTCCGGTTCGACTTCACCCACTTCGCCGCGATGACGAAGGAGGAGCTCAAAAAAACGGAGGACCTCGTCAACGGGGCGATTTTCGACGCGCTGCCGGTCGAGTGCCGCGAGATGCCGGTCGAGGAGGCCAAAAAACTCGGCGCGATGGCTTTGTTCGGCGAAAAGTACGGCGCCGTGGTCCGCGTGGTCTCGGCGGGCGATTTCTCGAAGGAATTCTGCGGCGGCACGCACGTCTCCAACACGGCGCGCATCGGCCTGTTCAAGATCGTCTCCGAAAGCTCCGTCGCCGCGGGCGTCCGCCGCATCGAGGCCGTCACGGGCGCCAACGTGCTCGCCCTGCTGAACCGTACGCTGGACGAGCTGGACCGCGCCGCCGCCGCGCTGAAGGCCGGCAGCCCCTCCGAGCTGGTCCGCCGGGCGGAGCAGGCCCAGGCCGAGCTGAAGGAAAAGGACCGCGCGGTCGAATCCCTGAGCGCCAGGCTGGCCGCCGTCCAGGCGGACGGCCTGATGGGGAGGGCGAAGGACGTGGGCGGCGTGCGGGTGATCACCGCGAAGTTCGCGGGCGTGGAGCCCGCCGCGCTGCGCCTGATGTGCGACGAACTGCTGAAGCGGTCGCCGGACTGCGTGGCCGTGCTGGCGGGCGTTTCCGGCGGGAAGGCCGGCCTTGCGGCCTGTGCCGGGGAAGCCGCGCGGAACAAGGGCGCCCACGCGGGCAAAATCGTCCGCGAGGCCGCAGCCCTGGCCGGGGGCGGCGGCGGCGGCCGGCCGGAAAGCGCCATGGCCGGCGTGAAGGACCTCTCCCGCCTCGACGCCGCGCTGGCCGGCGTGGAGAAAATCGTTGCCAATATGGTAAAATAAGATTATAATCAATACGGTTGCCGTCGGTTCGCAGAAGGAGGTTCCGGCATGGACTGCGTTTTCTGTAAGATCGCAAGGGGAGAGATCCCGAGCAAAAAAGCGTACGAGGACGGCGAGGTCCTGGCTTTTTACGACCTGGAGCCGCAGGCCCCCGTGCACATCCTCATCATTCCGAAGCGGCACATCGCTTCCGCCGCCGACATCACGCCGGAGAACAGCGCGGTCGTGGCCCATATCTACGAGGTGGCCGCGAAGCTCGCGGCGCAGAATCACCTCGATTCCGGGTTCCGCATCGTCTGCAACGCCGGCAAAGACGGCGGCCAGTCGGTCCCGCACCTGCATTTCCACCTGCTCGGCGGGCGCTCGATGAAATGGCCTCCGGGCTGAGGGCCCTCAAAAACGGAAAGGTCGGTTGGTTCACCATGAGCGGCAAATACTACAAAATGACCATCGCGGGTTGCGAAAGGGAACTTCCCATCTGCCCCATCAACGATCATCTCGATATCGCCGGGTTCATCATGCTCGGCGACGTGGAGCTGACGGAGAAAACGGCCGCCGCGCTCCTGAAACGATGCCCGGAGCATGACGTGGTCGTCACCGCGGAGACCAAGGGGATTCCGCTCTGCTACGAAATGGCGCGGCAGGGCTGCAGAAAATACGTCGTCGCGCGCAAAAGCGTCAAAGCCTACATGCGCAACCCCATTCACGTGGAGGTCAAGTCCATCACGACGGACCACATGCAGCGTCTCTATCTTTCGGAAGAGGACGAGAAGGTCCTGCGCGGCAGGCGCGTGCTGATCGTCGACGACGTGATCAGCACCGGCGAATCCCTCGCCGCGATGGAGAAGTTGGTGAGGCGGTACGGCGGCGAGATCGTCGGCCGCGCGTGCGTGCTGGCCGAGGGGGACGCGAAAGACCGCACCGACATCCTCTATCTCAATCCGCTGCCCCTGTTTTTCAAATAGACGGACCGGAGGGGGACTTCCGCATGAAACGGCCGCTCGTGCTGGTGGGGTTTTGTTCCCTGCTGACGCTGGCGGCCGCCGTCTTTTTCGGGGCGGAGATTTCCTTTGCCCTGTTCTGGGTCTGCGCTGCAGGGGCCGCCGCCTCGCTTCTCCGGCGGCGCACGCGCCGGGCCGCGGCGGTGCCGCTCGCGCTCTGCACGGCGGCCGCGTCCCTGGCGGCCTTCTGCCTTTACACCCGCTTCGCCGTCGAGCCGCCCCGCGCGCTGGACGGCCGGGACCTCGAGGTGGAGGCGACCGTCTGCGAGCTGCCGTCGCGGCGGTACGGCCGGTGGTACTATATTGCGCGGGTCGACCGCGCGGAGGGCGCGGGCGCCCCGGCCGGGTTCAAAATCCGGATCTCCTCCTCCGCCGCGCTGGAGGCGGGGCCTTATTCCCGTGTCCGCGGCCGGTTCCACCTGTTCCTGCCGCCCGGCGGGGAGGGCTATTCCTCGCGCGGGTACTACGCCTCGAAGGGCGTGATGCTGTTCGCGTACCCGCTGGCCGGGGGCGGGGACGTGCAGGTCCTGCCGGCGGTCTCCAGGCCGCCGTACTACTACGCGCTGACGCTGCGGCAGCGCCTGCTGGGATCCGTGGACGCCCTGCTGCCGCCCGACGAGGCGGCGCTGCTGAACGGCGTGCTGCTGGGGGACACGGACGGCCTTTCCGAGGACCTGGTCGCCGATTTCCGCACGGACGGCGTCTCGCACATCCTCTCCGTTTCCGGCCTGCATATGGCGACCGTCGCGGAGCTGCTGATGCTCCTGCTGCTGTTCCTGCATGTTCCGAAACGCGCGGCGTCGCTGGCGGCGGGGTGCGGGGTGCTGGGCTTCATGGCCGTCGCCTGCTTTGTGCCGCCGGTCACGCGCAGCGGCGTGATGTGCCTGCTCTGCCTGGCGGCGCCGGTCCTTTCGCGCCGGGCGGACCCGCTCAACTCGCTGTGCGTTTCGGCGCTGCTGATCTGTCTTTCCAACCCGTACGCCGCCGCGGACGTAGGGCTGCTGCTCTCGTTCTCCGCCACGCTCGGGCTGGTCCTCTTCGCCGGGCCGGCGGCGCGCTTCCTGAACGCGCGGCTGGACCGCGTGCCCGCCCTGTCGCCGCTGGTGCGCGCGGCCGACGGCGTGCTGGCCACGACGGCCGCCGCCACGCTGTTCACCCTGCCCGTGGTGCTGCTGAGCTTCGGCACGCTCTCCGCCGTCGCCCCGCTCGCCAATCTGCTGGAGCTGGTCCCTTCCTCACTGATGATCGCCTTCGGCGGCGCCGCGGCCGTGCTGAACCTGGTTCTGCCGCAGTCGTTCCTCGCCATGCCGTTCGCGCTGGCGGCGGGTTTGCTGGCGAAGTATATGCGCGCGTGCGCCGCGGCGCTTGCCCGGCTGCCGGGGGCTGGGTTTTCCGCTTCGCAGGGGTTCGTGCCCCTGTGGCTGGGCGGGGCGGCGCTGCTGCTTGCCGCCGCGCTCGCGCTCGGCCGCGGGAAGCGGCTGCTGCCGCAGGCGGCGTGCCTTTCCGTCCTCGTGCTGCTGGCGGGCGTGCTGTCGTACCAGATTCCCCGGCGCGGCGAGGTCCGCCTCGCGGTGCTGGATTCCGGCACGGGCGTGGCCGCCGTCCTCACGCGGGACGGGCACGCGGCGGTCATCGGGTGCGGCGGGTACGATTCCAACGCCGTCCTTTCCTACGTGCAGGAGCAGAACGTCCGCCGGCTCGACGCGCTCGCGGTCCTCACGCCCGGGCGGCAGGAGCTTTCCTGCGCCGCCGGCCTCGCCGGGCGGTATCCGCCGGAGTGCGCGGTGGCGCAGGAAGGCAACCGGGTGGACGGCTTCTGGCAGAGCGCCGCCGCGAGGGCCGGGCGGAGCGTCCTCTACCGGCAGAGCGCGCGGGTGTCGCTCTGGGGTGGGGCCGCGTCGGCGGAGACGCGCTCGTGCGGCGGGGCCGAGGCCGCCTGGATCCGCATGGGCGGCGTTTCGGTCCTGTTGCTGCCGGCGGAGGCGGACGCCGCCGCTTTGCCGCGGGAGTGGCGGGAGCCGGATTTTCTGGTGACGGACGCCCCGCCCGGCGGGGAGACCCCCGCGGCGCTGTGCACGGTCTTCGCGATGGAGGAGGACGACCTCGCCGCCGCGCAGCGGGCCGTGCGGTCGAGGCGCTGCGTCTGGACGGGCGGGCGCGGGAACGTGGTGCTGGAGCTGAAAGGAAACAGGACCCTGTCGGTCGGGAGGGAGCAGTAATGCCGGAGATCACGGAAGCGGAGCTGAAAAAGCAGATCGCCGCCGCCGATTTTCAGAAGCTGTATTTTCTGTACGGCGAGGAAAAATACCTCGTGGGGGCCTATGCGGAGAAGATTCTGTCGAAGGCGGGCGCGGGCGGCCCGGGCGACTTCAACCGGCAGAAGCTCGAAGGCGGGGCCGGCGTGGACGACATCGCCGCCGCGGTCGAAGCGCTGCCGGTGCTCGCGGAACGGAAGTGCGTCGCGGTCTCCGACCTCGACGTCCCTGCGCTGCGCGCGGGCGAGGCCGCCAAACTCCGGCAGCTTTTGGACGACCTGCCGGAAAGCTGCGTGCTGGTGCTTTCGCTCCCCACGCTCGAGATCGACGAGCGCAGGGACCGCGGCTGGAAAAAATTCATCGCGCTGGCCGAAAAGGCCGGCGCCGCCGTGCGGTTCCGCCGGCGCACGCAGACACAGCTCGAAAGAATGCTCTGCGCGGGCGCGGCCCGGCGGGGATGCGCGCTTTCGCGCGAAAACGCCGCCCGCCTGGTCGATTCCTGCGGCACGGACCTGCGCACGGTCCTGAACGAGCTCGAAAAGCTCTGCGCTTTCACGGGCTCCGGCGAAATCTCCGCGCAGACGGTCGGGCTGCTCGCAACCCGCAATCTGGAGGCGCGCGTGTTCGACCTTTCCAAGGCCGTCTTCGCGGGGAACGGCGACCGCGCCTACGGGATCCTGGACGGCCTGTTTTACCGGAACGAGGAGCCGGTCGCCGTGCTCTCCGTGCTCTCGGGGGCGTATCTGGACCTGTACCGGGTGCGCGCCGCCGTGCAGAGCGGCCTCCCCGCGACGGAGCCGGCCAAATACTTCGACTACGCGCGCAGGGAGTTCCGCCTGACGAACGCGGAGCGCCTGAGCGGGCGGTTCACCACCCCCATGCTGCGGGAGAGCCTGAGCGCCCTGCTGGAGGCGGACCTCGCGCTCAAAAGCGCGCGCGGCGACCGCAGGACCGTGCTGGAAGCTCTGGTCGCCCGCCTGCTGTGGATCGCAAAAGGAGAGAGAACCGGTTGATTCATGTGAACGAAGCCGTAATCGTCGAGGGAAAATACGACAGGATCCGCCTGTCCTCGCTGATCGACGGCCTGATTCTGGAAACCGGCGGCTTCCGCATTTTCCGGGACAAGCAGAAGATGGCCCTGCTGCGCCGCCTGGCGGACGCGCGCGGCCTGCTGGTTTTGACGGACAGCGATTCGGCCGGGTTTCTGATCCGGCACTACCTTTCGGGCTCCATTCCGCCGGAAAAGATCAAGCACGCTTATCTGCCGGACCTCTTCGGCAAGGAAAAGCGCAAGCGGCGGCCCTCGCGCGAGGGCAAGCTCGGCGTGGAGGGCGCGCCTTCCTGGGCGATCCTGGAGGCGCTGCGCCGCGCGGGCGTCGCCTGCGACGGGCGTCCCCCCGCCGGGCGCGGGATCACCCGGACGGACCTGTACCTCGCGGGGCTTTCCGGCGGACCGAACAGCGCCCGCAAACGGCTCGCGCTGCTCCGGAAGCTGGACCTGCCCGAGCATCTCTCCGCCGCCTCGCTCCCCGGCGTGCTCACCTGCCTGATCGGCTACGAGCGGTTTGTGGAGCTGGCGAAAACGCTGAAAGACGAGGATTGAATTCCGCGTCCGCGCATGACTTTACGGAATTTCTCCAAAATAAGAGGGAGAAATCCGGATGGGAGGGGTTTTTATGCTGCAAGAAATCGAATGGACGGAACCGACGTCGGGGAAGAGCCGGAAAAAGGAGACGGAGGAGCTTCGGGCGCGCCTTTCCGCGCTCCAGCAGGAGGTCCGGCGGAAAAAGCTGCCGGTCGTCATCTTGTTTGAGGGCTGGGGCGCGGCCGGGAAGGGCAGCCTGATCTCGGACCTGATCCTGAATTTCGACCCGCGCGGGTGCAAAGTGTATTCCTTCACCGCCCCCACGTCGGCGGAGCGGCGCGAACCGGTGCTCTGGCGCTACTGGCGCGCGCTTCCCCCCAAAGGGCAGATCGCCGTGCTGGACCGGAGCTGGTATACGGACGTCTCCACGGAGCGCGTCGAGAAGGACCTGGACGACGCCGAGACCGCGCGGCGCATCGGCGACGTCAATATCCTGGAGCGCCAGCTCGCCGACGGCGGTTATCTGATCCTGAAATTCTTCCTCCACATCAGCCAGAAGGAGCAGAAAAAGCGGTTCGAGAAGCTCGCCGCCGACAAGGACACCGCCTGGCGCGTGACGGAACAGGACTGGCGGCGCAACCGCCGGTACGAGAAATATTTCGAGGCGTTCGACCGGATGCTGGACGACACCGACACCCCGTGCGCCCCGTGGCACGTCGTCTCCGGCATGGACCGGAAGGCCGCCTCGCTGGAGGTGTTCCGCATCACGGTGCGGGAGATCGAGCGCGCGCTGGCCGGCGGGCCGGCCGGGCGGCCGGGGGCGGAGGCCGTCTCTGCCGGCGGTTTCCCGCTCGTCCCCATGCCGAAGCTTTCCGAAATCCAGCTCTGCCATTCGCTCGGCGGGGACGATTACCGCCGCGAGCTGGACGGGCGGCAGGCGCTCCTCGGCGAGCTGCACAACCGGCTCTACCGGAAAAAGGTCCCGGTCGTCCTCGTGTTTGAGGGGTGGGACGCGGCCGGAAAGGGCGGCTGCATCCGGCGCGTCGCCCGGGCGCTCGACCCGCGCGGCTACGCGGTCGTCCCCGTCGCCGCCCCCACGCCGGACGAGGCCGCGCGGCATTACCTGTGGCGGTTCTGGGTCAGCCTGCCCCGCAGCGGGCACATCGCCGTTTTCGACCGGAGCTGGTACGGCCGCGTGCTGGTGGAGCGGGTGGAGGGCTTCTGCACCCGGGACGAATGGGGCCGCGCCTACCGCGAGATCAACGAGTTCGAGCGCCAGCTCTGCGACTGGGGCGCCGTCGTGATCAAATTCTGGCTCCAGATCGACCGGGACGAGCAGCTGCGCCGCTTTCAGGACCGTCAGCGGACGCCCGAGAAACGCTGGAAGATCACCGAGGAGGACTGGCGCAACCGCGCCAAGTGGGACCAGTACGAGGTCTGCGCGGACGAGATGCTGAAGCGCACGTCCACCGAGTACGCCCCCTGGCACATCGTCGAGTCGCAGGATAAAAAATACGGGCGCGTCGAGACGCTCCGCGTGATTACGGAAACGCTCAAAAAGAGGCTGAAATAGGCCCGGGACTTGTTTTTGGAGGTGCTTTTATGGTCGGAATCATCGGCGCCATGGCCGTCGAAGTCGAAAACCTGCTGGAGCGGATGGAAGAAAAAGCATCCCGCACCGTCAGCGGCATCGTCTACCACGAGGGGAAGATCGCCGGGACGGAATGCGTCGTCGCACAGTGCGGCGTGGGGAAAGTCGCCGCCGCCGTCTGCGCGCAGACCCTGATCCTCCGGTATTCGCCCCGCGCCGTCGTCAACGTCGGCGTGGCGGGCGGGATCGGGAAAGAGATCCGGATCGGCGACGTCGTCGTCTCCACCGGCCTGGTGCAGCACGACGTGGACACCTCCGCGCTCGGCGACCCGAAGGGGATGATCAGCGGGCTGAACCTCGTGACCCTCCCGGCCTCGCGCCCGCTCGCGGACCTGACCCTCGCCGCCGCGCGCGGCCTTTACGGGCCGCAGCGGGTCCACGCCGGCGTCGTCGCCACGGGCGACCAGTTTGTCGGCGACGCGGACCGCCTGAAGCGCATCGCGGAGGAATTCGGCGCCTGCGCCTGCGAGATGGAGGGCGGCAGCATCGCGCAGGTCTGCTGGATGAACGGCGTGCCGTTCGTCGCGGTCCGCTCGATCTCGGACAATGCGGACGAGCGCGCGGCCGTCGATTTCGGGGCTTTCGCCGCGCGCTCCGCGCACGAGACGGCCGGGCTCGTCGAGAAGATCCTGCCGCGCGCGGAGGAGGCGGCGGGGCGGTGATCCTCGACATCTCGCGCGAGCTGTTCTCCGCGCCGGTGCGCCCCGGAGCCCCCGCGCCCCGGCGCGACCGCGTGCGGCGGATGGACCTGGGGGACGACTGCAACCTCTCCGGCTTCTACGCCTGCTGCCACAGCGGAACGCATCTGGACGCGCCGCTCCATTTCATCGACGGCGGGGACCCCGTCGACCGCGTGGCGCTTGCGCGGTGCCTCGGTCCGTGCACCGTGGCCGAGGCCGCCGGCATCGTGACCGGGGCGGACATCGACCTCCTGATCCCGCGGGCGCAGAAGCGCATCCTGTTCAAGGGGGGCGGCAGGGCCTTCCTGTCGCAGAGCGCGGCGTTCGCCCTGGCGGACGCGGGGTTCCTGCTGGTCGGCACGGACGCCTGCAGCGTCGGCGCGCCCGGCGGCGAGGAGGCGCCGCACCGGGAGCTGCTGGGCGCGGGCATCCCGCTGCTGGAAGGGCTGGACCTTTCCCGCGCGGAGCCGGGGGACTACCGCCTGATCGCGCTGCCGCTCCTGCTGGGCGGAGCGGAGGCCGCGCCGGTCCGCGCCGTGTTGCTGCGGGACTGATTTATAAAAAATTCATGATGAATTCATAACTCCTTCACAACCTTTTTGTGCATTGAGCTATAATAATGTCGTAATCAGGAAGTTGGAGCCGCACCGCTTTCTGATACATGTTCTACCCTCCTCAATATACCCCTCAAGCGAACGAAAGAGGGCCTGGCTTTGACCGGGCCCTTTTTCCATGCGCGGGCGGCGGGCGGCGGCCCGGCTCGGCCCGCCGTTCAGCCCGGAGTGAATCGCAAGCTTTTTTAGGCGGGACGGTTCGGAGCGGCTCCCGCTTTTCCGCTTCACCGCCCCGCTCCCCGGCCTCTTTGCGCCGTCGGCGGGGATTATTTTTTACAAAAAAAAGGACCGCCCGTCGCGGGCGGTCCCAAAAGGAGAATAATGAAAATGAAAAGGGAGGAAAAGAAAGCATATGAAAAAATCTTGTAATCATGATAAAAACGGAACGGGATCGAAAGAACTGCCTTTACTATAAAGGCCGAATGTGTCCCCCGCGTGAAAACAATTTGAAGAGTTTGAAAAGGAACTGTGAAGAAACTGCGAACGGCCCGCGGATTTTCCCGCGGGCCGCAAAGCCTATTCTTTTTTTCTGTATTCTTCAAGCCGGTCGTGCAGGTCTTTTTCGGAGGTGGCGCCGCGCCTGAGGATCTGCTGCTGGACCTCTTCGGGCAGCGACAGGAACTCCTCTTCGTCGTCCCGGTTCAGCAGACTGGGCGCCGCCATCGGATAAGGCCCGGAGTTGTAGTTGAACCATCCGGGAAACATGCCGGTCACCTCCCGATTTTAGTTTGCGCTTCCCGCGCGTTTTTAGGCCTTGTAAATACCGGAAGCAAAAGAGGAAACCGGCCCGCTTTTACGATGAAAAACACAGGATGCGGGAGCAAACAGGAGAAATTCCAGAAGATTGGGGGGATAAATTTATAGCATTCTAAAAAGTTCTGAAAAAATCACGTAAAATTTCAAAAAATAATTGACAAACCGGGACTGTGATTCTATTATTTGATATGTTGCGTTTGCATCTTGGCGAAAACGGCGGCGCTGATTGCCGCAGCCTGCGGGCTGCGAAAAATCCTTTGCGGAGGGCAATCCCGAAGCGGCGCTGCCGGAATTGCGTTGAACCGATCCGGCTTTACGCAACTTTATGATTACCGCAAAGGGGGATGCACAGAAATGGAAAAAACACCCATCGTTTCGCTGCAGAACGTCTCGATCGCGTTCGACGGCGAATCCGTGCTCCGGGATTTCAACCTGGACCTGGGGGACGGCGAATTCGTCACGCTGCTGGGGCCTTCGGGCTGCGGCAAAACCACCACGCTCCGCATCATCGGCGGATTCATCCGGCCGGACGCCGGCGACGTCTTTTTCAACGGCGGAAAAATCACCGACCTGCCGCCCTATCGGCGGGAGGTCAACACCATTTTCCAGAAATACGCGCTCTTCCCGCACCTGAACGTGTATGACAACGTGGCGTTCGGGATGCGCGTGCACGGCAAAAGCGAGCGCGAGGTCCGGGCCCGCGTCGGCGAGATGCTGAATCTCGTGAACCTGAACGGCTTTGCGCACCGCAACGTGAACCTGCTTTCCGGCGGGCAGCAGCAGCGCGTGGCCATCGCGCGGGCGCTCGCCAACGAACCGAAGGTCCTGCTGCTGGACGAGCCCCTCGGCGCGCTGGACCTCAAGCTGCGCAAGGACATGCAGGTCGAGCTCAAAAAGATCCAGCAGCAGACCGGCATCACCTTCCTGTTCGTCACGCACGACCAGGAGGAGGCGCTCTCGATGTCCGACGAGGTCGTCGTGATGGACGAGGGCGCCATCCAGCAGATCGGCACGCCGCTGGATATCTACAACGAGCCGAAAAACGCCTTCGTCGCCGATTTCATCGGCGAGAGCAATATTCTGGACGGCGTGATGCGCGAAGATTACCTCGTGGAATTCGCGGGCAGAAAATTCCGCTGCGTCGACAAGGGCTTCCGCCCCGACGAGCCGGTCGACGTGGTCCTCCGGCCGGAGGACGTCGACATCGTCCCGCCGGACGGCGACCGGCTCGTCGGCACTGTGATCAACGTGAACTTCAAGGGCGTGTTTTACGAGATCATCGTCGACGTGCAGGGCTTCAAGTGGATGGTCCAGACGACCGATTTTGAAAAAACGGGCGCGCGCATCGGGCTTTCCATCCAGCCCGACGAGATCCACGTGATGCACAAATCGAAGTATTCCGGCACGTTCGGCGACTACAGCACCTTCAGCGACGAGATGGACGAGGACGCCCACGCCGCCCCCGGCGGGAAGGAGGCGGAGGAATAGATGAAGGCGAAATCCGCTTCCTACCCCTACCTCGTGTGGATGGCGGTGTTCATCATCGTCCCCACGGCGCTGGTTGCGGTCTTTGCGTTCACCGACCGCAGCGGCGCCTTCACCCTGAAGAACCTGGAGGGCGTGGGGCGCTATTCCAACGTGTTCCTGCGCTCCGTCTGGCTGGGCGCGATCGCCACGGCGGTGTGCCTGCTGCTCGGCTACCCGCTGGCCTACCGCATCGCCAGGTCCGCGGGGCGCCGGCAGGCCGTGCTCGTGATGCTGGTCATGCTGCCCATGTGGATGAACTTTCTGCTGCGCACCTACGCCTGGATGACCCTG
>DAIUFE010000047.1:0-12733 GCA_036844765.1 Caproicibacter sp. | reverse complement strand
TGCTCTCAAACTGATTTCGAGTCAGCCCCGTTATGACCGCTTCGATACCTCTCCGGATTTCGCGCGGCCGCGCCGCGCTTTTTCACAGCGCCTTCCGCTGCGGAAAGGCGGCAGCGCAGAGCCCCGCGGCACGTACTTATTTAGTCTATCGAAAAGGCTGGAAAAAGTCAAGCTTTTTAGCTCCCGTTTCAAAAATGTTTTCCGGCGGACGGTTACCTGCTTTCCCCATGCGGAACGCGCCAAGGCGGGTGAAATACAAAAAAGTAAAAAATTTGATTTTTCTGCTGTTCGGTCAATATCTGCCCCCGGTCGGTGCGTATGATAGGAATGGTCGATGTGAAAGGCGGGGCCGATGATCCCTGGTTTCCCGCTATTCTCCCCAAAATATATTTTTATTTAAGAAAAAAATAAAACTATAAAAGGAGCAGCGGAACATGATCAGTCCAACTTATGGGGAATGCGATATGGAACGGGTCGTACGCATTATCACGGATTATATCCGGCTGCGGGAGAAAGAATCCGAGGGATTCAATCTGATTGTGGGAACCGACAGCCAGAATTACGACAATACGAAAGTGGTCGTCGTAATCGCGGTCCAGAACATCGGCCACGGCGGGATCTTTTTCTATGAGATCCGGCGGATCAAGAAAATCAAAGATATCCGCCGCAAGCTGCTGTATGAGACTAATATCAGCCTGCTGTACGCCGACCGGCTGCTCTCCGTGCTGGAGCGCTGCCGGGATCAAGAGGAATTCAAGTGGGACAAAGTCAATTTCTGCGTCCATATCGATGCGGGGATGAACGGAAAAACAAGGCAGCTTGTTCCCGAGCTGGTCGCGTGGGTGAAAGCGACCGGCTACGACTGCAGGATCAAGCCCGATTCGTTCGCGGCGAGCAGCATTGCAGATAAGCTGAGCAAATGAACACAAACACCCCGCTTTACCGCAAAATCGCGATGAGGCGGGGCGGAAAATTTTTGCCGGAACAGCAAATCGTTGTGACCGCGGAAAATGATGGGAACCAAAGCTCACGCGCTTTGTATGCGGAGCGCTGCCGCCGCCAGCGGCGGAAAAAGGCAGCGCCCGGGCAGGAAGAAACAAGGAGCGGGACGCCCGCCACGAGGGCGCTTTCCGGCGTTAATTCTGCGCAAAGCGCGCTTCGCGCAACTTCTTCGGGGAAGCGCCGAAATGCTTTTTGAAAAGCTTGGAAAAATTATAAACGTCGGCATACCCGACGGACCGCGCGATATCCCCGACGCTCAGCGAAGAGGAGAGCAGCAGCTCTTTCGCGCGGTCCATTTTGTACCCGAGCACATATCCCTGCAGCGTCTGCCCCGTTTCTTTCTTGAAGATCCGGCACAGATAATGCCGGTCCAGCCCGCAGTATCCGGCGAGGCGGGAAACCGGGATCGGATTGGACGCCATTTTTGTGACATAATTCTTCACTTTCCGGACATACCGCTCCCGCTGCCCCGCGGCCGGCATCGACTGGGGAAAAGCGGCGAACAGAGCGTACAGAAACGACAGCATCCCCAGCTCGTTTTTCTCCCCGTCCAGCTCGCCGTCCGCCATCTGGCGGAAAAGCCCTTCGAAAAGGGCCGATACCCGCGCGTTCTCGAAGACCGAGATCCCGTCCAACTTGGCGGACCGCAGCAGCACCGGGGCCATCTCGCCCCCGAAGGCGATCCAGACGTAATGCCAGGGGTCCCGGGGGTCGGCCCGGTAGAAGGTGATCTCATTCGGACGGATCAGGAAGCACTGCCCTTCCGAGAGGCGGCTTTCCCTGCCGCCGGAGGAAAACGTGCCGCCGCCGCTCCGGACATAGTGCATCAGATAATACCCCCGGACGGCCGGGCCGTAGGCGTGGCCGGGGCGGCAGTCCTCGCATCCGCAGAAAAGCGGAAACAGGTCCCGCAGGTTCCATCCCTGCGCGGGGATGTTCTTTTCCATCGGGTTTTCCCCCTCATCAGGTTCCATTATACCATCCTTTCGTTACAGTAATCAATTCCCGGATGCCCGCTTTTTTGTTATGATGGCAAAAGTAGAGTGCATTCAAAAATGCAGCGAAAGAAAGGGTGGATCACATGCTTTCCCAGACCCCTCCGATGGGATGGAATTCCTGGAATACGTTCGGCAAGGACATTTCGGACTCGCTGATCCGCGAGACGGCGGACGCCATGGCGCGGAACGGCCTGCGCGACGCCGGATACCAGTACGTGACGATCGACGACCTCTGGAGCGAGCGCCAGCGCGACGAGGACGGACGCCTACGCCCGGACGCCCGGAAGTTCCCCCACGGGATGGAGGAGCTCAGCCGCTATCTCCATTCAAAATCCTTCAAATTCGGGATGTATTCCTGCGCCGGGACCCGCACCTGCGCCGATTTTCCCGGCAGCTACGAATATGAATTCCTCGATGCCGAGACCTTCGCCCAATGGGGAGTGGACCTCCTGAAATACGATTACTGCTATAAGCCGAACCACGTGGAGGGGCATCTGCTGTATAAGCGCATGGCGATGGCGCTGCGCTCCTGCGGCCGCGACATCCTGCTGAGCGCGTGCTCCTGGGGCAAGGACGGCGCCGAGACCTTCATGCGGAACGCAGGCGCCCACATGTGGCGCTCGACGGGGGACATCAGCGACAACTGGCAGTCCGTCAAGGGCATCATCGAGCACCAGAAGACCCTTACGCCCTACGGCGCCCCGGGATGCTTCAACGACATGGATATGCTGGTCGTCGGAATGCGCGGGAAGGGCAACGTGGCCCTCGGCGGCTGTACGGACGAGGAGTACAAGACCCATTTTTCGGCCTGGTGTCTGTTTGCCTCGCCGCTGATCATCGGCTGCGACGTGCGCAAGGTGGACGGAACGTCCCTGCAGATCCTGACCAACCGGGAGTTGATCGCGGTGGATCAGGACCCTGAGGGCCGGGAGCCGTGGATCGTCACGGACGCTTATGATATTCTGGTCTGCATGCGCCCTCTGGCAAACGGCAACTACGCCCTCGGCTTCTTCAATCTGTCGGACGACGCGCGGGAGGTTTACCAGAATTTCTGGGACCTCGGGCTGCCGACGGGTTCCGGCTATCGGCTGTTTCTGCGCGACCTTTGGGCGCACGAAGACGTCGGCGCCGTGCGGGAGGGCTGGCGGGTGCGCCTGGAGCCGCACGCATGCGCCGTTTACGGGGCTCGTCTCGTGAAAGGATAACCGGCGGAATGGCGGAATTCTGCAAAAAATGCGGCAGGGCCGTTTCCGGCGACGAGATCGCGATCTGCCGGAAGCTGATCGGCAGCACCGTCCGCGGCTATCTCTGCGCGGGGTGTCTGGCGGCGCATTTCCGCTGCTCCAGAGAGCTGATCGAGGAAAAGATCCGGTATTATAAAGACATGGGCTGCTCCTTTTTCAGATGATCCGGCGGAAAATAACATTCATAGCATAGACCGGGAACGGCGGGGCAAACTATCGCTCCGCCGTTCCCGACGTTCTGCCGGACGGTGAAAGGAGCCGGGGTCAGCCGGCCGTCGGGCGGAACTTCTGCGCCGCGGCCACGGCCATGCGGTCGCAGCATTCGTTTTCGGGGTGCCCGGCGTGGCCCTTGATCCAGCGGACGCTGAGCCGGTGCCGGCCCGCAAGGTCCAGCAGGGTTCCCCACAGATCGCTGTTCAGGGCGGGCTTTTTGTCCGCCTTGCGCCAGCCGTTTCTGCGCCAGCTTTCCGCCCATCCTTTTGAGAGCCCGTCGCAGACGTACCGCGAATCGCTCGTCAGGACGACCTCGCAGGGCTCCTTCAGGCAGCGCAGCGCCTCGATCACGCCCATCAGTTCCATGCGGTTGTTCGTCGTGGCGGCCTCGCCCCCGCTGATCCGCTTTTCCCTTCCGCCGTAGCGCAGGACGGCCGCCCATCCGCCGGGGCCCGGGTTTCCGCTGCACGCGCCGTCCGTAAAGATTTCCACTCGCTTCATAACGATCCTCCCTGCCGGTCTGCGGCTATTATAGCATATTCCGCCCCCCGCCACAAACCGGAGGCCGACCGGAAAGCCGGAGCCGCCGCCGCGCGGGCGGAAGACGGCGCGGTCAAACCGCCGAAAGGCGCGCCGGCTTGACAGAACACCTGTTTTAGGGTACACTAAGCAGGATATTAGGATATGAGGACCCGCCCTGCGGGTATTTTTCCTTTGCAATTTACATTTTGCGCAGGCCCGACGCGGCGCGAAAGGTATAATTATAAAATCTGGCACCCTCGTTCCGTCAGACCCGTTTGTCGGCGGAAGCGTTTGGCTGTGCCTCAAATTTAATGGAGGTCGTTTTGTGACGGAGAAAAAACAAAATAGTCCGGCCGGACGCAACGGCGCGGAAAAACCGCTGGCGGAGGCGGGGAACGAAGCGCGTTCCAGCCTGTATCAGAAAGCGGCGGCGCCGAAGAGGCGGCCGCAGTCCCATGCGAAAAACCGCCCGGAAAACGGCGGGAACGGCAAGACCCAGACGCCGTCCGCGCAGGGCGCGGCGGCACCCCAGCGGCAGCGGACGCGGAAAAGACGGCTGCCGGTAAGGGAAAGCGCGGCGGAGCCCGCGGGGACGGTTCAGCCCACCGCGCAGGCCGCGATCCAGCCCGCGTCAGCCAAAAACAGGCCCGGGCGGCAGGGCAGGACGCCCCGCAAGATCTCAAAGAAACCGGCGCTGCGCGCCTATTTTCTGGGCGGCCTGAACGAGATCGGCAAGAACTTCACCCTGTTTGAATGCCAGGACGACATGGTCATCGTGGACTGCGGCATGGCTTTCCCGGACGGCGACATGCTCGGCGTGGACATGGTCATCCCGGACTTCACCTTTGTGGAGCGCAACGCCGACAGGATTCGCGGCGTGGTCCTCACGCACGGGCACGAGGACCACATCGGCGCGCTGCCGTATCTGCTCAAGCGGTTCAACTTCCCGATCTACGGCACGCGCTTCACGCTCGCGCTGGTCGACAACAAGCTGAAGGAACACGGCCTGCAGAACAAGGTGCGGGCCGTCATCGTGCGCCCGGGCGACCATATCCGCCTGGGCTGCATGGACGTGGAGTTCATCCACGTCAACCACTCCATCCCGGATTCCGTGGCGCTCGCCATCCATTCCCCGGCGGGGACCATCGTCCACACCGGCGACTTCAAGATTGACTGCACGCCCACCCAGGGCGAGATGATCGACCTCGCGCGCTTCGCCGAACTCGGCAAGCAGGGGGTGCTCGCCATGTTCTGCGATTCCACCAACGCGGAGCGGCCGGGCTATACGAAGTCCGAGAGCAAGGTGGACGACTCGTTCGACCGCCTGTTCAGCCGGGCCGAAAAAGACCGCATCATCATTGCGACGTTCGCCTCGAACGTCAGCCGCGTGCAGCAGATCATCAACTGCGCGGTCAAATACGGGCGCAAGGTCGCGCTTTCCGGCCGCAGCATGGTCAACGTGATGACCATCGGGGCCGAAATGGGCTACCTCGACGTCCCGAAGGGCGTGCTGATCGATATCGATATGATCAGCCGCTACCCCAAGGAGAAGATCGTCCTCGTGACCACGGGCAGCCAGGGCGAGCCGATGAGCGCCCTGACCCGCATGGCCTTCGCCGACCACCGCAAGGTGGAGGTCGGCCCCGGCGATTTCATCATCATCTCTGCCCGGCCGATCCCGGGCAACGAGAAGACCATCGGCAACGTGATCGACGAGCTGATGAAGCGCGGCTGCAAGGTCGTGTACGAATCGATGTACGAGGTGCACGTCTCCGGCCACGCCTGCCAGGAGGAGCTCAAGCTGCTGCAGGCGCTGGTCAGGCCGAAGTATTTCATCCCCGTGCACGGCGAGCAGAAGCACCTGCGCAAGAACGCGCAGCTCGCCTACGACCTCGGCAAGGACCCGAAGGATGTGTTCATCGGCGACATCGGGGACGTGCTGGAGGTCCACGAGGACTATATGAAGCGCCTTCCCTCCGTGCCGGCCGGCAGCGTGATGGTCGACGGGCTGGGCGTGGGCGACGTGGGCAGCGTCGTGCTGCGCGACCGCAAGCACCTCGCGGAGGACGGGCTCATCATCGCGGTGGCCACGATCTCCGCGGAGGACGGGCACATCATCTCCGGGCCGGACGTGGTTTCGCGCGGCTTCGTCTACGTGCGGGAGTCCGAGCCGCTGATGGACGACGCGAAGAAGCTCGTCGCCTCCGTGCTGGAAAAATGCGCGGACGCCAACGTCCACGACTGGGGGACGCTCAAGACGAAGATCAAGGATGAGCTTTCCCGCTTTCTGTACGACCGCACCCGCCGCAGCCCCATGGTGCTGCCGATCCTGATGGAGGTTTGATCTTCGCTTTCCGCAGCCCGGGCCGATGAAGGAGAAAATGAAGTGAAACGGAAAGTTTGGGCGTCCTCGCCGGTGTTTTTTGCCCTGTGCGCCGTGATGCTCGGCATGGCGTGCGCCGCCTGGTTCTGGAACCGTACGGTCTTTGCGGTCGAGATCTCGGTCGCGGCGGTGGCCGCGGCGGCGGTGGCCGCCTCCACGGCGGGGTTCCGCGCCTACATCGCCTCGGCGGTGCAGAGCGCGCGCGGCGTCCTGACCGGCGACGAGTACCGCGCGTTTCAGTCGTTTTCCCTTCCGGTCGCGGTCGTGGGGGAAGCGGGGGACATCATCTGGTTCAACCACGCGTTCTGGACCGTCGTGTGCGACCGGCATGAGAGCCGCGGCCAGAACATCGCGAAATATATCTACCCGCAGACCGTGGACGGCATCCTGAAGGGGGACAGCGCGGACGTTTCGGTCGGCCGCCGGCAGTTCGCGGCCTACGGCATCCGCGCGGCGGCGGGCAGCATCCTCTATTTCGTCGAGACCACGCCGTACCGCGCGCTTCAGAAAGAGTTCCACGAGAGCCGCCCCGCGGTCATCCTCGCCTATTTCGACAACCGCGAGGAGCTGGCCCGCGAGGCCAGCAGCAGCGAGGATACCCGCGTCACCTCCGAGGTGGAGGAGACGCTGATCCAGTGGGCGCAGAGCATGGGCGGCTTCCTCAAAAAGCTGAGCAGCGGCCGGTTCTTCATTCTGACGGACGAGCGCCACGTGCGCGCCGCGATGGAGAAGCGGTTCCCCATCCTCGACACGGTGCGGTCCATCAAGGCCGGCGACCGGCTGACCGCGACGGTCTCAATGGGCGTTTCCCGCGGGGCGAAGACTCCCCAGGAGGCCGAGATCTGGGCGCGGAAGGCCCTCGACATGGCCCTCGGCCGCGGCGGCGACCAGGTTGCCGTCAAGCAGGGGGAGGACACGTACGAGTTTTTCGGCGGCCTGTCGAAGGGCGTCGAGAAGCGGGATAAGGTCCGCACGCGCGTGTTTGCCGCCACTCTTTCCGACGATATGAAAGAGAGCGACACCGTCCTCGTGATGGGCCACAAATTCTCCGACCTCGACTGCATCGGCGCCGCGGCGGGCATCTGGAACGCCGCCTCGCGAAGCCTGAACCGCCCGGCTTATATCGTGGTGGACCGCGCGCGCAGCCTCGCCGGCCCGCTGATCGGCCGCTTGCAGGCTGCCTATCCCGGGGAGCGGATCTTCCTCTCGCCGGCGGAGGCCCTCTCGCTGGTCACGCCGAAGACCATGCTCGTGGTGGTGGACACCCATTCGCCCGATTTTGCCGAGAGCACCGACCTTTTGAGCGCCGTCAGCCGCGTGGTCGTGATCGACCACCACCGCATGATGGTGCGGCATATCGAGAACGCCCTCGTGTTCTACCACGAGCCGTTCGCGAGCTCCGCCTCCGAGATGGTCGCGGAGCTGGTCCAGTACCTCGGCGACAAAGGGGTCACGCCCGCCGTGGCCGAAGCCATGCTCGCGGGCATCATGCTCGACACGAAGAATTTCGTCCTCAAGACGGGCGTCCGCACGTTCGAGGCGGCGGCCTACCTGCGCCGCAAGGGTGCGGACACGGTGACCGTCAAGCGCATGTTCTCCGATTCCATCGACGCCTACAAGGCGAAGTACCAGATCGTCTCCAACGCCCGCATGGTCGGCAGCTTTGCCGTCGCCGCGACGGAGGCCGAGTTCCCGGACATCCGCGTCTCGGCGGCGCAGGCGGCGGACGAGCTGCTTTCCATTCAGGGGGTGGACGCCTCGTTCGTCATATTTCCGGCGGGCGGCGTCGTCAACATCTCCGCGCGCTCGCTGGGCGAAGTCAACGTCCAGCTGATCATGGAGGCCCTGGGCGGCGGCGGCCACCTGACCATGGCGGGCGCGCAGCTCGCGGGGCTGAGCGTTCCGCAGGCGCAGGAAAAGCTCGTCGCGGTGATCCAGGCCGCCCAGAAGGACCGGAAGGAAGCGTCGCGCAAGGCCTGACGGGAG
The DNA here is from genome assembly GCA_036844765.1 of Caproicibacter sp. Classification (GTDB taxonomy): domain Bacteria; phylum Bacillota; class Clostridia; order Oscillospirales; family Acutalibacteraceae; genus Thermocaproicibacter. Next base: position 4,385 of record DAIUFE010000047.1, on the reverse strand, counting down.
CCGGCGCTTCAGAAGACCCGTCCGAAAACAAGAGGGAGGTTCGCCATGAAGGTCGTATTGCTTCAGGATGTGAAGGGGACCGGCAAAAAAGGAGACCTGCTGCAGGTCAGCGACGGCTACGCGCGGAATTTTCTGCTGCCGCGGAAAATGGCGCGCGAGGCCAGCGCCCAGGTGATGAACGAGCTGGAAAACGCCCGGCGCGCCGAAGAGCGCCGCATCCAGAACGAAAAGGAGGAGGCGCGCCGCCAGGCCGGGCTCATCGCGGGGAAAACGCTGAAGCTCTACGCCAAATCCGGGCAGGGCGGCAAGCTTTTCGGCTCCGTGACCTCGCAGGAGGTTTCGGAGGAACTGAAGCGGAGCCTGAAGGTCGACGTCGACCGGCGCAAGATCGTCCTGAACGGGGAGATCAAGGCGTTCGGCACCTACGAGTGCGAGGTCAAGCTTTACGCGGGGATTTCCGCGAAACTATACGTTCTCGTCGGGGAAGCGCAGCAGTAAGTCCGGGCGGGGAAAAGGAGGGGTGCGGCGATGGAGGATTCGGCTGCGGGCGGCTACTCGGGGCTGAATCTGCCGTTCAGCCCGGAGGCGGAACAGTCCGTCCTGGGGGCCGTGCTGCTCGATTCGTCCTGCATGGACCGCGTGGCGGAGATCCTGCCCCGCCCCGATTATTTTTACCTGAGCACCAACGGCCTGATCTATTCCGTGATGCTCTCGATGTTCACGGAGGGCCGCCCGATCGATTTCGTCACGGTGCTGGAGGGCCTCCAGAAAAGCGGCAAGTTCGACGAGGCGGAAGGCAAGACCTATCTGCTGCAGCTCGCGCAGCTGGTGCCGTCCATCTCGAACGTGGAGTCCTACGCGGCGATCGTCCGCGACAAATACGACGTCCGCACGCTGATCACAACGGCGCGCGACATCATTGAGGAAGCGTCCTCCGGCGCGGCCGACGCCTCCGCGCTGCTGGATTCCGCCGAGCAGCGCATCTTCGACATCCGGCGCGGGAAGAATATGCAGGGCCTGCAGCGCGTCAACGAGATCATCCTCGAGGAGTTCGACCGGCTGGACCGTCTCAACTCGCCGGACGCCGACCAATACCGCGGCGTGCCGACCGGCTTCCGCGAGCTGGACGACTCCATCACCGGCCTGAACCGCTCCGATTTCATCCTGCTCGGCGCGCGCCCCGGCATGGGCAAAACCAGCTTCGCGCTGAATATCGCGCGCCATGCGGCCGTCAAGGCCGGCAAGCGCGTCGCGTTTTTCTCGCTGGAGATGAGCAAGGAGCAGCTCGTCTCCCGCCTGCTCTCCACCGAGGCGATGGTGGACGGCACCCGGCTGCGCACCGGCAAGCTGAGCGAGGACGAGTGGGCCCGCCTGATCGAGGCGGGCGACATCCTCTCCAAAACGCAGCTCTATTTCGACGACAACCCCACCATCACGGTCCCGGAGATCAAGGCGAAGCTCCGCCGCCTGGACCACGTCGATCTGGTCGTCATCGACTACCTGCAGCTGATGACGTCCTCCTCCCGGATCGACAACCGCGTGCAGGAGATCTCGCAGATCACGCGGGGCCTCAAGATCCTGGCGAAGGAGCTGGACGTGCCGGTGCTCACGCTTTCCCAGCTCGCGCGCGACAGCGAAAAGCGCACCAACCACCGGCCGGTCCTCTCCGACCTGCGCGACTCCGGCTCCATCGAGCAGGACGCCGACATCGTGCTGTTCCTCTACCGCGACGAGTATTACCAGGACCAGGGCGAGCCGGACGAAAACGCCGACCGCGGCCGGAGCGAGTGCATCATCGCCAAGAACCGCCACGGCGAAACCAAGAGCATCCCCCTCCACTGGCAGGGCGAGTACATGCGCTTCACCGCGCAGGAGGTCATCCACCGTGAATGACGACGGGATCGCGGGGATCGAGCGGAAGATCGAAGAAGCCGTCGCCCGGTGGGACATGCTGCCGCGGGGCTGCGGTGTGGTCGTCGGGCTTTCCGGCGGCGCGGATTCGGTGGCGCTCACGCATTTCCTGCTGCGGTACGCGCGCGGGCGCGGCATCCGGGTCACCGCGGCGCACGTGAACCACGGGCTGCGCGGCGCGGAGTCGGACGCCGACGAGGCGTTCGTGCGGCGCTTCTGCGCCGGGTGCGGCGCGGAGCTGCGGGTCCAGCGCGCGGACGTGCGCGCGCTGGCCGCCCAAAAATCCCAGGGGATCGAGGAGTGCGGGCGGGAAGTCCGCTATTCTTTTTTCCGCGGCCTCTGCGGGCCGGAGGGGCGCATCGCCACGGCGCACACGCTCTCCGACAGCGCGGAGACCGTGCTGATGAACCTCGCGAAGGGGGCGGGCCCCCGCGGCCTGTGCGGGATCCCGCCCGTCCGCGGGAACGTTGTCCGGCCGCTCATCGGCATCACCCGCACGGAGGTGGAGCGGTACTGCGCCCATTACGGCCTTTCGTTCGTCACGGACCGCACCAATCTTGCGGCGGACTGCGACCGCAACAGGATCCGGCTGAAGGTCGTCCCCGTGCTGAAAGAGATCAACCCCGCGTTCGAGGCGTGCGTGCTGCGCGCGACGCGGCTGCTCCGGAACGACGAGGCGTACCTGGAGCGCGAGGCCCGAAAGCGGCTGGAGGACGCGCGCCTGCCCGGCGGGGGATACGCCCTCGAAGCGTTCCGCGGGGCGGAGCTTCCCGTTTCGCGCCGCATGATCTTCCTGGCCCTCGGCGGGCGCGCCGGCCGGCGGCAGGAATTCCGGCATGTCGCGGCGGCGGAGGAGATTGTCGCCCGGGGCCGCGGGGCCGTCACGGCGGCCGGCGGAATACAATGCGCGGTCCGCGGCAATACTCTTTTTATCACCCCGCCGCGCGGGAAAAAAGCGGAGGAGTGGCGGGTGCCGCTCGACCCGCGCGGCACCCGCCTGCCGGACGGGCGGGTGCTTTCCGTCGAGTTTCTGCCGCCGCAGGGCGGGGAAAACCGCTGGAAAATTCATAATTTGTTGTTTCATAATCTGATCGACTATGATACAATATGCAGTACCGGCAGTTTCGTCAGGAACAGACGCGCCGGCGACCGGTTCGAGCCGGCCGGCCGGGGCGTGACGAAGACGCTGAGAAAGCTGTTCAACGAGGCGGAGATTCCGCCGGCCCGCCGCGGCGGCATCGCGTTGCTGGAGGCCGGCGGGGAGATCGTCTGGGTCGAGGGCTTCGGTCCCTCGCAGAACGCGCGCCCCCGGGAAGAAAAGGGCGCCGTGGCTCAAATCATCATGAAGGAGTGCAGTTGACGGTGCATAGCATGGAGGACGATATCCGGGAAGTGCTTTTCAGCAGGGACAGGCTGGGGGAGATCGTGCGGAAGATGGGCGCGCGGATCAGCGCGGACTATGCGGGGAAAAACCTGCTGATGGTCAGCGTGCTGAAGGGTTCGGTCGTGTTCATGTCGGACCTGATGCGCGTGGTCACGGTTCCGTGCAGCATCGACTTTATGGCGGTCTCCAGCTACGGCTCGGGCGTCAAGACCTCCGGCGTCGTCAAGATCATCAAGGACCTCGACATCAACCTCAAGGGGTACGACGTCCTCGTCGTCGAGGATATTCTCGACAGCGGCATGACGCTCAGCTACATACTGGAGCTTCTGCGGGGACGCTCCCCCAAAAGCATCCGGCTGTGCACTCTGTTCGATAAACCCGACCGCCGCACCGTCCCGATCCACGCGGACTATGTCGGCGCGGTCGTTCCGGACGAATTCATCGTGGGCTACGGTTTGGATTACGCCGAAAAATACAGGAATCTGCCGTTCGTGGGGATCCTGAAACCTCAGGTCTACGGGGGATGATTTTTCCGATTGGGCGGCCGGTGCCCATATCGTTCCGATAAGGAGTGAGTCTTGACTTGGACAATAAGAAGGCACTGAAAAATATCGCGCTGTTCATCGGCATCCCCGTGCTGCTGATGATCCTGCTCACTACGGTTCTGAACACCCGCACCGAAGAGCCGCATAAATATTCCGAGATCGTCTACTATTTCCAGGACCAGCAGGTCACGCAGTACACGCTGGACCTCGGCAGCGGGGATATGGTGATCACGCTCAAGAACGGGACGCGCATCTCCTACGTCGCCCCGAACATCGTCTTCCTGCGCGAGGATATTGCCCCTTATGTGGAGCAGTACAACAAAGAGCACCCGGACGCGCGGATGTCGGTGGATATGAAGCCGCCGGCCCAGACCTCGTGGCTCTCCGGTCTGTTGCCGACCATCCTCTTCCTCGTCGTCACGCTCGGGTTCTGGTGGTTCATCATGAAGCGCCTGAACAGCACGATGGGCGACGCCGGCAAGCAGATGAACTTCGGCAAGGCGAAGGTCAAGCAGATGGCCGACGAGAAGCGCAAGACCACCTTT
>DAIUFE010000046.1:13353-13485 GCA_036844765.1 Caproicibacter sp. | reverse complement strand
AAGCCGTACTCGTTGATGCGGGCGAAGGTCGCGAGGTACGAGATCAGGCCGATGTTCGGGCCTTCCGGCGTCTCGATCGGGCACATGCGGCCGTAGTGGGTGTAGTGCACGTCGCGGACCTCGAACCCGGCG
>DAIUFE010000046.1:0-13249 GCA_036844765.1 Caproicibacter sp. | reverse complement strand
GGTCTCCAGATCCTGCGCCTGCAGGGTCATGCGCTCGCGGATCACGCGCTCCAGGCGGGAAAAGCCGATGCGGAACTGGTTCTGCAGCAGCTCGCCGACCGAGCGGATGCGGCGGTTGCCGAGGTGGTCGATGTCGTCCAGGGTGCCGAGGCCCATCGCGAGGCAGTCGAGGTAATTGATGGAGGCGAAGATGTCGTCGATCACGATGTGGCGCGGGACGAGGTCGTCCAGGCGGGCGCGGATCTTCTCCCTGCGCTCGTCGTCCGTCTTGCAGGAATCGAGGATCTCCTTCAGCACGCTGAAACGCACGCGCTCGCGGACGCCGCACTCGGCCTTCGCGTCGAAATCAACGTATTTCGAGATGTCGACCATGCCGCTGGAGACGATCCGGACGTCCTGGTCCCCGACCTTCACCGTGACGGAGGTGACGCCCGCGTCGTCCATCCGCTCGGCCTCTTCGCGGGAGACCGTGGCGCCGGCCTCGGCCATCACCTCGCCCGTCGAGGGGTCCGCGACCGGGGCCGCGAGCACCTGCCCGGCCAGGCGGCCCGAAAGGTTCAGCTTCTTGTTGTATTTGTAGCGCCCGACGCGGGAAAGGTCGTAGCGCCGGGGGTCGAAGAACAGGCCGTTCAGGTGGGCCTGCGCGCTCTCGATGGTCGGCGGCTCGCTGGGCCGCAGCTTGCGGTAGATCTCGAACAGGGCCTCCTCCGTGTTTTTGCAGGGATCCTTCTCGATGGTGGCGGTCATCCGGTCGTCGTTCCCGAAGAAATCGAGAATCTGCTGGTCCGTCCCCAGGCCGAGGGCGCGGATGAACACCGTGACCGGGATCTTGCGGTTCTTGTCGATGCGGACGTAGAACACGTCGTTCGCGTCGGTCTCGTACTCGAGCCACGCGCCGCGGTTCGGGATGACCGTGGTGCTGTAAAGCTCCTTGCCGGTTTTGTCGTACTCCATTTTATAATAAACGTCCGGCGAGCGGACCAGCTGGGAAACGATCACGCGCTCCGCGCCGTTCATGATGAAGGTGCCGCTGTCCGTCATCAGGGGGAAGTCGCCCATGAAGACTTCCGATTCCTTGATCTCGCCGCTTTCCTTGTTCAGCAGGCGGGCCGTCACGCGCAGCGGGGCCGAATAGGTGGCGTCGCGGGACTTGCATTCCTCCACGCTGTAATTCGGCTTGTCGGTATCCAATTTATAGTCGACGAAGTCCAGCACGAGGTTGCCGGTGTAGTCGGTGATGCCGGAAACTTCGCGGAACACTTCCTTGAGGCCTTCGTCAAGGAACCACTGATAGGATTTTTTCTGAATCTCTATCAGGTTCGGCATGTCCAGGACCTCGTCGATCCGTGCGAAGCTCATCCGGGTATTCTTGCCGACCTTCACCGGTTTGACATTCACCATCGGCTCAATCACTCCATTCATAAATTTCACGTTCCGCGGCTTTCCGGCGGGCGCCGAACGCCGCGCCCGCACCCAATCCGCAACGGAATCCCCGCCCTCGGGCGGGCAAACTGGCTCTTGCGTTTTGAAAGTTCCTGTGATATGATAAATGTGAACCTGTCATAAGCACATGAATCCATGATGATGCAGTATATTATTGTATTACAACGCCGCATGGATGTCAAGCGTTTTTTGTTGTCGCAAAAATCGGGCCGCAAGGCCGCTCTTCTTCATAAGAATATCCTGGCAAAACGCGGAAAGGGCGCTTCCCAAGCAAGAGCGCCCTTTCCGCTTGTCTCTCCGATCTTCAGCGTTTCTCCCGCGCGGCGCCGCCGGCCGGGCGGCGTCCGGGTCTCCCCTTCCCCGGTCCGGGAAACGTCATTTCCGGCTCTCCGCGCGCGCGGAGCCGGCCCGGACCGCCGCCGCGGGCAACATCCGGCGCAGCGAACGGGATGCCGTTTTCCAGACGGCGGCCGATATCGAGTAATCCACCATGCTGTGCACCATGCCGCCGAGGCCCACGAGCAGCAGCACGGACATCACATAGCCGCTGGAATAGTACTCCTTCGCCATCCCGCCGCCGAAGAAAAAGAACGTGACGACCAGCACCTCGGGCACCTCGTGGATCACGGCCATCAGCAGCCCGAAGCCGGCGGAGCGGGCCGCCGAATCCAGGATGCCGGGGCTTTTTCGCAGCATCGCGGCGCCGACCGACGCGAAGATCACATGCGTCAGAGCGCGGAGCGTGACCACCATCGGCAGGCCCGAAAGGAAAAAGCCGAGCGTGGTCCCCAGCGAAACCGCCACCGCCATCCCGGGCGAAAGAAACATCGCGATGAAGATCGGAACGTGGCTCGCCAGCGTGAAGGACGCCGGGCCGATCACGATCTTGGGGCAGAAAACCGGAATCACGATCCCCACCGCGACGAGCAGCGCCGTGAGCACCGCGGTCTGCAGCCTGTTTTTCGTCATGGCAAACAGCATCTCCCTCTGAATATGTCATTACATGTGTCATGACAGTATTCTAAGGGAAAACAGCCACGGTGTCAAGCCCCGGGCGGCGCTTATTTCTCTCCGCCGTCCGCCCGGTACAGGATCTTCTTCCGCTCAAGCTGGGCGAGCATGCGGCGGTACGCCTCCTCCGAGGGGCAGGAAACCGTGTGCAGATGCACGCCGCCCGTCAGTTCGCACAGGGGCAGCGACCGGCTTTTCGACAGTTTCCGCAGAAAATCGTCCGCGCTGAGGCGGGAAAAAATCTGGAGCTGGCCGGAAAGCTGGCCGTACACGGCATGCTCCACAATCACGTCGAGGACGCCGCAGCCGTTGTCCACAATGGTGTAAAGCTCCTCCGCAATCTCCGACGCCGTGTGCCGGCAGGCGATGGTGCGCAGGGTGTCCCCCGGGCGCGAGCGGCTCCCCTCCATTACATAGCCGCGCGGCGTCGCGGAAATCGGCGCGCCCGCGGCCCGGAGCAGCGCCACATCCCCCACGACGGCCTGCCGGCTGACCCGCAGCCGTTTGGCGAACGCGCCCGCGCTGACCGGCCGGTCGGCCTTTTCCAGCGTTTCCCGTATTGCTTCGCGCCGCTCGGCGGCGTCCATGGCCTTTCCTCCTTTCCCCCGGCGTGCCCGGGATTTTGATTATTCCAGCCGGTACGCGCCGGTGTAGAGCTGGTAGTAGCGGCCCTTTTGGGCGAGGAGCTGTTCGTGGTCGCCGCGCTCGATGATCTGCCCGTGCTCGAGGACCAGGATGGCGTCCGCGTTGCGCACGGTGGAAAGCCGGTGCGCGATCACGAAGACGGTGCGGCCCTTCATCAGCGCCTGCATCCCCTTTTCGATCAGGCGCTCGGTGCGCGTGTCGATCGAGCTGGTCGCCTCGTCGAGGATCATCACGGGCGGGTCGGCCACGCAGGCCCGGGCGATCGCGATGAGCTGGCGCTGGCCCTGCGAGAGGTTGGCGCCGTCGCCGCTGATCACGGTGCGGTACCCTTCCGGCAGGCGGGAGATGAACGAGTGCGCGCTCGCGCGCTTCGCCGCCTCGATGCAGTCCCCGTCCGTGGCGTCGAGCCGGCCGTACCGGATGTTGTCGAGTACCGTGCCGGTGAACAGGTGGGTGTCCTGCAGCACCATGCCGAGCGACCGGCGCAGACTCTCTTTGCGGATCTCGCGCACGTCGATGCCGTCGTAGGTGATGGAGCCCGCCTCCACGTCGTAAAAGCGGTTGATCAGGTTGGTGACGGTGGTTTTCCCGGCGCCCGTCGAGCCGACGAACGCGATCACCTGCCCCGGCTTGGCGTAGAGGCTGACCTGCCGGAGGACCGGCTTTTCCGGCTCGTAGGAGAAACCGACGCCGTGGAACCGCACGTCGCCCCGCAGCGGCACCCGCGCGCCGTCCGGCTTCTTCCAGGCCCATTCGTCGGCGCCGTTGACGCGCTCGAGGGTCACGCGGCCGTCGTCCCTTTCGGGCGGCTGGTCCATCATGTCGAAGATGCGCTCGGCGCCGGCCATGGCGGCGAGCACGTTGTTCAGCTGGCTGGTGATCATCATGATCGGCTGCCCCATCTGCCGGGAATACTGCAGGAACGCGGCGAGCGAGCCGATGTCGAACAGGCCGCCCACCGTGAGAAGGCCGCCCGCCACCGAAGCGACGGCGTAGGCAATGTTGTTCAGGTTGCCCATGATGGGCATCACCGCGCCGGCAAGGAAGTTCGCACCGACGGCCGCCGTGCGGAACTCCTCGTTGATCCGGCTGAACTCCGTCTTTTCACGCTCCTCGTGGTTGAAGACCTTCACCTCGCGCAGGCCGCCGATGTTCTCCTCGATATAGCCGTCCAGCTCGCCGAGGACCTTCTGCTGCTTCTGAAAATAGGCGCCGCTCTTCTGCGCGATTTTTTTGCTGGTGACGACCATCAGCACCAGGACCACGCCCGTGACGACGAACAGGATCGGGCTGAGCATCAGCATCATCACGGCGCTCCCGACGAAGGTCAGCGCGCTGGAAACCAGCTGCAGCAGGCTCTGCTCCAGCATCATCTGCACGTTGTCGAAATCGTTGGTGAAGCGGCTCATCAGCTCGCCGTGCGTGTGGGTGTCGAAATAGCGCAGCTCCAGGTCCTGCATCTTGTCGAACAGATCCCGGCGCATGACGTTCACGGTGCGCTGGGAGAGCCCGACGGTCAGCCGCATCTGGCCGTAGGCGGCGAGGATGCCGACGAGGAAAATCAGCCCGAGGACGGCCATGGCGGAGGCGAGGCCGCGGAAGTCGCCCGGGATGATGTAGTCGTTGATCAGCGGCTTGAGGAAATAGGACCACGCCAGGCTGCTGCCCGTGCTGAGCAGCAGCATCAGCACGACGCCGGCCACCTGCAGCTTGCTGCGGCTCAGGTAGCTCAGGATCCTCCCGACGGTCCTCTTCAGATTTTTCGGTTTCTGGAATCCGACGGGCATGCGGGAAGGTCCCGGCATGCGCCCCGCCCTTTGCCTGTGCGCCATCAGGACACCGCCCCTTCCTGCTGCGAATTGCAGATTTCCCGGTAGATCTCGTTGCTGCGGAAAAGCTCCTCGTGGGTGCCCATGCCGCAGATCTTCCCGTCGTCCAGCACAAGGATCGTGTCCGCGTCCCGCACGGAGCTGATGCGCTGGGCGATGATCAGGACGGTCATCTTCCGGCGGTCCTGCTGCAGCGCGCGGCGGATTTTCGCTTCCGTCGCCGTGTCGACGGCGCTGGTGCTGTCGTCGAGGATCAGGATGGGCGGGCGCTTGAGCAGCGCGCGCGCAATGCACAGGCGCTGCTTCTGCCCGCCGGAGACGTTCACGCCGCCCTGCCCGAGCTCGGTGTCGTAGCCGTGCGGAAAGCTTTCGATAAATTCCTGGGCCTGGGCCGCGGCCGCGGCCCGCCGGATCTCGTCCTCCGTCGCCCCGGCGCCGCCCCACAGCAGGTTTTCGCGGATGGTGCCCGAAAACAGCACGTTTTTCTGCAGCACCATGCCGATGCCGTCGCGCAGGGTCCTGAGGTTGTAGTCGCGCACGTCGACTCCGTCCACCAGCACCTGCCCCGCCGTCGCGTCGTACAGGCGGGGGATCAGGCTGACCAGCGTCGTTTTGCCCGCCCCCGTGCCGCCGACGATCGCGACCACCCGGCCCGGCTCCACGGTGAAACGGATGCCCGAAAGCACGTTCTTGCCCTCTTCGGTGCCGCCGTAGCGGAAATCCACGTTCCGGAACTCGATCCTGCCCTCGGTGACGCGGTGGCGCAGCGGATCGCGCAGGACTTCCGGCTTGGCGGCGATCTCCGGCTCCGTGTCCAGCACCTCGACAATCCGCTTGCCGCTGGCCTCGGCGCGCGCGAAGAGGATCAGCGCCATCGAGAACATCATCACGCTCATCAGGATCAGAAACAGGTAGCTGATGAAGCTGATCAGCTCGCCGGCGCCCATCGACCCGGCCCGGACCATGTGCCCGCCCCGCCAGATCACCGCGAGGGTCGCCCCGTTGAGGACCAGCAGCATCAGCGGCAGGGCCAGGCTGATCAGGTTGCCGGCGCGCATGGCGGTCTCCATCAGGCTGTCGTTCGCCTTCCGGAACTTCATTTTCTCATGCCGGGCGCGCACGAACGCCTTGACGACGCGGATCGCGATCAGGTTTTCCTGGATCGTCCCGTTCAGCGCGTCCAGCTTCCGCTGCACGGCGGTGAACAGCTTCTCCGCGGTGCGCATGATCAGAAAGGTGCCGGCGACCAGCACGGGCAGCGCAATGAGGACGATCAGGGACAGCCGCAGGTTGATCCGCATGGCGAAGATCAGGGCGCAGACGAGCATCAGCGGGGAGCGCATGAAAATGCGCAGGCCCATCAGCACGGTCATCTGCAGCTGCGTCACGTCGCTCGTGAGCCGCGTGACGAGCGACGCCGGCGAGAAGCGGTCGAGATTGGCGAACGAAAAGGACTGCACGCGGTCGAACAGGCCCTTGCGCAGGGCGGCGGCGAAGCCCTGGCTCGCCTCGGCGGAAAGCTTCATGTTGGTCGTGCCCAGCACGATGTTCATCACCGCCAGGCCCACCATCAGCAGGCCCATCAGCACGATATACCGCACGTCCCCGTTCGGGACCCCGACGTCGACGATCCGCGACATCAGGTACGGGATCATCAGGTCGCCGACCACGTCGGCGGTCAGCAGGGCGAAAGAAAAAAACAGGTAGTTTTTATATTTCTGAAAATAAGGATATAATTTGCGAATCATTGGCTGCTCCCTTTCGGAATGTCGGCCGGCGGCGCGCCGAGGGCGGCCGGGTTTTCGATCGTGCGGCGGTAAAAATCCTTCAGGAGCCCCGTTTTCCCATAGGAAAGGAAGCCGACAAAATAATCTGTTCGATTATACTTCGGCCCCGGCTTTCTGTCAACCGGAGAGGCCCGCGCGGCCAAGAGGCTTTCCGTGTTATGTCAACCCGGGCCGCGGCCGGAGTTTCCACACCCGCTTTTCCACAGAATCCCCGCCGGACGGTGGAATCGGCCCGCCGCAAACCGCCGGGCGGCGCTTTTCGGTGGAAAATGCGGTGGAAAATGTGGAATGATCCCGCGGCGGGCCGGCGGCCGGAAAAATATTTTCAGGTTATGTCAACGAAGGGCGGTGGGGAAAACCGTTTTTTTACTTTCACCAGTTTCCGGTGGCGGCAGGCTCCACAGATTGGCAATATTTCTCCGATATTCCGGCATGTAATTATATCTTTGGAAAAAACAGTTAAGATAAATAACTATAATAGTTTTGAATCGTTCGGAAATACGGGGAAAAACTCTTCTTTTTTCCCCTTGAAAGAGGGCGGGCCGATGGAGCGGGCGGACCGGGGCGGGAAGAAGTGGCTGGTGCTGTCGGTGATCGCCCTCGTCTGCGCGGCCGCCATCTTCTGGTGCGGCGTCCTCGTGATCCACCGCGTGCGGGAAAATTACGCGCGGTATTCCGCCGACCAGGTGACGGCGCAGATCATCGCGGAGCTGAAATACACGGACCTCGCGAAGGTGGAGGGCAGCCAGCTCGCGAAGCACTACGACATCCCGGACGGCGTGGTGGAGGAAAGCTCGGTCTACATGAGCAAATCCTCCGAGAGCGCCTCGGAGCTGGCCTGCTTCCTGCTGACCGACCCGTCGAAATACAAAGAGCTGGAGCAGGCCGTCACGGAGCACATCGCCACGCGGGCGGACGGGTTCAAGAACCTGAATCCGGTGCAGTACGGCGCGCTGAAGGACCGGCTCGTCGCGCAGAGCGGGCGGTACGTGCTGGTCGCCGTGGGCAGCAACACGGCCGGTGAGGAAAAGCTGTTCCGCAGCATGGTGGGCTGACCCGGGCGGGGCGCCCGCATTTTTTCTATGGCCTTCTTTCGCGCGGCGGCGCGCAGGAAAAGCCGCCGGGAAGACGAATCAAATCGTAACATAAAATGGAGAGATCCCGATGGACAAGATCAAGAAAAGCTACGGCCTGTTCACGACCATCTCGATGGTCGTCGGCATCTGCATCGGCTCCGGCATCTTTTTCAAGAGCGACAACATCCTGGTTGCGACGGGCGGCAGCGTCCCGCTGGGCGTGGCGGTGTTCGTGCTGGGGGCGACCAGCGTGATCTTCGGGGGGCTGTGCGTCAGCGAGCTCGCCGCGCGCACCGACCGGCCCGGCGGCCTGATCACCTATATGGAGGAATTCACGAACCCGAAGCTGGCGTGCGGCATCGGGTGGTTCCAGATCTTCGTCTATTACCCGACCATCGCGGTGGTCGTCTCTTGGGTGGTGGGCATCTACATGTGCCTGCTGTTCGGCTGGAAGGGCACGCTGGGGAACCAGCTGCTGATCGGCTTTCTGTTCTATACGCTGGACCTGGCGGTCAACACCCTTTCGGCCAAGGCCGGCGGGGCGTTCCAGAACTTTTCGACCGTCGGCAAGCTGCTGCCGCTGGCGGCCGTCGCCGTGTGCGGGCTGCTGTTCGGCAATCCGGCCGAAGGCTTCCGGCAGGTTTCGCCGCAGGCCCTGAAAAGCGCGGGCTGGCTTTCCGCGATCGCGCCGGTCGCGTACTCGTTCGACGGCTGGATCATCTCGACCGCCATCGCGCCGGAGATCCGGGATTCCAAAAAGAATCTTCCGCGGGCGCTGATCTTCGCGCCGCTGTTCATTCTGGCGGTCTACGTCGCCTATTTCGTCGGCGTCACGAGCCTGATCGGCCCCGCGCAGGTGATGAAGCTGCAGGACGCGCACGTCTACGAGGCCGCGCAGCGGCTGTTCGGCGGGGCCGGCGGGAAGCTGCTGCTGGTCTTCGTGATCCTCGCGGTGATGGGGACGGCCAACGGCGTGATCCTGGGCTTCATCCGCCTGCCCTACGCGATGGCTCTGCGCGGCCGGAGGATGTTCCCGCTTTCCGGGCCGCTCTCGCAGCTGAATAAAAAATTCGGGATGCCCGTCCGCTCGGCGGCGCTCTGCTACGCGATCCTGCTGTTCTGGACCGCCGTCCACTTCGTCACGGTTCAATACGGCCTGCTGCCGAACTCCGACATCTCCGAGATCGCGATCGTGATGAGCTATCTGTTCTATATCGTCCTCTACTACAAGGTCTTCCGGCTCTACCGGTCCGGGGAGCTTCACGGGGTGTTCCGCGGCGCGGTTTTCCCGGCGCTCGCGACCCTCGGCTCGCTCTTCATCCTTTCCGGCGGGCTGCAGAGCCGGCTGTTTGCGCTTTACGCGGCGGTCTGCGTCCTGGTGGTGCTGGCCGCGTTCGCCTACTACGGCCGCGGCGCGGAGACGCCGCCCGAGAAGGGCTCCTGAACCCGCCGGGCGGCGCTTTTTCCTTGACATCACGCCCCGAAGCGTTATACAATGAGCTGTCAGGTATGACTTTGCAGCAAGGGGCAGAGCGCCCGTCGTTTTGTCCGTCTGCTTTGTTCGTGATTTTTTCCGGGACCGCAGGGGACGCCGGCTTTTTTGCCGTGCGGAGCGGTGGTCCCTTATTTTGAACGCAACAGGGAGGTGCCCGACATTTGACTGTGCCTTTGATCACCTGCATCGTCATTGCGATCGTATGCGCGGTGGTTGCGGGGGTCGCCTCGTTCTTCGCGGGGGTGGACCACCGCAAAAAAAGCGCCGAATATACCATCGGGTCCGCAGAACAGGAAGCGAAGCGGATTATCAGCGACGCCATCAAGACGTCGGAGACGAAAAAAAGGGAAGCCATCCTCGAGGGGAAGGACGAGATCCACCGCCAGCGCGCCGAATCCGAGCGCGAGCTGAACGAACGGAGAAAAGAGATCCAGCGCCAGGAGCGCCGCATCCAGCAGAAAGAGGAGACCCTCGACAAAAAGATGGAGGGGCTCGAGGCCAAGGACGAGATCCTGAACAACAAGAACAAGCAGGCCGACGCCCGCCTTGCCGAGGCCGAGGCCTGCAAGAAAAGCCAGCTCGACATGCTGGAGCACATCTCCGGCTTCACGGTCGAGCAGGCCAAGGCCTATCTGCTCAACGACCTGGACAGCGAGCTGACCCACGAAAAAGCCGTCAAGCTGATGGAATTCGAGCAGCAGACGCGCGACGAGGCGGACAAAACCGCCCGCGAGATCATCTCGACGGCCATCCAGCGCTGCGCGGCCGACCATGTGGCGGAGGCGACCATCTCGGTGGTGCCGCTGCCGAACGACGAAATGAAGGGCCGCATCATCGGGCGCGAGGGCAGGAACATCCGCGCGATCGAGACGATGACCGGCGTCGACCTCATCATCGACGACACGCCGGAGGCCATCACCCTCTCCTGCTTCGAGCCGGTGCGGCGCGAGGTCGCGCGCATCGCCCTCGAACACCTGATCGCGGACGGGCGGATCCACCCCGCGAGGATCGAGGAGACGATCGAGAAAGCCCGCCGCGAGGTGGACGCCACCATCCGGCAGGAGGGCGAGCGCGCCGTGCTCGAGGCCGGCGTGAACGGCGTCCACCCCGAGCTGGTGAAGCTGCTGGGGCGGCTGCGCTACCGCACCAGCTACGGGCAGAACGTGCTGAACCATTCGCTGGAGGTCTCTTACCTGGCCGGCATGATGGCCTCGGAGCTGGGCATCGACCCGACCGTCGCGCGCAGGGCCGGGCTGCTGCATGACATCGGCAAGGCGCTGGACCACGAGGTCGAGGGGTCGCACGTGGAGATCGGCGTCGAGGTCGCCCGCAAGTACCACGAGAGCGAGGCGGTCGTGCACGCGATCCAGGCGCACCACGGCGACGTGGAGGCCAAGACCATCTCCGCCTGCCTGGTGCAGGCCGCCGACGCCATCAGCGCCGCAAGGCCGGGCGCCCGGCGCGAAAACCTCGAAAACTATATCAAGCGCCTTGAAAAGCTGGAGGAGGTCGCCTCCTCGTTCGAGGGCGTCGAGCACAGCTACGCCATCCAGGCGGGGCGCGAGATCCGCATCATGGTCAAGCCCGAGGCCGTCAGCGACGACGACATGGTCCTTCTGGCGCGCAACATCTGCAAGAAGATCGAGACGGACCTCGAATATCCCGGGCAGATCAAGGTCAACGTGATCCGCGAGAGCCGCACGATCGAATACGCGAAATAAAGCTGAAAACAATGGGGAGCAGGAACGCCTGTTCCCCTTTTTCGTTTTGAAATCCAATCAGAAAGGGCTGGCCTTATGAATATCCTTGCAATCGGCGACGTGGTCGGCAGCATCGGGTGCCGCTTTCTGCGCAGGCACCTGCCGGCGCTCCGGAAAATCAAAAGCATCGACCTGGTCGTCGCCAACGGCGAAAATTCCGCCGACGGCAACGGCCTGACCCCCGCTTCCGTCCAGTATCTGCTGGACAGCGGCGTCGACGTCGTCACCTCGGGCAACCACAGCTTCCGCCGCAGGGAAAGCTACGAGCTTTACGATTCCTGCGAAACGCTCCTGCGGCCCGCGAACTACCCGCCCGCCGCGCCCGGCAAAGGCTACTGCGTGGTGGACATGGGCCGCATCCAGGTCGGCGTGCTGAACCTGATGGGCGTCGTCTATATGGAGAGCCTGGAATCCCCGTTCGACGCCGCAGACCGCATTCTCGCGCAGGGCACGCCCAAAATCACCGTGGTGGATTTTCACGCCGAGGCGACCGGGGAGAAACGCTCGTTCGCCTGGTACCTTGACGGGCGGGTCTCGGCGGTCTTCGGCACGCACACGCACGTGCAGACGGCCGACGAGGGCGTGCTGCCCGGCGGCACGGGCTATCTCTCCGACCTCGGCATGACGGGCCCCGTCCGCTCCGTGCTCGGCGTGAAGCCCGAGCTCGTGATCTACAAAATGCGGACCAAAATGCCGGTCCGCTTCGACCTTGCGGACGGCGACTGCTGCATCTGCGGGGCCGTGTTCCGGATCGATGAGAAGACGGGAAAGACGCTTTCTGTGGAGCGGCTTCAGATTTTGTAGAATATTGTGCCATTTTTACAGTTAATAATTCAATTGTAATATTTTTTTATCAAATGCTATTGCAAATCCTCCTGGATGGATTTATTATGGTAGTATCAATATTTTACACAGGGCTGGAGGAGCAGTTATGGAAATACTCAAAGTATCGTCAAAGTCCGCGCCGAACTCGGTGGCCGGCGCAGTCGCAGGAGTGATCCGTGAATCCGGCGCAGTAGAGCTTCAGGCCGTGGGCGCGGGCGCCACAAACCAGGCCGTCAAGGCGATCGCCATCGCGCGGGGCTACCTCGCGCCTTCCGGCATCGACGCGGTCTGCGTCCCGGCGTTCGCAAGCGTCACCATCGACGGCGAGGAGCGCACCGCGATCAAGCTGATCGTCGGACCCAGGTAAGCAGCAACCAGCAGCAACTTCCCCACGGCCGCCGCGTGGGGATCTTTTTTATGCCGCGCCGGACCCGGAAAGCCGGCCCGCCGTTGGGAATTGAATCGCCGCGCACAATATGGTATAATGGGAAAACCAAATGAGATTCCGGCGGGAAACCCGCTTTCGTGCAAACGAGGGAGTGCTGACAAGTGATAAACGGAACCGATCTGAAAAAAGCGGTCATTTCGGGCGCGAACAACATCCTGAAGCATAAGACGGCGGTGGACGACCTGAATATCTTCCCCGTGCCGGACGGCGATACGGGGACGAACATGTCGATGACGATCGGTTCGGCCGTCGGGGCGCTGGAAAAATACGAGGGGTCCTCCGCCGCGGAGGTGACCCACCTCGCGGCCGACGCGATGCTCCGCGGCGCGCGCGGGAACTCGGGCGTGATTCTCTCGATCCTGTTCCGCGGCTTCGCGAAAGGCACGGAAGGGCTGGAATCAGTCAGCGGCGAAGACCTGGTCAACGCGTTCGGGCTGGGCGTGGAATCCGCCTACAAGGCGGTGATGAAGCCGACGGAGGGCACCATCCTCACGGTCGCCCGCGTCGCCTGCGAAAAGGGCCGCGCCGCCGCGCAGGGAACAGCCGACGACGTGGCGGTCTGGCAGGCCGTGTGCGACGGCGCGCGCGAGGCGCTGGCCCGCACGCCGGAGCTGCTGCCCGTGCTCAAGCGCGCGGGCGTGGTCGACGCGGGCGGCGAGGGGTTGTGCCTGATCTTCGAAGGGATGCTCAGCGTGCTGAGCGGCGGCGAGATCGTCTCGCCGCAGGAAGAGGGGCAGCCGGCCGCCGCGGGCGGCCAGCAGGACGATTTCTTCCGCAACGCGGCGGCGGAATTCGACCAGGATATCCACTTCACCTACTGCACGCAGTTCATGGTCGGGCGCGACCCGGAATGCAAGAAGGACCCCGCCGACCTGCGCGCGTTCCTCGAGACGATGGGCGACTGCGTGCTGGTCGTGGACGACGACGAGA
>DAIUFE010000045.1:0-14040 GCA_036844765.1 Caproicibacter sp. | reverse complement strand
AATATCAAACCGTCCCTCCGTTGTCAACCCTTTTTTTCGATTTTTTTTCAACTTTGTTCGCCGCTCGGCGGGGAATCAGAACGAATGCTCGGAGATCATCCGGCTCTTGAGGTCCCAGAGCTTCTGCGAGAGGTCCACATAGTATCGGTGGGGATTCTCGAAACGCTTGACCTCGTCCCAGAGCGTGTCCACCTGTTTGCGGCAGAAATCGCGGATCTCGTCCAGGCTGCGCGGCGAAACGACGCATTCGCCGTTCCTGAAGATCTGCTTCCGGATCGTCTCCGCGCGGAAATCCGTGACCGTCTTGCGCTTCCAGACGTAATCCGGGTCGAAGATCTCATAGGGAAGGCTGTCGTCGATCGTCTCGTCGTGCAGCGCGATCACGTCCGCGATGGCCTTGTCCGTCTCGCGGTCGTAGAGGCGGAAGATCTTTTTGAAGCCGGGCGTGGTGATCTTGGAGACGTTCTCGCTGATCTTGATTTTGGGGACGACGTTCCCCTCCGCGTCTTCCGCGCCGCTGAGCTTGTAGACGCCGCCGAAGATCGGGTGGCTGGAGGATGTGATCAGGCGCTCGCCGACGCCGAAGCTGTCCACGCAGGCGCCCTGCATCAGCATGTCGCGGATGATGTACTCGTCCAGCGAGTTGGACGCGCAGATCTTGCAGTCCGGGAAACCGGCGTCGTCGAGCATCTTGCGCGCCCGGCGGGAAAGGTAGGTGATGTCGCCGCTGTCGATGCGGATGCCGGCGGGGCGGAAGCCGCGCGGCACGACCTCCTCCCGGAACACGCGGATCGCGTTCGGCACGCCGGATTTCAATACATTATAAGTGTCGACCAGCAGCATGCAGCTCTGGGGGTACTCGCGCGCATAGGCGCGGAACGCCTCCAGCTCGGAATCGAAAAGCTGCACCCAGCTGTGGGCCATGGTGCCCAGCGCCGGAATGCCGTAATCGACGCCGCAGAGCGTGCAGGCCGTTCCGCAGCAGCCGCCGATATACGCCGCCCGCGCCCCGAGCACGGCGCCGTCCGGCCCCTGCGCCCGGCGGGAGCCGAACTCCATCACCGGCCGGCCCTGCGCCGCGCGGCAGATGCGGTTCGCCTTCGTGGCGATCAGGCTCTGGTGGTTGACGGTCAGGAGGATCATGGTCTCGACAAACTGCGCCTGGATGGCCGGCCCCCGCACCGTCAGAATCGGCTCGCCCGGGAAGATCGGCGTGCCCTCGGGCACCGCCCAGACGTCGCACGAGAAGCGGAACCGCTCGAGGTACTTCAGAAAGCCCTCGCTGAAAATGCCGCACCCGCGCAGATACGCGATATCCTCCGGCGTGAAATGCAGGTCCCGCAGATACTCGACGATCTGCTGGACGCCCGCCATGATGGCGAAGCCGCCCCCGTCCGGAAGCTCACGGAAAAACATATCGAAATAGACGGTTTTTTCTCCCAGGCCGTTGGAAAAATAACCGTTCGCCATGGTGATCTCATAGAAATCCGTCAGCATGGTCAGGTTGGTTTTGCAGTCCCGTCTCTCCGGCATCTCAGACAAAAGAATCCATCCCCCAATTGAAAAGCATCAAATTTTTGTGGCTCCGCCGGCACGGATAAAACATATTATGGAACGACACGGCAAAGAATACTCCTATCCCGGCAAACCGCCGGACACCGCGAAAAATCCGGCCTTCGGGCCGGGCGTCCGCCGTGGCGGCACAAGGCCGGACGGACTTTCGCCTTCAAAGCTCCGCCGGCTGCGGAATCCCCCCGGACCCGAAAAAGGGGACCCGCGAAAAGCAGTGAAACAGCGAAGAAGATCTTTGTCGAAATAAATGATGGAAGGAAAAATTTCTGTGAATTGTGTGAAAAAGCCCCATTTTTAATTGCATTTATAACAAATAAATATTATACTGAAGTGGCTGATAGGCAGGCTGAATTCAACTTTTAGGAACAAGGTTCCGCCTCACGCGCCGCACAGCACAGGATTGTGAAAAGAACGGTATGTGAAACCCAAACTGCTATGAGGAGATGAACGAATTGAGATTGCGTAAACAGGCGCTCGGTACCCGCAATCTGGTGGGCGCGCGCGTCGAGATGGCGCGCAAGAACCAGGGTATGAAGCAAAAAGAACTGCTGGCACAGCTGCAGGTTAACGGAGTCGATATGAATGCATCCGGTCTGTCCAAGCTGGAGGGCCAGATCCGCTATGTGACGGACTATGAGCTCGCCGCACTCGCCAACATTTTGAACGTTTCGGTAGACTGGCTGCTCGGCAGGGAAAAATAATGCCGGACCTTTCGCTTGGGGGCGCCCCGCTTCTGCGGAGCGCCCTTTTCTTTTTGCCCTTTTTCGAGTATAATGAATTATACACTGGTATCGAAGGATTTGCAAGGGGGATTTTTCTTGCCTGAACGCCGACGACTTCTGGCCCGCCTGAAGCCGCTGTTCGTGTTCTTTGCGGCTTTTACCGCACTGTTTTTTCTGTTCGCGCTCACGCTGAAATACACGTTCCCGTTCCTCGCGGGGTTCCTGCTGGCTCTGCTGGCCCAGCCCGTGATCCGCTGGCTGAGGGAAAAGCTGCGCCTGCCGGGCGCGCTCGCCTCCGCCCTGGCGACGCTGGCGGTGTACGCCGCGCTGTTCGGGCTGCTGTTCCTGATCGGGTACTGGCTGGTCTCGGAGATCAGCAACCTGGTCGCCTACCTCTCGGCCCTTTCCCAAGAGAACCTCGGCGACCTGACCGCCCCGCTGGACCGCCTGCTGGACCAGCTGGGCAGCTTCCTCAAGAACGTCGATTCGGATTTTATCCGGCAGAACCAGGAAAAGCTGCTCGGCATCGCCCAGAGCGGCCTGAGCATCGCCTCGCGGGCGCTCTCGGCGGCGGTCGGGCTCCTGACCTCGCTGCCGACGGTGATGACGATGTTCATCGTGATGATCCTTTCGACCTACTTTTTCTCAAAGGACATGGCGTCCATCCGGCGGCGCTTCCGGGGGATGTTCTCCGGCGAGACGGCCGGCAGCCTGCGCTCCTACTCCCGCCAGGGCCTGAGCATGAGCGGGCGGTACGTGCGCTCCTACCTGCTGATCTATTTCATCACGTTCCTGGAGACGCTCGCGGTCTTCGCCGCGCTCGGCGTGCCGTTCCCGCTCGTCCTGAGCATCGTCACCGGCATCGCGGACATTCTGCCGGTCCTCGGCCCCGGAACCATTTATATCCCGATGAGCGCCATTTACCTTCTGAAGGGGGATTACTTCCGCGCCGGCGCGCTGGCCGTCTGCTGGCTGATCATCTCCGCGATCCGCCAGATCATCGAGCCGAAGATCGTCTCGTCCTCCATCAGCATCCACCCGCTGGCCATGCTGGCGGCGCTTTATTTTGCGCTGATCGCCAAGAATTTTTGGGTGCTGATCTATTTTTCCGCCCTGCTGATCTGCTACCGCATCCTGACGCAGGCCGGGGCGCTGCCCACCCTGTTCGGGGACGGGGACGCCGGAACGCCGGGCGGGGCCGGGCCGAAGCCCGGGAAAAAGGGCCCCCGGCGCGGGCCGCCCGGGGACCCGGAGATTGACATTGACGCCGCCCCGCCGCGGTGATACGATGGGGAGCAGATTCGACCACACTGCCGCGGCCGCGCGCCGCGGGGTCAGGAGACTGAAAGCATGAATGACGACGCGTTTCGCGGGCCTTACGGGCCCTGGGGCTATCCGCCGCCCTTTTTTTCGGCGGCGCGCGAGGAAAAGCGGCAGATCCGCAGAACGGCGAACCGTGTCTGCTGGACCGTCGTTCTGAGCGCCGTGCTGATCTACCTGCTGACGCAGGCGGCTCTCTTTTTCCTCGGGGAGGCCGGCGTCGTCTACGACCAGCGGTACGCCGAGTTCAGCGGGCTGCCGCCGGCGCTCTACTATCTGCTGACCTGCGCGGTCTACGCGGTGGGCATCGCCGCGCCCGCCCTGCTCTATTTCGCCGCCCGGCGCATACCGCTGCAGCAGGGCCTTCCGTTCCGCCGGGGGAACGCGGCGGACATCGCCGCCCTCGTCTTTCTGGGCTGCATGGTCTGCCTGCTCGCCAACTATCCGGCCGAGGCGGTCGCCGAGCTGATCCGGCGCGCGGGCCTCAACGGGACCATCCCGGAGACGCCGCTGACCGACGACCCGGCGGTGCTGGTCTTCTACGGGATCGAGACCGTCGTTGTGCCGCCGCTGGTGGAGGAGCTGATGTTCCGCGGCGCCGTGCTGCAGAGCCTGCGCCGCTTCGGGGACGGCTTCGCGGTGCTGGGCTCCGCGCTGATCTTCGGCATGATGCACGGCAATTTCACGCAGACGGTGTTCGCCTTCATCGCCGGGCTGGCGATGGGCTACGCGGCGGTCAAGGCGGAATCCCTGCTGCCCTCGATCCTGATCCACTTCACCAACAACGCGCTCGCGTTCGCGTTTCAGCTCGCCGCCCGGTACCGGGGCGACGCGGCGGCGAACACCCTGAGCGGCGCCGTCTCGGCCGCGCTGCTGACGCTGGGGGCGCTGGCCGCCGTCTATCTCGCGCTGCGCAGGCGGTTCGCCTTCCGGCTGGAGCGCAGCGGCTCCGCGCTGCCGCTTTCCTCCAAAATGGCGGCGCTGTTCGCGAACCCCGGCGCCGTCGTGTTCACGCTGCTCTTCCTGGTCACGGCCGTCGCTTTCCTGCGCGGGGCCGCCTGACGCGATGGAGCGGGACGAGTATTTCATGCGCCGCGCGCTGGAAGTCGCGCGGGAGGCCGAGGCCGAGGGCGAGGTGCCGGTGGGCGCGGTGATCGCGCGGGGGGACGAGATTGTCGCCGTCGGGCGCAACCGCCGGGAGGCGGCGAAAAACGCCCTGGGCCACGCGGAGCTGGAGGCCATCGGCCGGGCGTGCGCCGCACTGGGCGGCTGGCGCCTGTGGCCGTGCGACCTCTACGTGACGCTGGAGCCCTGCCCGATGTGCGCGGGCGCGGCCGTCAACGCCCGCATCCGGCGGGTCGTGTTCGGCGCGCGCGATCCGAAAGCCGGTTCGTGCGGCTCGGTCGTCGATCTTTTCGCCCTGCCGTACAACCACCGCCCGCAGGCGGTCGGCGGCGTGCTGGAGGAGGAGTGCGCCGCGCTGCTCTCGGATTTCTTCCGGCGGCTGCGGGAGAAAAATGAAAAAGCGGGGGGATAAAACTCCCCGCTTTCCTCACAGAGCCCCAAAAATCCGGGCCGCCGAAAATCTCATAGGACAAGCTTCGCCGCCGGCCCGGATTCATTTTCTGCGGACGAACTCGCCGTCGTTCAGGTACAGGGTGTTCCCCTCCAGGCGGAGCGTGTAGGTGTCGTCCACCTCCCGGCCCAGCACGCGGTAGCGGATGGTGATGCGGTCGCCTTCCGTGCGGTAGGTGCCGCGGAAGCGCCCGAAGCTCAGCGCTTTGAGCCGAAGGCCGCCGCCGGGCTCGAACCGGTACTCCGTCAGGCCGCAGGCGTCCTTCCACGTGCCGACCAGCCCGCCGCCGGACGAGGCGGGAACGCTCCCGCACCCGGCCGCCGGGGCCAGCAGCAGCGCCGCGAGAAGCAGCGCGGCGATCTTCTTTTTCACAGCGATCCCTCCCTTGCCGCGGAGCAAAGCCCGGCGCGGCCCGCCGGGCCGAACCGCAGGTCCACGACCTTTTCCGGCAGCCCCGAAAGGCAGGCGATCTGCTCGCGGGACAGCGGGTCGTAGCTCCGGTTCCACTCCCCGAGATTCGGGTCGATGAGCAGGCACGCGGCGAAATAATCCGCCTCCCGCTCGTAGCGCGGGACGCAGAGGTCCGTGAGGTCCGTCATGCGCTGCGCGTTGAGGCCCGCGTGCAGCAGCGCGTGGCCCAGCTCGTGCGCGCAGCAGAAGGCCTCCTCCCGCCCCGCGAGGGCACTGTTGAGCAGGATCACGGGCGCTCCCCCGACGGCCTGGAGGTAGAGGCCCCGCACCCGCGCCGGCAGGTCCCACCGGAACACGCCGACGCCCAGCGCGTCGCACAGGTCGAACGGCGGGACCGCCCCGTACCGCTGGGTGAGCCGGTGCGCGAGCGCCGCGATCCGTTCCAGGGTGCCTTCTTCCCGCCGCATGGCCTCCTCCTCCCTTTTTCCGCCTTCCTATTTTTTTCCCGAGGAGATGGCCGCCGCCACGCGGATGGCGCTGACCAGCTTCTCGCGGTCCGACTTCGTAAGCGGGGCGCCGTTGTACATCAGGCCGGGCTGGCGCTCCAGCGTGCGGGCGAAGCCGTCAATCACGTCGTCCACCTCACGCGGGCGCTCCACGCCGAGCAGCTCGTCGGTGCTGCACCGCAGCACGGCGGCCATGCGCGCGAGCAGCGCGCCGTCCGGCTGACGGCGCCCCTGCTCGTACATCCCCACCGCCGAGGGCGAAACGCCCAGCTCCGCGGCGAGCCGCGCCTGCGTCATACCGCGCTCCGCGCGGAGCTGCCTGAGCTTTCCCTTCTGCATCGCGTTCCCTTCCCCATCGATTTCTGGGGCCATTATATCACACGTTTTGTGTTATTTCAAGCGCTATTTTTTCCAACGGAACGTTGAGTCCCTGTTTTGACCCACCGGCTGCTTTTCTGCCGGAATCCCCCTTGAAATCCGCATCTCCGCATGGTAGCATGGAATTAGGGGCCGGAAAATCTGGGACAGGAAGGGCCGATCCGGCTTCCAGACTACACGAAACGTGTATACAGAAAAGGGAGCTGAAAAGGGACCATGGATTACTGCGGATGGGGCCGGGAATATCTGGGCGAGGCGCTGCGGCTGAAGCGGCACGCCGTGCCGCTGCGTGCGCGGCTGGCGGGGCTGAGGGGCGAGGACCGGGCCCTGCTGGCCCGGCGGATCGCGATGCTGAACGAGATGTACCTCGAGTGCCTGCACACGGGGCGCGAGCTGATCGAAAGGGGGAAATTTTATGAGGCGCGGCTCAGATCTGAGCTTTGAGCTGTTCCGGGAAGGGCCGCCCCGGCGCCGGTGGGGCGGGGACGGCGGCGAGCACCGGCGGCTGCTGCGCGCCCTGGAGCTGGCCGTGCGCTGCGAGCTGACCGCCCGCCAGCGGGAGTGCCTGCGCCTGTATTACCAGGAGGGGGAAACCGTGACGCGGATCGCGGAGCGGCTGGGCGTGGGGGCCCCCACGGTGTCGCGCCACCTGAAAAAGGCGCGGGCGCGCCTGCGGAAGGCGGCGGGGTACTGCGCGCCGCGCCTCGAACGCCCTCAGCCCGCGAGGAACGATTCCCGGTAGCGGGTCGGCGTCATGCCGAAGCTCGCCTTGAAGCAGCGGTAGAAGGTCCGCACGCTGTTGAAGCCGGAATCCAGCGCGACCTCCATCAGCGGCGCGTCGCTTTCGCGCAGGAGGTTGGCCGCGTGGCGCGCGCGCAGCGACTCGACGTACTGGGTGAGCGTGCAGCCGAGGCTCCGGTTGAAGATGTGGGAGAACCGGTACTGGCTGTAGCCGAATTTTTTCGCGAGACTCTCGAGCGTGACGGGCGAAAGGTAGTTGTCCTGCAGGTACAGCAGGATGTCGCGCAGCAGGAACTTGCCGCTCTGGGCGTCGTCGGCAAGGCCCAGGCGGCGGATGGCGAGGCCGAGGATCACATAGATGTAGCTGCGGACGAGGTTCTCGGTCTCCTCGCTGCACTCGCCGAGCACCAGCAGCATCCGCAGGCAGTGCAGCGCCTCCGCGTTCAGGAAGGCGTCGCTGCTGACGGGCCGGGAAAAGATTTTTTTGGAGAGCATCGGCGCGTAGAGCGGGATGAACCCGAGCGGGACGATCAGCAGAATGCAGGAGCAGTCCTCGCCCGCGCTGTAGGAATGGGGCACGCAGCTGGAGACCAGGAACATCTGCCCCTGCCCGACCGAATAGGCCCGCCCGTCCAGCTTGACGGGCATCCGGCCGGCCGTCACGTACCCCAGCTCCACGCTGCTGTGGAAGTGCGGCATGCAGTTCATCCGCCGCCCTTCCCAGAACGCCGGGTATCGGTCGTTGTCGCGGCAGGTCTCGTAAAGTCCCTGAACCGTTTGAAATCCCCCCATTGAGCAATAGTTGTCACAAGAAAGCGGTGGGAATGGCACGCAAGTTGTTTTTCGATTGATTATAATAATAGTCCATTTGTTCAGAAAATCAAGCCGGTTTTGCCCGTTTCCGCGGGGTTTCGGGGAAAAAGGAGCAGCATGTTTGAGTTAAAGTGGCTTTGGAAATACATGGGCAAAAAGCGACGACTTTTTGTCATCGGGATGGTTCTGTCGGCGGTCACGTCGGCCATGCTGATCCTGAACCCGATGCTGTCGCAGAAGCTGATCGACGAGGTGATCACGCCGCGCGACACCCGGCTGCTGCTGCCCATCCTGGGCGCGATGCTCGCGGTGCAGCTGGTGCGGCTGGCGCTGCGGTACACGATGATCGTCTGCCTTGAGAAGAACAGCCAGCAGATGCTGGACGACGTGCGCAAACGGATGTACCGGGTCATCCAGGAGCAGGACTACCGCTTTTACGGCCGGTTCCGCACCGGCGACCTGATGACGCGCATGACCAGCGACCTGGACCTGATCCGCCACGCCACGGCGTGGATTTCGTACAACGTGGTGGATTCCGTCGTGCTGTTCGCGACGACGCTGATCTACCTGTGCACGGTCAACATCCCCCTGACGCTGTGTCTCGCGGCGATCACGCCGTTCATCCTCGTGATCACCTATCTGTTCTCCAAGAAGATCCGGCCCATGTACGTGGAGCTGCGCGCCCGGCTCGCGCGGATGAGCACCGTCGCGCAGGAGAACATCGCGGGCAACCGCGTGGTCAAGGCCTTTGCCAACGAGGAGCATGAGGAGCGCAAGTTCGGCGAGTGCAACCAGAGCTTCCGCGAAAAGAACCTGAAGGCCGCCTACGAGGGCGTGAAGTTTCAGCCCGTGATCGAGCTGCTGTCGCAGTCGCTCACCGTGACCTCCCTGCTGGTGGGCGGCATTTTCATGATCCGGGGGACGCTGACGGCCGGCGAGATGATGGCCTTCTCGTCGCTGACGTGGGCGCTGGCGAACCCGCTGCGCAACCTCGGCCTCCTGATCAACGACATCCAGCGGTTCTTCGCCTCGTGCCGGATGGTGATCGAGATCTTCTACGCGCAGCCGACCATCACGGACCACGCCTCCGCCAGGGCGCCGGAGCACCGGCCCCGGGGCGAGGTGGAGTTCCGCAACGTGAGCTTCCGCATCAACGGCAGCACCCTGCTGGACGACGTGAGCTTCCGCATCGGCGCGGGCAAGACGCTCGGCATCATGGGCACGACGGGCGCGGGCAAGACGACCCTCGTCAGCCTGATCGACCGCGTGTACGACGCGACCTCCGGCGAGGTGCTGCTGGACGGCAGGAACGTGCAGGAATACCCGCTGTCCTCGCTGCGCAACGCCATCGGCGTGGCGACGCAGGAGGTCTTCCTGTTCTCCGACACCGTGGTGGGGAACGTGGCTTACGGCAGCCCGGACCAGCCGCGCGAGGAGACCGTGAAATGGATGAAGGCCGCGGCCGCGGACAAATTCGCCCGCAAGCTGAAAAACGGCTACGACACCCTGGTGGGCGAGCGCGGGGTGGGCCTTTCCGGCGGGCAGAAACAGCGGCTGGCGCTCGCCCGGGCGCTCGCGATGAAGCCCTCCGTGCTGATTCTGGACGACACGACCTCCGCGGTGGACATGGAGACCGAAAAATACATCCAGCAGCAGATGAGGACGCTCGGCTTCCCGTGCACGAAGATCGTCGTCGCGCAGCGCGTCTCGTCGCTGCGGCACGCCGACCTGATCCTGGTGCTGGACCGCGGGAAGATCGTGGAGCGCGGCACGCACGAGGAGCTGCTGGCGGACCGCGGCTACTACTACCGCATCTGGCTGCTGCAGAACGGCCTGGAAAAGGAGGCGGCGACCCTTGGCGCGTAACCGATACGACGTCGACGAGGACCTGAAGGAATCGTTCAACGTCAACACCGTGAAGATGTGCGGAAAGTACATCGGCCGCTATAAATGGAACCTGACGGCCGCGCTGCTGCTGAGCGGCGTGGGCAGCGTGGTGGGCCTGGCCGGGCCGCTGGTGATGCAGAAGGCGATCGACGTCGCCATTCCGGACAAGGACGTCGCGTACCTCGTGCGCCTGTGCGTGCTGCTGGCCGCGACGATCCTCGTCAGCATCGGGCTCAACGCCGCGCGCACCGTGCTGGTGGCGAAGGTCGGGCAGAACATCATCTTCGATATCCGCCGCGACCTGTTCCACCATCTGCAGAAGCTGCCGTTCTCCTACTATGACGACCGGCCGCAGGGCAAGATCCTCGTGCGCGTGATCTATTACATCAACAACGTCTCCGACGTGCTCTCGAACGGCATCCTGAACTTCCTGATCGAGATTCTCAACATCGTGTTCATCATCTTTTTCATGTTCCAGGTCAGCGCGCCGCTGGCCACGGTGACGGTGGCGGGCCTGCCGCTCGTGGCGGCGTTCGTCTGGTTCATCAAGCCCCGCCAGCACCGCGCGTGGCAGGACGTCTCCAACACCAACTCCAACGTGAACGCCTATATCCAGGAATCCATCGACGGCGCGAAGGTCGCCCAGCTGTTCAACCGGCAGAAGACCAACCGGAAGATTCTCGACGAGCTGCTGGACCGCCGCCTGAACAAATGGATGCACGCGATCTACATCTCCAACACCGTCTGGGTCTCGGTCGAAACCATCTCGCAGCTGGTCTTCTCCGCCGTCTATATCGCGGGGGCGTACTGGATGAACCCGATGGCTTCGTTCGGCGTGCTGCTGACGATGGGCACCTACGCCTCCCGGTTCTGGCAGCCGATCATCAACCTCGGCAACATCTACAACGGCTTCATCAACGCGGTGGCTTACCTGGAGCGCATCTTCGAGACCATGAACGAGCCGGTGGTGGTCAGCGACCGTCCCGGCGCCGAGGAGCTGCCCCCCATCCGGGGCGGGGTGGAGTTCGAGCATGTCAGCTTCGCCTACGAGCCGGGCCGCAACGTGCTGAACGACATCTGCTTCAAGGCGGAGCCGGGCGAAAGCATCGCGCTGGTCGGTCCGACGGGCGCCGGGAAGAGCACGATCGTCAACCTCCTGAGCCGCTTCTACAACGTGGAGCAGGGCCGGGTGCTGGTGGACGGGCACAGCGTGATGGACGTCACGCTCCGCTCGCTGCGCAGTCAGATGGGCATCATGCTGCAGGACAGCTTCATCTTCTCCGGCACGATCGCCGACAACATCCGGTACGGCCGGCTGGACGCGACCGACGAGGAGGTGGTGCGCGCGGCGAAGCTGCTGCGCGCCGACGGCTTCATCTCCGCCATGCGGGACGGGTACCGGACCGTCGTGCAGGAGCGCGGCGGCGGCCTCTCGCAGGGGCAGAAGCAGCTGATTGCCTTCGCGCGCACGCTGCTCGCGGACCCGAGGATCCTGGTGCTGGACGAGGCCACCTCGTCGATCGACACGGCGACGGAGCGCCTGGTGCAGGAAGGGATCGCCACCCTGATGAAGGGCCGCACCTCGTTCATCATCGCGCACCGCCTCTCCACGATCAAAAGCTGCAGCCGCATCCTCTACATCGACGGCGGGCGCATCGCGGAGATGGGGACGCACGACGAGCTGATGGCCCGGAAGGGGTTGTATTACAGCCTTTATATGTCGCAGTACGACGACCCGAAAAAGATCGCGTGAAGCGGCGGGAACTTTGCATTTCTCCGGCGGATGGGCTGCAGATTTTGGCCCGCCCGCCTTTTTTCTTCCCGGCTTTCCAAAAAGCGGAAAAGGGCCGTTCCGAACTCTTTTTACATATTTATGGTCGATTATTTTTTTCTTTTGAGCGGTTTGCTTCACGAGCCCCTGCAGCCGGACGGAAAGACGGGAGATCCCTGCCGTTTCTCCCTTGAAAGCGCGCGCCGGCTGTGATACACTAACGAACTATCGAAATCAGGAGCGCCGCGCGCGCCGGCTGCAAACCGGGAACGCCGGGCCTGCAAATCAAAAAGGGAAATAAGCTGAAAACCGGCGGAAAAACAAGATCCGCCCGTCCTTTGGAGGAAGTGCTGCAGTGATGTGGAAAAAGATCAAATCCGTGCTGATCGGCAAAGCCATCAAGAGCACGGAGAGCGAATCGGAAAAGTTCAGCGTGTTCTGGGGGCTGCCGATCCTTTCGAGCGACGCGATCTCGTCGGTCTCCTACGCGTGCGAAGAAATTCTGCTGGTGCTGCTGCCCGTGCTGGGGATGGCCTCGTTCGGGCCGCTGATGGGGATCGCGGCGGCGATCGTGTGCCTGCTGGTCATCCTGGTCTTCTCGTACCGGCAGACCATCGACTGCTACCCGCTGGGCGGCGGCTCGTACAGCGTGGCCTCGGACAATCTGGGCCGGGTCCCGGGGCTGGTGGCGGCGGCATCGCTCTCCATCGACTACGTGCTGACGGTCGCGGTCAGCACGTGCTCCGGCACGGCGGCGATCACCTCCGCCTTCCCGCAGCTGCTGCCCTACCATATCTGGATCACGCTGCTGCTGATCGTGTTCCTGACGTTCGGGAACCTGCGGGGGATCCGCGAATCCTCCCGGCTGTTCGGGACGCCGACCTACCTGTTCATCGGCTCGATCCTCGTGATGATCGTGACCGGGTTCGTCCGGTTTTTCCTGTTCCATGAAACGCCGCAGCCGCAGACCTTCGTTCAGCCGGCGCGGGACGCCTCGATCTTCCTGATCCTGAGGGCGTTCTCCTCCGGCTGCACGGCGCTGACGGGCGTCGAGGCCGTGAGCAACGGCATCCCGAACTTCAAGGCGCCGTCCCAGAAGCACGCGAAGAAGGTCCTGTCGCTGCTGGCTTTGATCGTGTTTGTGATCTTTCTGGGCGTGTGCTCGCTCGCCTCGATGTACCGCGTGGGGACCAAGCCCGACGTGACGGTCGTCGCGCAGATCGCGATGAACGTGTTCGGCAAGGACAGCATCCTGTTTTACGTGATCCAGGTCACGACGGCGCTGATCCTGGTCATGGCGGCGAACACCTCGTTCGCGGACCTGCCGCAGCTTCTTTCGCTCCTGGCGCGGGACGGCTTCGTGGCCCGCCGGTTCGCGAGCCGCGGCGCAAGGCTCAGCTTTTCCAACGGCATCATCCTGCTCGGGATCCTGGCTTCCGTGCTGGCGGTGATCTTCAAGGGCGAGACCCACCTGCTGATCCCGCTTTATTCGGTCGGCGTGTTTCTCTCCTTCACCCTTTCGCAGAGCGGCATGTTCGTCCGCTGGAACAAGCAGCGGCAGGGACACTGGAGGCACAAGGCGATCATCAACGGATTCGGCGCCCTCGTGACCGCCGTGACCTGCGTGATCATCTCGGTCAACAAGTTCCACGACGGCGCGTGGATCGTGCTGCTCCTGATCCCGCTGCTGGTCATCTTCATGTCCCTGATCCGCAAGCATTACGACCGGGTGCGCGACAACCTGGTGATCGAGGGCGACCCGAATCGGCTCATCCTCGAAAAGCCGATCGAGAACCGCATCCTGCTGCCCGTGCAGTCCGTGAACAAATCGTTCGTCAAGGCGCTGAACTACGCGATGACGCTGGGCAGCGACATCGAGGTCTACCACATCAGCACGGACGAAGAACAGACCGAAAAGCTCAAGCGGCAGTACGGCCAGCTCAAAACCGGCTATCCGCTGGTGATCGAGGAGGCGCCCTACCGCAACGTGAACGAGGTGCTGCTCGCGCACGTGGACAAGCGGCAGTCCGAGCTGAAAGAACACCAGATGCTGACCGTCGTGCTGCCGCAGTTCGTGATCACGAAATGGTGGCACAACCTGCTGCACAACCAGACCTCGCTGCGGCTGAAATCCTCGCTCGTGCACAAGCGCAACGTCGCCGTGACCACGATCCCCTACATCATCAACGAATAAGGCGCGGTTTTTTGCCCGGCCGCATAAAAAATCCTTGACATTGCTTCTTCCCCGTGGTATTATAATGAGGCGCTCAAAAAAGAGCGCGGAATTCCATATCGCGGAGTGGAGCAGTCCGGTAGCTCGTCGGGCTCATAACCCGAAGGTCG
>DAIUFE010000044.1:9431-14276 GCA_036844765.1 Caproicibacter sp. | reverse complement strand
CGCTCACCCCCCTGCCCCCTCCCGCGCTGGAAGCGCGGCGGAATTGTAAGCCCGCCGAGCGCGGAAGGGGGGTATCTATAGATCGGGAGGGGAACATGCCCACCCCCTCGAGCCCCCCTCCCTGCCGAAAGTCCCCGCAAAGGGAATCGCCGGCCTGTGCTGCGCGAACAAGCTTCCGAAGCTGAATTCAACGCTTCGGGAGCTTGTTGTTTCCGTCCCGCCAAACAAATCTTTTTATCCGCCCTATGCTGAACGGCGGGCCAAACCGGGCCGCGCCCGCGGCGGGCCGAATCGGGCCGCGCCCGCGCCTGAAATTTTTTTTGGGAATTTGCCCTTTAGAGAGCAAAATCGGCCCCCGTTGGCCGGTAGGGTGAAAAGCGCTTTTCGTCCGTGGAATCGTCCGCTACTATATAAGATATGGGAAGGGGGCCGCGCCGATCAGCCCTGCGCCGCGTTCGCCCGGGCTGTGGTCGCCGGTTTGGAGCCGGAGAAAAGAGAGGAAGGGAGCGTCGGGTTTTCACCTAAGAATTTACCGGAGAGGTCCCCGGGTTTTGGGGACGATTCACCAAAATCGGAATTTGCCTCGGTTCCGGATTGACAAATCCCCGGCCGGAACTATAATATTACTATATTATTGTATTATTGTATTATTCAACTAATACAATACCGCCCGAAAAATACCGGAGGATGGGCGGATGTTGCGGCGGGAAAGGAGCCGGGTCCGATGAAGCGATTTTTTGTTCTGGTTCTCGTGGTGCTTCTGCTGATTGCGGGCGCCGCGGCCGGCGCGCCGGCTGCGGCGGCGGAGCAGCCCGCGCGGGAAAGCGCGGCCGTTTCGCTCGCCACGGTGGAGCCGCTGCTGCGCGAGTACAGCCTGGATATGAAGACGGCCCTCAACACGCTGGATCAGGCGCGGGCCGATTACCGCGACAAGAAGGAGTGGGGGGAGGCGACGCAGGCGGATCGGGACGCGATGGAGGCGGCGGAGCTGACGTACCGGGACACGACCCGGAAGCTGATCGTCTCCGCCAAGCGGCAGTATCTGGAGTACTGCGCCGCTTCCTCGCAGTTTTCGGCGGACCGGGCGGCGGCGGAGAACGCGCGCGCCCGGCTCGACGCGGCCGCGGGACGGCTTCAAAAAGGATACGTGTCGCAGTCGGCCTACGACGCGGCCCTCGAAAATTACCAGAGGCTCCAGGCCGCCGCCGACGCGCAGGACGCCGAGCTGACCCGGGGCCGCAAGGCCCTGCGCACGCTGCTGAACCTGCCGGACGGCGTGAGCATGGACGTTCAGCGCCCGGCCGATTCGGAGTTCGATTTCAGCGCGATCCCGTCCCTCAAGTACGAGGAGGACGTGATCGCGGTGCGGCGGGAGAACGCGGCGATCCAAAAGGACTCGATGAACTACGCGACGGTCCGCAAGGACATCGCCAGCAGCGACCGGGACGTTGAGAACGCGCAGATCCGCCTCACGCAGACGGAGAGCAGCCAGACGGCCGCGTTCCGCAGCCTGTACGACGGGCTGGTCCAGTCCTACGCGACCTATCGGCAGGAGTGCGACCAGGCCGCCCGCCGGCAGCGGGAGGCCGACGCGGAGGCGCGGCAGCTCGCCGCCGGTTATATTTCCCGCGTGAAGTACGAGGATACGGTCACCGATCTGCAAAGCCTCCAGTGCCGGCGGGAGGCCGACCGCAACTCGCTCTACATTTCCCTTCTGCAGTATCTCGACATGAAGGACGGCGTCTCGGCGCCGTAAGCCCGGGTGCGGACGCCCGGCGGACATATGGGGGAAAGGATGCAATCTCCAAAATCGAAGAAATTCCGCTTTACAAAAAAGAAAATCGTCCTGCTGGCCGTTTTGCTGGCGGCGGCCGCGCTGATCGTCCGGTCTTTTGCGCTGGCCTCCGCGGCGAAAAAGGAGGGGCCTGCCGCGGCCTGCTTCACGCTCGGAAAGACGACCCTGAAGGATGCCGTCAGCGTGACCGGCACTCTGCACAGCGGGAGCTCGGCCAACGTCTACACCATGCTGACGTTCCCGGTGGCGCGGATCCCGGTTTCAGCCGGGGACGCCGTGAAGAAGGGGGACGTCCTCGCCGTGCTGGATTCCTCCTCGCTGGAGGACCAGATCCGGCAGCAGGAGTACGCGACGACCTACGCCGACAAAAGCACGGCCCTGGCACTCGCGAAGGCGAAGTCCGATTACGAGGACGCGCTCTACCTTTACAGCAACGGCCTCGGCGCCGACCTCACGGCGGCGGCCTCTTCCGCGCGGACGGCGGAATCCGCCCTGCAGAGCGAGAAGGAGGCCTGCGCCTCCAGCCAGGACGCCTACGAGCAGGGGCAGATCTCAAAGCTGGAGCTGAACCAGGCGAAGGCGAAACTGGACCAGGCCCAGGCAACCTATGATTCCGCACAGAAATCCCTGACGGCGGCGCGGAGGACCTCGCAGCAGAGCCTGCTCGCCGCCCGCACCGCCTATGAGGACGCGGCGGCGAAAAGCGCGGACAAGAGCGCCGGCGCGGCGCTCGACCAGCTCCGGAAGAACCTGCGGGACTGCGTGGTGACCGCGCCGCGCGACGGGGTCGTCACGGCGGTGAACGCCGCGGTCGGCGGCGTCCCGGCGGGGGTGATGTTCAAGATCGAGGACCCGTCGGACCTGATCGTCGACGCGGAGCTGAAAGAGGCGGACACCGCGAAGGCGGACCCGGGCGACCCCGTCACCGTCAGGACCGACGCGACGGGGGAGGAAGTCATCGCGGGCGAGATCCTCAGCGTCGCCCCCGCGGCGGACCCGAAGACCGAGGGAACGGGCAACGTGACCTTCCCGATGAAAGTGCGGGTCACCGGCAAAAACGCGAAGCTGAAGATCGGCATGCGCGCAAAGCTCACCGTCACGCTCGAGCAGAAGGCGGACGTCTACGCCGTCCCCTACGAGGCGCTCGCGGACCGCGCGGACGGCGGCTACGCCGTCTACACGGTGGAGCGGCAGGGCGATTCCTGGCGCGTGAAGGCGGTCCCCGTGACGCTGGGCCTTCAGACGGACGTCTCGGCCGAGATCGCCGGCCCGGGCCTGAGGGACGGCCTGACCGTCGTGGCCTCGGCGGACGGCGTGACGCCGGGGTCCGCCGTCCGTCCGGAGATCTCGGCGTCCTCCGCCTCCGGGGGGCGGTAGCCGTGGGCCGCGGGATCATCCGGATGAGCGGGATCGTGAAGAGCTATTTCATCGGCACGCCGAACGAACTGCACATCCTCAAGGGGATCGACCTCACGGTGCGGGAGGGGGAGTTCGTCTCCATCGTCGGGGCCTCCGGCTCCGGCAAAAGCACGCTGATGAACATGATCGGCGTGCTCGACCGGCCGACCTCCGGCGACTATCTGCTGGACGGCGTGCCGGTGGCCGGCATGACGGACGACGAGATGTCCGACGTGCGCAACCGCAAGATCGGCTTTGTGTTCCAGACCTTCAACCTGATCCCGCGCAGCGACGCGCTCAAAAACGTGGAGCTGCCGATGCTCTACGCCGGCCTGGACGCGCGCAGCCGGGCGCGCCGCGCGGAGGAGCTGCTGACCCTGGTGGGCATGGGGGACCGCATGCGCCACCGGCCGAACGAGCTTTCCGGCGGGCAGAAGCAGCGGGTGGCCATCGCGCGGGCGCTGGCGAACGACCCGCCCATCCTGCTGGCCGACGAGCCGACTGGCTCGCTGGATTCCGCGACGGGCCGCCTGGTGATGGACCTGTTCCACGAGGTCCACCGGCGGCAGGGCAAGACCGTGGTGCTGATCACCCACAACCCGGCCCTCGCGGCGGAGACCGACCGCATCGTGACCCTGCGGGACGGCGCGATCGTTTCGGACGAACCCGGCCCGGGAAAGGCGGCGGTTTAGATGTTCCTCAAGGAAAATATCCTGCTGGCGGTGGAGGGCCTGCGGTCGAACAAGATGCGCTCGTTCCTCACGATGCTCGGCATCGTGATCGGCATCGGCGCGGTGATCGCCATCGTTTCGATCGGCGACGCGATCACGGCCAGCCTGAACAGCACGCTCTCCAAGCTGGGGACCAGCAACATCTACGTCTACGTGGCGCCGAAGGAAGACGACTCCGGCATCGCCTATGCCATGGGCAACGGAAAGATGGACGATTCCGACCTGATCTCCGCCGAGCAGATCGGAGCGTTCACCGCGAAATACGCGGACGAGATCAACGCGGTCTCCTATTCCGAGGCCGGCGAGAGCGGCAAGGCGCGCGACGGCCACCGCTCCGCGAACATCAGCATGCAGGGCGTCAGCGACGGGTACGGCGCCGTCAGCAACGTCAAGATCACGCGCGGGCGCTTCCTGAGGGAAAAGGACGTGGCGGCCGGCCGCCGGGTGGCGGTCGTCTCCGACCGGCTGGTCTCCAACCTGTTCCGCGCGGGCGAGGACCCGCTGGGCCGCACGGTCGACATCGACACCGACAGCGGCACCGAAAGCTACACGGTCGTGGGCGTCTACCACTACGAGCCGATCTCTTTCCAGGGCATGGACACCGACACCGGCAAGGACACGCGCACGCCGTTCTACGTGCCCGTCGGCCTGGTGAAGGCGACGGCGGAAAACCAGAATTACCGGCAGTTCATCCTCAGCACCAAGGGCGTGAAGGACACGCAGGCGTTCACGGAGAAGGTGCAGGCGCATTTCACGAAGCTCTACGCCAACAACGCCAACTACACCTGCAAGGTGCAGAGCATGGAGAACGAGATCTCGGAGTGGAACCGGCAGCTCAGCGTGGTGGCCACCGCGATCGCGGCGATCGCGGCCATCGCGCTGCTGGTGGGCGGCATCGGCGTGATGAACATCATGCTGGTC
>DAIUFE010000044.1:0-9421 GCA_036844765.1 Caproicibacter sp. | reverse complement strand
GACCGAGCGCACCCGCGAGATCGGCACCCGCAAGGCGCTCGGCGCGCGCAGCGGATACATCCGCACCCAGTTCATCGTCGAGGCCGTGATCATCTGCCTGATCGGCGGCGTGATCGGCATCGTGGTCGGCATCCTGCTCGCCTGGCTGGGCGTTTCCCTGATGGGGATGCGGCTCGTGGTCTCCGTCCCCGTCGTGCTGATCAGCGTCGGCTTCTCCATGCTGATCGGCGTATTCTTCGGCTATTACCCCGCCCGCAAGGCCAGCCGCCTCAACCCCATCGACGCCCTCCGCTACGAGTAAGCAGCGTAAACGCCGCATCTTCGGCCCGCCGCTCAGCTTGAAGCAAGCCGTAAGCTTATTTACAGCGATTCCATTTCAATTTGCGAAAGATGATATGTTTTCCCCCCGCCGAAGGCGGGGGGAAAACACAAACCCAATTGCATAATCAACTGGAGATGCTGTAGGCGGGACGGAAACAACAAACTCCCGAAGCGCTCGATTCAGCTTCGGGAGATTCTCTTTTTACTTGGCGGAGGTCTTTGGCAGGGAAGGGGGCGCATCCCCCTCCCGACGATATCCCCCTTCCGCGCTCGGCGGGTTTACAATTCCGCCGTGCCAACCGTGCGGAAGAGAGGGGTAAAGGCGTGTGACTTTACAGCTCGGCGGTGAAACGGGAAAGCGGGAGCACGGCATTTTGAAAGGCCGCTTACTATATGGGCTTATTCAGACGCCTGTTCAAGTTTGAAAAAACCGTTTTGCTGTAAATTCAGGACTGCGTTTTCAATCTGTTCGTCGGAGTATTTGGAGCCTTTGATTTTTTTGACGCCGGCGATAATCCCTTTTTTATCTTTGGCGCGGATTCCTCTTTCGACAAAAAGAGCGGTGGCCAACAATTCAAGTCGGGACGGGGATTCGGCGCCGTAGGACCGGAGGATGCGTTCGGCCGTCTTTCCCAGTTTGATGTTTCCGGACGCTTCCGGTGCCGACAGAAGGTGGCCGTATGGCGTATAATCGATGCCGAGGATTCCCCGGGCGTTCAGGTCCTGGAGCTCGTAGTCCAGCTCGGCGCTGTAGGGGCCGTAAAAATGGATGCCGTAATCGTACCCTAAATCTTCCCCGGCTTCCTCGATCAGATAGACGATCTTCTGAACGGCTTTTTTGCAGGGGGGATTTTCTCCGTTTATGCTGCCCAGCCGCCTGATAACGCCGAGCACAGGCCTTTGTGCCGCTTCCGTCATTTGAAACCCGCTCCTTCCTTATGATTTGTCATTCGCCGCAGGTGCTTTTTATAATAGCTCCGGCCCTGGGCGCGTCCTCTTTCTTTACATAAAGACGGTCGATCCTGATCGGCTTTGCAATGCTTTCCAGTATCAGGGATTCCTCCATGATATTTATGCTTCTGCCGGAGTGCTTATCCACGACCCTGATCTCGCGCCCGCTGTCGTCGTTGGGTTCCCACAGCACCGGCTGCAGCTTGTGCGCGGCCTTGTCGACTTTATCCGTCCAGACAGCGCCGGTACCAAGCCCGCTTTTTATCGCGCGGCAGACGATATTGAAAATCTTATCTTCCTTCCGGTCGGCGTGAGCGGAGGTCTCCCGCACGCAGGTCATCGTCTGACGGCGGAGGTATCGGTCGGTGCACGGCGACTTTTTGTTTTTCATCGCGTGCAGCACTTCGACGTCGTCCCATTTCAAGTATTCGCCGACGTCTTCCGGATATTTGCCTCCGGGAAGGATTTCCTTCAGGCACTCTCCCAGCAAATGATCGAAGTACCGGCGCGTCCTGTGAAAATATACTTGTATAAACATAAAATAGCGGGCCAGGACGAATTCCTCAAAAGACTGCAACCCGCCCTTTTCAATGGCGAGCTGCATGATATTTTCGTCGGGATCCTTATAAACCGTCAGGGAAGAAATGAATCGGTCCAGGTCATATTTTCCGTAGCTGACCCCGCAGAATTTGGAATCCCGGAGGAGATAATCCATCTTGTCGCAATCCATTTCTCCGTCCATTAAACTCCGCAGGAACATAAAATCTGGCATAATGTAATCGTCGTCCAGAATGTGCTTCTCCGGATTTTCCCCATAAATCATCCAAAGCAATTCCGGCGTAATCTTATATTGCTCTCCCAGCTTTTTCTGCAGGCCTGCGCCAATTTCGCTGATATAGCCGGCGATTTCGGTTTGCTCAATGATGTCCCTCGTATAATCCTCGTGTCCGCGCCCTTTCGGGAAAAGGGTTTCGGAGGCGTGGGAAAAAGGGGCGTGCCCCAGATCGTGCGTCAGGGCGATCAGCCGAAGAATCTGCCGGTACCATTGGACGACCGCATCGTTTTCTTCAGGATCGTCACGGAACAGACACGGAATTTTTTTGGTGATGGAATCAAAGGTGCGTGTGACCAGATGCATCACGCCCAGCGAGTGGCCGAACCGGGTGTGCTCCGCGCCGTGATAGACCAGATAGGTGGTCGCAAGCTGCCGTATATTTCGCAGCCTTTGAAAAGGCGGGGAATCCACGATTTTCTGTTCCTGCTCGTTGATCTCTATAAAGCCGTGAACGGGGTCTCTGTAATGAGGCATTTACGGCACCTCTGATCGAACCTGGGCGTTTCTTCCGGCTTTTCCACAACGGTTCTTTTAGAGTATACCGCTTCTGATAAACTTCAGATATCGAAATTGAAATTATTCTTCGTTTATCAACAAAAATTCTTGCCGTCCGCACTGAAAGTTTCGGCTTGCTTCTCTGAATTCCGGCCCGGTTTATTTTTTAGTCTGCGCTCAAGCCACGCAAATCCTCCGCCCTTTGAAAAGGCGGGCGAAAACTTCACCGTCCCGGAACGGGAGCTGTCTGGAACCGTCCCGCCACACGATGCTTATGATTCCCTGTGCTACACGGCGGGCCGTGGCGGCGGCGACACGCCGCCTGTGCGGAACAGGGTCTCCGCGTTGCGGCGGGCCCGGTCGATCAGGGACTGGGGGTCGGTGCCGCGGATCGCGGCGATCCGCTCGGCGGTATAGGCGATCCGGGTGGAGTCGTTGCGGCGGCCGCGGAACGGGACGGGGCTCATGTAGGGGCAGTCGGTTTCGAGCAGCAGACGGTCGTCGGGAACCATCCGCGCGACCTCGACCGGTTCGCGCGCGTTCTTGAACGTCACCGCCCCGCCCAGGCCGAGATACATGCCCAGCGCCAGAATTTCCCGCGCCGTCTCGACGCTGCCGGAAAAGCAGTGCACCTCGCCGGCCGGTTTCCATTTTTTCAGGATCTCCAGCGTGTCGCCGTGCGCGTCGCGGTCGTGGACGACGACCGGCAGATTGCGCCCGTTCGCCATCGCGAGCTGACGCTCAAAAACGGCCTTCTGTTTTTCCCGCGGCGCGCCTTCCTTAAAGTGGTAGTCGAGGCCGATCTCGCCCACCGCGACGATCTTCGGGCGCGAAAGCAGCGCGCCGAGGCGTTCTTCCCAGTCCGCGGGCAGGGCTTCGACTTCCTCGGGATGGATGCCGGCGGCGGCGTAGACGTAGGGATACGCCGCCGAGAGCGCCAGGGCTTTCTCGGAGGACGCGAGGTCGGAGCCGCAGTCCACCACGCCGCAGACGCCGCGCCCCGGCAGCGAGGCGAGGAGCGCCTCCCGGTCCGGGGCGAACGCCGGGTCGTCGTAATGCGCGTGGGAATCAAATATATTCTTGTAAGGCATGAAAATTCCTCACCGGCTTTTTTTCGGAAAAGTGCAGGTGCTCCCGCCGATTTTTGTCCAGGACAGCCGCCGTTTGTCTTTGCGGGGAGGAAGAAAAACTCCGGCCTTTCCGGCTGAGTTGCAAAATACTTTTTATCTCACCCCCGCCATGGCGGGGGTGAGATAAGTTTCGTCTCGATCGTACTGAGAATTGCCGTAAAGGGTTTTGACCTTCAGACGCCGGTTCCTTTTTGGCGACTTTTTCTTAGCGGAAACTGCGGTTTTGCTTGAACGGGGGTAGGATCAAAGAATGGGTTTTATCCCTTCGGCGCCGGTTTCTTTTTGGCGACTTTTTCTTAGCGGAAACTGCGGTTTTGCTTGAACGGGGGTAGAATCAATGAACGGGTTTTATCCCTTCGGCGTCGGTTTCTTTTGGGTGACTTTTTCTTAGCGGGAACTGCGGTTTTGCTTGAACGGGGGTAGAATCAATGAACGGGTTTTATCCCTTCGGCGTCGGTTTCTTTTTGGTGACTTTTTCTTTGCAAAGAAAAAGTCACTCACCGGATCTTGCTGCCGGCGGGGACGCCGTCGGCGAAGACGACGCGGGCGGCGCCGCCGGGCATGTCGGCGGCGAGGATCATGCCGCGGCTCTCGACGCCGCAGAGCGTCGCGGGCCTGAGGTTGGCGACCAGCACCACCGTGCGGCCGACGAGGTCCTCCGGCTTGTACCACTGCGAGATGCCGGAGGCGACCGTCCGCCCGCCCTCGCCGTCGTCGAGCGTGAGCCTGAGCAGCTTCTTCGACCGCGGGACCGGCTCGCACGCCGTCACTTTGGCCGCGCGGAGGTCGATCTTCGCAAAATCGCCGATCGCGATCGGCGCGGGCTTTTCCGCCGCCTGTAAAGGAGCCTGGCTTTTCTTATCCGCCGGGTTCGGGATCAGCCGGTTCAGCTCCTCGATCTCTTTGTCCACGTCGATGCGGGGGAACAGCGGCTCCCCTTTCCGGACGGAATCGTACTCGGGCACCGCGCCCCATCGGGCGGCGGAATCATAGGTCCGTCCCTCGGCCGGGACGCCGAGCTGCTCCTGAATCTTCGGCGCGGTGTCCGGGAGGAACGGCGAGAGCAGCACCGAGGCGATCCGCAGCGACTCGCAGAGGTTGTAGAGCACCGCCGCGAGGCGCGCTTTCTTCGTCTCGTCCCGGCCGAGGACCCAGGGCTGCGTCTCGTCGATATATTTGTTCGCGCGGGAGACGACGTTCCAGATCTCGGTCAGGGCGACCGAGAACTGGTAGCCGTCCACCGCGGCGTCGCATTTTCCGCGCAGGGAAGAGGCCGCGGCGGTCAGTTCGGTGTCCTGCGGCGCGGCCTCGCGCTCCGCGGGGATACGCCCGCCGAAATACCGCTCCGCCATCGCCGTCGTGCGGGCGAGCAGGTTGCCGAGGTCGTTCGCCAGGTCGGCGTTGATGCGGCCGATCAGGGCCTCGTTCGTGAACAGGCCGTCCGCGCCGAACGGGATCTCTCGCAGCAGGAAATAGCGCACGGCGTCCACGCCGTACCGGCGGCAGAGGATCAGCGGATCGACCACATTGCCCTTGCTCTTGCTCATCTTGCTGCCGTCCCCGAACAGCAGCCAGCCGTGGCCGTAGACGCGCTTGGGCAGCGGAAGGCCCAGCGCCATCAGCATCGCCGGCCAGATGATGGTGTGGAAGCGCACGATCTCTTTGCCGACGAAATGGACGTCGGCGGGCCAGAATTTGCGGTAGAGGGAATCGTCGTCCGAGCCGTAGCCGAGCGCGGTGATATAGTTCGTCAGCGCGTCGATCCAGACGTAGACCACGTGCTTGGGGTCGAACGGCACCTGGATGCCCCACGTGAAACTCGTGCGCGAAACGCACAGGTCCTCGAGGCCCTGGTTGATGAAGCGGATCATCTCGTTCTTGCGGCTTTCCGGCTGGATGAAGTCCGGCCGGTCCTCGTAGAGCTTGAGCAGGCGGCCGGCGTAGTTCGAGAGGCGGAAGAAGTAAGCCTCCTCACTCACGAGCTTGACCTCGCCGCCGCAGTCCGGGCAGCGGCCGTTTTTGAGCTGTGTCTTGGTCCAGAAGGACTCGCACGGCGTGCAGTACCAGCCCTTGTATTCCCCTTTGTAGATGTCGCCCCGGTCGTGCAGCTCGGTGAAGATCTTCTGCACGGCCTTCACGTGGTAGTCGTCCGTCGTGCGGATGAACTTGTCGTTCGAGATGTTGAGCAGCTTCCAGAGGTCCTTGAACTCCTGCGCGACCCGGTCGACATAGGCCTTCGGCGTGACGCCCGCCTTCTCGGCGTTCTGCTCGATCTTCAGGCCGTGCTCGTCCGTCCCGGTCAAAAACATCACGTCGTACCCCTGCATCCGCTTGTAGCGCGCGGTCGCATCGCACGCCAGCGTGCAGTAGCAGTGCCCGATGTGCGGCTTGCCGGACGGGTAGTAGATGGGCGTCGTGATGTAAAAGGTCTTCTTCTCCATTTTTCAGCCTCCGGGAACTCAAATTGCGGAACGTTCGATACAATCTTTATTATTATACCATTTCGTCCCAAAAATAAAAGGGGGACGCGAAAAGCGGCCCGCGGAGAAAAAAACTTGTAAAGACGGGCGCGGTATGGTATACTATTGAACGCAAAACACACGCCGAGGCCCGGCGAACGGTGCCCGAAAGGGTTTTATCGCCGAATCAAAAGCCCGGCGGAGGGAAAAACCAGGGAGGTTTTTTGTTTATGGCAGTAGTATCCAT
Source organism: Caproicibacter sp. (assembly GCA_036844765.1). Classification (GTDB taxonomy): domain Bacteria; phylum Bacillota; class Clostridia; order Oscillospirales; family Acutalibacteraceae; genus Thermocaproicibacter. Next base: position 2,983 of record DAIUFE010000044.1, on the reverse strand, counting down.
GAAGCAGCTTCTGGAAGCGGGCGTCCATTTCGGCCACCAGACCAGACGGTGGAACCCGAAGATGGCGCCTTATATTTTCACCGAGCGCAACGGCATCTATATCATCGATCTGCAGAAGACCGTGCGCAAGCTGGAGGAAGCGTACAACTTCGTCCGCGACCTTTCGATGGAGGGCAAATCCGTGCTGTTCGTCGGCACGAAAAAGCAGGCCCAGGAATCCATCCGGACCGAGGCGGAGCGCGCCGGCGCGTTTTACGTGAACGCGCGGTGGCTGGGCGGAATGCTGACCAACTTCCGCACGATCCGCCGCAGGATCGACCGCCTGAACCAGCTCAAGACCATGGAAGAGGACGGGACGTTCGACCTCCTGCCGAAAAAAGAGGTCGGCAAGCTCAAGCTCGAGATCGAAAAACTGGAAAAGTTCATGGGCGGCATCAAGGATATGACGAACCTGCCCGGCGCGCTGTTCATCGTCGACCCGCGCAAGGAGCGCATCGCCGTCTCCGAAGCGAGAAAGCTGCATATCCCGATCGTCGCCATCGTCGATACGAACTGCGACCCGGACGAGATCGACTACGTGATCCCGGGCAACGACGACGCCATCCGCGCCGTCAAGCTGATCTCGCAGACCATGGCCAACGCCATCATCGAGGGCAAGGAAGGCCAGATGGGCGCCGCCGCGGCGGAAGAGCCGGAGGCCGAGGAAGCGCCGCAGGCCGCTGCGAAATAAAGGCGGCGGGGACGCGGAAGCCGATAAAAAGCGGATATATTTGAAAAAGTGAGGAATGGAACATGGCATTCACAGCGAAAGACGTTGCGGCCCTTCGCGCCAAGACGGGCTGCGGGATGATGGACTGTAAAAAGGCCCTCGCCGAAGCGAACGGGGACATGGACAAGGCGATCGACTTCCTGCGCGAGAAGGGCCTGGCGGCCGCCACCAAGAAGGCCGGCCGCATCGCGGCGGAAGGCATCGCCTACGCCGCGGCGGACGCGGCGGGCGGCGTCGCCGTCGAGGTCAACTCGGAGACCGACTTCGTCGCCCGGAACGCGGAGTTCCGCGCCTTCGTCAAGACCTGCGCCGACACGGTGATGGAACAGAACCCGGCCGACACAGACGCCCTGCTGAAGTGCAGGGCGGCCGGCTCGGACGAGACGGTGGACGCGCTGCTGAAAGAGAAGATCCTGAAGATCGGCGAGAACATCAAGATCCGCCGCTTCCGCCGGTTCGAGGGCACGGTCGGCGCCTATATCCACGCCGACGGGAAGATCGCCGTGCTGGCGAAATTCGAGACGTCGCCGGAGATTGCCGCGAAGCCGGAGTTCAAGGAATACGCGAAGAACGTCTGCATGCAGATCGCCGCGAGCGCGCCGCAGTATCTTGATGAAACCGCCGTGCCCGCCGACGTCGTCGAGCACGAGAAGGCCATTCTGAAGCAGCAGGTGATCGAGTCCGGCAAGCCGGAGGCGATCGCCGGCAAGATCGTGGAGGGCAGGCTGAGGAAGTTCTTCGAAGAGGTCTGCCTGGTCGACCAGGTCTATATCAAGGACGACAAGCTGACCATCCGGAAGTACACCCAGCAGGCCGCGCAGCAGCTCGGCGGCGAGATCCGCATCGCGGACTTCGTGCGCTTCGAGCGCGGCGAGGGCCTCGAAAAGCGCCAGGACAACTTCGCGGAAGAAATCAAGAACATGATCCACTGAGCGCAGGCCGGCGGCCGGTTTCGGACCGCCCCGCCAGCGGCAGTTTATTTGCGGATCTCCTATTGACAACGGATCATTCGGTTATTATAATAAAAACAGACAGGGGGCTGATCAGACGGTCGCCCTCGATGACTTACAACTTTACAGCCATAAGCCGCCTACTGACGATAGGCGGCTTACTTTTTTGTGTCCCGTGAAAACCCCTGGCTATGCCGGGGTGTTCAGAAGAGCTTTAGCGTTGAACAAAAATGTAAGCTAAACCTTACCATAATTCTTCCGTTTCGCTTTCAAAGCAAAAATAGGCAGCTTCCATGAAACGAGGAGGGCTTTGGCAGGGAGGGGGCGCAGCCCCCTCCCGACTATAACCCCCTTCCGCGCTCGGCGGGCCTATGATTCCGCTGCGCTGACCGCGCGGGAGGGGGCAGGGGGTGAGCGGTTGTTTGCAGGGCACTGAAAGTTTCAGCTTTGTTTTCTGAATTTTGAATTCAGCTTGATTTTAGTTTGCGCTCAAGCCGCGCAGGCTCTGACTTTCTGTCTTGGCAGAAAGTCAGCAAAGAGCCGCGCAGGGGGGACTTAACCTCCGCACGGGAGGGGCCCTAATCCGTCCCCCCTGCACCCCCGGAGAGCCGTCCGCACCCTTTCTTTCGGATCGAACTGCAGGGTGCTTTTCCGGCAGAACAAACGAAGGGCCATAACCGGGGCAAGTGCCGCACAAACCACATTCTTCTTACCGGGAGATTTCGTAAACAGTCCCGCCATACTGCAATTATTTTTCCCTCCGGGCTGAACGGCGGGCCGAGACCGGCTTTGCCGGCCCCTGCACCCCCGGGGAGCCGTCCGCACCCTTTCTTTCGGATCGAACGGCAGGGTGCTTTTCCGGCAGAACAAACGAAGGGCCATAACCGGGGCAGGTGCCGCACAAACCACATTCTTCTTGCCGGGAGATTTCGTAAACAGTCCCGCCACACTGCAATTATTTTTCCCTCCGGGGTGAACGGCGGGCCGAGACCGGCTTTGCCGGCCCCTGCACCCCCGGAGAGCCGTCCGCACCCTTTTATTCGGAACGAACGGTAGGGTGCTTTTCCGGCAGAACAAACGAAGGGCCATAACCGGGGCAGGTGCCGCACAAACCACATTCTTCTTGCCGGGAGATTTCGTAAACAGTCCCGCCACACTGCGCTTATTTTTCCCTCCGGGCTGAACGGCGGGCCGAGACCGGCTTTGCCGGCGGCCCGCAATGTCATAAGATAGTTCAATTTTCTGATAGAAAAGAGTGAGAAAA
>DAIUFE010000043.1:0-14321 GCA_036844765.1 Caproicibacter sp. | reverse complement strand
GTGATTTACGGGTCCCTTTTTTCCTTCTCGTTGTTTAATTTTCAAGGTCCCATGCCGTCGCTTTCCACAGGAATTTCTTTCTGCTCCGCTCAGAATTGAGAAAAGCAACAGGAATTTCGCTCCGTTTTACGACGGCTTTATAATAATATCACGCTTAATTGGCATTGTCAACGCTTTTCGGAATAAAATCCTGCCGAGCTCCCATTTTTCAAATGACACGTTTCTGCTTCCATTTTCCCCGCCGGAACCGGAACTCGAACACGGCCGTCCGGACGGCCCAGTCGACGAACATGGCGCACCAGGTGCCCATCAGCCCCATCTGCAGCCAGTCCGCGAGCACATAGCAGAAGCCGATTCGGAAAATCCACATGGAAAGAACGGAGGTCAGCATCGTGAACCGCACGTCCCCTGCGGCCCGCAGCGCATTGGGCAGCGTGAAGGCGGGCGCCCAGATGGTCGCGTTGCACAGCGCGAACACATAGAGGATCTGCACCGCGCTCTCCGAGGCGGCGGCGTCGAGGCGGAACACGCCGACGAGCGGCACGGCCGTGAGTGCCAGCGCGACGTTCAGCACGCCCATGGCCAGATAGGCGACCCTCATCAGCCGCTTGGTGTAATAGACGGCCTGCTTGTAATCCCCGGCCCCGATGCATTGGCCGACCACCGTGATCAGCGCAAGGCCGACGGCCGTCCCCGGGATGTTGGTGATGGCCGAAACGCTGTTGCAGACGGCGTTGGCGGCGATGGCCGCCGTGCCGAACGTGGTGACCGTTCTCTGGACGATCAGCTTGCCGATCTGAAACATCCCGTTCTCCAGGCCGTTCGGGACGCCGATATGCAGGATGCGCCGCACCATGTCGAACCGGAACTCGGGCCGGAAGGGATGGTCTATGTAGATCAGATTCTCCTTCCGGCAAATGAGCAGGAACATGGCGGCGGCCGCCAGGATGCGCGCGGCGAGCGTCGCCATCCCGGCCCCCGCGGCGCCCCAGCCGAGGCCGTAGATCAGCACCGCGTCCCCGCCGATATGGACGATATTGTCGATCAGCGAAACCAGCATGGAGATGCGGCTGTTGCCCATGGAACGGTACAGGGCCGCGCCGGCGTTATAAATGGCCAGGAAGGGATAAGAGAAAGCGGTAAGCTCAAAATAAATGTCGGCGTTTTTCATCACGTCGGCATCGATATTGCCAAAAATCGCATAGAGGATGGAACTTCGGAAAATCAGGCTGACCGCCATGATCGCGGAGGCGAGGACGGTGATGGAGTACAGGAGCTGCTTGGCAGCCACGCAGGCGTTCTCCCTGCTGTTCATGCCGATGTACTGCGAGGCCACGACCGCGCCGCCCGTGGCCAGGGCGGAAAAGATCTGGATCAGGAGAATGTTGATGGAATCCACGAGCGAAATTCCGGAGACCGCCGCCTCCCCCACGTTGGCCACCATGATCGTATCGGAAAGGCCGATCGTGACCGCCAGAAACTGCTCCGCCACCAGCGGAAGGATCAGGCGCGTCAGCGCCTGGCGGGAGAACATTCCGTTTTCAATTTCCGCCGGCCGAGCAAGGCGTTCCTTTCCCCTGCCGATGATTTGAAAAATCTGTGAGAAAATCGATTCATCACCGCTGCTTTCCCGCTGCGGCGTTTTGATCTTTCCCCAGGCCGCAGAATATTTTTTTGCTCCTCCCCGCGCTTTCGCGGCAGGAAAAAGCAAAGGGACGCCCCGAAGGCGCCGCCGTCCGCATGCGGAACCGGCCCGCTCAGCCGGTTTCCCGGACCCCGAGATAAGACACGTATTCTTCCAGGCACATGGAGAGCTCCCGCATCTTCACGGCGTTGTCCTCCCCCACGTAGCGGAACCGGGCGGCGTCGCCCTCCATGCCGGTCTTGGCCGACTTTTCGGGCGGGTATCGCTGGATGAAGCCGTAGGACACGCAGTTCCGGGTCAGCCAGCGGTACTGCGGGGTCGAGCCGAAATCCTTGCCGCCGGCGGAAAAGACGACCGAAAGGCCGGTCTGGGCGTCGCACCGGTTCCCCTTGCCCACGGCAGACTGCGCCCTGCTCTCCGCGACGACCTGCGAAAGCTTCTGGTCCCTCATGAGCTTCTCCGCTTCCGCTCGGAAGAGCGCCTCCTGTTTTTCGGCGTCCACATAGCCCGCCGCAGGCGTGAGCGGGCAGCCCGCCGATTCCGCGTCCCCCATCATTTTCCTGAGGGCGGGCAGGATCCTGCCGTCGACGGAAACGCCGCCGTAGCTCTCGATCTGCGGCCGGTAGCCGTCCGGAAGCGGGCGGTTCGGCCCGGCCAGCACCAGATTGAACGAATCGTCGTAGACCGGCAGCCCCTGCGCGAGGCTCGAAACCGGCTGCCGGTTCTGCAAAAGCTGCCGCCGGTTCTCCTCGGCGGCGCTCCGGATCTGATACCAGGCCAGCGCCGCCCCCGCCGCCACCGAAAGCAGCAGCATCACCACGACGGCCGTCATCACGATCCGGATCTTTTTCACCTGATTCTGCCTGCGCCACTCGGCCGGGCTTTTCACGATTTTTTCGTTCCGGCTGCGCACTTTCACCCGCCCTTTCGGTTCTTTGGTGCTATTGTATAACTTCTCCGAAATGTTTGCAACAGTCTATTTTTTTTCATCTCTGCTTACAGGATATGGGGGAAGGTTTGCTTTTCCGGCGGAAGGGTAGTATCATTAAACTGGGGTAAGTTTCAAAAATGTCTCAAACGGTCCCGCTACTGAAATCGAGGTTATGGATGATGCGAAAGACAAAAATCGTCTGCACGCTCGGCCCCGCGACCGAGCGGGAGGAAACCCTGAAACAAATGATGCTGGCCGGCATGAACGTCGCCCGCCTGAACTTTTCCCACGGAACGCACGAACAGCAGAAAAAATATGCCGACGCCGTCAAAAAGCTGCGCGGGGAACTGGGCCTCCCGGTCGCGCTGATGCTGGACACCAAGGGCCCCGAGATCCGGACGGGGGAGTTCGCCGCCCCCGTCGTTCTGAAGGCCGGGGACCGGTACACGCTGACCACCCGCGAGGTGCCGGGCGACGGAACGATCTGCTCCGTCTCCTTCCCGCGGCTGCCGGCGGAAGTCGGCCCCGGGACGAAGATCCTGATCGACGACGGGCTGATCGGGCTGAAGGTGGATTCCACGACGGACACGGACATCCTGTGCACCGTGCTGAACGGCGGCGAGGTCTCGTCGCACAAGAGCATCAACGTGCCGGGGCTGCACCTTTCGCTCCCGTTCATCAGCGAGAAGGACCGCAGCGACATCGCGTTCGCCGTGCGGGAAGACTTCGATTTCATCGCCGCTTCGTTCACGCGCAGCGCGCAGGACATCCTCGATCTGCGCGGCGAGCTGAAAAAGCTCGACTCCCATAAGATCCGGCTCATTCCCAAAATAGAGAATTCGGACGGCGTCCGGAACATCGATGAGATCCTCCGCGTCTCCGACGGCGTGATGATCGCGCGGGGGGACCTCGGCGTCGAGATCCCGTTCGAGGAGATCCCGAGCATCCAGAAGCAGATCATCAAAAAAGCCTCCAACGCGGGGCTGCAGGTCATCACGGCGACGCAGATGCTCGATTCCATGATCAAGAATCCGCGCCCGACGCGTGCCGAGACGACCGACGTCGCCACGGCGATCTACGACGGGACCAGCGCGATCATGCTCTCCGGTGAAACGGCCGCGGGCGCCTATCCGGTGGAGGCCGTCCGCACCATGGCGAAGATCGCCGAGTGCACGGAGCGCTCCATCGACTACGCCGAGGCCTTCCGTCTGCGCGACGGGGCCGAGGAACCGAACGTGACCTCCGCCATCTCTCACGCGACCTGCACGACGGCGCACGACCTCGGCGCCACGGCCATCCTCACGGTGACGAAATCGGGGCGCACCGCGCGGATGATCTCGAAATACCGCCCGGCCTGCCCCATCATCAGCGGCACCCCGGACGAAACCGTCCTGCGGCAGATGAACCTCTCGTGGGGGGTCATCCCCATCCTGGTGGAGGAAAAGGACAACACGGACGAGCTGTTCGACCACGTCGTCTGCGTCGCCAAGCGGCACGGGCTGGTCAGGGACGGCGACCTGGTGGTGATCACGGCCGGCGCGCCGCTGAGGATGTCCGGCACCACCAATCTGCTGAAGGTGCAGCTGGTCGGCCACGTGCTCGTCTCCGGCATGGGGGCGAGCAAGGGCTCGGTGTGCGGGAACGTCTGCGTCTTTCAAAACGAGGAGGAGCTCCGGCGCCGCTTCAAATCCGGCGACGTCCTCGTCGCGCCTGAAACGACGAACAGCCTGCTCCCTTACCTGAAGATGGCCTCCGCGCTCGTCGTGGAGCGCCCGGGAATGAACTCCCACGCCGCCATCGCCGGCATGGCTCTCGACAAACCCGTGATCGTCGGCGCGCAGAACGCCACCAAAATTCTCAAGGGCGGCACGACCGTCACCGTGGACGCGGACCGCGGCATCGTCTACAGCGGCGTCGAGAATCTTCGCGGCTGAGCCGTTCCCTTTTAATAGGATGGAGGGCCGCGCCTTTTTAATAGGACCGGTCCTTTTTCATCAGCAGCAGGGCCGTCAGATAGCAGCAGGCAAACAGCAGGGAAAAATTCCACCGCGAACGGAGCAGGATCAGAAAGCCGGCCAGGGCGAGCGGGACCAGAAGCAGGAAAGAGACCGCGGAGACGATGCGGTCGGCCTTCTCCGGCGCAAGGCGGAGACAGAGGAACGCGGAAAGGGCCTGTCCCCCGTCGAGCGGGGCGATGGGCAGAATATTGAACGCGAACAGCAGGAAGTTGCCGAGGACGAAATTCCGGAACCGCATCCCGGAAAAGGCGAAGGCAAGCGCGGCCGCCGCGAAGTTTGCCAGCGGCCCGGCGAGCGAGACGAGGGCGTCGCGGCGGTAGCCGGAGGCGCGGCCGTCCCTGAGGATGTCGATCCCGAACGGGGTGAAGCGGATCTCCCCGGGCAGACTGGAGAACGCGGCCATCGCCGCAAGGTGCGCGGCCTCGTGCAGGGCGGCGCAGAACAGGCCGGCCGCGGCCATGCCGCTCCGGTCGAGCGCCAGCAGCAGCGCGATCACGGCGAGGAACGGAAAGCCGACGATCACGCGGCACCGCCCGAGGAAAAACGTCACGGCGCGTTTCCGGCCGCCGCGTTTCCGGCGCCGGAGGCGGCCTCCTGCGCCGAGGAAGACCCTTTTTCCGCCTGGAAGGCGCCGGACGGCGCGGGGGGAGCGGACGAAGGAACGCCGGAGGCGGCGCCCGGCGCCGAAGAAGGCCCGTTTTCCGCCTGGGAAGCGCCGGACGGCGCAGGAACGGCAGAAGAAGAAATCCCGGAAACGGCGTCGTTTTCGGGGCCTGCGCTGGCGATCCAGGTCCAGAACCCGACGACGCTGCGTCTGGCCTGGTCCACCTGCTCTTCCGCGATGATGGAATCGTTCAGCATGTCCAGATACCAGCCGCGCACGGCGGCGTACAGGTCCCCGCCGTGCAGCCGGAGCAGCAGCGCGGCGGCGAGCACCGCAAGGCAGCCGAAGATCTGCACGGCCGTCAGCAGATGCAGCTTTGTCCCGTTCCGCTTCTCCTCCGTCTCCCCGGGGGATTCCGGCGCGGGCGCGTCGTCCTCTTCCCAGAGACGGTCCTCCGTTCCGTACTCGCTTTCATCGGTCCCGTACCTGTTTTCGTCTTTCATCCGCACGCCCTCCCAGAGCTTCCGTTCTCTTCCAATATTTATGAAAGCTCCGGGGCCGATAGAACCGGACAAGGCGAGGGGAATCCCTCCGCGGGGTCAGAAAAAGCCGGCCTCCCGAACCATTTCGGGAAGCCGGCCGCTATTGACAGGCGATTCAGGAAACCTTGGCTTTGCCGTGCACTTTCTCCATGATCTCGGCCTTTTCCTCCGCGTCTTTTTGTTCCTTGAGGCGGGCGCGTTCTTTCGCGTCGCTGCGGTCCCAGATCTCCTGCGAAACCTTGGCCCATTCCTTCGCGGCGGGCACGCATTTGGCGGTGAGGGAATCCACGTCCTCCGGATGGACGAGGTCGGTCGACTTGGCGCCGGACTTCTTGATCATCTGGGAAAGGCGGCCCGGGTTGTCGAGCAGCGGGCAGGGGCGGAGCTGGTTGTGGTTGAACGGCTGGTTGCGGCGGTACTGCATGAACAGCGGCGACTGGAACGCCTCCAGCAGCGTTTTGTCCTTGATGTTGCTGTCCGCGTAATGGATGAACGCGCACGGCTCGATGTCGCCGTTGGCGTTGATGTGCAGGTAGCAGCGGCCGCCCGCGATGCATCCGTTCACATACTCGCCGTCGTTCCAGAAATCCATGGTGAAGAGCGGCTTCGTCCCGCGGAATTTACGGATCTGGTCGTACATGAATTTGCGCTGCTCCGCGGTCGCGATGAGGTCCGGCACGGCGTCCACCCCCACGGGTATGTAGGTGAACAGCCAGGCGAACTTGCAGCCCTGGGCGATCAGAAAATCGAAATACTCTTCGCTGCCGATGTTTTCGGCGTTTTTGCGCGTGTAGCAGAGCGACGCGCCGAACGGCAGCTTCTTTTCCCGCAGCACTTTCATCGCGCGCAGGACGGCCTGGTAGGTGCCCTTTCCGCGGCGGGAATCGGTCTGCTCCTCGTAGCCCTCGATGCTGATGGCCGGAACGAAGTTCTTGACCCGCAGCATCTCGTCGGCAAATGCTTCGTCGATCAGCGTGCCGTTTGTGAAGGCGAGGAAAGCACAGTCGTTATGCTTCTCGCACAGGCGGATGATGTCGTTTTTGCGGACCAGCGGTTCGCCGCCGGAAAAGATATACATATAGGTGCCCAGCTCTTTGCCCTGGCGGACGATGTCGTCCAGCTGGTCGAAGCTGAGGTTCAGCCTGTTTCCGTATTCCGCGGCCCAGCAGCCGGTGCAGTGGAGGTTGCACGCGGAAGTGGGGTCCATCAGGATGGCCCACGGGATATTGCAGTCGTATTTCTGAACCAGCTTGTTCTTGCGCCGGCTGCCGAGGATGGCGGAATGAATCAGGAAATTCTCGAACAGCTTCCGCCTCACGCCGTCGTCGATATCGGTGTAAAGGCTGCTGATGAGCCGGTTCCAGTTGTTGTTCGGATCCTTCATGTAGCCGTCGACCATATCGTAAGCGTTCTTGTAATAATTATCCTTGTCAAACTTGCGAAGCCAGCCGATCAGCTTCGGCACGTTTTCCTGGGGATTGCTGTCGAGATACGCCAGCACTTTCTTTAGGCCGAAAGCCTCCAGCTTTTCACTCACCGTTTCCATATCGTTTGCTCCTTTTCAATGAATTGAAGGGCAGAACCGCATATCCGTTCGGTTCTTTAACAATAGCATTTTCCCGCGGATTTGTATCTATACACTTTCTCCACAAAGTAAAATTTTTATACAAAATCAGGAAAGTGTCAGAACGCCGCGCGGGCCCGTGCGGCGGGGCGTCCGGGCCTGCGGATTCATTGACAGACGCCGCGCTTTATTGTATGATTTGAACCGAAACCGCCCGCCGGACGGAGGGCGGAAAGCCGGGGGGAATATTTGATGAAGCTGGAAAAACTGCTGGAGGGGCTGTCCTGGTCCTGCAGCGGGCCGACGGACGTGGAGATCGGCTCCGTGGTCTACGATTCGCGGAAGGTGACGAAGGGCAGCCTGTTCGTGTGCCTGCGCGGCTTTTCGTCGGACGGCCACCGCTTCGCGGGCAGAGCCGCCGAGGCGGGCGCCGCGGCCGTCGTGGCGCAGGAGCCGGTGGAATGCGGGAACACGCCCGTCGTGCGGGTGCAGGACACCCGCTACGCGCTCGCGGTGATCTCCGCCGCATGGTTCGGCCATCCGGCGCGGGAGCTGACGACGGTCGGCATCACGGGAACCAAGGGCAAGACGACCACGTCGTATATGATCCGCTCGATCCTGGAGGCGGGGGGCATCCGCACGGGCCTGATCGGGACCATCGGCATCGTGATCGGCGGCGAGGTCGTCCCGACCGAGAACACCACGCCGGAATCCTACGACGTGCAGCGGGCCCTGCGCCGCATGGCGGATTCGGGCTGCAGGGCCGCCGTGGTGGAGGCCTCGTCCATCGGCCTGCGGGACCGGCGCGTGGCGGGCTTTCCCTTCGATTACGGCCTGTTCACCAACTTTTCCCCCGACCACATCGGCCCGAACGAGCACAAGGACGCGGCGGAATACATGCGCTGCAAAAGCCTGCTGTTCCGCCAGTGCAAAACCGGCATCTTCAACATCGACGACGGGAACTGGAAGGGCGTGGCCGCAGGGCACACCTGCCGGGTGGAGACTTACGGCTTCGGCAGAGACGCCGAGCTGCGGGCCTCCGGCGCGCATCTGATTTCCCGGCCCGGCTACCTCGGGGTGCATTTCGACCTGAAAGGGCGGCTGAACTTCGGCGCGGACGTCGACATTCCGGGCCGGTTCAGCGTCTACAACGCGCTGGCGGCCGCGGCGGTCTGCCTGCACTTCCCGGTCGGCGAGGAAGAGATCCGCCGGGGCCTCGACACCGTCAAGGTCCGCGGCCGCGTGGAGGCGGTCCCGGTGCCGGGCAACTACACGCTGCTGATCGATTACGCCCACAACGCGCTGAGCATGGAGAACATCCTCGGCACGCTGCGCGAATACCATCCGCGGCGCCTGATCTGCCTGTTCGGCGCGGGCGGCAACCGCGACCGCGAGCGCCGGTTCGAGATGGGCGAGACCAGCGGGCGCCTGGCCGACCTTTCGGTCGTCACGGCGGACAATTCCCGCTATGAGGACGTGATGGACATCATCGCGGACATCAAGGTCGGCCTCGCCAAAACGGACGGAAAGTATGTGGTGATCCCGGACCGGAAGCAGGCCATCAAATACTGCATCCAAAACGCGCGGGACGGCGACATCATCGTGCTGGCCGGCAAGGGGCACGAGGATTATCAGGAGATCCAAGGGGTAAAATACCACCTGGACGAGCGCGAGGTCGTCGCGGACGTCCTTGCGGGAAAACTGTGAGGCGGCAAAGATGAAAATGACTGTGCGCGAGCTGGCAGCCGCCTGCGGCGGGACCCTGCTGGCCGGAGACCCCGAAGCCGCCGTCACCTCCGCCTCCACGGACAGCCGGGAAATCGAGCCGGGTGCGCTGTTCGTGCCCGTCGCCGGCGAGAAGACCGACGGGCACGCCTTCATCGCCAAGGCGTTCGCCGCCGGGGCGGCCGCGACTCTCACCCAGAAAGGCCGCCTGACGCGCGTCGGCGGCGCGTGGATCGCGGTGGACGACACCCGCCTGGCGCTGCAGAAGATCGCCGCGGCGTGGCGGAAGCGGTTCTCCGGCCCCGTCGTGGGCGTGACGGGCAGCGTCGGCAAAACCACGACGAAGGAGCTGACCGCCCTGGCGCTTTCGGCCGGGAAACGGGTCCTAAGGACCGAGGGCAACCGGAACAGCCAGGTCGGCCTGCCGCTGACCGTGCTGCGCCTTTCGCCCGAATACGACGCCGCCGTGGTGGAGATGGGCATGAGCGAGTTCGGCGAGATGGCGCGCATCGCGGCGGTCGCCGCGCCGGACTTCGCGGTTCTGACCAACATCGGCCTCTCCCACATCGGCCAGCTCAAAACGCGGGAGAATATCCTGAGGGAAAAGCTGCATATCGCCGACCGCTTTCACGAGGGGTCCGCGCTGTTCCTGAACGGCGACGACCCCATGCTCGCGGCCCTGCGGGGAAAGCTGCCGTTCGAGACGGTCTATTACGGCACGAAGCCCTGGTGCGATTTCCGCGCCGACGGCCTCCGCGCGGAAGGTGAAACCGCAGAGTTTCGCTGGACCGCCCCGGACGGGGAAACGGGCGAGGCCCGGCTGGCCGTCCCCGGCGTCCACTCGGTGCTGGACGCCCTCGCGGCGCTCGCCGCGGCGCAGCGGCTCGGCGTCCCCCCCGCAAAGGCGGCCGCCGCCCTCGCCAAGTACCGCCCCATCGCCATGCGCCTGCAGGTGCGCCGGACGGAAGGCGGCGTGACCGTGATCGACGATTCCTACAATTCCAGCCCGGACGCGGCGAAGAGCAGTCTGGACGTGCTGTGCGGCTTCTCCGGCGGGAAGCGCGTGGCCGTGCTGGCCGACATGCTGGAGCTGGGGGATTTCTCCCGCCGCGCGCACGAGGAGGTCGGTCGGCACGCGGCGCGGGCCGGCGTGGACGCCCTGGTGACCGTCGGGAACGAGGCGCGGGCCGTTGCCGGGGGCGCGCTCGCCGAGCGCCCCTCCCTCCCCTGCCGCATCTGCCGGAGCAACGCCGAGGCTCTCGCCGAGCTGCGGCGCATTCTCGCCGCGGGCGACACCGTGCTGGTCAAGGGATCCCGCGGGATGAGGACCGACGAGATCGTCGCCGGCCTTCTGCGGCGGGGCTGACCGGGCGCCCGCAGTCGGAAAAATTGCGGAGGAAGAACCGTTTTGCTGAAGCTTGCCGTCTATCTCAGAGACTATAAAAAGGAATGCATTCTCGGGCCGCTGTTCAAGTTTTTGGAAGCGATCTTCGAGCTGCTGATGCCGACGATCATGGCGCTGATCGTCAACGAGGGCGTGGCCCGCCGGGACGAAGGCTACGTGCTGCGGATGGGCGGCGCGATGGTGCTGATGGCGCTGCTGGGGTACGGCAGCGCGCTGATCTGCCAGAAATACGCTGCGCGCGCGTCGCAGGGATTCGGCACCGCGCTGCGCGACGAGATGTTCCGGAAGGTCCTCTCGTTCTCGTACGCGCAGACCGACCGCTTCGGCGCGCCGACCCTGACCAACCGCATCACCAACGACGTGAACCAGCTCCAGCTCTGGGTGGCCATGTCCATCCGCCTTCTGACCCGCGCGCCGTTCATCTGCATCGGCTCCATCCTGATGTCGTTCTTCCTCGACGCCAAGCTGGCCTGCATCCTGCTGGCGGCCACGCCGGTGCTCGCCGCCGTGATCTACTTCGTGACCAAAAGCGCCTCCCCCCTTTACCGCGCGTACCAGCGCGGGCTGGACCGGATGGCGGCGCTCCTGCGCCAGAACCTTTCGGGCGTGCGCGTGATCCGCGCGTTCGCCAAGACGGAGCAGGAGGCCGCCCGCTTCCGCCGGGCCAACGACGGGCTGACGGACACCGGCCTCGCGATCGGCCGGATCTCCGCGCTGTTCAACCCGCTGACCTCGATGACAGTCAACCTGATGGTGGTGCTGGTGCTGTGGGCCGGCGGGATCGATATCGGGGCCGGCCGGCTGTCGCAGGGGCAGGTCATCGCGTTCATCAACTACGCGAACCAGATCCTGCTCTCGCTGCTGGTCGTGTCGAACCTGATCATCCTGCTGACGAAATCGATGGCCTCCGCCGCGCGGGTCAACGAGATCCTCGACGCCCCGGCGGAGATGGACTTTCCCGAGCGGGAGCCGGAACTTCCCGCCGGCGCGCCCGCCGTGGAGTTCCGGGACGTCTCGTTCTCCTACGGCGGGACGGGGGACCGCGCGCTGGAACACGTGAGCGTCTCGATCCCCAAGGGGCAGACGGTCAGCATCATCGGGGGGACCGGCTCGGGCAAGACGACCTTCGTGAACCTGATCGGCCGCTTTTACGACGCGGCCTCCGGCTGTGTGCTGGTGGACGGCGCCCCGGTCGGCCGCTACCCCGCGCGGGCCCTCCGCGCCAAAATAGGCATGGTGCCGCAGCGCGCCGCGCTCTTCACGGGCACCGTGGCGGAGAACATCCGCTGGGGCGCGCCCGAAGCGGAAATGGACAAGGTGCGGGCCGCGGCCGCGGCGGCCCAGGCGGACGAGTTCATCCGCCGCCTGCCGCAGGGGTACGATTCCCCCGTGCAGCGCGGCGGGGCCAATTTTTCGGGCGGTCAGCGGCAGCGCCTGACCATCGCCCGCGCGCTCGTGACGGACCCGGAAATCCTGATTCTGGACGACGCCTCCAGCGCGCTGGACTTTCTGACCGAGGCGCGCCTGCGCGAAGCGCTGCGCAACAGCGGCCGCGGGCGCACGATCCTGCTTGTTTCGCAGCGGGTGGGGACGGTGCGCGGCGCGGACCGCATCCTGGTCTTCGACGGCGGGAAGATCGTCGGCGACGGCGCGCACGGGGAGCTGTTCCGCAGCTGCGCCGCCTACCGCGAAATCTGCCTGTCGCAGATGCCGGAAGAGGAGGCGCGGGAGTGAAACGGACTTTGTTCCGGCTGATGAAAACGGTGGGGCGGTACCGGTCCCTGCTGGCGCTCGCCGCCCTTTCGGCCGTCGCGAGCGTCGCCTGCACGCTGGCCGGGCCGCTGATCGTCGGGCGCGCGGTCGACCTCATGGCCGGGCCCGGGAAGGTGGATTTTCCCGCGGTGGGGCGCGCGCTGGCCCTGCTGGCGGCGATTTACCTCGGCGGCAACGGGTTCCTGTGGCTGCTGACCTATCTGACCAACCGGATCTCCTACCGGACGGTGAACCGCCTGCGCGGCGCGCTGTTCGCCAAGCTCTCGGCGCTGCCGCTCGGCTTTTTCGACCGCACGCCGCACGGCGACACGGTCAGCCGCTTCGTCAACGACGCGGACACCGTGGCCGACGGCCTGCTGCAGGGGCTGGCGGCGCTGCTGCAGGGCGCCGCCACCATCGCCGGCGCGGTCGCCTTTATGCTGACCCTGGACGCGCGGATGACGCTGGTCGTCGTCCTCTCGGCGCCGCTCTCGTATTTCACCGCGCGCCGAATCGCGGGCGGGGCGCAGAAGCTGTTCCGCGAGCAGGCGGCGCAGCTTGGCAGTCTGAACGGCTACGCCGAGGAGATCGTGGAGGGGCAGAAGGTCGTCGCCGCGTTCCGCTACGAGCCGCGGGCGTTCCAAAAATTCCGGCGGATCAACGCGGAGCTGTACCGCACCGGCGAGCGGTCGCAGTTCATCTCCTCGCTCTCGAATCCCTCCACGCGCATCGTCAACAACCTCGCCTACGCCGCCGTCGGCATCTTCGGCAGCCTGAGCGCCATCCGCGGCACGCTGACGGTCGGCGGCATCTCGAGCTTCCTGATCTACGCGGCGGTGTTCGCCAAGCCGTTCAACGACATCACGAACATCCTCGCGCAGATTCAGGCCGCGGCGGCCTCCGCGCAGCGTCTGTTCGGCGTGCTGGACCTCCCGCCGGAACCGCCGGAACCGGAAAACGCCCTGCGGCTGCAAAGCTGCGCCGGGCACGTGCAGTTCCGGGACGTCTCGTTCTCCTACGCGCCGGACCGCAGGCTGATCGAGCATTTCGACCTCGACGTCGCGCCCGGCAGCAGCATCGCCATCGTGGGCCGGACGGGGGCAGGGAAGACCACCCTCGTCAACCTGCTGATGCGCTTCTACGACGTGAACGGCGGCGGCATCTTCCTTGACGGGCACGACATCCGCTCCCTGACGCGCGCGAGCCTGCGGGCGCAGTTCGGCATGGTGTCGCAGGAAACCTGGCTGTTCGGCGGCACCATCCGCGAGAACATCGCCTACGCGAAGCCGGACGCGACGGACGAAGAGGTGGCGCGGGCCGCGCGCAACGCGGGCGCCGACGGCTTCATCCGTCGCCTAAAAGAAGGCTACGCCACGCATATTTCCGCGGACGGCTCCGGCCTTTCGGAGGGGCAGAAGCAGCTTTTGACCATCGCGCGGGTGATGCTCGCCAACCCGCCCATGCTGATTCTCGACGAGGCGACCAGCAGCATCGACACCGGCACCGAGCTGCGCATCCAGCGCGCGTTCGACCGCCTGACGGCCGGGCGCACCAGCTTCGTGATCGCGCACCGGCTCTCCACCGTGAGGAACGCCGACCGCATCCTCGTGATGGATCAGGGGCACATTGTGGAAAGCGGCACCCACGGGCAGCTCTTAAAGCGCCACGGATACTATGCGGGGCTGTATGACAGCCAGTTCGCGCAGGGCGGCTCAGGTCGCCGGTAAAGTTGTGCAACCGCAGAATTCCGGCGGAAAAAACGGCCGCCCGGCATATTGATCCGATAGAGGGAATAGTCTGTTATGAGTGAAAAAGTGATGGTCGCCATGAGCGGCGGCGTGGACAGCTCCGTCGCGGCCCTGCTCCTGCTGGAGCGGGGGTACGAGGTCGCCGGCGCGACGCTGCGCCTGTTCGGCAACGAGGAGGCGGGCCTGAGCGCCAAGCGCCCGTGCTGCTCCCTGGCGGACGTGGAGGACGCGCGCGGCGTCGCGGCGCGCCTGGGCATCGAGCACTACGTGTTCAATTTCGGCGCGGAATTCCGGCGCGACGTGATCGCGCGCTTCGCGCAGGGATACCGCAGGGGCGAGACGCCGAACCCCTGCATCGACTGCAACCGGTACATCAAGTTCGGCAGG
>DAIUFE010000042.1:0-14591 GCA_036844765.1 Caproicibacter sp. | reverse complement strand
CATCCACAGCGGCGTCGGCGCCATCAACGAATCCGACGTGATGCTGGCCGCGGCTTCCAACGCCGTCATCGTCGGCTTCAACGTGCGGCCGGACCCCGTCGCGGAGGAAAACGCCAAACGCGACGGCGTCGAGCTGCGGCTCTACCGCGTGATCTACGACTGCATCAACGAGATCGGCGCCGCCCTCAAGGGCATGCTGGCGCCGAAGGTCCGCGAGGTCACCCTGGGCCGCGCGGAGGTGCGCCAGGTCTACCGCATCAGCAGCGTCGGCACCATCGCGGGCGCGCACGTGGTCAGCGGCAAGGTCACCCGCAGCGCGAAGATCCGCGTGGTGCGCGACGGCACCGTGCTGGCCGAGGACGGCGTCGCCTCGCTCAAGCGGTTCAAGGACGACGCGAAAGAGGTCGCCGAAGGCTACGACTGCGGCATCGGCCTCGAAAAATACAACGATATCCGCGAGGGCGATATCTTTGAAGCCTTCACGACGGAAGAATACCGGGAACAGTAAAGCATGCGGCCGGGCGGCCGCGTAAGGGGTTGAGGCAGAAATGGCAGGCCACAGGATGGGCCGTATCACCGAGGACATCAAACGCGAGCTTTCCGCGATTTTCCGCGAGCTGAAAGACCCGCGGGTGCAGGGGAAGATCATCAGCATTGTCCGGCTGGAGGTCTCGAACGACCTTTCCTACTGCACCGTCTATATCAGCGCCATGGAGGGCCTGGCGCGCGCGAAGGACGCCGCCGCGGGGCTGAAGTCCGCCTCGGGTTTCATCCGGCACGAGCTGGGCGCGCGCCTGCCGCTGCGCAAGGTGCCGGAGCTGACCTTCCGCGCGACGGATTCCATCGAATACGGCGCGAACATCTCGCGCATCCTGAACGAGCTGAAAGAGGAAGAGGGGGACGCGGATGGCCGGCCTTGACGAAGCGGCCGCGGTGCTGCTCGGCGCGCAGCGGGCGGTGATCCTGTGCCACCAGTCGCCGGACGGCGACACCCTCGGCTCCGCCGCGGCCCTGTGCCGCGGCCTGCGGCAGCTCGGGAAGCGCGCCGCCGTGCGCTGCTCCGACCCCGTGGGGAAGCGGTTCCGCTACCTGTTTGAAGAGCTGCCGGACGACGAGTTCGAGCCGGATCGGATCGTCGCGGTCGACATCGCGGACGAGAAGCTGTTCGGCGAGCCGCTCCGCGCGCGGTACGGCGGGAAGGCGGACCTCTGCGTGGACCACCACCCCTCCAACACGGGCTACGCCCGCGTGAACCTCGTCGACCCGAAGGCGGCCGCCACCTGCGAGATCGTGTTCGCCCTGCTTAAGAAAATGGGCGCCCGCATCGACCGGCCCGTCGCCCTGGCGCTCTACACCGGCATCACGACGGACACCGGCTGCTTCCGCTACACCAACGTGACGCCGGCGACCTACCGCATCGCGGCCGACCTGGTGGAGACCGGCATCGACGCGCCGGGCGTGAACCGCGCGCTGTTCGACACCAAAAGCCGCGCCCGGCTGGAGATGGAGCGCCGCGTGCTCGATTCCATCCGGTACGACTGCGGCGGCCGGGCGGCGGTGATCGCCGTCACGAAGAAGATGGTCGCGGAGACCGGCGCGTCGGAGGACGACCTCGACGGCCTCGCGAGCATCCCCCGCGAGATCGAGGGCGTGCTGGTGGGCGTGATGCTGCGCGAGAAGGACGGCGGCGAGTGGAAAGTCTCACTGCGCGCCCGCGCGCCGGCGAACGCCTCGGCCATCTGCGCGAAGTTCGGCGGCGGCGGCCACCGGGGCGCGGCGGGCTGCTCGCTGCGCATGCCGCTCGAGGAGGCGGAGCGGCGTCTCCTCGCCGCCGTGCGGGAGGCGCTGGGGACGGGCGCATGAACGGAGTCATCGTGGCGGACAAGCCCGCGGGCTGCACGTCGTTCGACGTGGTGGCCGCGATGCGGCGCGTCTGCCGGGAAAGGAAGATCGGCCACACGGGCACGCTGGACCCGATGGCCACCGGCGTGCTGCCGCTGCTGCTCGGTGCGGCGACGCGCGCCGCCCCGTTCCTCGAGGATACCGATAAGGAATACGTCGCCGGCTTCGCGCTCGGCTGCGAGACCGACACGCAGGACGCTTCCGGGCGGGTCACGGCCCGCAGCCCCGCACGGGCGTCGCGCGCGGGGCTGCTCGACGCGCTGCCCCGCTTCCGCGGGGAAATTCTGCAGACGCCGCCGATGTATTCCGCCGTGAGCGTCGGCGGCCGCCGCCTGTACGAGCTGGCCCGGAAGGGCGTGGAGGTGCCGCGCGCGGCGCGGCGCGTGACGGTTTACCGGCTGGAGCTGCTCGCGTTCGACGAGGCCGCGCAGACCGGGAGCCTCGCCGTCTCGTGCTCGAAGGGGACCTACGTCCGCACGCTCTGCGCGGACCTCGGCCTCGCGCTGGGGACCGGCGGCGTGATGACCTCGCTGCGGCGCACGCGCGCTTCGGGCTTCTCGCTCGCCGACGCCGTCACGCCGGAGCGCGCGGCGGCCCTGGCGGCCGAGGGGCGCCTTTCGGAGTGCCTGCGGCCGACGGAGAGCCTGTTCCCCTCGTGCCCGCCGCTCGCCGTGAGCGGGCCGCAGGCGGCCCGCTTTCTGAACGGCGGCGCGCTCGACCTGGGCCGCACCTCCCTGCGGGGGCGCACGCCGCCGCAGGGGGCGCGGTTCCGCGTCCGCTCGCCGGAAGGGGAGTTTCTCGGCCTGGGCGAGGCGCGGGAAGGGCAGCTCCGCGTGCTGCGGCTGTTCCGCGGAGAAGAAACCGCCGGTTAGGAGAGGGGAACGGAAATGGAGATCTGTCACGACCTTGTCCCGTCGAAGGAAGCCTGCGCCGTGGCGCTGGGGAACTTCGACGGGCTGCACCTGGGGCACCGCCGGGTCCTGTCCCTCGCGCTGGCGGGCGCGGGCCGCGGCCTGCTGCCCGCGGTTCTCACGTTCGACGCCCGGCCGGCGGACGGCCTGATCTTTTCGCAGGAGCGGAAGGCCCGCATCCTCGGGCGCCTCGGCTTCCGTCGGCTGTACCTGCTGCACTTCGAGACGGTCCGCGGCATGGGGGCGGAGGAGTTCGTCGGGGCGGCGCTGGCGGGCGCGTGCCGGGCGAAGCTGGCCTGCTGCGGCTTCAACTTCACGTTCGGGCGCGGCGGCGCGGCGGGCTGCGAGGACCTTTCGCGGATGTGCGCCGCGCGGGGCATCGGGACCGCCGTCGCCCCGGCGGTCCTCGCGGGCGGGCGGCCGGTCAGCTCCACGCGCATCCGCGGGCTGATCGCCGAAGGGCGCGTGGAAGAGGCGGCCCGCCTGCTGCCCTGCCCGTTCGGGTACGAATCCGCCGTGCTGCCGGGCCGCCGCCTGGGCCGTCGCCTGGGCACCCCCACGCTGAACCAGACCCTGCCGGCAGGGTTCGTGCGGCCGAAGTTCGGCGTCTACGTCTCGGCCGTTTATTTCGGCGGCGGGGCGTATGCCGGCGTGACCAACGTGGGGGTGCGCCCCACCGTCGGCGGAAAAGAGGCGCTGGCCGAGACCTGGATGCCGCGGTATTCGGGCGGCGACCTGTACGGCGAGACGGTGCGCGTCGACCTGCTCCGTTTCCTGCGGCCGGAGGCCCGGTTCGCCGGCCTGCCGGAGCTGCGCGGGGCGATCCTGCGCGACGGCGAAGAGGCCGCGGCCTATTTTTTGAAAAATCCGGTCCCGCCGGCCTTCCCGTGACCTTTACAAATGGAATTTCCTGTGTTATACTGATTTGCATATCGACCCCCCGCGCGGTTCAGGGGTTACGCCCCACTGGGGATTTCACCGGCCCTGTTCTGCGCCCGCGGGAATCTTAAAAAGGTGGAGAGCTTTGCTATGCTGAAAGAAGAAAAGACTGTAATCATCCGGGAATACGCCCGCCACGAGGGCGACACCGGCTCGCCGGAGGTGCAGATCGCGGTGCTCACGAACCGCATCAACGCCCTGACCGAGCACCTGAAGGCGCACAAGAAGGACCACCATTCCGCCCGCGGCCTGCTGAAGATGATCGGCCAGCGGCGCAACCTGCTGAACTATCTGCAGCAGACCGACGTGGAACGTTACCGCGTCCTCCTCAAGAAGCTGGGCATCCGCAAGTGATTCCGGTAGAAGGCAGACGGCGCGCGCCGCCTGCCTTCGTTTTATGGGCGCCTTGCCCTGCGGAAGGGCGCATCCGTAAACGCTTATTTTCCGGGAAGGCAGGCGCCGCCCCGCCGGATCCCCGGTTCAGGGCCGGTCCGCCGGGGGAAACAGGCACCTTCGGTTTCCCTCGTGGAACTCTGCGAGAAGGTCCCGCAGGATCTCCTCCTGCGAGGCGGTCAGCCCGTCGATGGGGAGCATCTTGCGGTTTTCGAGGCCCAGGATATAGTCGGCGGAGACGCCGTAAAAAACGGCCAGCTTGGTCAGGACTTCGAGGGACGGCGTCTTGATGTTGTTCTCATATCCGCTGATGGTCGTTTTGGACAGATGGAGCCGCGTCGCCACCTGCGTTTGGGAAAGATTTTTGCTTTCGCGCAGCTGCCTGAGCCGGTAACCGAAATCAAAGATCATCCATATCAACCCCTTATGGAAAATTGTACCCGATTCCCGTAGGCTGGAAGAGAACGAAACGCCGCATTTTCGCCACCGGGGGGTGAATTTTGGCCCGGACTGTCCGCTCCGGGCGAAAAACAGGGGGCGGACTTCATTCTTTATTCTTCCGCGGCTCTGTGCTATAATAACACAGACCCGCCCGCGGGCGGGAAAAAACAAGAGGGCGGGGAAGCGGATGTCGGCAGTCACGCAGGCCAGGCGCATCGTGGTCAAGGTGGGGACCTCGACCCTCACCTACCAGAACGGGAAGCTGAATCTCCGGCGGGTGGAGCGCCTGTGTAAGGTGCTGAGTGACCTGCAGAACTCCGGGCGCGAGATTGTGCTGGTCACCTCGGGGGCCATCGGCGTGGGGGTCGGCAAGCTGGGCCTCGACGCCCGGCCGGTGGAGACCGAGAAGAAGCAGGCGGTCGCCGCCGTGGGCCAGTGCGAGCTGATGTTCATCTACGATAAATTCTTCGGCGAATACAACCGCGTCGTCGCGCAGGTGCTGCTGACGGGCGACGTGATCTCCAGCGGGCCGGGCCGGCGGAACACCGAGAACACGTTCTCCGAGCTGATCCGCATGGACATCATCCCGATCGTGAACGAGAACGACACCGTCGCGGTCGACGAGCTGGTCGGCGCCCAGATCGGCGACAACGACACGCTTTCGGCCGTCGTGGCGCAGCTCACGCGGGCGGATCTGCTGGTCATCCTGACGGATATCGACGGGCTGTACGACAAGAACCCGTGCCAGTACCCGGACGCGAAGCGGATCCCGTCCGTGCCCCGCGTGACGGACGCCGTCCGCGCCCTCGCGGGGGGGCGCGGCTCGGCGCGCGGCACGGGGGGGATGCGCACCAAGGTGGAGGCGGCCGACCTGGCCAACCGGGCGGGCATCCCCTGCTGCGTGATGAGCGGCGCGGTGCCGGAGAAGCTCTATGACCTGTTCGAGGGCGTGCAGATGGGAACGATGTTCGGCGGCGGGGGCCGCTGAACCGGAACGAACTCCGCCGCGCGCGGAGGATCGGAGGGAAAATCATGGAGGAGCTGGATCGGATGGGGGCGGCGGCGAAGGCCGCCGCGCGCGTCCTCGCCCGGGCGGGGACGCGGAAGAACACGGCCCTGCTGATCGCCGCGGAAGGGCTGGAGCGCGAAAAGGACGCGATCCTTTCCGCCAACGCGCAGGACCTGGCGGCCGCGCGGGACGAGGGGATGAGCGCGCCGCTGCTCGACCGCCTGGCGCTGGACGCGGGGCGGATCTTCGGCATGGCGCGCGGCCTGCGCGGCGTGGCGGCGCAGGAGGACCCGGTCGGGGAGGTGATCTCCGGCGGTACGCGGCCCAACGGGCTGAAGATCGAGAAGATCCGCGTGCCGCTCGGCGTGGTCGGGGTGATCTACGAGGCGCGGCCCAACGTGACCGCCGACGCCGCGGCCGTGTGCCTGAAGGCGGGCGACGCGGCGCTGCTGCGCGGCGGAAAAGAGGCCCTGCGCTCCAACCGGGCGATCGCGGCCGTGCTGCGCGCGGCGCTGAAGGCCGCCGGCCTGCCCGAGGACTGCGTCCAGCTGGTGGCGGACCCCAGCCGCGCCTCGGCGGACGCCATGATGCGGATGACCGGCTTCCTCGACGTGCTGATCCCCCGCGGCGGGCGCGGGCTGATCCGCTCCGTCGCGGAAAACGCCCGGGTGCCGGTCATCGTGACGGGCTGGGGCAACTGCCACGTCTATGTGGACGCTTCGGCGGACCCCGCGATGGCGGCGGAGATCGTGTTCAACGCGAAGGCGTCGCGCCCCTCCGTCTGCAACGCGACCGAGACCCTGCTCGTCCACAGGGACATCGCCGCGAAGGCCCTGCCGATGATCCAAGCTAAGCTGGACGAGAAACACGTCCGGCTGCGCGGCTGCGAACGGACGCGCGCGATCCTCGGCGCTTCCGTCGAGCCCGCGACGGAGACGGACTGGGAGACCGAATATCTGGACTATATTCTCGCCGTGAAGGTTGTCGACAGCCTCGACGAAGCCCTCGCGCACATCGCGCGGTATTCGAGCGGCCACAGCGAGGCCATCGTGACGAACAGCTATGAGAGCGCGCGCCGGTTCACGGAGGAAGTGGATTCGGCGGCGGTCTACGTCAACGCCTCCACACGCTTTACGGACGGCGGCGAGTTCGGCCTGGGCGCGGAGATCGGCATCTCAACCCAGAAGCTGCACGCGCGCGGGCCGATGGGCGTGCGCGAGCTGACCACCGCCAAATTCGTCGTGACCGGAAACGGGCAGGTACGCTGAAAGGGCGGTGCAGGGCATGAATACAGGCGATCGGAACGGCGCTCCCGGCTATTCCGCGGATTACCGCGGGATCCATCCCCCGAAGCCGAAAGCGAAGAAAAGCATTCCGAAGAATCCGCCCCCGCACGTCCCGGCCGGGAAAGCCTCTCCGAAGGGTGGACGCCCGGCCGGCCGCCGCCCGGAGCCGGAGGAAGAGCCGGTCCTGCCCGAAAGCTCCTGCGAAGAGGAGCTGCTGACCCGGTGGGACGCGGATGACGGGCCGGCGGCCCCGCTGCGGGAGGCCCGCCCGCGGCGGCGCGGGAAGTACCGCTACGGCATCTTCGCGGGGGCCGCGGTGCTGCTGCTGGCGCTGGTTGGCGTCGGCTTCATCGCCGCGCAGATCGGCGCGCGCGTCCGCGGCGCGCTGACCGACGACAGCAGGCTGCGCGCCTACGACCGGTTTCTGACCGTGGCGGTGGCGCAGGATCCGCAGCCGTTCGCCTCGCCCGAAAAGGCCGACCCGGAATTCGTGCTGAATGCCTCGCTCTGGAAGGCCATGACCGAAAATTCCGACTCCTATACCAGCTATGACGACGCCGGCCGCGCGATCGTGCCGCTGGGCGACGTGGCGGAGGCCTGCCGCGAGCTGTTCGGGCCGGACTGCCGCCTGCAGCCGAAGAACCCGGCGGAGGAGACCTTCTACGAGTACGACGCCTCGGGGAACCGGTTCTACGTTTCGCTGTTCTCGCTCGACAGCGTCTACGCGCCGTACACGCAGAGCGCCCGCCGCGAGGGCGACGCCACGGTGCTGCGCGTGGGCTACGTGCCGCCGACCGACGAGACCCGCCTGCAGACCGCCTCCGCCCCGGCCGCCTCGGGCGGAACGCCGACCCCCGCGAAGGTCATGGAATATGTGATGAAGACCGATCCCTCCAGCCGGAAAGAGTACCTGTACGCCGTCCGCAAGCCTTCGTGACGCAAAAAGGCCCCCGGCGAAAGCCGGGGGCCGGGCGGTTTCGGAAGGCTCAGACCAGCAGGTACATCAGGGCGAAGATCAGCGAAGTGTCCGCCTTTTCCTCCATCAGGATCAGCAGCAGCATCAGGATCAGCGAGCGTTCGCTGTCCTGGAACAGCACGTCGAGCGCGCCGGTGGGCGAGATGTCTTCCGCCTGCCCCGGCGCGGACGGCGCCGGCCGGGGGCGCTGCCGCGGGGGCTGCGGGTCGCTGTGCACGGGCATCTGCTCGGTGCGCGGGTGCGGAGCGTTGGCCTGCGGGCGCGGCGGGGCGTAGGTGGGGGGGATCTGCGCGCGCGCCTGCATCTCTCTCGCGCGGCGGATCGCCTCCTGCTGGAGGGTCTGCATGTTGCGCCGGTCCGGGACCGGATTGTTTGCCATATCTCCACCTCAGAAAAGCCCGCTGCCCTTCAGGAGCGGCACGGCCCGCACCAGCTGCATCAGCTTGAGGGATTCGTCCAGCTTTTTCTTCCGGCCCTCGCTCAGAAAGGGGCGCAGCGCGCGCAGAAGCCTTGTGGCGTTGTCCTCCCGGCGGAACCGGGCGAGGGCCGGGGCGACCTTCATCATCATCCGCATGATGTCGGCGTCCGGCGCGGGGTCCGGCCGGGGGTCGGATTCCTGCGCCGGGGGGGGCGCGGCGGGGCTTTCCTTTTCCTCCGCGCCGCCCAGCATGGACGCGAGGGCCTTGATTTTCTCCATGCTTGCGGGGTCTTTCAGAATTTCCCCCAGCTTGGAGGAAACGTCGTCCATTTATTTTCCTCCCGTCAGCTTGCGGATCAGTTCCTGCGCCTCGGGCGTGCCCAGCATCCGCCGGCAGGCCTCGCGGTCGCCCAGCAGGGACTGCACTTTTTTCCGGTCCTCCGGGCTCAGCTTTTTCATCAGGGAATCCAGCATTTCACTGTTGTTCCCGTCCTTTTGCATCGTTCATCACCCCGACCTATACTATGCCGCGCGGTGAAAAGATATGACCCGCCCCGCAGCGGGCGGGCAGGGAGGTTTTCCGTCTTGCGAATCCTGGTTGTCTCCGATACCCACCGCGACCGCGGCGCCCTCCGGCAGGCCATCCTGCGCCACCCGGAGGCCGAGGTCGTGATCCACCTGGGCGACGGCGCCGAGGAGGCCGCCGACGCCAAGCTCGAGTTTCCCGACAAAATGTTCCTGCTGGTGCGCGGCAACTGCGACTGGGGCAGCACGCTGCCCGTCGAGGGTTTGACCGCGTTCGCCGGCAAAAATATTTTTTATACACATGGTTATACTTATCATGTCAAATACGGGCTGTACGAGGCAAAATCGGCCGCGCGCGACCGCCGGGCGGACGTCCTGCTCTTCGGCCATACGCACGAGGCGCTGACGGAGTACGAGGACGGGCTGTATATCATGAACCCGGGCAGCCTGAACGGCAGCGCGGGGACCTACGGGACGCTGGACATCACGCCGGCCGGCGTCGTCACGAACATCGTCAGGATCTGATTGACAGCGGCCCGCGGGCATGCTATTTTAGAATCGGAAAATATGGGACCGACCGGAAAGGAAAATGCAGGAATGAGCGAATATGATCGCTGGTGCGCCGAGAAGCTGGACGATCCCGACCTTTCGGCGGAGCTGGAGGCCATCCGGGGCAAGCCGGAGGAGATCAACGACCGGTTTTACCGGGACCTCGCGTTCGGGACGGGGGGCCTGCGCGGCGTGATCGGCGCCGGGACGAACCGCATGAACGTCTACACGGTGCGGCGGGCGACGCAGGGCCTCGCCAATTATCTGAACAAGCGCGGGGGGAGCCCCTCCGTCGCCATTGCGTACGACAGCCGCATCAAGTCCGACCTGTTTGCGAAACAGGCCGCCGCGGTGCTGGCCGCGAACGGCGTGCGCGCGCACGTCTACCCGCGGCTTTCCCCCACGCCCACGCTTTCGTGGGCGGTGCGCAGCCTGCGCTGCAGCGCGGGCATCTGCGTGACGGCCAGCCACAACCCCGCCCAATACAACGGGTACAAGGTCTACGGGCCGGACGGCTGCCAGATCACCCTGAAAATGGCCGACGACGTCCTCGCGGAGATGGAGCGGCTGGACCTCTTCACCGACGTGAAGCGCATGGATTTTGAAGAGGGCCTGCGCCGAGGCCTGATCGACTATATCCCCGACCGGGTGATCGACTCGTTCCTGGACGAGGTGATGAAGCAGCGCGTGTTCCCCGAGCCCTGCGCGGGCCTCAAGGTGGTCTACACGCCGCTGAACGGCACGGGGCGCGTCTGCGTCACCCGCATCCTCGACAGGATCGGCGTGCGGGACGTGACCGTCGTGCCCGAGCAGGAGTTCCCCGACGGGAACTTCACCACCTGCCCCTACCCGAACCCGGAGATCCGCGAGGCCCTTCAGAAGGGCCTGGAGCTGTGCGAGACCGTGAAGCCCGACCTGCTGCTGGCCACCGACCCCGACTGCGACCGCTGCGGGATCGCCGTGCGGCAGAACGGGGAGTACGTCCTGATGAGCGGGAACGAGGTCGGCGTGCTGCTGCTGGATTTCATCGCCCGCGGGCGCCGGGAGGCCGGCACCCTGCCGAAGGACCCGGTCGCGGTCACGACCATCGTCAGCACCGACATGGCCGCGCCCGTCGCTGAGAGCTACGGCATCGAGCTGCGGCGCGTGCTGACCGGCTTCAAGTATATCGGCGACCAGATCGCCGACCTGGAGGAGCACGGCGGCGCGCAGCGGTATATCTTCGGCTTCGAGGAAAGCTACGGCTATCTTTCGGGCGGCTATGTGCGCGACAAGGACGCCGTGGACGCCAGCATGCTGATCTGCCAGATGGCCTACGCCTACCGGAAGAAGGGCATGACGCTGGTGGACGCGATGGACGCGCTCTACCGCCGCTACGGCTATTACGAGAACGCGCTGATGAACTTCGGCTTCGAGGGCGAGGACGGCATGATCCGCATGGGGAGCATCATGGACGGCCTGCGCAAAAATCCCCCGGCGGAGATCGCCGGCCGGCCCGTCGTCGGCCGGAGCGACTACCAGACCTCGGTCCGGTACGACGGGGAGAGGACCTCCGCCCTCAACCTGCCGAAGTCCAACGTTCTCGAATTCCGCCTGGGCGGCGGCGCGAAGGTGATCGTCCGCCCGAGCGGCACCGAGCCGAAGATCAAGGTGTACCTCTCGGCGCGCGAGAACGGCAGGCAGGCCGCGCTCGCCGCGCTAAAAAACCTGAAAAAAGCGGCCCCGGCCCTCGTGGGGACCGGCGCCTGACCCCGGAAAGGGGGGAAGCCTCATGCCCCGCCCTCCGGCGCCCGGATACCGGAGAATGCCCATCAGGCGGACCGCCCTGCGCCTGCGCTGCGGAAAGGCGTATTACACGCTGCGGCGGTATTTGCTGTGGGCATTCGGGGGCATCCGGTTCGCCCGGCGCTGCGGCAGCGGGAAGCTGCCGTACGTCTGCTTTTCCCACGCCACCCCGCTGCTGCGCCGGCTGAAAGGCGCGGACATGCGGCTGCAGCGCAACAAGGCCGTCAACCTGAAGCTCGCGGTTGCCCGGCTGGACGGCCTGCTGCTGAGGCCGGGCGAGACGTTCTCCTACTGGCGGCGGATCGGAAAGCCGTCGCGCCGCAAAGGTTATCTGGACGGCATGGTGCTGTTCTGCGGCCGGGTGGGGCACGGGGTAGGTGGCGGGCTGTGCCAGCTTTCCAACCTGATTTTCTGGATGACGCTGCACACCGCGCTGACGGTGACGGAGCGGTACCGCCACAGCTACGACGTTTTTCCCGACGAGAACCGGACGCAGCCGTTCGGCAGCGGGGCGACCTGCGTCTACAATTACCGGGACCTGATGGTTCGGAACGACACCCCCGCGACGTTCCAGCTCTGCCTGCGGGTGACGGACACCGCGCTGGAAGGCGAGTGGCGCTGCACGTCGAAGCCGCTCTACACCTACCGGGTCTATGAGAAGGACCCGTGCATCAGCCGGGAATACTGGGGCGGCTACGTCCGGAGCAACCGGCTCTGCCGCACGGTTTACGGCCCGGACGGCGCGCCCCTGCGGGACGAAACCCTGTGCGAGAACCACGCGCTGATGATGTACGCCCCGTTTTTGGAGAGCGGAAGCCGTGACTCCGCCTGCCGTTCCGAACAGGAACGAAAGGCCCGAATAATTTCAAAAGGGTGACAGATCCCAGCGATTGGTTGACAGAATTGGATTTATTCACTATAATAGAGCCGTATATACAGAAGACGCGGACCGACCGCAGGGTCATGGGTCCGGGCCGTGCATTTGCATAACGTCCTCCGATGGCAAATCTGTATAGAAAAAGGCTGAGGGAAAGCAAACCCCTCAGCCTCCTTTTTTCACAGGCAAAGCCTGCTTCGGCCCGCCGCGGGCACAGCCCGGCCCGCCATTCAGCTAAGAGCAAACCGGAAGCTTATTGAGGCGGGACAGTCCAAGGCAACTCCCGCTGGATCAACTGTGAAGTTTTCGCCCGCCTTTTTCAAAAGGCGGAATTGTCTTTCTATAGCAATTCCAGCCTTGAGCGAGGGGTGAAAATCGCTTCGCAGCTTAACTGGAAATGCTGTAAAGGTTTTCACAGCGCAAGAGACGCTCCCGAAGCGTCGATTTCAGCTTCGGGAGCATTTTCATATTTTTTTGGCGTCGGTTTCTTTTGCCCCGCTTTTCTTTGAAAAAAGAAAAGCGGATCAGGTATCGAAGCGGCCGCAGCATTTCTTGTACTTTTTGCCGCTGCCGCAGGGGCAGGGATCGTTGCGGCCGGGCTTTTTCTTTTTGCGGACCGGTGTGTGCGGCAAGGGGGCGTCTTCGCCGCCGCCGGAGCTTGCGGCCGGCTTGGCGACCTGCTCGCGCTTCGGCTCCTCGGCGGTGCGCAGCTGCACGGTCAGCATCATGCGGGCCGTGTTCTCGCGGATGGAGGCGATCATCTCGTCGAACATGTCGAAGCCTTCCATGCGGTACTCGACCACCGGGTCCTTCTGGCCGTAGGCGCGCAGCCGGATGCCCTTCTGAAGCTCCTCCATCGCGTCGATGTGGTCCATCCACAGGGTGTCGACGTTCTTGAGCAGGATCACGCGCTCCAGCTCGCGCATGATGGCCGGGGTGAACTGCTTCTCACGCTGCTCGTAGAGCGCGCGGGCCTTTTCGGTCAGGTCCCTCTGCACGTCCTCCGGCTCCAGCCGGACCTTTTCCTCCTCGGTGTAGGCGAGGTCGCCGGGCTGCAGCAGCCAGCCCATATAGCGGTCCCGCAGGCCGTTCAGGTTCCAGGTTTCGCGCCCGCCCTCGGTGGGGAGGAACTGCCGGACCTGCCTCTCGATGGCCTGGTCGATCATCTTGAGGATCTGGTCCTTGATGTCGTCGCCGTTCAGCACGCGGTCGCGCTGGCTGTAGATGATCTCGCGCTGGCGGTTCAGCACGTCGTCGAACTGCAGCACGTTCTTGCGGATGCCGAAGTTGCGGCCCTCGATCTTGCGCTGGGCGCTCTCGATGGTGCCGGTCAGCATCCGGTTCTCGATGGGGGTGTCCTCGTCCACGTTCAGGCGCTCCATCAGCGCGTTGATGCGGTCGCCGCCGCGCAGCTGGTTGTCGATGCGGCGGGACTCGTGCCGCTCGGTGCCGATGATGTAAAGCCCGCCGGCCTTTTTGACCTCTTCCGCCTCGGCTTTGGTCTGCCCGCGGAATTTTTCCTCCAGCTCGCGGAACTGCGAGCGCGCCCTGAGGATCTCCGCGTTGTCGGTCTCGGAGTAGGCGTCCGCCTCGCCGATCAGCTCCTCCGGCACGCCCTGCCGGCGCATCTCGGCCTTGGCCATGTATTCCGGGTTGCCGCCGAGCACGATGTCGGTGCCGCGGCCGGCCATGTTCGTCGCGATGGTCACGGCGCCCTTGCGCCCGGCCTGCGCGATGATCTGCGCCTCTTTCTCGTGAAACTTCGCGTTCAGGACCTCGTGCTTCACGCCGCGCTTCTTGAGCAGGGCGCTCAGCTCCTCCGATTTTTCGATCGAGATGGTGCCCACCAGCACCGGCTGCCCCAGGCTGTGGTGTTCCAGGATATCGCCGATCACGGCGTTGAACTTCGCCTTCTCGGTCTTGTAGACGAGGTCCGGCAGGTCTTTGCGGATCATCGGCTTGTTGGTCGGGATCTCGATCACGTCCAGCTTGTAGATCTCGCGGAACTCGGCCTCCTCCGTCATGGCGGTGCCCGTCATGCCGGAGAGCTTCTCGTACATGCGGAAGTAGTTCTGGAAGGTGATGGTCGCCAGCGTCTTGCTCTCGCGGGCGACCTCCACGCCCTCCTTCGCCTCGATGGCCTGGTGCAGCCCCTCGTTGTAGCGGCGGCCGTACATCAGGCGGCCGGTGAACTCGTCGACGATGATGACCTGGCCGTCCTTGACGACGTAGTCGATGTCCTTGCGCATCACGCCGCGCGCCTTGATGGCCTGGTTGACGTAGTGCTGGATGGGCAGGTTTTCCGCGTCCGTCAGGTTGGCGATCTTGAAAAAGGCTTCGGCCTTCTTCACGCCGGACTGCGTCAGCGTGGCGGTCTTGGCCTTTTCGTCCACGACATAATCGGCGCCGTTGTAAAGCTCGTCGTTGTCTTCCTTTTCGTTCAGCTCGGCCACCCGCACACATTTGAGCGTCTGGGCGAAGCGGTCGGCCACGTGGTACATTTCGGTCGATTTGTCGCCCGGGCCCGAGATGATCAGCGGGGTGCGCGCCTCGTCGATCAGGATGGAGTCCACCTCGTCC
>DAIUFE010000041.1:4975-14773 GCA_036844765.1 Caproicibacter sp. | reverse complement strand
GTCCACCAGCACCCAGCCGGGCCGGGCGATGAAGAAGCGCCGCATCTCGCGCCCCAGGTCGGTGCGCACGGGGATGTTCTGCAGGTTCGGCTCGGTCGAGCTGATGCGCCCGGTGCGCGTCTCCGTCTGGTTGAAGCTCGAGTGGATTCTCCCGTCCGGCCCCACGACCTTGAGCAGCCCGTCGCAGTAGGTGGATTTGAGCTTCGACAGCGTGCGGTAGGCGAGCACCAGCTCGACGGCGGGGCTTTCGTACCGCAGCTTTTCCAGCGAGGCGGCGCCGGTGGACCAGCCGGTCTTCGTCTTTTTGCCGTGGGCGAGGCCCAGCTTGCCGAACAGCGCCTCGCCCAGCTGCTTGGGGGAGTTGATGTTGAACTCGTAGCCCACGGCGTCGTAGACCTGCTTCTGCACCTCGCCGAGCTTTGCCTCGAGCGCCCTGCCGAACGAGCGGATGCCCTCCGCGTCAACCGCGAAGCCGACGGTCTCCATATGGGCGAGGACGCGCGCGAGCGGAACCTCGATCTTCTCGAGAAGCTCCGTCTGCCCGTTCTCCGCGATCTTCCGCTCCAGCGCATCGGCCAGCCCCGGCATCACGGCCGCGGCGTCCGCCGGGCCGCCGGGCGGCTTTTCCGGCACCGGTACGCCGTATTCCCGCGCGAGGCGCAGCGGCTCGTAGCCCGGCGCGGAAGGGTTCAGCAGATAGCCTGCCAGCATCGCGTCGAACACCGGGCCGCCGATTTTTTCGCCGCGGGCGTCCAGCGCGGCGAACTGCGGCTTGACGTCCCACGTGTTCTTGCGGATCCCGGGGTCCGCGAACACGGCGCGGACGGTCTGCGCGTCCTTCGCGACCGCGATCTTATCGCCCCGGTTCACGTAAAGCGCGCGGATCCCGCCGCCCTCCGTTTGGGCGGAGAAATCCGCGCGCCCGGCGCTCCGCAGAGCTTTCAGCAGCGCCGCGCCGTCGGCGCACTCCTCGGGGGCGGCGGCGGGCGCGGGGGAGGCCGCGGCGCCCGGCTCCGGCTGCGCGGGGGCGTCGAGGCCCAGCTTGCCGATCAGCGAGAAGAACTCGAGTTTCGCCATCAGGCGCGCGGCGGCCGCCGCGTCGCGCTTGTGCGGCACGTAGTGGGAAAGGTCGGTGTCGATCGGCGCGTCGGTGCGGATGGTGCCGAGCTTCCGGCTGAGGAACGCGCTGTCTTTCCCGGCCGCGAGCTTGCGGCGCAGCGTGTCGCGGATCTCCAGCTCGTCGAGGCGGGCGTAGATGGAATCGATGGAGTGGTACGCCTGCACGAGCTGCCCGGCGCCCTTCGGCCCGATGCCCGCCACGCCGGGGATGCAGTCGGAGGCGTCGCCCTGCAGGGCCTTGATCTCGATCATTTCCTTCGGGGAGACGCCGTAGTCTTCGCGGATCTTCGCCTCGTCGTACAGCGTGACCTGCGGCTGGCCCATCTTGGTGGAGGCCAGGCGCACCGTCACGCGCGGGCCGACGAGCTGCAGGCTGTCGCGGTCGCCCGTGGCCAGCACGCAGTCGTGGCCGCCCTCCGCGCAGGCTTTGGCCAGCGTGCCGAGGATATCGTCGGCCTCGAAGCCCTCGCATTCCACCCGGCGGTACCCCAGCAGCCCCAGCAGCTCCTTGAGCGTCGGCAGCTGCTGGGCCAGCTCCGGCGGCATGCCCTTCCGGTTCGCCTTGTAGCCCGCGTATTCCCGGTGCCGGAACGTCGGCGCGGGCAGGTCGAACGCCACGGCCACGGCGTCCGGTTCCGTCTCCGCCAGCAGGCGGTGCAGGATCGTCAGGAAGCCGTACACGCCGTTCGTATAGAGCCCGTCCTTCGTCGTCAGAAGGCGGATCCCGTAGAACGCGCGGTTCAGGATGCTGTTGCCGTCCAATACCAGAACTTTCATCCGTTTGCCCTCACTTGCAGGTTCAGTGATATAGAATATTATAGCACTTTGCCCGCGAAAAAATAAGTGTTATAATGGGGCTTGTCCGTTTTCCGGCCCCGCGTCGGGGTGGGAATTTTGGAAAAGGGGGTGCCCCCATGGGCCTGAGGATCGGCGGGATCGAGCTTTCCGGCTGGGCGGTGCTCGCGCCGATGGCGGGAGCGGGCGACCGCGCGTTCCGCGAGACCTGCGCGCGCTTCGGCGCGGCGTTCACGGTCAGCGAGATGGTCAGCGCGAAGGCGCTGGAATTCAACGACAAAAAGACGCTGGAGCTGATGGAGCTGGGGGACGCCGCCCGCCCGGCGGCGATCCAGATCTTCGGCGCCGAGCCGGCCGCGATGGCGCGGGCCGCGGAAAAGGCGATGGCCTTTTCCCCTGACGCGATCGACATCAACATGGGCTGCCCCGCGCCGAAGATCACCGGCTCCGGCGCGGGCAGCGCGCTGATGAAAAACCCGGCGCTCTGCGGCGGAATCGTCGCCGCCGTCGCCCGGGCCGTGCCCGTGCCGGTCACCGTCAAGCTGCGCGCGGGGTGGGACGAAGGCTCCGTCAACGCGCCGGAGGTGGCCGCCGTCTGCGAGCGGGCGGGCGCGGCGGCGGTCGCCGTGCATGCCCGCACCCGGTCGCAGCAGTACGCTCCGCCCGCGGACTGGGGCGTGATCCGGGCCGTGAAGCGGGCGGTCCGCATCCCCGTCGTCGGCAACGGCGACGTGACCGGAGCGCAGGCCGCCGCGCAGATGCTGGAGCAAACCGGCTGCGACGCCGTGATGGTGGGGCGCGCGGCGCTGGGCGCCCCGTGGGTCTTCCTGCAGATCAACGCCTACCTCGACGGGACCTGCCGCATCGTGCCGCC
Source organism: Caproicibacter sp. (assembly GCA_036844765.1). Classification (GTDB taxonomy): domain Bacteria; phylum Bacillota; class Clostridia; order Oscillospirales; family Acutalibacteraceae; genus Thermocaproicibacter. The sequence goes on along the minus strand of DAIUFE010000041.1, from coordinate 11,985 downwards.
GCCCGGCCCGCACGGCCGGATGCTCACGATGCTGCGGCAGGCGGAGCTGGCGTGCCGCTATAAGGGCGAGCGCCGCGCGATGAGCGAGGCGCGCAAACACGCGGGCTGGTATCTGAAGGGGATGCGCGGCGCGGCGGGGTTCCGCCGCCGCGCCGGTTTTCTCGAGACGTTCCGGGATCTCGAGGAGCTGGCGCGGGACGTGCTCGCCGTGCAGGAAACGGAAGGGGAGCCGGCGGGGGAAAGCCCGGAATAGCCTCGCGCGCCCCGCCGCGGCCTTCAGGACAGGTCGGTGTTCTGGGCCGTGTATTTTTTGCTGCCCACCGAGGAGATCACCGCGCCGATGGGGATCTCGAGGTAATAGGTCGCGGTGCGCCAGAACGTGACGGCCGGCATGATGCGGTCGCCGAAAAAGTTGTGGAAGAACAGCACGAAACCGCCCTCCATCCCGCCGGAGGAGCCGGGGAGCGGCACGAACGACGCGACCATCGTAGTGAACGCGTCGCCCGCGATCATCGTGAGGACGGACTGCCCCTTCAGGTTGAAGCTGCGGTAGACGAAATAGGGGATCAGGCCGGAGACCGTGATCTGCACCAGCGTCAGCAGCACGGCGTTCAGGTACAGCGGAAACGAGCGCCCCATCACGTTCGCGCTGCCGTGGAAGATGAGGAGCTGGTCGTGCACCTTTCTATAGAATTTTTCAGACAGCCTCTGTAATCTGAGCCGGTTCATCACCCGCACGATCACGCGCAGAATTTTTTCGGTCAGGTTCGGGTTCGCGATCACCAGGAAGACCGAGACGATGAAAATGCAGTTGGTCGCCAGGCCGAAGATCGTCACGAAGGAATAGCCGGTGATGGTGGTCTGAAAAAAATGCAGCTTCAGCAGGACCAGCAGCAGGGAGTAGACGAACATCACGGTGTGGTGCACCAGGGACTTGACCGCCACGATGGAGCTCGCCGCGCCCGCGTCCATGCCGATGCGCGTCATGTTGTAGATCTCCACCGGCTCGCCCACCGAGAACGGCGTCAGGTTGCTGTACAGCAGGCCGACCGTGCCGATGTAGAACGACCGGCCGAAGGTCCATTTGGGGTACAGATGGCGGCAGAACAGATGTAGCACGTAGCACTCCAGCGTCACGGCGACCGCCTCGCCCACCGCCACGCAGAAAAGCCACCCGGGCCTGAGGTCCAGCACGGTTTCCCACAGGTTTTTGAGGCCGTTGTCCTTCACGAGGAAGTAGACCATCACGCCCATCGAAAGGCCGATGGTCACGAAGGAAAACAGGTTTCTGCCGACCCAGGATCTGTTCTTTTTCTTCATATTCCATCCTCATCGGGGAAGCGGGAAAATCGGAAGCGCGGCCCGTTTGTCACTCCGCCAGATAAAAGATCACCAGCGCGCCGGGGCCCGCGTGCACGGTCATCGCGCAGCCGGCGCGGGAGGTGAGCACCTCGCGGAACTTTCCGCTTTCCCGCACCAGGCCGACGATCCGCCCGAACAGGGCCTTCTCCATCCCCGTGGTGGAGACGAACGCGCGCCCGGGGTCGGCGCCCGGCTGCGAGAGGACGAACCGCGCGTATTCGCGGCAGACCTGCGCGAAGCTGCCGCGGAATTTTTTCACCACGGAAAGCCTGCCTTCCGTATCCAGCAGCAGGCAGGGCCGCAGCTTCAGCAGGTTGGCCCCGAACGCCTGCAGCATCGTGGCGCGCCCCCCGCGGTAGGCGTATTCCAGCGAGTCCAGCAGGATGTAGGCGCGCACCTTCCGGCAGTCGTCCTGCGCGGCGAGAAAAATCTCCTGTGCGCCCATGCCGGCGTCCCGCCGGTCGGCGGCGCGCAGGGCCAGCAGCCCCTCGGCGCTGCTGAGCGTCAGGGTGTTCACGACGAAGACGTTCGGGAATTCCCGCGCGGCGATGCAGGCGTTCTGAAAGGAGGACGAGAACTTCGAGTTCATGGCGAAATGCACCACGCTGTCGCCGCGCTCCGCGCACCGGCGGAACAGCTCGAAAAAATCGACGGGCGGCGGGGCGGAGGTCTTCGGCAGCCGGCCGTCCCCGCCCGCGGGGAACAGATCGTCCGGGCCGATCTCGAACATGTCCCGCCGGGTTTGCCCGCCCACGGTGATATAGAGCGGGACCAGCTCGATCCCCCTGTGCCGGTACAGGTCCGGGAAAAGGTCGCACGCGCTGTCCGCGCTGATCACAACCGCCATTGATTTTCCCCTTCCGCTTTTTGCACAATTATAACACCCGCCCGCCCGATTTTCAATAAAATGCGGAACGCGGCGCGCTTTCCACTCTTTGCCAGAAAAAATTTCAGTTGTATGAACCGCCGGAATTATGATATGATAAGAACGATCCGAGCGATGTACGGCATTTTGAGCGGCGTTTCGGAATGCTTTTTGCTTCTCCCCCGCCGAAGACGGGGGAGAAGCAAGTTCCGTTTCTCAGCCATGGCCGGAATTACTATAAGAGGGTTTGCGGAATGATGATGCGTCAGAAAACAGGGAGATACATAGCGGCCTTGTTTGCGGTGCTGCTCTGCGTCTTCGCCGTTTCCGTCCCCGCGTTCGCCGGGCAGAGCGGCGGGGAGCCGGAGTCCTCGGGCGGCGCCGTCCCCGGAAGCTCGTCGGAGATCGAAAGCCCGGAGGGCGGGGAGCAGAAAAACGTCACGCTGAACCTGAACGGCGGCACCGGCGTCAAAACGGCGTTCCAGGTCCCGAAGGGCACCCCGGTCTCCGAGATCGCCAAACCCTCCCGGAAGGGCTACCGGTTCGTCGGCTGGACCTACGGCGGCATCGGGGTCGCCGATACGTTCTCGATCGACGAGGACATCGCCCTGACGGCGCAGTGGGAAAAGATCGCCGTCTCCTCCGCGCCGCCGCGCGCCGCTTCGTCGCGCGCCGCCGCGCCGAGCAGCCGGGTGGTGGTGGATACGCGCGAAAGCGAGATCGAGCGGGCCGCCGAGCGGGCCGAGCAGGCCGCGAGCGACCCGGGCACCCTCTCCTCGCAGGATTGGGGCGCCCTGCTCGTCTCTTCCGGCGCGGCTTCGGGCGCCAGCTCCGCGGCGCCGGAATCCTCCCCGCGGGAAGCGCAGGAAGAATCCTCCGCCCTGCTGCCGATCGGCGTCTGCCTGATCGCCGCGGGCCTGGCGGGGGTCGGCGCGTTCGTTTACCTTCAGTTTTTCCGCGGCAGGCGCGGGCGCGGCCCGGGGAGCGGCCGCCCGCGCGGCGGGGGCCCGGGGGACAGCACCGCCGAATTCACCGACATCAGCTCCTACAGCGACGGCAGCCACAGCCGCGATTCCGAGGAGCTGCGCAGCCTGATGAAGGCCGCCCCCGGCGGCGCCGAGGCCGACGCGGACTGGGACGCCTTTTTCAGCGGCAGCCGGTAGCAGTGATGCGCGCCGCAAAAACGGCCGGAGCGGTGATCAACCGCTCCGGCCGTCCGCACTGTGCGGCGGGAAAGCTTTCTGCCGCGTACGCGGCTCCGTCCGGCTTATTTCGGGCGGGTGCCCTTGTCGCCGAACAGATTGAACCGGAAAAGCTTCGACTCGTCCTCGGGGTTCTCGCAGATAATGTAGGCTTCGGCGATCTTGCCGCCCTCAATCAGCTTGGTCAGCCCGACCAGCTGGGAAAGTTTGCTCTTCAGATTCAGGTGGTCCCCCTCGCGCGTCACGAGATATACCTTTCCCTTGCATTCGTCCAGAATTTTCAGGAATGCCGGTACGTCGACGTCGTGCAGTTCGACCGGTGACTTTGGCATATTGACCCCTCCTTCGGCAAAGCCGGTTTTCAAACGGAACCGGCGGAAATTTCCGCCAGTTAAATTATAGCATGCGGCCTTCCGTTGTCAAGCGAATGGGGGTGGGTGAATCCGCCAAAACTTGCGCTGTGTTTTCAGCATTCTGTGCACAGGCCGCGGGCGCGCGGCCCGGCGCGCCGTCCGATTCCACCCTGCCGTCGCTCAGGCGCACCACCCGGTCCGCGCCGCGGGCGATCTTCTCGTCGTGCGTGATCAGCACCACGGTGCGCCCGCCGCGGTGCAGGGCGCGCAGGATGCCCATCACCTCCCCGCCCGAGCCGGAATCGAGGTTCCCGGTCGGCTCGTCGGCGAGGATGACGGGCGGCTTGGCCGCGATGGCGCGCGCGATGGCCACGCGCTGCTGCTGGCCGCCGCTCATCTGGGAGGGCCGGTGCAGCGCCCGGCCGGAAAGCCCCACCTGCGCGAGGGCCTCGCACGCGAGGCGGCGGCGCTCGGCGCGCTCCACGCCGCGGTAGAGCAGGGGCAGCTCCACGTTTTCGAGAGCGTTCAGCCCGCCGATCAGGTTGAAGCTCTGGAAAATGAAGCCGATCTCCCGGTTGCGGATATGGGTCAGGCGCTTTTCGTCCAGCCGGGCCACGTCCTCGCCGTTCAGCAGGTATTCGCCGGAGGTGGGCGTGTCCAGGCAGCCGATGATGTTCATCAGCGTCGATTTGCCGGAGCCGGAGCGCCCCGTGATGGTGACGAACTCCCCCGCGGCCACGTCGAGGGAGACGCCGTTCAGCGCGTCGATCCGGTTTTCGCCCAGGGCGTAGGTCTTGCACAGATTGCGGAGAGTGATCAGATTCGGCATAAAGCTTCCTTTTTTCGGTTTTTTTGTAGTATAATCTAAACGAAATCGGCGAAGAAAAACAAAAGGGGCGGAAGATATGCTGACGGAATACTGGCGGAGTTTCAGGAGCGGGACGGATATCCGCGGCGTCGCGAGCGGGGGCGTGCCGGGCGAAGAGATCCTGCTGACGGACGGGGCCGTCGCGCGCATCGCGGGCGGCTTCGCGCTCTGGCTTTCGGAGAAGGCGGGGAAGCCGGCGGCTTCCCTCACGGTCGCGGTCGGGCACGACCCCCGCGTTTCCGCCGGGCGGCTGCGCGCGGCCGTGGTGCGCGCCCTGACCGGCGCGGGCGTCCGCGTGCTGGACTGCGGCCTTTCCTCCACGCCCGCCATGTTCCTCGTGACGAAGGACCTCCCCTGCGACGGCTCGGTCCAGCTCACGGCGAGCCACCATCCCTGGAACCGCAACGGGCTGAAATTCTTCACCCCGGCCGGCGGGCTCGACGCCCCGGACATCGACGCGATCCTTCGGCTCGCGCAGGACGGCGCCGCGCCCGCCCCCGGGAACGGGAGCGTCGAGCGGACGGACTATATGCCCCGCTACTGCGCGCGCCTGCGGCAGATTATCAAAGACGGCGTCGGAGCCGCGGACCGCGGGCATCCGCTGAAAGGTTTCCACATCGTGGTGGACGCAGGCAACGGCGCGGGCGGGTTCTACGCCTCCGACGTGCTGGCGCCGCTGGGGGCGGACGTTTCCGGCAGCCAGTTCCTCGAGCCGGACGGCCGCTTCCCCAACCACATCCCGAACCCGGAGGACGAGGGCGCCATGCGCTCGGTCTGCGGGGCGGTCGTGCGGGCGAAGGCGGACCTCGGCGTGATCTTCGACACCGACGTGGACCGCGCCGGCGCCGTGGACGGAAAGGGGGACGAGATCAACCGCAACCGGCTGATCGCCGTCGCTTCCGCCATCGCGCTGGAGCGCTGCCCCGGCGGCACGGTCGTGACCGATTCCGTCACCTCGTCGGGCTTGCGGGATTATATCGAGAAGACCCTCGGCGGCCGGCAGCGCCGCTTCAAGCGCGGCTACCGCAACGTGATCGACGAGGCCGTGCGCCTGAACCGCGCGGGCGTGGACTGCCCGCTGGCGATCGAAACCTCCGGCCACGCGGCCCTGCGCGAGAATTACTTCCTTGACGACGGCGCCTACCTCGTGACGAAGATCATCCTCCTCGCCGCCCGGCTGCGCGCGCGGGGAAAAACGCTGGAGGATCTTCTCCGCCCGCTCCGGGAGCCGGCCGAGGCGCTGGAGCTTCGGTTCCCCATCCGCGCGGAGGACCCCCGCGCCGCGGGGGAGGGCGTGATCGCCCGCCTCGCGGAATACGCGAAGGGCCGGCAGGGCTGGACCCCCGCGCCGGACAGCTGCGAGGGCGTGCGCGTCTCGCTCGACCGGGCGCACGGAGCCGGATGGTTTCTGCTGCGCCTGAGCGTGCACGACCCCATCCTGCCGCTGAACGTGGAGAGCGACGTCCCGGGCGGCGCGCGCGCGATTCTGAAGGAACTGGCCGGCTTCCTTTCCGGCTGCGCGGGCACGCTGGACCTTGCCCCCCTCGGAAAGGCGCTGGCCTGAGGCGTTTCCACTTAAGGCGCGGAACGTTTTTTGCTTCTCCCCCGCCGGGAGGCGGGGGAGAAGCAATTCACAGCCGGGATTGCCGTAAGGCCGTCTCCTTTTACGCCTGAAGGAAGATCAGGTGCGCCACGCTGGGCACGCTTTCGCCCTGCTGGGACGACGTGGGCGACAGCAGCGCCCCCGTGCCGAGGAACAGGACCTTGTGCAGCTGGCCCGCGCCCATCCGCTGCAGGATGATCGAGCACAAAATGGCCGCGCTGCACCCGCAGCCGGAGCCGCCCGCGTGCACGTCCTGCTTTTGGCGGTCGTAGATCATCAGCCCGCAGTCGTTGTGGACGGCCGAGATGTCCAGCCCCTCCTTTTTCATCATTTCCTCAAGCAGTGTCCCGCCGACCGCGCCCAGGTCGCCGGTCAGGACCAGGTCGTAATCCCCCGGCTTGGTGCCGGTGTCGGAGAAATAATCCAGCAGCGTCTGCGCGGCGGCGGGGGCCATCGCCGCGCCCATGTTGTTGGGGTCCTTGACGCCGTAGTCGGTGATGCGGCCGAAGGTGACGGACTGCAGCGAGACCTTGGCGTCCGGGTAATCCGCCCGCTTGCCGAGGATTACGGCCCCGGCGGCCGTCGCCGTCCACTGGGCGGTCGGCGTGCGCTGGCCGCCGTACTCCAGCGGGTAGCGGTACTGCCGCTCCGCCGTGCAGAAATGGGACGAGGTGACCGCCGCGGCCCGCGCGGCCGCCCCGGATTCCACGAACAGCGAGGCGATGCCGAGCGTCTGCGCCATGGTGGAGCAGGCCCC
>DAIUFE010000041.1:0-4915 GCA_036844765.1 Caproicibacter sp. | reverse complement strand
GTCGCCGGCGAAGATGCAGTCGACGTCGGTGTTGTTGAGGTTCGCCTTGTGCAGGGCCAGGTGCACGGCCTCGTTCTGCAGGCGGCTTTCGGCCTTTTCCCAGCTGGATTCGCCCAGCGTGGTGTCCTTGTGGCACTGGTCGTAGTACTGCCCGCAGGGCCCCTCGCCTTCTTTTTTGCCCACCACCGCCGCAAAGCCCAGCACGGCGGGGCTGTTCTGAAGCTGGATCGTATATTTTCCCACTCTCGCAGGCATGGATGAATGCGCGCTCCTTTCTTGCGGCCGCCCGGCCTCAGTACAGGCGGAAGAACCAGAGGATCAGCCCGTAGAGGACGGACGCCGCGGTGCCGTAGACGAGCACGGGCCCGGCGATCATGAACATCTTGCTGCCGATGCCGATCACGTACCCCTCGCTCTTGAACTCCATCGCCGGCGCGACGATGGAGTTGGCGAAGCCGGTGATGGGCACCAGCGTGCCCGCGCCGCCGTATTTCGCCAGGTTGTCGTAGACGCGAAGGGCCGTGAGGATGGCGCTGAGCGCGACCAGCGTGACGGATTCGAACGCGGCGGCGCCCTCCGGGCTCAGGCCAAGCGAAAGGTAGAGGTCCTGGAACGCCTGCCCCAGCGTGCAGATGGCTCCCCCGAACAGGAAGGCCATCAGCATGTTCTTGCCGTAGGTCGTGCCGGGCGAGGCCTTTTCCGCCATGGACTTGTATTCTTTTTTGGATACGGTCAATCGGATCGCCTTCTTTCCCAAAAACTTTCTCTGTTATTCTGCCAAGCGTCCCGGCAAATATGCGCGCGCCGCGGGAATGAAAAGACGCGGCGCGGCGCATTCTACCGGTGGAAGGGCGGCGGGCCGCCCGGAAAACGCGCGGGGAAAAAGAAGGTTTCAAAATGGGGGATTTCCACGGCGGGAACAAGCGCCGGTCGTATTTTGAGGGCTGGTATTTTAAGCAGCAGAGCGGAACGGACACGGCCGCGTTCATCCCGGCTTTCCACGTCGACCGGGAAGGCCGGGCTTCGGCTTCGCTGCAGGTGATCGTGAACGGGGATTCGTATCAATTTTCGTTCCCGGCCGAAGCGTTCCGCACGGCGGGGAACGGCTTTCCGGTCTCGGTCGGGGATTCCGTGTTCTCGCCGCGCGGATGCCGGCTGAACGCCCGCTCGCCGCAGGTTTCCGTGACGGGGGAGCTGCGCTACGGGCCGTTCCGGCGGCCGGCCGGCGACGTGATGGGGCCGTTCCGCTTCGCGCCGTTCCTCGAGTGCCGGCACAGCGTCCTCAGCCTGCGGCACCGCGTGGACGGCGGGCTTTCCGTCAACGGCAGGAAAATTTCGTTCCGCGGCGGCGTCGGCTACGCGGAGGGCGACCGGGGCGGCTCGTTCCCGCGCCGCTATGTCTGGACGCAGTGCTCGGAAGGCGCCGGCTGCGTGATGCTTTCGGCGGCGGAGATCCCGTTCCTCGGGCTGCGCTTTACCGGCTGCATCGGCGAGATCCTGCTCGGCGGAAAGGAGCTCCGCGTCGCCACCTACCGCGGGGCGAGGGTGCTGCGTGCCGACAGCCGGGAGATCCTGGTGCGGCAGGGCGGCCTGACCCTGCTGGCGCGGCGGCTGGAGGGCGGCGGCTGCCCGCTGCGGGCGCCGGCGCGGGGCGGCATGACCCGAACCGTGCGCGAGAACGCGGCCTGCCGCGTGCGGTACGTCTGCCGGAAGGACGGCGCCCTGCTGTTCGACTTCACGGGCGGCCGGGCCGGCTTCGAGAGCGCGGGGGACGGTTGACCTCCCGGCCCCGCCGTGCTATGATAGCGGGGAAGAACCGGGGGGAATCCAATTTGCCGACCGAAGAGGACCGGAAAAAACGGGCGCTGGACTATCTTTCCCGCGACCCGCTGCTGCACATGGGGATGATCCGGAGCGTCCGGAACGGCAGCGCGAAGCTGCTCCGCGTTTCGGGGAAAGGGGTCCTGCTTTACAACACGGCCGGGCACATCACCATGGCCAGCGCGGCGGACGAAGAGGAGGCGGACCGGATCGCCGCCGCCTGTCAGGCGGGAGGCCTTTGCGTGGCGCACCAAAAATTCCTGGCGGACCGGCTGAGGGATCGGTTCGGCTTCGCGGAGAACATGGAGTGCCGCCAGGCCGCCTATCTCAAGCGCGGGCCGATCCCGGTGCCGGAAAGCCCCGCCGTCCTCCGGCCGCTGGACGAGCGTTTCCTGCCGTTCGTGCGGGAACGCTACCGCCTGGAGGACTACGGCGGCTACCTTGCGGAGCTGCTGCGCGCGGGCGGGATGCTCGGGGCGTTCGTCGGCGGGGACCCGCTGCCCGCGGGCTTCGTCGGCCGGCACGCCGAGGGCACCGTCGGCATGCTGCTGGTGCGGCCGGAATACCGGCGCCGGGGCGTCGGCCTCGCGCTGGAGGTGTCGATGGTCGACCGCGTTCTCGCCGCCGGCGAGGTGCCGTTCGGGCAGATCGCCGTCGGGAACGCCGCCTCGATGCGCCTGCAGGAAAAGCTGGGGTTTGCCGTCTCGAAGAGCACGCTGTTCTGGCTTGCGGCGGAGGAGCCGGGCTGACGGAGGCCCCCGGTTCGGAATTCGCGGCACTTTCGGCCGGAAACGCAAAAGCGTTTCGCAGTTCGGCCGGAACCGCCGAAATTAAAAATTGAACGGATGGCAGAGTAGGAGACCGCGGGTCATGTGTCCGGGAAACGGGGAGTTGATCCCGGAACGGAAAGCCCGCAAAAGGCTTGCCGTGCGGTTTCCGCATCCCGCTGCCGCATACCGGAGGAACAACCCTCCTTTATGTGGCTGTGCGTTGCCGCGTTCAGGGAGGGATTTTTTATGGAGAAAAACGTTCGGAACCCCGTTTTTACAGCGGCGTACTGGTCCGGCGCGGCCGGCGAACTGCGCCGCCCCCGCTCGCTGGTGCTGGCCGGCCTGGCCGCCGCGCTCAGCGCCGTGCTCTCTTCGCTCTACATCCCCGTGGGGATCAACCTGCGGGCGACAGCCGCGTTTCTCGCCGTGGCCTTCGGCTCGCTGCTGTTCGGGCCGGTCGTCGGGCTGTTCGCGGGGCTGGCCTCGGACCTCGTGGGGTACGTGCTTTCGCCCGGGGGGGCGTTTTTCCCCGGCTACACGCTCTCCACGATGCTGGAGTTTTTCCTGTACGGCCTGTTCCTGTACCGCAGCCGCCTGACCGTGCTGCGCATCCTCGCGGTGAAGTTCCTCGTGAACTTCGGCGTCCACGTGGGCCTCGGCGCCCTGTGGAGCAGCATGCTGTACGGGAAGGGATATTATTATTTCTTCGCCAGAAGCCTGCTGAAGAACGCCCTTTTGCTGCCGGTCGAGGTGGCGGCCCTCGCCGCGGTGTTCCGCGCCTTCCTGCCGCTCCTCGTGCGGGAGGGCTTCCTGCCCGCGCAGGGCGGGAAAAAGCTCCCGCTGTTCTGACCGGCTCCCCGCGGAACGCCCCCTTTTGCCGGATGCGGCGGAGGGGGCGTTTTTTCCGCGCCCCGGCTTCTGCGGGGAAACCGCCGCGGCTTTGCTAATTTTTTAACGAATATTCTTTTTGCCATTGAATCCCCCAAAAACAAGTTGTATAATGCAAACTGGAGTAAATTTCAATAAGCCATTGGGCGAAAGGAGAAATTATGACTCAAAATCAATCGGTATTGAAGTGGATCGGCGAGATGAAGGACCTCGTCCGCCCGGACAAGGTGCTTTGGATCGACGGTTCCAAGAAGCAGATCGAGGCGCTGCGGGCCGAGGCCTGCCGCACCGGGGAACTCATCCAACTGAACCAGGAAAAGCTGCCGGAATGCTATCTGCACCGCACCGCCGTGAACGACGTGGCCCGCGTGGAGGGCCGCACGTTCATCTGCTCGCGCAGGGAAGAGGACGCGGGGCCGACCAACCACTGGATGGACCCGCAGAAGACCTATAAAATGCTCTACGATATCGCCCGGGGGAGCTACCGGGGCCGCACCATGTATATCATTCCCTATTCGATGGGGCCGGTCGGCTCGCCGTTCTCCAAGATCGGCATCGAGGTGACCGACTCCATCTACGTGGTGCTGAACATGTCGATCATGACGCGCGTCGGCAGCAAGGTGCTGGACACGCTGGGCGACAGCGGCGACTGGGTCCGCGGCCTGCACTGCAAATGCAATATCGACGCCGAAAAACGCTATATCTGTCAGTTCCCGGAGGACAACACCATCATCTCCGTGAACTCCGGCTACGGCGGGAACGTGCTGCTCGGCAAAAAGTGCTTCGCGCTGCGCATCGCCTCCTACCTCGGCAAGCAGGAGGGCTGGATGGCCGAGCACATGCTCATCCTCGGCATCCAGAACCCGAAGGGGGAGATCCGCTACGTCGCCGCGGCGTTCCCGTCCGCGTGCGGCAAGACGAACCTCGCCATGCTGATCCCGCCGGAGGTCTACCGCAGGAAGGGCTATAAAGCCTGGACGGTCGGCGACGACATCGCGTGGATGCGCATCGGTCCCGACGGAAGGCTGTGGGCCGTGAACCCCGAGAACGGCTTCTTCGGCGTGGCGCCCGGCACCAACTCCAAATCCAACCCGAACGCGCTGGCGACCACGAAGTCCGGCACCATCTTCACCAACGTCGCCCAGAACCTGGACGACAACACCGTCTGGTGGGAGGGCCTGGACCACAACCCGCCCAAGCACGGCGTGGACTGGACCGGCAAGCCGTGGGACGGCACCGCCGCCAAGACGAAGGGCGCGCACCCCAACAGCCGCTTCACCGCCCCGGCGGAGAACTGCCCGTGCCTGAGCCCCGAGTTCAACAGCGGCAAGGGCGTGCCGATCTCCGCCATCATCTTCGGCGGACGCCGCGCGCACACCACGCCGCTGGTCTACCAGTCCCGCGACTGGAACAACGGCGTGTTCGTCGGCTCCATC
>DAIUFE010000040.1:0-14857 GCA_036844765.1 Caproicibacter sp. | reverse complement strand
CACGGCCTCTTGACCCCCAGTCAAGCGCGCTACCAACTGCGCCACACCCGGATACTTTTCTATTCTACCACAAGGCGGCGGATTTTGCAACAAAAAAACAGCTCCGGGCGGCGGCGTTTCGCCGCGCCGGAGGCGCGTTGACAAATCGGGCGGAAGCGGCTAAAATATAGAAAACATATCGAACGGATAGGACATTTCCGGAAACCGGAGGATAAAAATGGGGAAGATACCGACTTTGGAAGAGGCCCGGGAGCTGCTGAAGGAGTACAACCGGGACCCGTTCCACTTGAAACACGCCGAGATTGTGTCCGGGGTGATGGGGTATTTCGCCCGCGAATACGACCCGGAGAACGCGGAGTTCTGGAAGGTCGCGGGGCTGCTGCACGACCTCGATTTTGAGCGATACCCGGAGCAGCACTGCGTCAAGGAGCAGGAGATCATGCGGGAGCGCGGGATCGACGAGAAGCTGATCCACGCCGTCGCGAGCCACGGCTATCACCTGACCGTGGACGTGAAGCCGGAGCATTTCATGGAGAAGGTTCTCTACGCCACCGACGAGCTGACGGGACTGATCGGCGCGACGGCGCTGATGCATCCCTCGAAGAGCGTTCGCGGCCTCCAGCCGAAATCCGTGAAGAAAAAGTTCAAGTCCAAGGGGTTCGCCGCCGGATGCTCGCGCGAGGTGATCCGGAACGGCGCGGACATGCTGGGCTGGACGCTCGACGAGCTGATCGAGAGGACCCTGACCGCGATGCAGTCGCTGGCGGACGAGCTGGAGCTTTGAAGCGGAGCCGCACTCTTGCATCAATCCCAAAAAATCCCTGACCCGGGGCGGGTCAGGGATAAATTTTTCTCTTTTTTTCGTCCGGGACGCCCGTCTTTCGGAAGAAATAGGTGTTGACCACGTCGCGCCATTCCCGCGCGTCCTCGATCTGCAGGTCCAGCCGGCGCAGAACCTCCGCGAAAAAGTCGGGGTCCACCTGCCCTTTCAGGGGCAGCCAGTCGCTTTTCAGCCGCTCCGCCTCGGCGCAGCCCTCGAAGTGGGAGTCGTAGATGTACTGGAGCAGCGTCCGCCCGTCCCGGAGCCGCCAGGAATAGGGGAGGTGGTGGAAGAACAGCAGCAGCTCTTCCGGGCAGGTCTTCGGGTCCTCGTAGACCGCCGCGACGGAAGGGGAATACTGGGCCGTGTACGCCGTCCCCGTGCGGGCGGTGCGGTCGACGCCGATGCCTTTGCAGTCCGCGCGGTGGTACGTGCCCCAGCGGGAGTATTCGTATCCGTCCACGCTCGGGCCGTAATGGCAGCCGGGATTCACGAACCAGCCGACGCCCAGCGGGGAGGTGTACCGCTCGTACACCGCGCGCGAGCGCAGCAGCATCGAGACGGCCGTGTCGGCGGCGGGGGAGCGCGCGCCGAAGGTCAGGTCCGCCCATTCCCGCGCCGCGGCCTCCGCGGAAAGCGCTGGCTGCCAGCACAGGCGCCCGAAGCCGTACAGGTTGGCCTGCGCGAGCGGGTGCCCCGTCCAGCCGGGGCCGTCCCCCACGTTCGAGACGCCCGCCATTCCGCCGTGCGGGGTCCCGAACCGGGAGCCGTCCACCACGCTGCGCACGGGCGTCCTTTCGCCGTCCGTGCGGGCGTCGAACTCCAGCGCCTCCTTCCACAGGGGGACCAGGTAGCACAGGTCGATCTGCTGCCCGGTGTATTCCTGCGTGATCTGGCACTCCATCATCTGGCTGGTCCGGCGCATCGCGCCGAACAGCGGGGAGACCGGTTCGCGGATCTGGAAGTCCACCGGCCCGCTTTTGATCTGCAGGATCACGTTCTCGCGGAACCGGCCGTCCAGCGGGGCGAAATTCTCGTAGGCCATCTTCGCCCGGTCCCGGCTGCGGTCCCGCCAGTCCAAATGGCAGTTGTAGACGAAGCACCGCCAGATCACCAGCCCGCCGTGCGGCGCGAGCGCCTCCGCCAGCAGGTTGGCGCCCTCGGCGTGGTTGCGGCCGTAGGTGTACGGCCCCGGCCGGGATTCGGAATCCGCCTTGACGAGGAAGCCGCCGAAATCGGGGATCAGGCGGTAGATTTCGTCCGCCTTTCGCGCCCACCAGCGCCGCACGCCTTCGTCCAGCGGATCGGCCGTGGGCAGGCCGCCCAGCTCGGCCGGCGAGGCGAAGCTGACGCTCAGGAACGTGCGGATGCCCCAGGCGGAGAAGATCCCCGCGATCTTTGCGACCGCCGGCAGATATTTTCCGGTGATCAGCTTTCCCGCCGGCGGAAGGACGTTGACGTTGTTCAGCGCGACCGCGTTGATCCCCACCGAGGCCAGCAGGCGGGCGTAGTCCGTGATGCGGGCGGTGTTCCGCAGCACGCGCCCGTTGCGGAAGAACAGCGAGCGGCCGGCGTAGCCGCGCTCGACGCTGCCGTCGAGATTGTCCCAGTGGTCGATCATGCGCAGCTCGTTGCGGGATTCCTCCTCTGTCTGCGCCTCCTCCGGCGACCTGCCGCGCCCGACGGCCCGCAGCAGCGCGAACACGCCGGTCAGCACGCCGCTTTCGCCGCGGCCGGAGACGGTCAGGCACGGGGAAGGGCCGCTTTCCAGCGAGATGCGGAACCCGCTCCCCGCCCCGGCCGGCGCCGCCTCGTCCGCGCGGAGGCGCACGTGCGGGCAGCCGGGGTCGTCCGCCGTCAGGCCGGGGCGGACGCCGAAAATCTCGCCCGCGGCGCGCCGCCATTCCTCCGCGGCGGAGCGCAGGACCGGCCCGGCGTCCTCCGGTATGCGGACGAACCGGCAGAACGGCCGGAACCGCAGGCTCTTTTCCGTCAGCCGGTAGCCGCCGTAGGAGAGCCAGCACCGGTACAGCGGGCCGTTTTTCCAGTCTTTTCGCATCAAAACACCTGAATTCTTTACAAGGTCTCCGGATTTTATGATATAATCGTTCCGTCTATCGGATTTCCAGTCGAGCTGCGGAATGGCTTGGTCCCCCGTTCTGGCTGGAACTCTGTAAAAGCGGAAAGGAGGGGGCCCGGATGAAGATTGACGGCCTTCACGAAAAGGAAATCTTTGAAAAGGAATTCCCGTTCCGGCTGCTCGTGAACCGGAACGTCAACTTCAACTACCCCGCGCACTGGCACAACGCGCTCGAGCTCATCTACGTGCTGGAGAACGGCTTCGTCGTGTTCGTCAACTCCAAGCGGTACGATTTGCGGGAGCGCGACCTGCTTTATATCCCGGGAGGGGACATCCACGAGTTCTGCAGCGAGGCCCCGACCGGCCTGCGCATCTTCGTCAACTTCGAGCCCTCGGCCCTCAGCCCCTACGGCGAGGTGGAGCGCGTGCAGACCCAGCTGCGCGACGTCCGCCTGATCGCCGCGGGAAGCGGGCTGCACACGCAGGTGGAGAAGCAGATGCGCGCGATCCTCGAGGAGCACAAAAACGAGGAGGCGGCGGACCGCCTGTTCTATACCGCGCGGATGCTCGACATCCTGGTCCTGCTGTGCCGCAGCACCCCTTCCCAGGTGAACATCGGCAGCCGGAACGGCGGCAAGCGGATGGGCCTCGAGAAGATCCGGAACTCCTTTCGCTATATCGAGGAAAACTACAGCGAGGATATCCACCTCGGTGACATCGCCCGGGCGGCCGGGTTCAGCGAGTACTATTTTTCCCGCCTGTTCAAGGAGATCACGGAGAAGAGCTTCCACCGCTATCTGGCGGAGTACCGCATCAAGAAGGCCGAGGCGCTGCTGACCGACCCCGATTATACCATATCCGAGGCCGCCTATGCGGTCGGTTTCAGCAGCATTGCGACGTTCGACCGGCTGTTCCGCACGATCAAGGGCTGCTCCCCGCAGGAGTTCCGCAAGCTGCGTGTCAAGGGATGAGCCGCGCCGCGTTCCCTCGCCGGAGCGCGGCTTTTCTTATGCCTTTCAGCGGCGCAGCTCCAGCGGCTCCCCCGTCACGTCGAACTCCGCGGCGGGGACGGTCTGCCCGGTCAGTTCCTCGCTGCGGCGGTCCGGCTGGCCGCCGCCGACCGAGACGCGGAAGCGCCCCGGCTCCAGCACGCAGCGGCCGCCGTTGTCGATCAGCGCCATTTGGCGCGGGGAAACCGTAAACTCCACGCGCCGGGATTCGCCCGGTTCCAGACGGACGCGGCGGAAGCCGGCGAGCTGACAGTTGGGCACGCGCACGCTTGCCTCGAGGTCCCGCAGATAGAGCTGGACGATCTCGTCGCCCGCGCGCGCGCCGGCGTTTGTGACGGTGACGGCGACCCGGACGCTCCCGCCCGCGCGGACGGAGGCGGCGCTCAGCGAGACAGGCGAGTACTCGAACCGCGTGTAGCTCAGGCCGTAGCCGAACGGGTACAGCGGCTCCGCCTTCATGAAGCGGTAGGTGCGGTTCGCCATCGAGTAATCCCGGAAATCCGGCAGGTCCGCGTCGGAGCGGTAGAACGTGACCGGCAGCCGGCCGCTCGGGGAAAAATCGCCGAACAGCAACGAGGCGACGGCCCGGCCGCCCTCTGCGCCGGGATACCACGCCTGCACCACGGCGCCGGCGCGGGTATCCGCTTCACCGACCGACAGCGCGCTGCCGGAAAGCAGCACGACGACCACGGGGACGCCGACCCGCAGCACGGCCTGCAGAAGCTCCCGCTGCGGGGCGGGCAGCAGGATGCTCTTCCGGTCGCCCGACGAGAATTCGTTCGAGGCGTCGCCCTCCTCGCCCTCCATGTCGGCGGTGAGGCCCAGGCAGAGGACGGCCGCGTCCGCCCGCTCCGCCGCGGAAACCGCCTCCGCGAGCCGGTCGTTTTTCTCCGCGAGGCCGCTCATGCTGTTTTTATAGAGGTGGCACCCCTCGGCGTAATAGATGCGGGTACCCTCGCCGGCGGCCTGCCGCAGGCCCTCCAGCACCGTGACGTAGCCGGAGGCCCTGCCGCAGTAGTTGCCCTCCAGCGCGCGCCGGCTGTCGGCGTTGGGGCCGATCACCGCGAGCGAATGGATTCGGCTCCGGTCCAGCGGCAGCAGATGGTTCCGGTTGCGCAGCAGGACGAGCGATTTTTCCGCCGCCTCCAGCGCGGCGGCGTGGTGCCCGGGGCAGTCGTTCTTTTCGTAGGGGATCGAGGCGTAGGGCACGTGCGCGGGGTCGTCGAACATCCCGAGGCGCATGCGCACCAGCATCAGGCGGCGGACGGCCTCGTCGATCTGCGCTTCGGAGACCAGGCCGCGACGGTACGCCTTGACAAGGCCTGCGAACGCGCAGCCGCAGTTCAGGTCGCAGCCGTTGCGGACCGCGAGGGCTGCGGATTCCTCGATGTCCGAGGTGACTTTGTGCGATTCGTTGAAATCCCGGATGGCCCAGCAGTCGGAGGTCACGTATCCCGAGAAGCCCCATTCTTCGCGCAGAATGTCCCGCAGAAGCGTTTTGCTGCCGCAGCACGGCTCCCCGTTGAGCCGGTTGTAGGCGCCCATCACCCCGGCCGCGCCGGCCTCCTTCACGGCCGCCTCGAACGCGGGCAGATAAGTTTCCCACAGGTCCTTCGCCGAGACCGCCGCGTTGAATCGGTGCCGCTCGGATTCCGGCCCGCTGTGCGCGGCGAAATGCTTGGCGCAGGCGGCGGTCTTGAGGTATTTTTTGTCGCTCCCCTGCATCCCCCGGATGAACGCGACGCCCAGCCGGGAGGTCAGGAAGGGGTCTTCGCCGTAGGTCTCCTGCCCGCGGCCCCAGCGCGGGTCGCGGTCGATGTTGATGGTGGGGGACCAGAACGTGAGCCCCTTATAAATTCCGTGGTCGCCCTTCCGCTGGAATTCGTGGTATTTGGCCCGCCCTTCCGTCGAGATCACGTCCGCGACCCGCCCGATCAGGCCTTCGTCGAAGGCGGCGGCCAGGCCGATCGCCTGGGGGAACATGGTGGCCGTGCCGGCGCGCGCGACGCCGTGCAGCGCCTCGCACCACCAGTTATAGGAGGGGATGCCCAGCCGCTCGACGGCCGGGGCCTCGAACTGCATCTGCCCGATCTTTTCCTCTAAGGTCATGCGCGAGACGAGGTCCCGCGCCCTTTCTTCAAAACTGAGCCGTTCGTCCCGGTACCCTGCCGCTGCGGCCATTCCGAAAACCTCCATCCTGCGGCGGCCCCGGTTCGGCAGCGGGGGAACAAAGCCTGCCCGCGTCCTTCCCGGAATTGCCGCAATTTTAATTCGTGCGCGTTCGGTGATCCGCGCTTTTATCTTAATCTTTTTCCGGGCCGGCAGTCTTATCAAAGTTTGCCGAGTCATGATCAGTTCTTGCCATAAATCGGAAAGGATATTGAAAAAGCGGAGGTTCCACGTATAATGAATTTGTTATCAATTCGCGAGGATAAAAAGATAAAATTCATTTATTATTTCAAATCTAAGTGTAGAAACTAAAAAGATGAAGCAAAAGCGACAGAACAGATCAGAAGAAAAGACGGATATTGCACAATGCAAACAGCAAATTTTGACTCAATCAAGAAAAGAATCAAAGACGTGCCCGGCTTTCCGAGAGACCGAAAAAGCATAAGTCGAGCAATCCGGGGCGCCCCAAAAAGGGGGCGGACGGAAGCGGAAGGCCGGGACCGGAAAACGGGGAGACGGCGGGAGAGGATGCTGCTGATGGAAACGGAACTGCGCGCGAGGAAAAAAGAGCCGCGGGGTACGGTCCGGCCTTTCGCCCGGGGCAAAACGGCCCGGCGGCTGCTGAAGGACTGGCAGCTCTACAGCCTGCTGATCCTGCCGGTCGCCTATTTCATCCTGTTCAAGTACGGGCCGATGCTGGGGAACGTGATCGCCTTCCGCAAATACGTGCCGGGCGGCCCGTGGTTCGGCACGCAATGGGTGGGGCTGAAGTACTTCAAAATGTTCATCTTCGACGGGAATTTCTGGATGAAGTTCCGCAACACCGTCGTGATCGGGGCGTCCTCGCTGGTTTTCGGTTTTCCGCTCCCCATCGTCCTGGCTCTGCTGCTGAACGAGGTGCGTAGCAAGGCGTTCAAGAAGACGGTGCAGACGATCTCGTACCTGCCGCACTTCCTTTCCGTCGTGATCGTGGCCGGGATGACGATCGATCTGCTTTCGCCTTCCTCCGGCTTCGTCAATGTGATCGTGAAGGCGCTGACGGGCCACACCGTCGCCTTCATGCAGGAATCCGGTTATTTCGTGCCGGTCTATGTGATCACCGGCATCTGGCAGGAAACGGGCTGGGGGACCATCCTGTACCTCGCGGCCCTCACGAACATCAACCCGGAGCTGTACGAGGCGGCCGAGATCGACGGCGCGAGCCGCTGGCAGCAGACGCTCCACGTCACGCTGCCGGGGATCCTGCCGACCATCACGATCCTGCTGATCCTGAACACCGGCGCCATTCTGAACGTCGGGTTCGAGAAGGTGCTGCTGCTCTACAACCCCGCCATCTACGACACGGCGGACGTGATCTCCACCTACCTGTACCGCATCGGCATGGAGATGAACAGCTTCAGCTACGCGACGGCCATCGGCCTGTTCGACTCCGTGATCGGTTTCCTGCTGATCGCGCTGGCCAATTTCTTTTCCAAAAAGTTTTCGGAGACCAGCCTGTGGTGAGAGCGGGGCGGGGGCCGCGGCTCCGCCGGGGAAGGGGTTTGAAATGAAAGAAAGCGCGTCCTACCGGGTTTTCCGGGTCTTCAACGCGATCCTCCTGCTGATCGTGGTGGCGGTGACGCTGTTCCCGCTGCTGAACGTCGTGGCGAAATCGTTCAGCGACATGAAATACATCGCCAGCAACGCCGTGACGTTCTACCCGAAGGGGTTCAACCTGAAGACCTACCGGCTCATCATGTCCGACAGCATGTTCTGGATCGACTACAAAAACACCGTCGTCTACACGGTGGTCGGCACGTTCATCAACCTGTTCATGACGACGATCTTCGCCTACGCGCTTTCGGTGCCTCGGCTGATGGGCAGAAAATTCTTTACGGGGCTGGCCGTGTTCACGATGTTCTTCAACGGCGGGATGATCCCGAACTATCTGCTGGTCCGCAACCTGGGCATGCGCAACACCCTTTGGGCCGTGGTGGTGCCCGGCGCCATCAGCGCGTTCAACCTGATCGTGATGCGGACCTTTTTCGAGGGGCTGCCGCGGGAGCTGGAGGAGGCGGCGGCCATCGACGGCATGGGCACCTACGGCATCGTCGCCCATATCGTGCTGCCGCTTTCCAAGCCGATCCTCGCGACCATGACGCTGTTTTACGCGGTGGGCATGTGGAACACGTGGTTCGGGCCGTTCCTCTACCTGGACCGTCCCGAGGCGTTCCCGGTCTCGCTGTATCTGCGGAATATCATCGCGGGAGCCTCGCAGGCGTCGGGGACAGACGCCGACGCCCTGGGCGAGGTCGCCTCCAACGTCAAGGCCGTCACCATCGTGCTGACCGCCCTGCCCATCATCTGCGTTTACCCGTTCCTGCAGAAATATTTCGTGCAGGGGATGACGCTCGGCTCCGTCAAGGGCTGAGCCGGTTTCGGTATCCCTTCCGCGCAGGCGGAATGTCGATATATTTTTATCAAGGGAGGATGTTAAGATGTCAGTCATTGGCAGAAAAGTTGTTGTCAGAAAAATCGCAGCGGCCTGCCTGGCGTTCGCAGTGATTGCGGTGTCAGCGGCCGGGTGCAGCCCGTCCGGAAAAGGGGAGGCGGTCTCCTCGGCGCAGCCGGCTTCTTCGGAGGCGGCGTCGCAGGGCGCCTCCTCGCAGGCCGACAGCGCGGCCCCGGGGGAGTACGACTTCAAATCCGAAAAGCCCGTGACCTTTTCCCTGATGTTCAGCGACAACCCCGGCTATCCCCTTAAAAACGACTGGAAGCTCTGGGATGCCATCAAGGACGCCACCAATGTGACGCTGGACGTGATGGTCGTGCCGATGGCGAGCTACAACGACAAGCGCAGCGTGCTGATCGCCTCGGGCGACGCGCCCGAGATCATCCCGAAAACCTATCCGGGGCAGGAGGTCCCGTTCATCCCTTCCGGGCAGATCCTCGCGGTCAGCGATCTCGCCGACAAGATGCCGAACTATTCTTCCGAAGTGAAGGCGTGGAACCTGCAGTCCGACGTGAACACCCTGCTGCAGAAGAACGGAAAGTACTACGTGCTGCCGGAGCTGCACGAATCCTTCAATGTGGATTACTCGCTCTGCGTGCGCACGGACATATTGAAGAAAAACAGCATCGCGATGCCGGAATCGTGGGACGACGTTTACAGCGTGCTGAAAAAGCTTAAGGAGCTGTACCCGGACGTGACGCCGTTTTCCGACCGCTGGCAGCTCGGCGCGCTGCTGCAGATCGCCGGGCCCGGATTCTGCAAGACCAACACCGGCCTCAAGACGGCGGGTGCCGATTGGAACAGCGGCTCCACCTTCTATTACGACAAGGACCAGGACCAATTCGTCTTTTATCCGACCATGGAGGAGTACAAGACGGAGCTGAGCTATTTCAGCAAGCTGGTCAAAGAGGGTCTGCTGGACAAGGAGAGCGCCACGCAGTCCGACGACCAGGCCAAGAGCAAGTTTGAGAACGGAAAATCCTTTATGATCACCACCAACTCGCAGGAGATGAACGACCTGCGGACCAAGATGGACGCCATCCTCGGCGAGGGCAAATACGAGGTCGCCAAGACCAACATCCCGGCGGGCCCGGCGGGCGCCAACCTGGTCGGCACCCGGCTCGAGAACGGCATCATGCTGACCAAGAAGGCGCAGGAGGACCCCAACTTTGAGACGCTCCTGAAATTCGTCGACTGGCTGTGGTACAGCAAGGAAGGCGAGACCCTGGCCAAATGGGGCATCGAGGGCGAGACCTACACCGTCAAGGACGGGAAATACACGTTGAACGAAGGCTACACCTGCCCCGCCTACGGCCTGAACCCCGACGCGAAGGACGCCAAGGATCTGCGCAAGGACCTCGGCTTCGGCTGCGGCGTGTTCATCCTGACGGCCGGCGGCCCGAACGAGCTGGCTTATTCGATGATGAACGACGAGGAGAAAGCCTTTATCGAGAACGTGAACAAGACCCGCACCCTGCTTCCGTCGGCACCGACCATCCTGTACGACGAGGATCAGCGCGAGGCGCAGAACCTGCTGGTGCAGCCGGTGATGGACTATGTGAACCAGATGTCCTACAAGTTCATCCTCGGCCAGACCGATATCGACACCGGCTGGGACGCCTATGTGCAGCAGTGCAAGACCAAGGGCAGCGAAAAATACACGGAAACGGCCAATTCGGTCTATCAGGAATCGAAGAAGGCCCAATGACCCCGTTCCCCCGCGGAAGGCGGGCGCGCGCTTCCGGCCTTGAGAAGGCCCGGGCGCGCGCCCGCCTTTTCTTGACAAAGCCGCGGCGCGGGCATACAATACTTAGCAGTGGCTAACGCTGCCGCGCTCCGGAGAAAAATTCCGCCGGAGGGCGGCATCCTTCTGGAACGGGATGTGCTGAAAATGACGCTGGACCAGCTTCCGATCGGCCGGGAATCGAAAATCGTGGCGGTCAACGGCAGGGGCGCCCTGCGGCGCAGACTGCTGGATATGGGCCTGACCCCCCGCACGGCGGTGCTGGTGCGGAAGGTGGCCCCGATGGGCGACCCCATCGAGATCCAGCTGCGCGGCTACGAGCTGACCCTGCGGAAGGAAGACGCGCGGAATGTCGAGATTGAGGAGGGGTAGGGGTTGGTTTTTGCGCTGGCCGGAAACCAGAACTGCGGCAAGACGACCCTGTTCAATCAGCTGACGGGCTCGAACCAGCACGTCGGGAATTTTCCCGGCGTCACGGTGGAGCGCAAGGACGGGACCGTCCGGGGGCACGCCGGGGCCGTCGTCGTCGATCTGCCCGGGATCTACTCGCTTTCGCCGTATTCCAGCGAGGAGATCGTCACGCGCGATTTTCTTCTGAACGGCCGGCCGGACGCGATCATCGACATCGTGGACGCGACCAATATCGAGCGGAACCTCTACCTGAGCATGCAGCTGATCGAGCTGGATATTCCGATGGTGATCGCCCTCAACATGATGGACGAGGTCCGCGCGAACGGCGGGACCGTCCGGATCGCGGAGTTTCAGAAGCAGATCGGCGTGCCGGTCGTGCCGATCTCCGCCAGCCGGAACGAGGGCGTGGAGGAGCTGATCGCGACCGCCGTCGACGTGGCGCGCCGCAGGCGGCTCCCGCTGCGGCAGGATTTCTGCAGCGGCGCCGTGCACCGGGCCATCCACTCCATCGCCCACATGGTGGAAGACCACGCCCGGCGCATCCACGTGCCGCCGCGCTTTGCCGCGACCAAGCTGGTGGAGGGCGACGGGCCCATGGCGAAGGCGCTGGCCCTCTCCGAAAACGAGACGGACATGATCCGGCGCGACGTGGCCGAGATGGAGCGCGAGCTGGGAACGGACCGCGAGGCGGCCCTGGCGGACATGCGCTATACGTTCATCGAAAAGCTCTGCGCCGGCACGGTCGTGAAGCCGAAGGAATCCAAAGAGCACCGGCGCAGCGTGCGGATCGACAGGGTGCTGACGGGGAAATACACCGCCGTCCCCATTTTCCTGCTGATCATGATGCTGATCTTCTGGATGACCTTCGGCGTGATCGGCCAGCCGCTGAGCGAGATGCTCTCGAAAGGGATCGACGCCGCGGCGGGAGCCGTTGCCGCCGGGCTGCAGGCGTTCGGCGTGAACCCGGTGGTGCGGTCGCTGGTGGTGGACGGCGTGTTCGCGGGCGTGGGCAGCGTACTCCAGTTCCTGCCGACCATCGTGGTGCTGTTTTTCTTCCTTTCGATCCTCGAGGACAGCGGCTATATGGCCCGCGTCGCCTTCGTGATGGATAAGCCGCTGCGGAAGATCGGCCTTTCGGGCCGCAGCTTCGTCCCGATGCTGATCGGCTTCGGCTGCTCCGTGCCGGCCATCATGGCGACGCGCACCCTTTCGAGCGAGCGCGACCGCAAAATGACGATCCTGCTCACGCCGTTCATGAGCTGCAGCGCGAAGCTGCCGATCTACGCGGTGTTCGCCGCCGCGTTTTTCCCGGAACACGCCGTGTGGGTGATGGCCGCGCTCTACGGGATGGGGATGGGGATGGCGGTCCTGAGCGGGCTGCTGATGCGGCGCACAATGTTCCGCGGGAACCCGGTGCCGTTCGTGATGGAGCTGCCGAACTACCGCATGCCCAGCGCGAAGAGCGTGCTGCTGCTGATGTGGGACAAAGCGAAGGGCTTTCTGGTGCGGGCGTTCACCGTGATCTTCCTCGCGACCCTCGCGGTCTGGTTTCTGCGCACGTTCGACGCGCGCGTCAACGTTGTCTCCTCGGGGGCGGAAAGCATGCTCGCCGCCGTCGGGCGGTTCATCGCCCCGGTGTTCGCCCCGCTCGGCTTCGGGGACTGGCGCGCCTCCACCGCGCTGCTGGCCGGCTTCACCGCAAAGGAGGCCGTGATCAGCACGCTGGCCGTCCTCACGGGGACCAGCGCGTCCGGCCTGCCGGCGACGCTTTCCGGCATGTTCTCGCCGCTCGCGGCGTTCACGTTCCTGACCTTCACGCTGCTGTACACCCCCTGCGTCGCCGCCATCAACGCCGTCCGGCAGGAGATGGGCAGCGTGAAAAGCGCGCTGGGCGTCGTCCTGTACCAGTGCGGCGTCGCCTGGCTCGCGGCTTTCGTCGTGTACCACGTCGGCCTGCTGTTTGTGTAACGGAAGGAGGGCCCGCCCATGGGAGGACTCGACGCTCTGCTGATTGCGGGAGTCGCCGCGCTGGCGGCGCTGGCGGCCTGGTATGCCGTGCGGCACGGCACCGGCTGCGACGGATGCTGCGCCCGGTGCCCGTACCGCAGGACCTGCCGCCGGAAGAAGAAAAACGGCTGAACACGCCGCGGCCCCGCCGGAAAATCCGGCGGGGCCGCGGCGTTAGGAAGCGTGAAAATCAAAAAGCGAAAACGTTCAGGCCCGTCCCGGGGTCGGCTCTGCGGCCGACGGTCCCCGGCGCGGTGCGGATGAAGATCTCCGCGGTGCCGCTGACAACGGCCCCGTTCAGGTGACCGCCCAGGACCTGCCCGTCCGCGCGGGCAAAATTCGCGTGCAGGTGCAGATAGACCTGCCCGTCTTTTTCGGTCACGTTGCCGAGCAGCGAGGTCATCTCCATCTCGCCCTCGAAGGTGTTCGGATAGTATTTGCGCTCGGCGACGCGGTACAGCCCGACCTCCGCGCGGCCGACCGCGCCGATGCCCTCCACGCTGCCGAAGGCGACGCGCTCTTTTTCACAGGCGGCTTTGACGGAAGTGACGATCTCTTCCCCGCGCGCGACGCGCAGGACGATGAGATCGCCGATTTTTTTGTATTCCATGATGAAACTTCCCCTTTCTGTGGGATGCGGCCTTTGCCGCGGCCCGGAAGTCCGCCGCCCGGGCGGCGCTTATTTGCGGTGAAGCCCTTCCACGCCGAGGTCGTTGTCCAGCAGGGTGCCGGAGGTGACCGCGCCGGGCCCGTATTTTTCCCGGATGGCGTCCATCGCCGTCTCCAGCTTTTCCTGCTTTTCGCCGGAGCGGTTGTCCCCGCCGGGATCGAAAAACGAGAGCTGCCCGCCGGGCGCGCCGTCCGGCACCAGCGCCGTGCCCGAGATGGCGAGCATCCGGATGGGGGCGTTGGGGTTCCAGCAGGCGGAGATCAGATCGAGGGCGGCGGCGCCGATCTCCCGCGCGAGATGCGTCGGCTCCCGCAGCGTTTTCTGGCGCGTGATGGTCCGCAGGCTCGGGTTCTTGATGCCGATCTGCACCACCCAGCACCTGACGCCGTTCCGGCGCATGCGGGCGGCCACGCTGTCCGCAATGGCCTTCACGCCCTTGCGGATATCCTCCGCCCCGACGAGGTCGCGCCGGAACGTGACGCTGTTGCCCACGCTTTTGATCTCGCGCTCTTCTCCGGGGCCGCGCACGGGGCTGTCGTCCAGCCCGGCGGCGTAGTCGCAGAGCATGCCGGCGGCTTTGCCCAGGCGCGCGCGCAGCAGCTCCCGGTCGCTGCCGGCCAGGTCCCCGATGGTGTGGATGCCCAGCCCGGCGAGGATTTCGGCCGTTTTTTTGCCGCAGAACATCAGCGCGCCCACGGGCAGCGGAAACACGATCCGGCGGTAATTCTCACGGCTGATGACCGTCGTCGCGTCCGGCTTTTTGTAATCGCTGCCCAGCTTGGCGAAGATCTTGTTGAAAGAGACCCCCACCGAGATCGTGATCCCCGTCTCGCGCCGGACGGTTTTTCGCAGCGTGTCGGCGATCCGCTTTCCGTCCCCGAACAGCGCGCGGCTGCCGGTCACGTCCAGCCAGCTCTCGTCAATGCTGAACGGCTCCACCCGGTCGGTGAACCGCCGGTAGATTGAGTTGATCCGGCGCGAATACTTTACGTATTCCTGAAAATGCGTGGGGACGAGGACCAGCCGCGGGCATTTGCGCCGGGCCTGCCAGATGGTCTCCGCCGTGACGACGCCGTATTTTTTGGCCGGCTCGTTTTTCGCCAGGATGATGCCGTGGCGGCTTTCGGGGTCGCCGCACACCGCCATGGGGACGTCCCTGAGCTCGGGCCGCAGCCGGCATTCGACCGACGCGAAAAAAGAGTTGCAGTCGCAGTGCAGGATCGTCCTCTCCATGCCGCTCACCGTCCGCCTTTATCATAGCATATTTTCCGGCGTGCGGAAAGGGCCCGCGCCGCCCAGGTTTCCAGTTTTCCGCGGCCGGGTCGGGAATATGCGCGGGGAGGGCCTGTCCGCCCCGCCGGCGCGCGGAAAAAGCCGCGCCCGAAGCCTATTTGTTGAAGCGGCGGTACAGCAGCGCGAGGGACTTTTTCTCGATGCGCGATACATACGAGCGCG
>DAIUFE010000039.1:0-15526 GCA_036844765.1 Caproicibacter sp. | reverse complement strand
TTTGGTGCGCGAGATGGGACTTGAACCCATATGACATACGTCACACGCCCCTCAAACGTGCCTGTCTGCCAGTTCCAGCACTCGCGCGTCCGTAAAACCGTGACGGAAGAAAGAGGGAAGAAAAACGCAACGGAGCTATTATATCATCCCCGCGGCGGATTTGTCAACATTTACGGAGCGTTTTTGCCGGGAACGGCTCAGTAGCCGAACTGGCCGGTCAGGGATTCGTCGTGTTCCACCCATTCCCGCACGTCGGTGACGGAGTATTCCGTCTTGTTTTTGCGCGCAACCACTTGGACGATGCCCGCGTTGATGATCAGCCGCTTGCACATGGAGCACGGCGCGGGGTCGGGGATATATTCCCCGGTGCGGGCGTCGCGGCCAGCGAGATAAAGCGTCGCGCCGATCATGTCGTTGCGGGAGGCGCTGATGATCGCGTTCATCTCGGCGTGGACGGAGCGGCAGAGCTCGTAGCGCTCCCCGCGGGGGACGCCGAGCTTTTCGCGGATGCAGAAGCCGGTGTCGATGCAGTTTTTGCGCCCGCGCGGCGCGCCGGTGTAGCCGGAGGAGACGATCTCGTCCCGGTTGACGATGATGGCGCCGAAGTTGCGCCGCAGGCACGTGCCGCGCTCCGCGACGGTTTCCGCGATATCGAGGTAATAATTGGTCTTGTCCGTTCTCTGCATGGGGGGTTCCTCCCTTGAATGCCGAAATCCGCCCGCCGCGTGGAATCTTTTCCCCGGGTATGCTATAATAGCCGGGAGAGACGGGCGGAGGGGTAGCATGAATCTTGCGGATGTTTCCACGGTAAAGGGGCTGCTGGCCCGGCACGGCTTCCGTTTTTCCCGGTCGCTGGGCCAGAACTTCATCGTCGACCCGCAGGTCTGCCCGCGCATGGCCGGGCTCTGCGGCGCCGGAAAATCCTCCGGCGTGCTCGAAATCGGCCCGGGCGTCGGCGTGCTGACGCGGGAGCTCGCCGCCCGCGCGGGGAAAGTGGCGGCCGTCGAGCTGGACCGCACCCTGCGGCCGGTTCTGGAAGAGACGCTTGCGGGCCTTTCCAATGTGAAGCTCGTGTGGGGGGACGTGCTGAAGCTCGACCTCGCCGCGCTGCTGCGCGAGGAGTTTGCCGGGATGGACGTTTTCGTCTGCGCGAATTTACCCTATTATATCACGTCGCCGGCCGTGATGCGTTTCCTCGAAGAAAAACTGCCGGTCTCCGCCCTGACGGTCATGGTGCAGAAAGAGGCCGCCGCGCGCCTGTGCGCCGAGCCGGGGACCCGCGCCTGCGGGGCCGTGAGCGCCGCCGTGCGCTACTATTCGGAGCCGAAGATCCTGTTCGAGGTGCCGCGCACCTGCTTTTTCCCGCCGCCGAAGGTTGATTCCGCGGTGATCCGGCTGGATGTGCGGCAGGCCCCGCCGCCGGAGGTGCCCGTGGAGCGGGACTTTTTCCGCGTGGTGCGGGCGGCCTTCGGGCAGCGCCGCAAGACGGCGGCCAACTCCATCTCGGCCGGGCTGGCGCTGCCGAAAGAGCGCGTCCTGGCCGCCCTGCGCGAGGCCGGCGCGGAACCCGCGGCGCGCGCCGAGCGGCTCACGTTCGGGCAGCTCGCGCGGCTGTCCGTCCTGCTGGGGACGGGAAAGGAGACGGAAAAATGAGCGACGAAAGATTGGCGGACCTGTTCTTTGTGATCGGCTTCGCGCTGATGCTGGTCTCGATGGTGCTGGGGCCGTTCGGCGTCACCCGCTGGGCGCTGACGACGGCGGTGCTGGCCTGCTTCCTCGCGCTGGCCGCGATCGCCCTCGCGTTTCAGGGCTGGGGCGGCCCCGCCCGCCCCGAAGACGACGACCAGAAAACCAAGCAGTTTTCCCCGCCTTTTGAAAAAGCCCCGCCTTTTGAAAAAGGCGGGCGAAAACTTTAACGTAAGGAAAAAGAAACGGGAAAGGAAAGGGCATAAAAGAGAAGCGGGAGGTGTCTTGGACCGTCCCGCCCAACAAAGCTTTTGAGTCGCACTCTGCAAAACGGCGGGCCGTGCGTGCAGGCTGAAAAAGGCGGGCGAAAACTTTAACGTAAGGGAAAAGGGACGGGAAAGGAAGGGCATAAAAGAGAAGCGGGAGGTGTCTTGGACCGTCCCGCCCAACAAAGCTTTTGAGTCGCGCTCTGCAAAACGGCGGGCCGTGCGTGCAGGCTTTGCCTGCCTACATGGAGGTGGGGGCGGTGATCTTGAACATGCCCAGCACGTTCCGCAGGACGGTGCGGGTCGCGAGGCAGAGATTGAGGCGTGCAGCCGCGAGGGGCTCGTCCTCGCCCTTGACGCGGCAGGCCGTGTAGAATTTGTGGAACAGCGTCGCGAGCGAGATCAGGTAGCGCATCATCCGCGCGGGGTCGTAGTCGCGCGCCGAGGCGATGATCTCCTCCGTGCAGCCGGAAAGGTGCCGGATCAGCTCGATTTCCTCCGGCGCGGTCAGCAGGGCCAACTCCCCGTCGGTGCACCCGCGGGGGCGGATGCCGTCCGCCGCCAGGTTTTTCAGGATGCTGCAGATGCGCGCGTGCGCGTACTGCACGTAATAGACGGGATTCTGGGCGTCCTGCTTCACCGCGAGGTCGAGGTCGAAATCCATCTGGGACGTCGCCTCGCGCAGGTTGAAATAGAACCGCGCCGCATCCACCGGGACTTCGTCGAGCAGGTCGCCGAGCTGGATGGCCTTGCCCGTGCGCTTGCTCATGCGGACGACTTCGCCGCCGCGCACCAGGCGGACAAGCTGGATCAGCACGACGTCCAGCTTGCCGCCGTCCAGACCGATCGCGTCCATCGCGCCCTTCATGCGGGCCACGTGCCCGTGGTGGTCCGCGCCCCACACGTCAATCGCCCGCTGAAAGCCCCGCTTCACGAACTTGTTGCGGTGATAGGCGATGTCCGCCGCGAAATAGGTCGGCGTGCCGTTCTGACGGACCAGCACCTCGTCCTTTTCCTCGCCCATGGCCGTGCCTTTGTACCAGAGCGCCCCGTCCTTTTCGTAGGTCATGCCGCGGTCCTTGAGAATCCGGAGGGTCTCGTCCAGCTCGCCGTCCTCGTGCAGCGTGCTTTCCCGGAACCACGTGTCGTACACGATGCGGTACTTTTCAAGGTCCGACTTCATCTTCGCGATGTTTCGCGGCAGCGTGTAGCCCACCAGCGCCCGGCGGCGCTCCTCGGGCGGCGCGGAGACGTAGCGGTCGCCGTATTCCTTTGCGAACTCCGCGGCGCGCTCCTTCACGTCGTCGCCGTGGTAGCCGTCCTCGGGGAATCCGACGGCGGCTTCCCCTTTATAAATCTGAAGGTAGCGCGCCTCGAGCGACCGACCGAATTTTTCGATCTGGTTGCCCGCGTCGTTCACATAGAACTCGCGGCTCACGTCGAAGCCCGCCGCGTCCAGCACCGAGGCCAGGCAGTCGCCCAGCGCGCCGCCGCGCGCGTTGCCCATGTGCATCGGCCCGGTCGGGTTGGCGGAGACGAACTCCACCATCACCCTTTCGCCTTTTCCCCAGCCGCTGCGGCCGTAGTCCTCGCCGCGCTCCAGAATCTCGCGGAGCACGCCGGTGTAGAACCGCCGGCCGAAGAAGAAGTTCAGGAACCCCGGCCCGGCGATCTCCGCCCGGTCGAACGGCGTGCCGTCCAGGCGGATGTTCTCCCGCACCGCCTCCGCGATCTTCCGCGGCGGCATGCGGAAGGCCTTTGCGCAGACCATGGCCGCGTTGCAGGCGCGGTCCCCGTGCGCAAGGTCCGGGGGCGTCTCCACGGCGAATCCCGGGATCTCGGCCTGCGGGAAGACCCCGCGCTCCATGCACAGCCGCATGGCGTCCGCGATCCTTTCCCTCAGCTGCTCAGTGGCCCGCAGTGCTGTTTTCGACATGGCTGTTTTTTGCCTCCTTGACGGTGATGGAAAGTTCGTTCAGGCTCGAAAGGCTGGAGTTGATGTCCAGCGTATAGCTGATCTCCAGCTCACCCCCCGCGTCGTCCAGGCTGGAGCGCAGGCGGCTGGTGAACACGCCCACCATCATGCTGCCGTAGCCGGTCTCGTACTGGCACAGGTGGCGCTTGCCGTTTTCCAGGATCAGGCGCGTGCCCTCGCTGTCGCGGCGGATCAGCGTCACGCACGAGTCGCCGTCGATCTTCAGGATGGAGGTCCGCTTTTTCACGCGGCCCTCCCCGGGGTATTCCGCGTAGACGATGTACCGGCTGCCGCCCCGCCGGACGTAGGAGCCGAGCGTGGTCATCTCGACCTCGCCCACCTCGTCGTCGACCTTTTGGCGGCCGCGGATCGAAATCAGGTAGTTTTCGCGCATGTCATTCTCCTTTTCGGGGGATAGTGGAAAAAGAGGGTCTTCGGCGCGCGGCCCGGGCGCCGCCTGCCGGGCGGGGACTTTCCGGACCGGCGCGCGCAGGGACGCTTTTCCCGGCGCGGGGACCACCTTCCGCACCGCCGCGCGCAGGGGGCGGCGCCCCGGCTTACCGGCGCCCATGCTCTTCGAGGGCCAGCCCGATCAGGCGGTCCAGCAGCCCGCCGTACGGCAGGCCGGAGGCTTCCCACAGCTTCGGGTACATGCTGATCGGCGTGAAGCCGGGGATGGTGTTCAGCTCGTTGAGCAGGACCTCCCGGCCGCCGCGCACGAAGAAATCCACCCGCGCGAACCCGCGGCACCCGAGCTGGCGGAAGGCGCGCACGGCCGTCTCGCGCACCTCCCGCGCCACCGCTTCGTCCAGGTGCGCGGGGATGTAGAGCTGCGATTTGCCGGAGCGGTATTTGTCGTCGTAATCGTAGAATTCCGCGGACGGCGCGATCTCCCCCACGACGGCGGAAGCCTCGGGCGAAAGGTTGCCCAGGACCGCGCATTCCACCTCCTGCCCGGCGACGGCCTCCTCCACGAGGATTTTTTCGCCGTCGAGCGCGGCCTTTTCCACGGCGGCGTCCAGCTCCTCCTCGCGGGCGACCTTGCTCACGCCGACCGAGGAGCCGGAGGCTGCGGGCTTCACGAACACGGGGTAGCCGAGGCGCGCCCCGATTTTGATCTTGATCTTTTCCTTGCCGGCGGGATAATTGTGCCGGTAGAACCAAAGGTATTTGGCGCAGGCGATGCCCGCGTTCGAGAGCAGCGAGTGCGTGACCGCCTTATCCATGCAGACCGCGGAGCTGAGCGTCCCGCAGCCGACGAACGGGATGCCGGAAAGCTCCAGCAGACCCTGCACCGTGCCGTCCTCGCCGTTGTGGCCGTGCAGCACGGGGAACACGCAGTCGACCGGGACGGTCTGCGTTCCGCCGGGGCCGGCGGTCACCAGGCCGCCGGCGCCCCGGTCGGGCGTCAGGAAGGCCGGCTCGGTCCGCCCGCTCTTCTCCCAGCTCCCGTCGGGGATCTGCTCCGCCGGTCCGTCGAACAGGTACCAGCGGCCTTCCTTCGTGATGCCGACGAGCACGGCGTCGTATTTTTCCGCCGGCAGGTTCCGGATCACGGAATAGGCTGAAACGCGCGAAACCTCGTGCTCCGGGGAACGCCCCCCGAACAGGACGGCGATTTTCTTTTTTTGCATGCGGCAATCCTCCAAACAGCGGGCCGGCGGGACGGGCGCAGCCCGCCCGGGCCGCCCGGTCCGAATCCTACGAATACCTATCATAGCACAGGAACCACGGCGGCGCAATCAAAAACTGACGGGGCTCCGCGCCGATTCCGACCGGCCGCAAATGGTGGGTGACAAAAAATCTTTTCTGTAGTATAATATTTTTCGTTTCCGGCGATTGAGACCGTCCCCGCGGGGATTTTTTTCAAAACGCATGGCGCGGCAGGCGAGGCCGCGCGGTCTGGAGTGATGGGTTTGGAACAGAAAGCGTTCGACCTGATTGTGGAAAAGCTCGGCGCGGAGCTTGCCCGGCGCGGATTTTCCGCGCCGGACCGGCGGCGGGAGGACGAGGGCCCCTGCGCCGTCTTCACGGGCGGCGACGGCGCCTGCGCCGTGCGGTACCGCGAGGGGAAAAAGCGGTTCGAGCTCCTCTCCTGCGGGCTGGAGGACGGCAAGCCGGACGGAAAGTGGAAAAGCCTTTCGGTCTGGCTGTTCGACCCGGAGAGCGACGAGCCCGCGCAGGCGGGCAGCATCGCGGAGGATTTCATCGAGACCGCCTGCGGCTCCCCGCAGGCCGCCGCGCCCCGCCCCGCCAAGAAAAAGCGCCGGAAGGAAGACGACGGCAACGTGGACCCGCTGTTCTTCCTGAACCGCTTCGCCGGCGTGTTCCCGGAGCTCAAGGACGAGATCGCGGAGGAAAAGGCCCGCTACGGCAGGGTCCGCGCCGTGACCTTCACGCGCGCCCGGCTCGTCCCGAAGCTGGAGGCCCTGTGCGCCGCCGGCACCGACCGGGACGCCGTGGAGCGCTGCGGCAGACTTTTGAGCGAGATGTACGTCAGCGGCGACATGGACGTGCGCTCCCTCGTCACCATCGTCGTGCTCAACGGACTGAGCGCCGGGGCCGTCGAGCATCTGAAGCCCCTGTTCGGCGAGGAGCTGGCCAAGGGCTGCAAGGCCGGCGCGAAGATGAAGGGCAAAAGGGTCCGGCCGGAAAAGAAAAAGAAGCGCAGCAGCTATATGGCGGACACCCTCAACGAGATGGAAAAACGCCGGTGAAGCCGATTTTCCCAAAAAAATACTTGACGGGGACAAACGGGTATGCTATAATCGGTATACCTCGGTCAGGGGCTATTTTTTTGCGCCCCTTTCTTTATGAGGGAGGCCGCGCCCCGCAAGGGGCCAAATATGATTCCGTGACACAGCGGGAGGTGCCGTTATGAGAGTGAAGGTCACGCTGGCCTGCACCGAGTGCAAGCAGCGCAACTACGACACGATGAAGAACAAAAAGAACGACCCGGACAGGCTCGAGATGAAGAAATACTGCAGGTTCTGCAAAAAGCATACGCTTCACCGCGAAACAAAGTGACGGGACGGAGGGACAGGGAAAGTTATGGCCGAAAAAGCTGAAAAGAAACAGAACTTTTTTGCAAAGGCCGTCGAAGGAGTTTCCAGATTTTTCCGCGACACCAAGGCGGAGATCCGGAAAATGGTCTGGCCGACGCCGCAGTCCGTGTTCAGGAACACGGGGGTCGTGCTGGTCACCATCATCGTGATCGGGCTGTTCGTTTTCGGGCTCGACACGCTGCTGGTCAACCTGCTCAGCCTGATCATGAATGTTGCGCGCTGATTTCTGGGCTGGAGGTGTTTTCTTTGCCTGAAGAAGCGAAATGGTACGTCGTGCACACCTATTCCGGGTATGAAAACAAAGTGGCCTCCAATCTGGAAAAGACGGTGGAGAACCGCCGGATGCGCGACCTGATCCAGCAGGTCCTCGTCCCGACGGAGACCGTGACGGAGATCAAGGACGACAAGGAGCGCGAGGTGGAGCGGAAGATCTTCCCGGGCTACGTGCTCGTGAAGATGATCCTGACGGACGACTCGTGGTATGTGGTCCGCAACATCCGCGGGTGCACGGGCTTCGTGGGGCCGTCCTCCAAGCCGATCCCCCTTACGGAGGAAGAGGTCGCGCGCCTCGGCGTCGAGAAGAAAGAGGTCGAGGTCTCCTATAAGGTCGGCGATTCGGTGCAGATCATCGGCGGGCCGCTGGAAGGCTTCGTCGGCACGGTCGGCGAGATCGACAAGGAGAAGAACCGCGTCCGCGTGACGGTCTCGATGTTCGGCAGGGAAACCCCCGTCGAGCTGGAGCTGAACCAGGCCCGGGCGGTGGAATGACCGTCCGGGGCTGCCGCGCGGGGGCTTCGCCCCAGTGGGAGGAACGGGCAGCCGTTCCGCCATCACCACAATTTTTGGAGGTGCAGTAAAATGGCACAGAAAGTTACCGGCCTGATCAAACTTCAGATCCCGGCCGGAAAGGCGACGCCGGCGCCGCCGGTAGGGCCCGCGCTGGGCCAGCACGGCGTCAACATCATGGCGTTTACCAAGGAGTTCAACGAACGCACCAAAAAGGATGCCGGCACGATCATCCCGGTCATCATCACGGTGTACGCCGACCGTTCGTTCACGTTCGTCACGAAGACCCCGCCGGCCGCGGTGCTGATCAAGAAGGCCGCCGGGATCGAGAAGGCTTCCGGCGAGCCGAACAAGACCAAGGTCGCGAAGATCACGCGGGAGCAGATCAGGAAGATCGCCGAAACGAAGATGCCGGACCTGAATGCGGCGTCCGTCGAGGCGGCCATGAAGATGGTCGCCGGCACGGCGCGCAGCATGGGCGTG
This sequence comes from Caproicibacter sp., assembly GCA_036844765.1. Lineage (GTDB taxonomy): Bacteria > Bacillota > Clostridia > Oscillospirales > Acutalibacteraceae > Thermocaproicibacter. Next base: position 7,265 of record DAIUFE010000039.1, on the reverse strand, counting down.
GAAGTCGCGGAATGACTTTGCCCGGGTGGGAGGAACTCAAAATCCGATTTTACCACTTGACAGGGGGAAAAAACTATGAAACACGGTAAGAAATATACCGAGGGCGCCAAGCTCGTCGACCGCACCAAGCTGTACGAGGCCGCCGACGCCCTCGACCTGTGCGTGAAGACCGGCACCAAGAAATTCGACGAGAGCGTCGAGGTGCACGTCCGCCTGGGCGTCGACAGCCGCCACGCGGACCAGCAGGTCCGCGGCGCGATCGTGCTGCCGAACGGCACCGGCAAGACGGTGCGCGTGCTGGCCGTCTGCAAGGGCGACGCCGCGAAGGACGCGCAGGCCGCCGGCGCCGATTACGTCGGCGCCGAAGAGATGATCCAGAAGATCCGCGACGAGAACTGGATGGACTTCGACATCCTGATCACCACGCCGGACATGATGGGCCTGGTGGGGCGGCTGGGCCGCATCCTCGGCCCCCGCGGGCTGATGCCGAACCCGAAGGCCGGCACCGTCACGCGCGACATCTCCAAGGCGATCAAAGAGGCCAAGGCCGGCAAGATCGAGTACCGGCTCGACAAGTCCAATATCATCCACTGCGTGATCGGAAAGGTCTCCTTCGGCAAGGAAAAGCTGCAGGAGAATTTCGACGCGCTGCTCGGCGCCATCGTGAAGGCGAAGCCCGCCTCCTCCAAGGGGCAGTATATCCGCTCCTGCGTCGTGGCCTCCACCATGGGCCCCGGCGTGCGGATCAACCCGAACCGGGTCGGCGTCTGAGGTTGACAGGCGGCCCGGCGCGTGCTATACTCATCTGAGCAATTGATAGCAATTCCAGTCGTGATGGAGGGACGGAAGTTGCTTCTCCCCCGCCTCCGGCGGGGGAGAAGCAAAAAACTTCCGCAACTCCACTGGAAATGCCATAGGATTGCGGATCGGTCTTTATTCCAAGACAGCAGGCGCGCTGCGCTCAATGGATTTTTCCAGCCTGCCGAGAATAAGGCGTTTGATGCGTTTGCGTGTTGAAGCCTTTTCTGCGGCAGCGGAAAAGGCTTTTTTATGCGTCTGATTCCATCGAACGGGGGAGGTGAAATCCATGCCAAGCGAAAAGATCCTCGAAGAGAAAAAGAAGGCGGTGGCCGCGCTCGCCGAGCAGCTCAAAGCCGCGCACACGGGCGTCCTGGCGGATTACCGTGGCATCACCGTCGCGGACGACACCCAGCTCCGCAGGGAGCTGCGCGAATCCGGCAGCAGCTATAAGGTCATCAAGAACACGCTGCTGAGCCGGGCCCTGAAAGAAGCGGGAATCGACGGCCTCGACCCCGTCCTGAAGGGCGACACCGCCCTCGCGGTCAGCGCGGACGACTACGTCGCCCCGGCCCGCATCCTCAATAAGTACGCCGAGGGCAGCAAGACGTTCACCCTCAAGGGCGGCTTTATCGACGGAAAAGCGGCCGGCCCCGACGAGATCAAGCTCCTTGCGACGCTGCCTTCCAAGGAAGTGCTGCTCGCGCAGGTGCTCCGCGGCCTGAACGGCCCGATCACCGGCTTCGTCACGGTGCTGAACGGCACGCTGAAGGGCTTGGTCGTCGCGCTGAACGCGATTGCCGAAAAAGAGAAAAAGTCTGCCTGAACGAACCGCCGTCATCCGATAAAAAATATGGGAGGTACTGAATCATGTCCGATAAAGTTGCAAAGCTGATTGAAGATGTCAAAGGCCTGACCGTCATGGAGCTGGCCGAACTGGTGAAAGCCCTCGAGGACGAGTTCGGCGTTTCCGCCGCCGCGCCGGTGGCCGTGGCCGCCGCGCCGGCCGCCGCAGCCCCCGCCGCCGCCGAGAAGACGGAATTCGACGTCGTGCTCAAGAGCATCGGCCAGCAGAAGATCCAGGTCATCAAGGCCGTGCGCGAGATCACCGGCCTGGGCCTGAAGGACGCGAAGGACCTCGTGGACGCCGCCCCGAAGACCATCAAGGAGGGCGTCTCCAAGGCCGACGCCGACACCATGAAGGAAAAGCTCGTCAAGGCCGGGGCGGAAGTCGAACTGAAGTAATCCCGCCCCGCACAAAGACGCAAAAAATCCCCGCTGTTGCAAAAAAACAGCGGGGATTTTTTGCGGGTCTGCGGACCGTCACATCCTGCGGTAGCGTTTGACCCTGCGCAGCTTTTTCCGCCTGCGGTTGTAAATGACGGCCAGAACGATATAGACGGCCAGCAGCAGCAGGATGATCGCCGCCACGATCAGGAACCAGCGGGAGGTCACGACGGCCTTCACGAGGTCGGTCGTGTGGAGCAGCTCGCTGCGCTCGACCGATTCCGCGGCGACCAGGTTCACGGTCGCGAGCTGCTGGTTCGCGTAGCTGAACGTGGCGGTGCCCACGACATACCCCTCCCGCACGGGCGCGTCGATCGACTGCGGCACCTTCTTGGTCACGATCACGCTGGAGGCGGAGACCCCCTTGGGCAGCAGGGCGGAGAAGCTCTTCTCCGGCTTGAGCAGCAGCGTGTCCTTGTTCCAGGCGTAGTTGAGCCGGACCTCCTGCATCGGGTCGTCGGCCCCCGCGATCTTCTTGAGCTCCAGCGCGGTCAGCGCCCAGCGGTAAAGGTTGCAGCTGTCCACCATTTCGCCGCGCGTCTTGACGGCTTTGCCGTCGGCGTCCACGCTGGGCGCGCCGAGCGCGACGCACAGGTAGCTGTAGCCGTCCGCCGTGGCGGTCGAGACCAGGCAGTACCCGGCTTCGTCCGTGTGGCCGGTCTTGATGCCGCGCGCGTACTGGTAATAATATTTGTTCCCCGGCGCGTTCTTGTTGAGCAGCAGATTGGTGGTCGAAAGCGGGTGGGGGATCTTCTTGCCCTTGTCCGGCCCGCCGACGGGGGCGTACGTGTAGCCGACCTGGGAGCAGATCTCCATGAAATAGGGCAGCTTCATGGCGTACTGCGTGATCTTCGTCAGATCGGAGGCGGTGGTGTAATGGTTCGGGTCGTGCAGGCCGTGGGAGTTGGTGAAATGCGTCCCGGTGCACCCGAGCTGCTTTGCCTTCGCGTTCATCTGGTCGACGAATTTTTTCTCGTCCCCGCCGCCGACATAGTCGGCCAGCACGAGCGCGGCGTCGTTGCCGGAGGGAACCATCATGCAGTTCAGCAGCTGGTAGGCCGTCAGCACGTCCCCGGCCTTGATGCCGGACATTGAGCTGCCGGTGCCCAGAAGCTCGTTCATGACCTTTTTGGTCACCGGGATCTGTGTCCCCTGCAGGTCTTTGATCTGCTCGACGACCACGATGTAGGTCATGATCTTCGTGAGGGAAGCGGGCTCCCGCCGGACGTCGGGGTTTTTCTGGTAGACCACCGTGCCGGTGTCGAGGTTCGTCAGCTCGATGGCCGCACTGGAAGTGGGGAAGTCGATGGGAAACCCCGCGGCCCTGGCCTCTGCGTGCGGCAGCAGCAGGCACAGGGTCAGCGCGGCGGAAATCAGGGCGGGGAGCTTTTTTTTCATGGAATTTCTGCCTCCGGTGTGATATGATAAAGAAAACGCCGCGGGACGCCGTCTGCGTCCCTTTCTTAAGTATATCAGCATTTTGCGGAAAGATAAAGCGCCGCGGCGGGCATTCAGCGGACGGAACGCGCCGCCGGGGCCGGGCGGCGGGCGGAAAATGGGGGAATTTCGCGGTGATTTACATAACGGGCGACACGCACGGGGAGTTGGACCGCTTCCGTTCGCCGGAAATGAAAAAGCTGGGGACGGGGGACACCCTCCTCGTCTGCGGCGATTTCGGCTTCCTCTGGGACGGGGGCGCCGCTGAGCGGAAGAACCTCAGGCGGCTGGGAAGCCGCAGATACGCCGTGGCATTCGTCGACGGCACGCACGAGAACTTCGACCTGCTGGGCACCTACCCCGTCGTCGACTGGAACGGCGGCAAAGCCCGCCACATCAGCGGGAACCTCTACCACCTGCTCCGCGGCCGGATTTACACTATTGAAGGAAAAAAGATCTTTACGTTCGGCGGCGGCGAAAGCGAGGAAAAGCAGCTCCGCATCGAGGCGGGGAAGTGGTGGCCCTGCGAGATGCCCAGCTCCGCAGAGATCCGCGGCGGGCTCGAGAGCCTGAAGGCCGCCGGCTTCGCGGTGGACTATATCGTCACCCACGAGCCGCCGCCCGGCGTGGACGCCGCCCGCGGTCCCGCGGGGACCGCGGCCCTCAATCCGCTGGAGGTTTTCTTTGCGCGCGTCGCCCGGGAAACAAGCTATAAAAAATGGTTCTCCGGCGCGCGCCATATCGACCGCAAGGTCACCTACAAACATTACTCCGTGTTCGAGCGGGTCCTCCCCGTCGAGGAGCCGCCCGCCCGCCGGACCCTGTTCCGCCGGTAGAGGCGGCGGCCCCGTCAGGAAAGCTCGGTGTGCGCGAAGAGCTGCCGTACCTCGGCCCGCAGGCCGCGGTGGCCGGGCTGCGAAAGGTCCGGGTCGCCCTTCAGGATTTCCGCGGCCGCTTCGCGCGCCCGGTTCAGCAGGCTCATGTCCGTCATGTCCGCGATCTTGAGCGGGGGCAGGCCGTGCTGCCGGCTCCCGAAAAAATCGCCGGGGCCGCGCAGCCGCAGGTCCTCGTCCGCGATGCGGAAACCGTCGGAGGTCCGCCGCATCACGTTGAGGCGCGCGAGCGCCTCGTCGTTTTGCGCGTCGGAAACCAGGATGCAGTACGACTGATGCGCGCCGCGGCCGACGCGCCCGCGCAGCTGATGGAGCTGCGAAAGGCCGTACCGCTCCGCGTTCTCGACCAGCATCACCGTGGCGTTGGGGACGTCGATCCCCACTTCGACGACCGTGGTGGAAACCAGCACGCCGATCTTTCCCTCGGCGAAGCGTTCCATCACGGCGTTTTTTTCCTTCGGCTTCATCCGGCCGTGCAGCGCCGCGACGCTGCAGCCGGGCAGCCACAGGGTCCGCAGGCGCTCCGTGTACTCCGTCACGTTGGCCAGGTCGTTCGGCCCCTCGTCGACGGCGGGGCAGACGATATAGCACTGCCGTCCCTCCGCCAGCTTCTTTTTCAGGAACGCGAACGCGCGCGGGCGCTTGTCCGACGCGACGGCGTAGGTGAGCACCTTCCGGCGGCCCGGGGGCAGCTCGTCGAGCACCGAGAGGTCCAGGTCGCCGTAGATCATCAGCGCCAGCGTGCGGGGGATCGGCGTCGCGCTCATCACGAGCATGTGCGGGCCGTCGCCCTTTGCGGAAAGCGCCGCGCGCTGCGCCACGCCGAACCGGTGCTGCTCGTCCGTCACCACGAGGCCCAGCCTGCGGAACCGGACTTTCTGCGAGAGCAGCGCGTGCGTGCCCACCAGCAGGCCGATTTCCCCCGCCTCCAGCGCGGCGAGCAGCTCCTTTTTCCGCGCGGCCGGAACGGAGGCCGTCAGCAGCGCCACGCGCACGCCCGCGGGCCCGAGGAGCTTTGAGAGGGAAGCGGCGTGCTGACGCGCCAGAAGTTCCGTGGGGGCCATCAGGGCGGCCTGCAGGCCGTTCTTGACGGCGGAATAGCACAGCGCCGCCGCCACGGCCGTCTTGCCGGAGCCGACGTCGCCCTGCACCAGACGCGCCATGCGCCGGCCGCTCATCATGTCGCGCATCCCTTCGCGGACGGCCCGGAGCTGCGCGCCGGTCGGCCGGAACGGCAGCAGCGGGAGGAACTGCCCGGTGAAGTCCTTCCGCAGCGGAAAGCGGCTCGGGGCGCCGTTCTTCCGCCGCAGCAGGGAAAGCCCGAGCGAAAGCACCAGCAGCTCCTCGAAGATCAGCCGGCTGCGCGCCCGCTCCGCCGCCGCGAGGTCCGGCGGGAAATGGACCGCCCGCAGCGCGTCGCGCAGGCCGCAGAGCGAGTACCGCTCCAGCAGCTGCGGCGGCAGGGGGTCGCGCACGGCCTCGGGCAGGCGGCCGAGCGCCTCGCCGACCGCCGCGGCGATCGCGCGGCTGCTCAGGCCCTGCGTCTGCGGGTAGACCGGGCGCACCGCGGGGCAGGAATCGGCGGGGAAGAACTCCGGCGCCGTCATCTCGAACCGGAGGAAGTTCGCGGTCACTTTCCCGTAGAACAGGTAGGTTTGACCCGCCTTCAGCAATTTGGGGATATAGGGGTTGTTGAAAAACGTGAGGGTGAAAACGTCGCGGCCGTCGTCGGCCCTCACGCGGTAGAGCGTCATGCCGCCGCGGATGCGGGCGGCGCAGGGGGCTTCCAGCACCGTGGCGCGCACGGCGCAGGGCGCGCCGGGGGGAGCTTCGCGCACGCCGACGGGGCGGCTCAGGTCCTGGTAAGCCCGCGGGTAGAAACGCAGAAGGGCGCCGACGCTGGAAACGCCGAGCTTCCGGAACAGCTCGGCGCGCCGTTCGCCGACGCCTTTCAGGGTCTGGACTTTTTCCCGATACAGACTGGCCATCTCAACCTCTGCCGGGCGGGGCTATTCCACCGAGATCAGGAAGTAATAGACCGGCTGCCCGCCGTTGACGAGCGTGACCTCCACGTTGTTCCCCGCCTTGGACTTGATCTGGTTATAGACGCCGTTGGCGGTCTCCTCCGAGACCTCCGCGCCGTAGATCAGGGTGATGAACGCGGTCCCGCGCCCGGTCATGGAGCGGGTCAGGCGCTGGCACACGCGCGCGACGTTGCGGCCGTGGTCGACGATCTCCAGCCTGCCGTCGATCAGGCCCAGCGTGTCGTCCTTGCGGATCTTGTGCCCGCCGAACTCGGAGTCGCGCGCCGCGAACGTGACGGTCCCCGTCGTGACGCCGGAGGCGGCCTCCATCATTGCGACGGTGTTGGCCTCGACGGGCGAGTCGGGGTCGTAGGCCAGCATGGCGGAAAGCCCCTGCGGCACGGTGCGCGTCGGCAGGACGGTCACCTTGCGGTCCTTCACGAGCGGGACGGCCTGCTCCGCCGCGAGGATGATGTTCTTGTTGTTCGGCAGGATCAGCACTGTCTTGGCGGGCGTGGCGCGCGCCGCGGCCACCAGGTCCTCCGTGCTGGGGTTCATGGTCTGGCCGCCGCTGACGACCTGCGCGCAGCCCAGGTCGGTGAACAGCGTCCGGAGGCCGTCGCCCGCCGCGACGGCCACGAAACCGACCGCCTCCGCCGGCGCGGCGGGCTGCGGCGCGGCGGGTTTAGGGGACCCGGCGCGGTCTTTCTCTCCCGCCGTGCGGTGCTGCTCCTTCATGTTGTCGATCTTCACGGTCAGCAGCTGGCCGTAGGCCAGGCCGGCCTCCAGCGCGTTGCCGGGGTCTTCGGTGTGCACGTGGACCTTG
>DAIUFE010000038.1:0-15833 GCA_036844765.1 Caproicibacter sp. | reverse complement strand
CGTGGTCTTGCCCGCGCCGTTGGAGCCGAGCAGGGCGAAAATACTGCCCCGTTCCACCTCGAAATTTACGTCTTTCAGAACTTGCGTATCTTTGAAAGATTTTTTTAGATTTTTCACTTGAATCGCGGTTTCCGTCATCACGAGCTTTTCCCCTTCCCGAGTTTTTTGAGGATGTCGCGGTTCAACTTCTCGCGCCAGTCCTCCGTATAAGTCCTGGCGCCGCGCATCAGCTCGTCGCAGAACGAGGCCACGTCCCTGCCGGTGATTTCCAGAACGGGCTTGCCTTCCGCCGCGCCTTCCTCAAACAGCTCTATCAAATCATAATGGATCTTCATCATGTCATAGCCGGAACCCGCCGCGAACATCCACATGTGCTGCTGGATTTTCTTAAAGACATACTGGTAGTCTTTCGGCAGAGCTTCCACCCTTTCCATCTGCCGTTTGTATTCCCGTTTGCTTTCAATCATCTTTTTGATATTGAGATACTGATCGAAAAACTCAGACATAGACATCGGACCGTTCCTCCTTCAGTTCGTTCATTCTGGATGACACAAACTCCCATTTATCCCAAAACTTCCGCAGTTCCCCGCGTCCCGCGTCGTTGAGCGTATAAAACTTGCGCGGCGGCCCCATGTCGGACGGCTTTTTTTCGATCTCCACCAGCTTGTTCCTCTCAAGCCGCACCAGGATGGTGTAGACCGTCCCCTCCACGACGTCCGTGAAGCCGAGGGCGTTTAAGCGCCGCGTGATCTCGTAGCCGTAGGTTTTTTTGCGGCCGATAATTTCAAGGACGCAGCCCTCCAGCACGCCCTTGAGCATCTCCGTCAGATTTTCCAGCGAAATCCCTCCCCGCTACTTTGCAAGACTTGTATTCAGTATCGCTTATTACCTGTATATAGTAACACGTAATAGTCGATCTGTCAACAGAATTCATTCTGATAAAAGCTTCCTCCGAACCGCAAGCGGCCGGACGGGCCTTCTGAAATCGACCGACCCCGCCGGTCCGGAGAGCGGAAAAGGTCGGCGGCCGTACAAAAAGCATCCGCCCTTCCAAATGCCGAAAGGCGGATGCAGGCGGAAGAAAGCCGGGCGGCTTCACGAGACTGCTCCGTGTGAGCGGCGTCCCGTTCCGGGATCGCTCACCGCTTGATCCAGAAGAAATAGGACAGCACCACGGCGCCCAAGGCGATCCGGTACCAGCCGAAAGCCTTGAAATCGTTGTTCCGGATATATCGCATCAGAAAGCGGATGGACAGGATCGAAACCAGGAAGGCTGCGATCGATCCGCTCAGCAGGACCGCCGCTTCCGTCCCCGTGAAATTCCATCCGAATTTGACCAGCTTCAGGCCGCTGGCCGCGAGCATGATGGGAATGGACATGAAGAACGAGTATTCCGCGGCGACGGGGCGGGAGGCGCCCAGCAGGATGGCTCCGAGGATGGTCGCCCCCGAGCGCGAGGTCCCGGGGATCAGGCTCAGGGTCTGAAACATCCCGATCTCCAGCGCCGTGCGATAGGAGAGCTCGGAAAACCGGCCGACCTTCGGGACCTTGTTCCGGTTCCGGTTTTCGACAAGGATAAACAGGATCCCGTAGACGATCAGCGTCACGGAAACGGTGACGAAGTTATAAAAGTGCTCGTTCAGCCAGCGGTCCAGAAGCACGCCCAGAACCCCCGCCGGAATCACGCCGACGATCACTTTGCCCCATACCGACAGGGTCTCTCCCCTTTCCCGCGCGGATTTTTGGGGCGAAAAGGGATTGAGCCTGTGAAAATACAGCACGACCACGGCCAGGATGGCACCGAGCTGGATCACGACGAGGAACATTTCTTTGAAAGCGGCGCTCACGTCCAGCCGGATCCATTCGTCCGCCAGGATCATATGGCCGGTGCTGCTGATCGGAAGCCATTCCGTAACGCCCTCGACCAAGCCCAGCAAAAGCGCCTTGAGGATCTCAATAAAATCCAATTCGTCCGACTCTCCTACGGCATTCCCAGTGGAACGGCGGACTGTTTTTCGTTTCTCCCCCGCATCCGGCGGGGGAGAAAACGACCCCAATCTCCCGATCGCGACTGAAATTGCCCTAATTTCTTTTGAAAGCCCGCCGTCCGGAACTTTCCGTCCGGTTCCCGGCGGTTTCTTTATTATACACGCCCGGGCGAATCCAGGCAAGACGCCGGTCCGTCGGATTTGCCGCCGTCGCTCACCCGAAGCATCCGGTATCCGATGCCGATATGGGTCTGAATATATTGGGGGCGGGAAGGGTCCGCCTCAATCTTCCTCCTCAGGGTCGCCATAAAGACGCGCAGCGCGGAGAGGTTGTTGGAATAGGTTCCCCAGATCTCATGCAGGATAAAATTATGGGTCAGGACCTTCCCGACATTCTTCGCCAGAAGGCAAAGCAGCTTGTATTCGATGGGGGTCAGATGGATTTCGCGGCCGTCCAGCCGGACGCTTCCCGCGGCGTAGTCGATTTTCAGACCGCCGTTGACGAAGACGGGGGAATCGCGGAGCAGCTTCGCGCTGTCGTACCGGACCCGCCGGAGGCTGACCCGAAGCCTGGCCAGAAGCTCGTCGACGCTGAAGGGCTTCGTGAGATAATCGTCCGCGCCGGCATCCAGCGCGTCGATTTTGTCCCGGTTTTCGCTGCGGGCACTGACGACGATGATGGGCGTGTTGGACCAGCTCCGCACTTTTTTGATGATGTCCACCCCGTCCATGTCCGGCAGGCCCAGGTCCAGGATGATCACGTCCGGATGCTGGGAAACGGCCTCCAGAATGGAGGCTTCGCCCGTCGCGGCCGTATGGTACAGGTATCCCTGCGTCTTCAGGGTCGTGGCGATCAGGTTCCGGACCGCTTTGTCGTCTTCTACGACCAGGATCAGAGGCTTATTCATGAAGGTTCACCTCCGCCGCTTCCAAAGTAAAGCCGAAGACCGTCCCCTTCGGGACGTTGTCCCGGACATAGATCGTGCCCCCGTGCGCGTGGACGATCGACCGGCACAGGTAAAGCCCCAGCCCCAGGCCGCGCCGGCCGTCCCCGCGGCTGTTGCCGGCCGTGTAGAACATGTCGAACAGCCTGGATTTCGCCTCGTCCGGCACGCCGGGGCCGTCGTCCGCGACTTCCACCCGGGCGAACCGCCGGTCCCGTTCCGCCGTGACGGCGATGACGGAACCCGGCTGGGTGTATTTGATCGCGTTGTTGACCAGGTTGACGACGACCTGGACGATGAGCCTGGAATCCATTTTCGCCATCAGGAATTCGTCGCTCAGGGAGGTTTCGATCCGGTGCTCCGCACTGTTCCGGCTGATATGGCGCAGCGCCTCGGCGATCACGTCCCCCAGAAGCTCCGGCTGCAGGTTCAGCCGGAGCCTTCCGTCTTCGATCCGGGTGATCGACAGCAGGTTCTCCACCAGGTCGATCAGCCACATGGAGTCGTCGTAGATATCGGAATAGATGCTCCGCTTCTGTGTCTCGTCGAGGACTTTCGAATTTTTCAGCAGAATACCCGCGTTCCCGGAAATGCTGGTGAGGGGCGTGCGCAGGTCGTGGGAGATGGTGCGGAGCAGGTTGGTCCGCAGCTTTTCCTGTTGAATCTGGACCGACATCCGCTTCTGCGATTCGTCCAGCCGCTCCTTTTCGAGCGCCAGCGCGCATTCCCCCAGCATGGAGACCGTCAGGCTTTGCTCAAACGCCTCGAGGGGCGCTTTCCGGTCCATCACGACGGCCGCCACGGCGAGGACCCGGCTGCTCCCGCGCACCGCGAGGTACAGGCACCGGGCGGCGGAAAGCGTGCCCGTCGTGGCGCCGGCCCGCTTGTTGTTTTTGTAGACCCACTCGGCCGCCGCGCGCTCGTCCGCCCCAAGAAAAACCTTCGGGTCGGCCGCCCCGCTCTTCGGGAATACCATCGGGTCCGCCAGGCCGCTGTTCTTCACGGGGTAAAACAGGACGGTCCGGTCCAGCAGCTTAACCATCTGCCGCGCCGTCTCGCTCAGAATCTCGCCTTCGTCCTTCGCCTGCTGCAGCTTCCGGCTCGTCTCCAGCAGCACCTCCGTGCGGTAGGCTTTCCGCGCCGACTGCTTCGCCTGCCTTTTGACCCGCTCGGTCAGCGTGCTGGTGACCAGGGACGCAAACAGCATAACCAGAAAGGTGACCGGATATCCGGCCGCATAAGCCCGCAGGGACAGGCGCGGAGTGATAAAAATGAAGTCGAAGACCAGCACGCCTAAAACCGAAGAAACCGCGCCGTACACCCAGCTGCCGGTGACCATGGCGTCCAGCAATACGCCGAGAATATAAATCGTGACGATATCCGCCTCGTGAAAGCCCAAAGAGGAAAAACAAACCGCGACCAGGGTGCATAACGCCAGAATGCCCGCCGATTTGGCGGCATCCGCCGCGGAGAACCGCGGCGGGCCGGAGAATTTCGGGACCCGGACGGAAGCGGACGGCTGCGTATCCGGGATGATATAAATATCCAGATTCGGCGCCAGCGCGATCAGCTTATCGACCAGATTCGCCCGGGCGAACCAACGCTTCCTCCGGTCGGAACGCCCCATCACGATCTTGGAAACCCGGCTGACCCTGGCGTATTCCGCGATTTGCTCGGGAACCTCTTCCCCGTACATTGTCATGACCTGCGCGCCGAGCTGCTCGGCCAGCTTCAGATTTTTCCGCAGAGCCGGCCGGTACTTGTCCCCCAATTCCCGCGTCCCGGGCGTCTCCACAAACAGCGCCGTGAACGCGCCGTGAAACGCTTCCGCCAGCCTCGCCGCGGCGCGGACGACCCGCGCGTTGGAGGGGGCGGACGACAGGCAGACCAGAATATGCTCGCCGGGATCGGCCGGTTTGTCTTTGGCCGGGCCGCGGCCCCGGAGACCCGCGCGGCCGGTCTTATCCGCGGCGCGGCGCCATGCGGCCGCCCGCAGAGCGGTCAGCGTTTCTTTCGTATAGATATTTCGGAATCCCGGCCGTTCCGGCCCGCCGGGGAACAGCGTCCCGCTTTGGAACCGCCTCACCAGGTCGTCGGGTTCCCGGTCCACCAGCTCGATCTGGTCGGCGCCGTCGAAAACACTGTCCGGGACCCGCTCCCACGCGGAAAATCCGGTGATCGCGGAAACGACGTCGTTCAGGCTCTCGATATTCTCGACATTCAGGGTGGTATAGACGTCGATCCCGGCCCGGAGCAGCTCCTCCGCGTCCTGATACCGTTTTTCGTGCCGGCACCCCGGCGCGTTGGCATGGGCCAGATCGTCGAGAAGGATCAGCCGCGGCTTGCGCCGGAGCGCGCCGTCCAGATCGAACTCCTTCCGGGTGCCGCCGGGGCCGGGCAGTTCGAGGGGCCGCAGAGCTTCCAGCCCGCTCAGAAGCGCCCCCGCGTCCGGGCGGCCGGCAGGCCCGACGAATCCGGCGACGGCGTCCGCTCCGTTTTTCCGCGCCTCGGCGGCGGCTTCGAGCATTGCGCGGGTCTTTCCGGCGCCCGCCGCATAGCTGAAATAGATCCGCAGCCTGCCGCGCGCCTTTTCCGCGGGCTCCCCGGCCGGCTGCCTCGGCAGGGAGCCGGGGTCCGTCTGATGAATCGCCATAGACGCTCTCCTCTTTTCTTTCCGTTTAAGTATAGCATAAGCGTGTCGAATAGGATATCCGCAAAATTCCGCCGGACTCTGTGCAAAAACGTCGGACTTTTTACGTCTTTCTTTATGAAAAGCGCGGCAAGCGATACCGGCGCAAATCGACGGAGAACCTAAAATCCGGGCTCCTTTATGAAATCTTAATATCACGCCCCGAATCTTAACACCGCCTTAATCGGAAACAGATTATATTTAGAGTCATGTCTCAGCCTTCCGACGCCGATTGGAAAGATGCGGCTCCGGAAGGAAAAAGCGGAATGGATTCGTTCCATTGAGAGGGCTGTTCTATGGAAGGAGAAATCGGATGACAGCAATGAATGCGGCCGTACATGAAACAACGGACATACAAAAGCTCGGCATTCCCGAAGTCTATCGGAATTTAGGGACGGGGGCCGGCGGCCTGTCCGCCCCCGAGGCGCAGGAACGGGCGCGCCGGGCCGGGAGAAACGTGCTGCCCAGTCGAAAGGGCAAACCGACGATCTGGGTTTTCCTCTCCAACTTCACGCATCTGATGGCCATTCTGCTGTGGATTGCGGGCGTGATCGCTCTGGTCGCGCAAATGCCGCAGCTTGCCGTCGCGATCTGGCTGGTCAACGTCATCAACGGTTTGTTCAGTTTCTTTCAGGAATTCCGCGCCGGAAAGGCGGTCGAGGCCTTGAAAAAGCTGCTGCCCGCCTACGCCCGGGTGGTGCGGGACGGCCGGGAGCAGAAGCTGTTCGCCGAAGATCTGGTGCCCGGCGACGTGATGCTGCTCTCGGAGGGCGACCGGATCTCGGCGGACGCCCGCCTGGTGGAGGACAGCGACCTGCGGGTCAACCAGTCGACGCTGACCGGCGAATCGAACCCGGTCCGCAAAAGCAGCGACGAGGTGCTCCGCAGCGATCTTTCCCAGGTGGAGATGCCCAATCTGGTATTCACCGGGACGACCGTTTCCTCAGGCACCGGGCGCGCCGTGGTCTACACGACCGGCGCGCACACGGAATTTGGCAAGATCGCCAATCTGACCCAGAACCTGAAGGAAGAGCCCAGTCCCCTGCAGAAGGAAATCGGAAACCTTACCAAGAAGATTTCGATCCTTTCGTGCAGCATCGGCGTGGCTTTCTTCGTGCTCTCGGTCCTGCTTGCGGGAAGCCATCCGGCCGCCGCCTTTATCACCGCGCTTGGAATGATCGTGGCGTTCATTCCGGAGGGGCTGCTGCCGACCGTGACGCTGTCGCTGGCAATGGCCGTGCAGCGCATGGCCAAGCGGAACGCGCTGATCAAACGGCTCTCCGCCGTGGAGACGCTAGGATGCGCGACGGCCATCTGCACCGATAAAACCGGCACGCTGACCCAGAACGAGATGACCGTCAGCAACCTCTGGGTGGACGGAACCGACATGGAAGTCACCGGCGTCGGCTACGACGCTTCCAACGGAAAGATTCTGAAAGACGGGTCCCCCGTCCCCCGCGGCGATTCGTCGCTTTCGGAGCTGCTGACGGCGGCCGCGCTGTGCTGCAACGCCCGGCTGCTGCCGCCGGAGGGGAAATCCCCCCGCTTCACCGTGCTCGGCGACCCGACGGAAGCCGCGCTCCTCGTCGCCGCACAGAAAGACGGTCTGGACCTGAAACAGCTTGGCACCGAGATTCCGCGGCTGCGCGAGCTCCCGTTCGATTCGGGGCGCAAGCGGATGACGACCATCCATCAGTCGCCTGACGGCGTGCGGGTCGCGTTTGTAAAGGGCGCGCCGAAAGAGGTGCTGGAGCTCTGTACCCGCAGGAAACACGACGGGGCCGCCGTCCCCATGTCGAAAGAGGATTTTCAAAATATCATGGCCGTCAACGACGGATACGCCAGGGACGGCCTGCGCGTGCTGGCCGTGGCGGCCCGCAGGCTGACCGGGGACGCGGCGCTGCCCGTCAGCCTGAGCGAATATACGCCGGAGCTGGTCGAGAAGGACCTTACTTTCCTCGGGCTGACCGCCATGGTTGACCCGCCGCGCCCCGACGTGGCCAGAGCCGTGAAAGAATGCTACGGCGCCGGCATCCGCATCATCATGGTGACCGGCGACTACGGCCTGACCGCGGAAAGCATCGCGCGCCGGATCGGCATCGTCCGGGGAGACCACCCCCGGATCGTCACCGGCGTCGAGCTTCAGAAAATGAAGCCGGACGAGCTGAAGCAGGCGCTCGCGGGCGAAGTGATCTTCGCGCGGGTCGCCCCCGAGCAGAAGCTGCAGGTTGTCAGCGCCCTGCAGGAGACGGGCCAGATCGTGGCCGTGACCGGCGACGGCGTCAACGATTCGCCGGCCCTGAAAAAGGCGGATATCGGCGTCGCGATGGGCCTTTCCGGCACGGACGTGGCGAAGGAAGCCGCCGACATGATCCTGACGGACGACAATTTTGCCTCCATCGTCCATGCGGTCGAGGAAGGCAGGACCGTTTACAACAACATCCGCAGGTTTGTTCAGTATATCTTTACCAGCAACGCGCCGGAAGCGGTTCCGATGATCCTTTATGTGTTTTCACGCGGGGCCATCCCGCTGCCGCTCACCGTGATGCAGGTGCTGTCGATCGATCTCGGCACGGATATGGTTCCGGGAATGGGCCTCGGTGTGGAAGCCCCGGAAGCCGGCATCATGGACATTCCGCCCCGCTCCCGGAAGGAATCTCTCCTCAACAGGCCGCTGCTTGTGCGGGCTTTCCTCTGGTATGGGCTTCTCGAATCCGTTTTCAGCACGGCGGCGTATTTTTTCGTCAACGCACTGAACGGCTGGCCGCACGTGCCGCTCGCTTCGTCCGGGACGGTGTATATGGCGGCGACGGCTATGACCTTCGCCGGCACGGTGTTCGCGCAGATCGGCAATGTGTTCAACTGCCGTACGGAGCGGACTTCCGTCTTCAAAAAAGGGCTGTTCACGAACAGGATGATCCTGTGGGGCATTGCGGCCGAGCTTGCCATCGTGGCCGTATGGGTCTATGTGCCGGGCATGCACGCTCTGTTCAACACGGCGCCTTTGGGATGGAGGGAGTGGCTGTTCCTGATCGCCATACCGCCGGTAATGCTATCTGTGGATGAACTGCGCAAAGCGATTCTCCGCCGCCGTGACCGGAGAAAAACGCACGGCAATAAAACAAAAGGAGATGTTTGACGGTGAAGATCATTGTCGTAGGCTGCGGGCGCAACGGATCCGGCCTTGCGGCGGCGCTCAGCAAAAGCGGCCATTCCGTCACCGTGATCGATTCGGACGCGGCCGCCTTTGAGCAGCTGGGAAAAGACTTTCACGGGAGGACCGTGGAAGGCGTGGGTTTCGACCGGGATATCCTGCAAAAGGCGGGGATCGACCGGACCGACGCGCTGGCCGCCTTTACCACCAGCGACGAATCCAACGCGGTCATCGCGCGCATGGCGCGTGAAATTTACCGCGTGCCGAAAGTTGTGGCCCGCCTTTACGACCGCAGGAAAGCCGAAATCTACAAGCGCCTCGGCATCCAGACCCTCTCCTCCACCACATGGGGGATCAAGCGGGCGGCGGACCTGCTTTCCTATTCGCCCCTGGATTCGGTTTTCAGCTTCGGGAACGGCGACGTGGAGATGGTCCGGATCGAGGTGCCCTCCATGATCGCGGGGCGCAGGGTCCAGGATCTGACGGTCCCCGGGGACATCCACGTGGTCGCCATCGAGCGGGGAAACCGGACGATCCTTCCGGCGGCGGGCACCGTCTTTCAGCGGGGAGATCTGCTCTACATCGCCGTGACGATCGGGGCCGGCGGTCAACTGAAAAAGCTGTTGGGCCTGAACGGCGAGGAGGGAATGTAACCATGAAAATCATCGTTGTCGGCGGCGGGCAGGTAGGAGCTTACCTGGCGGCGCTGCTGATGGGGCGCGGCCACGAAGTGAAGATTTTGGAGCGGAAGGAATCGCGGGCGGAAAAGCTGAGAAAAAGCCTCCCGGAGGACGCCGTCCTGTTCGGAAGCGGCACCGACCCCAAGACACTGGAATCGGCGGGGGTCCGCCACACCGACGTGGTGGCCGCCGTGACCGGCTCGGACGAGACGAACCTCGTGATCGCGACGCTGGCCAAGCTGGAGTACGGCGTCCGCCGCGTGGTGGCGCGCGTGAACAACCCGAAAAACGCATGGCTCTTTACGCCCGTGATGGGGGTGGACGCCGCGCTTAATCAGGCCGACGTGATGGCGCATCTGGTCGCGGAGGAAATGTCCATGCGGGATATGATGACGCTGCTCAAGCTGCACGGAGGCAAATATTCCCTGATCGAGCGCATGGTCGGCTCCGCCTCCCCGGTCGCCGGGAAAGCGCTGCGCGATATCGAGCTGCCCCGGGAATGCGTGCTGGTCGCGGTCATCCGCGATTCCAACCTGCTGCTCCCCCGAGGCGATACGGTGATCAACGCGGACGACAAGCTGATCGCCATCACGCATGTCGACCAGCTCCAGAAGCTGGACGATCTGTTCGGGAACGAAGCGTAAAGGCTCCGCGCGCCGCCGGGCATCAGAAAAACGCCGGAGGCAAACGGCCGCTCTGCAGCCTTTCCGGCTGAATCGCGGGACGCTCCTTGCTTCTCCCCGCCGGGCGGCGGGGAGAAGCAAGTCCCTCCTCTCCGTCATGGCCGGAATCGCTATCCGTGGAAAAGGGTGCGCGGGCAGAATGGAATTCAGAGAGTTCGGGGACCGGGGGCGCCCGACCGTGATTTTGCTCCTGCGGGAAGACTCCCTCCGGCGGCCGCCGGAGGACCTCGTCCGCGGTCTGAAAGCGGACCGTCACGTCGTCCTGCCCGTGATCGGCGGATATGGGGAAGGCCGGTCGGCGGAGTTCGTCAGCATCCGGGATTCCGCCCGGGCCCTGATCCGATATGTCGACGGAAGCTGCCGCGGCAAGGTGTTCGCCGTCGGCGGCACGGGGCTGGGGGCGCAGATCGCGGTCGAAACGCTGGCCCAAAGGCCGGGGATCGCAGAATATGCGGTCCTTGAAAGCGTGCCGGTCTGCCCCGCAGGCCGATTCTCCCGCTTCTTCGCAGCGGCCTGCGGAGCCGGGCACTGGCTCGCCGGCACAGCGTGGAAATTCCTCGGGCGGCGCGGCGGGGATCGTCCCGAAAGATCCTGCAAATCCTGGGTCCGCATGATAAAGGCCGGCCGGAATTACACGCTGCCCGAAACCATAGGAAACACGAAAGCGAAGGTTCTGATCATCGTCGGCACGAAGGAGCTCCGGCGGATGGACCGCTCCGTCCGGACGCTGCTGCGCGCCGTCCCGGGGGCTCGGGCGTGCGTGTCTCCCGGCACGCGGCGCGGCGGATTCACGCTCTCCCATTCCGCGGAATGTCTCGCCCTGGTCCGGCATTTTATGGAGCAGGCATAGAAATCAGGAACACGGCGCAGGCTTGCGGCCGTTTTGGACCGCGGGCCCGCGCCGCGCTTTTTTTGACGTTGCCTGAAAAAAATGGTATCATTCAGATAGATCTTTCATCGACCGCTGGGGGCAAAGCGCCGGCTCCCACCGGCTTGGAGCTGAAAAACGCGCGCTCGTCACCGCTGCCATCAGATGGGGATATTCCATGGCTTTTGTGCTTTCCGCCGTCGCCGTCTTCGTTTCCACCAGCATCGATTACCTGTTGATTCTCGTCATCCTGTATGCCCAAAAGAATAACCGGCGGCGTTCCGGGAGGATTCTGGCCGGGCAGTATCTGGGATTGGCAATTCTGATCCTCGTCAGCCTGATCGCGGCGTTTGCGGTCCACCTGATCCCTCAGGACTGGATCGTCGGGCTCCTCGGGCTGGTTCCCCTGTTCCTCGGCATCCGGGCGGCCGTCCGTCCGGAAAGCGAAGAAGGGGAAAACGAGGTCCTTTCCTCCGCTCAGAAATACGGGAGCCTGACGGTCAGCGTGGCCGCGCTGACGCTGGCCTGCGGAGGGGATAACCTCGGCGTCTATATCCCGTACTTCACCACGCTGCGGCCGTTTGAAATCGCCCTCATGGCTCTGATTTTCGCCGTGCTGACGCTTCTCCTAAATCTCGTCAGTCTGAAAGCGGCGCATCTGAAGCCGGTCGGAGAAACCGTGGAAAAATACGGGCGCATCATCGTCCCGGCCGTGTTCATCGCGCTTGGCATCTATATTATGGCCGAAAACGGCACGATCGCGCATTTCTTCCGGCAGTGAAGTTTCATCCTCCGCTTCCGGATGCCGACGCAGCGGGAAAATTATTTTCCGCCGCCGTTTTTTTTATTGAAAATGAATTTCCGCAGAAATATTTTTGCGGCGCTTGACAAAGTTCCCCTCCCGGACTATATTATAAATACAAACGGTTTGCATTTGCATTATCATTATAATGAGCTTTGGAGGCTGGTAAAATGCTAAAACGGTATGCGGCGTTCCTGCTGGGCGCGGCAACGGTGATCAGTATGGGACTTTCGGCGTGCGGCAACGGCAATGCGGAAAGCTCGCAGGCGGCGAGCGAGACGCCTTCTTCCGCCGCGGCGGTTTCGGAGGAAAGCGCGGCGCCGGCGGACAAGCTGAAAATCTCCGTGACGTTCAACGCCATGAAGGAGTTCGCTGAGGCGGTCGGCGGGGACAAGGTGGAAATCTCCACCATCATCCCGGACGGGACGGAACCGCATGATTTCGAGCCGAAGGCGCAGGACCTCGTCGGCCTCAGCACGGCGAAGGTCTTCGTGTACAGCGGCTTCGGCATGGAAGCCTGGGCGGACAAGGCGGTCCAGTCCGCGAACAATCCGGATCTGGTCACCGTTGAGGCCTCGAAGGGCGCGGAGCCGATCAAGAACACCGACCCCGGGGAGATCGAGGAGCACGGCCAGTACGATCCGCATATCTGGCTGAGCCTGAAGGGCGCCGAGATCGAGACGAAGAATATTAAAGACGGGCTGGTGAAAGCCGACCCGGCCAACCAAGAGTATTACGAGAAAAACTGCGACGATTTCGTGTCCAAGCTGGAAAGCCTGTATTCGGATTACGACCAGAAGTTCAAGTCCGTGCCCAAAAAGAGCTTCGTGACGGGGCACGCCGCCTTCGGCTATCTGTGCCGCGACTTCGGGCTGGAGCAGAACAGCGTGGAGGATACGTTCGCCGAGGGCGAGCCGAGCGCGCAGCAGCTGGCCGAGTTGGTAAAATACTGCAGGGACCATCAGGTCACGACCATTTTCGCGGAGGAAATGGCCAGCCCGGACGTTTCGCAGACGCTGGCCAAAGAGGTCGGCGCGAAGGTTGAGACCATTTATACCATCGAAAGCGGCGAGGACGACAAATCCTATTTGGAGCGGGTTGAGAGCAATCTGAAAAAGATTTACGAAAGTCTCGGCGGCGCCGCCGCGTAACGTCTTCCGTAAGGATCGCGTCCGCAGATTCAGAATGGATTCTCACTAAAAAGTCAAAGCCTCCACTGCAGCGAAGAACTGCGGCGGAGGCTTCTTCTATCTCTCCGGCTCCTCCCTTCCCAAACGATCCGAAATATGTTACAATATTGTCATTATATCGTTTCATTCGGAAAATCCGCCGGAAGCCGCATCCGCAAAGCGGGCGACGGCAATGGATTCGGGAGCTGGGATATGGTAAAAATCGAAGTGTTCTGCGGCTTTTTGGAAAGCGGCAAGACCACGCTGATCCAGCATGTTCTGGAACAAAGCTATCTATGGCCCTACCGCCGGATCCTGATTCTCCAGTGCGAAAAGGGAATCGAGGAATTCCACGCCGCGGGGATGAAAAATAAGAACGTCGTTTTGTCCCAGATCGAGGGCATGGAAAAGATCGGGCCGGAACTGTTTGAGAAAATCGCAGACCAGGTGGACCCGGACCTGATTCTGATCGAATATAACGGCACCTGGCCCATCGAGCGGATTCTGGAGACGAAGCTGCCCGGGGATTATAAAATCGACCGGGTCTTTTTCTGCGCGGACGCCTCGACCTTCAGCCTGTATATGGGTAACACCGGCAGCCTGATGAGGAATCAGCTCAGCAATGCGGATTCCGTCCACTTCAACCGGTGCGGCTCCGACCTGAGGCCGCTGGAAGCGGCCGCCCGCAGCGTCAGCCGGTCGGCGAAGCTGTATTTTGACGAGATCGGGACGGACCAGTGCCTCGCCGCGGTTTTCGACCCGGCGGAGATCCGGAAGGCCCGGCGCGTCCGGCGCCGGAACCGCGCGGCGGCGGCTGTGGTGCTGGCGGGGCTCTGCTTCGCCCTGGCCGGACTGTTTTCTTCCCCCGGGCTTTTCCCGGCGGTCCAAAGCGTGAACATGGTCTTCATCGGGATCGCGCTGCAGGCGATTCCATTTCTGCTGATCGGCTCGTTCGTCTCCGCGCTTCTTCAGATCTATGTGCCGGACGACGTCCTGGTCCGCTTCTTCACCCGGCACAAAGCGCTCGGGTTCCCGCTGGCCGCCCTTCTCGGTTTCTTTTTCCCGATCTGCGACTGCGGCATCGTGCCGGTCGCCTCGCGGCTGACGCAGAAGGGCGTTCCGCTCCCCCACGCGGTGATCTTCATGCTGGCGGCCCCGGCCGTGAGCCCCGTCACGATCCTTTCCACGCTGGTTGCGTTTCCCGGGCAGCCCTCCTACGCCCTGCTCCGGGTCCTGAGCGGGATGCTGGTCGCGCTGCTGGCCGGCGTCGTCCTGAATCTGGCGCGGGTTAAAGCGGGGGATGTGCTTCTGCCGGGGGCCGCCGCCTCCTGCGCCTGTTCCGTGGACACGGTCCCGTGCAAAACCCGGACGGAGCAGATTTTCGTCCTGACGGGAAGGGAATTCATCTCCATGGGAAAATATATCGTGATCGGCGCCCTGTCGTGCGCCGTGCTGCAGCAGGTCCTCCCCGCCTCCCTTTTCCAGCGGAAGGGCGCGTCGGTCTTTTTCCCGATCCTGCTGATGCTGTTTCTCGCGTTTTTCATGTCGGTCTGCTCCACCGCGAACGCCTTTATCGGCAGGAGCTTTTTGAACGTCTTTCCCGCCGCCGCCGTGCTGGCCTTCGTGGTCATGGGGCCGATGCTGGATCTCTCGAACCTTTTTATGCTGACGGGAACTTTCAGAAAGAGTTTCGTCATCAGGCTGGCCGGGCTGCTGCTGCTGCTCGCGGTCCCGGTGTTCCTGCTGCTTTCGGTCTGGACACCCGGAGGAATCCTATGAACAGAAAAATCAATTCGGAGCTTTTTCTGGAATCGCTGATCTGCCTGCTCCTGGGGATCCTATTGTTCTGC
Source organism: Caproicibacter sp. (assembly GCA_036844765.1). Classification (GTDB taxonomy): domain Bacteria; phylum Bacillota; class Clostridia; order Oscillospirales; family Acutalibacteraceae; genus Thermocaproicibacter. The sequence goes on along the minus strand of DAIUFE010000038.1, from coordinate 1,006 downwards.
GCCGTCCTTTCCGGGAAAGCCGCGCTGTACGTCCATCCGCGCCTGAACGGGTTCCTCTGGATGGCGGCGGGCGTGCTGGTCGCGATCGCGCTCTTTATGTTTCCCCACACCCTGACCCCGAAGCACAACGCAAGGCCGGCAAAATATCTGCTGTTCCTTCTGCCTCTGCTCGCCTGCGTGCTGATCCCCGCCGGTGCGGTGCAGAGCAAGGCGGTCTCGTTCGGGCCTTCCGCCGCCGGCGGGAAGCCCGCTGCCGGCGGGAATTCTTCCGCGCAGGTCCAAGGGACGGTGATCCCCGACAGCGTCCCGCGGGACGACCTCGGGATCGACTCATCCTCTTCCGCCGCGGCGCTGCCCAAGGAAGACGAAAGCGGGGTCACGACGATCCCGGACGAGGGATTCGCCCGATGGTATCAGGACATCAACCGGGACATGAAAAAATACGAGGGGAAAACCTTGAAATTCAAGGGACAGGTCTTCCGCATGGCGGGGTTCGCGAAGGACGAGATCGTCCCCCTCCGCTATGCGATGGTCTGCTGCACGGCCGATCTTCAGCCGTGCGGGATCCTGAGCCGGGGCGGCGGCGTCGAAAAATACAAGGATAACGACTGGGTGTGGGTGACGGGAAAAATCAGGATTGAGGAGTACCAGGGCCAGACGATGCCGGTCTGCTACGTCACGAAGATTGAGCCCGCCGACCCGGCGAAAGCAAATTATATCTATTTCACCTATTGACCGCGGCGCGCCGTTCCGTCCCGCCGCCTGTGGGCGACAAGGCGGGCGGCCTCTTCCTCTTGCCGTTCCGTGAGCAGAAGGGACGAGATCGCGGTCGTGAACGGGATGGTAAACATCATCCCCATGACACCCACCAGGGACTGAAGCAGCTCGACGATGATCTCCTCTTTATTCAGGAGCTGGAACAGAGGATATCGGGAGGCGCCGTAAATCAAAACCATCACGAGGCTGCTCCCGATATAGGCCAGGATCAGCGTGTTGGCCATGGTCC
>DAIUFE010000037.1:0-16083 GCA_036844765.1 Caproicibacter sp. | reverse complement strand
GATATTGTCTTGCAAGCCTGGCGAAAGTCAAAGGCCAGGAATATATCCTGGTTACCGCGCACGCCCCGAGGGAGGGAAATAACATTGAAGATGCCGTGAAAATATACGGCAGATTATAAAGATACTTTGTTGTCAGGCACTTGAGCCATGCCAAAACCAGGTCGCAGCGGTAATCGACAAAGATAGAGAGGCTTCCCAAAATGAAATTTTTTAAACTGGAATTCAAACTGTTGTGGAAGGCACGGCCCACATGGATCGTGGGAATCGTTGCTCTCCTTCTCTCCATCCTATACGCTTTCGCCATAGTGAATAGCGCAAGCTCCACTTATACGGACCAAAAAGGGAAAGCGGTGACTTTAACCGGGCTGGACGCAATCCATGAAAATCAGAAACATTACAAACCGTTTGAAGGGAAGATCACAGATCAAGTATTGCGGAACGATTTGAAAGCTTATCAAACAATCAGCAAAAAATACAATGGAGCCATCCCGGACGACGTATATGTGAAAGACCTGATACCCAGAACGTCCCGTTTATTTTCGCTTGCCGTACTCTATGGCGGGAATTCCTCCGATCTCAGCGTTTTGTCGGGATTGTCTCCCGAACGCATCACGGATTTTTACGGCAAGCGGACAGAGCATCTGCAAGAAGCATTGGTTAAAAATTATCCGGACAGCCCGAGCGCACGGCAGGCGGCGCTGGCGCTCAATTCCAAAATCAAAACTCCTTTTACTTATGAATATGGAATCTCTCAAAATATCATCGGCAGCATCGGCCTGATGATCTTTATCGTCGTTTTGGTCTGCGTCGTGATTAACGGCTCCGTTTTTTCGGGTGACTACCAAAACGGCGCGGACGCGGTTCTTCGGACCACAAAAAACGGCAGGCAGAAATTGGCGCTCAGCAAATTAGGCGCTTCTTTAGCGACGGACGCCATCCTCTTTTCAGCGTGTATCGCCGTTTATACTCTGATGATAAACAACAGTTATGGCTGGAGGGGACTGAACACTTCCGAACAAACCACAGGAATTTTCAGCATTGCACCGATTAATTTCGGGCAGAAGGAAATTATTTTGGTTGTGGCTGGTTTCATTACACTGATGGCGATGGCCTGCTTTACAATGTTTCTGTCCAGTGTAAGCCCGACTCCGGTATCTTCCCTGATTATGGGAATCGGTTTTTGCGTTCTTCCATCCATCCTATGGAGCATTGCACAGGGAGACGCGGGGAATCCCGCCGCTCTCATCTGTAATTTCTTCCCGGCCGGTGGCGTGGGATTCGGCAACGCCTTATCTTTTCAGCTTGACAAAATAATGTTCCTGACGCTCGGCCCATTCAGCATTTGGGGTCCCTATCTGGCAATAGGCACAGCATTGATCGAAATCCCTGTGTTCTTCCTGCTGGCGGTCCGCGCCTACTGCCGTCACCAGGTCGGGTAAAAGGCCGCGCCCCGGCCGGCTCCTTCACGCCCTCCGCTTTCACGGGCGGAGGGTTTCGATTTTGTGACGCGTTTTTCCGCGCCGGTCCGTTATAATGAGGGAAGCGGGAGAAAGGGCGGCGATGCGGTACGACGCGGGCTCCGTCGCGCTGATCATCCTGCTCGCCCTGTTCACGGTCCTGAGGGCGGGGGCCCAGCTCGCGATGGAAAACGAGCTTTGGTTCCGGTAAACCGCCGGCACCGGCCCGCCGCTCAGCCCGGAGCGGATCAGAGGTTTTGTTTGGCGGGACAGAAATACGGAAACTCCCGAAGCGAGTTCATCGCTTCGGGAGTTTCCGCCTTTTGAAAAAGGCGCAGGGATCCGTATCTCAGAGGTTCCTTTATAAGGCGATCACCCTTTCGAGGAACGCTTTGGCTTTCTTGACGTCGATCGTGTTCCCCTCATGGAGGATGATGCGTTTGACCGCCTGGCCGCTGAACTGCGAAACGCCGCGCGAATTCCGGCCCGCCCAATGGGTCTGAATCACGGTATTGTCCACCAGCGTCTCCTGGAACATTGAAATCAGCTTGGTTTTTATGCTTTTCCGCTGATAATCGATGCCGACAAGGTAAATCATGAAGACGGTGTCATCCCGTGAGAGAAATTCCAGCATTTTGTCAAGATTATAACCTTTGGGCGCAGACGTCAAAGCCATGATCTTCGTTTTAATGTCCGTTTCAGTGCGATAATCGGGATAGTCCTTGGAATAATCCCCCAGCCCGTCGCGGGTGACCAGACGCGGAAATTCGGCTTTGTTCAGCAGGGAATCGATGAGCTTTCCTCTCATTTCCCGGTTGGCGCCGGCGATGATGTATTCGATGATCCGCCCGCGGAGATTGACGTTTTCGATACATGCGGCGACAAGGATCTCGCTCTGATACCTGCGGGTCCGTTCGTTAAGGTCCGCGAGCAGGTCGATATAATCCGCCGACCGCGCAAACGCAGCGGCGCGCTCCGGCGCGCTGAGAACGGCATCGAGGCGATCCGCGGCCGACACGTCGAACTTACGGCCCGTCGGCACGATTCCGTGCGTGGACGCGACCAGCCGCTCAAGATTCTCCTCAAAGGTAATATTTTGGTGAATCCCGAAAAGGACTTCAAAATTTTCCGGCGTATTCGGTATGCCGCCGAACGTGCGGAGAATATCCGAACCGTTGAAGCTGCCTTTGATATTATCCGTCCGCAATTCTCTCGAGCTGTGGCTGATCTTGGAAAGAAACGTGGAATTGGCGAGCAGCAGGTAGTTTTTCCCGGGTGCGGAAACACATACGATAAAGGGCCTGTCGTCGTATTTCTGAAGCGCGGACAAAGACAATACCGTGTTGCTGAAAGCCGCGGATTTCGCTTTGCAAAAGCGGACGGCGAAATCGCGGGTATAGTAAACGGACCGGTCTTTCACGCAGCGGAACCGCTCGCCGACCAAGGCGGAAAGGGCTATTTTGTCGTTGATTCCGTCCTGCCGGCGGATAAAATCGATCAATTCCGATAACACGGCCGTCGCCGCCTCCCCGCCTTATTCGGCAGCCAGCCGGTCCGGCGGCAACCGATCATTGCTTTTGAATTTCCGCTGCAGCGCCAGCGTGTTGCGTTCCCAAAACACGCCGCCGCAGTAGCCTTGTATCTCCGTATCGCCGCCGGCCAATTCCAGCCGCTTCTGAGCCAGGGCGCAGTACTCGCGCTCCCATTCAATGCCGGCGAAATGCCGCCCTAATTTTTTAGCGACGACGGCGGTCGTGCCGGAGCCGAGGAACGGGTCCAGCACCATATCCCCCGGATTGGAGCTTGCAAGAACGAGCTTCGCAATCAGCTTTTCCGGCTTTTGGGCCGGGTGGTCCGTGTTTTCGGGCATGGACCAATACGGGACCGATATGTCGTCCCAAAAATTGGACGGGAACGTATCGCGGAAATTCCCGTCTTCGGTTTCCGTCCAGTCTTTCGGCTTGCCGTCCACCTTATAGGGGGCTATGACCCTGCGGCGCATTTTCACGTCGTCCGCATTGAAAGTAAAAGTCTTCGGAGACACCGTGGCGAACCAGATATCTTCCATCGAGTTTTTCCAGTTATGCGCGGCCCCGCGCCCTTTTTCGCGCTGCCAGGTGATCCTGTTCCGCACGTTAAAATGCTTCTGCAGGACGGAACCGATGATCAGGCTGCTCCGCCAATCGCAGCATACGTAGACCGTCGCCGTGGATTTCAGCAGGGGCTTCGCGCGGATCATCCATTTCTCGGTGAATCCGGCGTACTCGTCATCGCTCATTTTTTTGAAGACGCTTCCGCCGAAAGCCTTGTGGAGATTGTACGGCGGGTCCACGACGAGCAGGTCCACAAAGCCGCGCGGAAAAACGGGGAACGCGTCGAAAGCGTCCCCGAGGATAATCCGATCGGTTACCGCGCAAACAGAAACACAATCCTTCGGCGCAATGCACCGATCGGCATAAAGAGCCGTTTCGTTTTCAGTAAGGGTGATCGTGCGGTTGCGCCCCGCGCGCTGCTTCTGCATTTTCAAGCGTCCCCCTTCGGGCACAAATTCTATAGTTTATTTACATTTTAGCACGAACTCAAACGCAGCTCAAGGATATCGCGGCAACCGGTTCAGAAACCATTTCTCCCCCGCCGAAGGGCGGGGGAGAAGACGCCAGCGGTGAGGCGCAGGGGGCAAAGAGGAAAACGGAGCCGCAGGGCGCATTCTTCTTACGAGCCGGCGCTTTCCCTCCGGACCGTGAAATTGTCCGCGAGCAGCGCCCAGTTCTGCGGGAACGGATAGCCCAGGGCCCAATAGCTGATTCCGCCCAAGCCGTAGCGCTGGACCGTATCGAACTTCGCCTGGGCGCTGCGCGCGTCCTCGAACCACACCTCGTGCTCCCTGCCCTGTTCGTCCGTGTACCGGAAAAACGGCGCTTCGGCGGCCGTGTCGTACTGAATTTCCGCGCCGTAGCGGACGGCCCGCGCGACGGCTTCCTGCGCGCTGAACGTCTCCGCCTCCTGCCCCTCCTCATGGGGCAGCAGCCAGTCCCGCGCGTAGATCTGAAAACCGAGATAAATCTTCTCCCTCGGGATCGCCGTGATGGCGTAATTGAGGACCCGCTCGATCTGGTTGAGCGGGGAGATCGGCTGGGGCGGGCCCTTCCGGTACCCCCACTCGTACGTCATCAGGATCACGAAATCCGCGATCCGGCCGTGCGCCTCATAGTCGTGCGCCTCGTAGAGCGCCCCGGGCTGCCGGGCGGAGGTCTTCGGCGCGAGCGCCGTCGAGAGGAAGAAGCCCTGCGCATGCAGGCGCTCCGCCGCGCGCTCCAGAAAGCGGTTGTAGGCCTCCCGGTCGGCCGGGAGCACGTTTTCCAGATCGACGTTCAGCCCCCGGTACCCTTTCTCCCGCATCGTATCGATCACCCCGGTCAGCAGGCGCTCCACCGTCTGCGGATCGTTCAGCACCGCGGAGGCGAGGTTTTCCCCCCGGGAGGTGGCCGTGAAATTGGTGAGGACCATCATGGGGACCGCTCCTTCGCCCTGCGCGGCCCCCACGGCCGGCCCGTCGTCGAGTGACTGGAGCGTCCCGTCCTCCCGGAACAGGTAGGCGAACGGGCTTAAATAGGTCAGGTACCGGCCGTCCTCTTGAATAATCGGGACGGCGGCCTCCCCCAGGGTGTAAAGATAGCCGTTCACGCCGATCTCCGGCCGCGGCCGCACGGGGATGACCAGCAGCGTGCCGGCGGCGACCCGGTCCGGGTCGGCAATCCGGTTGACCGCGGCCAGGGTCTGCAGCGGGACGCCGTAGCGCCGGGCGATCCCCGAGAGGGTCTCGCCGCTTTGGACGAGGTGCCGGGGCGCGGGCAGGTACAGCGCCGTCCCCGGGGTGATCTCGTCGGGGTCCGCGATCGGGTTGTTTTGCAGGATCGCCTGCACCGTCGTCCCGTAGGCTTGGGCGATCCGCCACAGCGTGTCCCCCGGCTGCACGATGTAAAAATCCTCGCTCGGAATCACCAGGGCCTGGCCGACGACGAGCCGGTCCGGCTCGGCCAGCCCGTTGACCTCCTCCAGCTCCGCGAGGGAAACGCGGTACCGCTCCGCGATCCGCCACAGGGAATCCCCCGGCTCGACGACGTGAATCAACATGGGGCGCCGCCTCCTTTGGTACCAAATCTATGAGGGCGCCCCGGGGGTTTATGCCGCGCCGCCGGATTATCGGCAAAAGCGGCGGCTGTCATGTTGAGCGAATACCGGAATATTCTCAGATAGGGATCGTCCCAAAGGCCGGCGGGCAGCTATTGAAAGAGCGACGGATCGACGTCGGCGTTTTCATATTCGTCCCTGTCGACATCCTCAAAATGCCACCATTCCGTATCGAGCGTCATAAAACCGCTCGCGGTCATGGCTTCCGTCAGCAGGGTGAGGTTGGACTCCGCCTCCGACGACATCGGAGAATTGGACCGGTACGCCTTTTCCGTGAAATCGTCGAAGCCCGAGGGCATTTCCACATCCCTTCCGTCCCGGTCCGCCAAAGTCACATCCACGGCGCAGCCCCTGTTATGGATGGAACCGCCGGTCGAGGGATCCGCCACAAAATCGGTGTCCGGAACAAGGTTCCAGAATATTTTCTGAACGGAAACCGGCCGGTAAGCATCCCATACCTTGATGCGATACCCTTTCTCCTTCAGCAGGCCGTTGGCTTTTACGAGCTTTTGCGCCGTTTTGAGCCGTAAAACGGCTATATCCGTCGGATAGACCTTTTGGTGCGTAAAGTTGTCGGCCGTCGCATATTTCAAGTCGATCACAATGGAAGAGTCCAAGTCGGTGATCTTGACGAACCCATCGATCGTCCGGCAGCCGGAGGAAACGGGCTGCCCGGCTTCCAACGGCGCGGACAATCCGCTCTCCCCGGCATTTTTCACCGGGAATGCTCTTCCCGAGCAGGCGGGAAAAGAAGTCACGCATGCCGTAAGTATCAGAGTCAAGGCGGCACGCGCGGACCGGATCGGTAGGCATCTCATAAACTCATCCCCCTACAGTAGAGTAATGAAGCGCCCGGGCCTTGTCAATAGGAGAAAGAGACATGTTTGTTATCCAAACGATATTGATCGGGGGAAACTCCCTGCAAGGCGCGGCGGCCGTCAGCGGTTCATACGCGCGCCGCCGCCTTTGCGCAGAAAGGCCCGCACCTCGTCCTCGGTCACAAGGTTGAGGTCGCCGCCGATCGAAAGCTTGAGCACGCCGGCGGCGATCGCGAAATCGACGGTCTCCTGCGGGCCCGTCCCGCGCAGCAGGCCGTGCAGAAGGCCCGCGCCGAAGGCGTCCCCGGCGGCGACGCCCTCCATCACGTGCACCTGATGGACCGGGCTTTCATAAAAAGTCCCGCCCCGCAGCAGGATGCCCATCCAATCGCTCTCCTCTGCGGAACGGATGTTGCGCAGCACGCTGGCGACCGTTTTGCAGCCGGGGTACCGCTTCGTGATCTGCTCCATCCCGGCGCGGAATTGTTCGATCTGCCCGATGCCGCGCGAGAGGTCCCCGTCGAAGGCGGGAATGCCGAGCGTCGCCTCGAAGTCCTCGTCATTCGCGATGCAGACGTCGACGAAGGGCATCAGCTCCGCCATCACGGAACGGGCCTTTTCGGGCGTCCACATCTTCGCGCGGTAGTTCAGGTCGCAGACGACGGCGATCCCGCGTTCCTTGCAGCACGCGAGCGCGTCCTTCACCGCGCCGGCGATCTCGTCGGAAACGGCCGGCGTGATGCCGGAAAAATAAAACGCGCCGGCGCCGTCGAGCAGGGCGGGCCAGTCGAACTCCGTCCGCTTCGCCGTCGCCAGCGAGCTGCCCGCGCGGTCGTAGGTCACGCGCGTCGGGCGGGGGCCCGTCCCCTTCTCAAAATAATAGACGCCCAGGCGCGGCCCGCCGCGCAGCACGCGGCCGGTGTCGACCCCATAGCGCCGCAGCGCGGCCAGCGCGGCCTCGCCCAGCGGGTTCCGCGGCAGCTTGGTCACGCAGGCCGCCGAATCCCCCAGCAGCGAAAGCGAAACGGCGACGTTCGCCTCCGCGCCGCCATAGCACGCCTCGAACGAAACGGCCTGCGCAATGCGCTGAAAGGCCGGCGGCTTGAGCCGCAGCATCATTTCCCCGAATGTCACGACCTTCAATTTCCCAATCTCCTCCCGCGCGCCCGGCGCGCCGTTTGTCGGAAAGGCCGGGCAAGGCCCGGCCTTTCCGGAAGGTATTTCCACGCTTTCCAGTATAATTTCAACCGGCGCGCCTGTCAAGGGAGGGGCGGCGTCAGTAGCCCAGAGGCTTGCCGACGAGGATCACCGTGATCCGCCCGGCGGGGGTGCACATCCGCGTCCGGACGACGGTCGCGCAGATGCATTCCTCCGCCCGGCAGTCCGCGCAGGAGCCCGTCACGGCGCACGGGGTCTTTTCCAGGCCGAGGCGCGCGGCGTTGAGGGGGGCGGCGTAGGTCCGCGCCCGGATCTCCGCGTCGGCGGCCGTGCGGCACACCTTGTTCATGCCGACCACCGCGATCACGCTTTTGGGCCCGAAGGCGATCGCGGCGGTCCGGTTGCCCCGGTTGTCGACGTTCACGAGGATGCCGTCCTCGCTGAGGGCGTTGAAGCTCGTGAGGAAGACGTCGCACAGCAGCGCCTGCCGCATCCGTTCGATCCGCTCCTGCGCGTCCTTCGCCCGGTCGCGGTCGATCACCGCGTACCCTCCCCGGCGGACGCGGTCGAGCAGGCCGATCTGTTCCAGCGTGACCGAGCCTCCCCACGAAACAACGGCGCCCGGCGGGATCAGGGAGACGGCCTTTTCGGCGGCGGATGCCGCGTCCGGGCAGTAAAAGGCCCGGAACCTCCGGCCCTCCAGAGCCCGGATCAGCTTCGGCGCCAGAAGGGCGCTTCTCCTGGAAAAACTTTCGTCCCGTTCCATCGTTTTTCGGCTCCTTTCCGCCGCGCGCCGGGCGCGGCCCTCTTCCATAAAAATAAGAATTATTATTGACATTCCCGCGGCCGCCCCTTATAATGGGAATCAAAGGAAGCGCCGGGCCGCCCCCCGGCGGATCATAACAAAGATATGGACAGGAGATGTCAGGTATGAGCAAGATAAAGATCGGCGTGTTCGTCGGCAGCCTGCGGCGGGCCTCCTTCAGCCGCTCGATCGCGAAGGCGGCCGCCGCGCTGGCCCCCGCGGAGCTGGAGATGAGCTTTGTCGAGATCGGCGGCCTGCCGATGTTCAACCAGGATTTCGACGACGACGGGACGACGCCCGAGGCGTGGGTCCGCTTCCGCAAAGAGGTCGCCGGGCTGGACGGCTTCCTGTTCGTCACGCCGGAGTACAACCGCTCGATGCCCGCGGTGCTGAAAAACGCGCTGGACATCGCCTCCCGCCCCTACGGCAAAAATCTCTGGGACGGCAAGCCGGGCGGCATCATCAGCGTCTCTCCGGGCGGGCTCGGCGGGTTCGGGGCCAACCACCAGCTGCGCCAGCCCCTGACGTTCCTGAACGTGCCGCTGCTCCAGCAGCCGGAAGCCTATATCGGCAATGTGGCCGATCTTCTCGACGAAAAGGGCGGGCTGAAGAACGAATCCACCCGCTCGTTCCTCAAAAAGTATATGGAGGCGTTCGCGCGGTGGGTGGGCGTCGTTTCCGGCTCCCGCTGACGCAGTCCGCCGCCCGCTCTATAAAAAAGAGGCCCCGCTTTCCGCGGCGGGACCCCTTTTTTTCTCATCAAACGGTCCGCGGCGGCGCGGTCACGCCTTGCCGGCGCAGCCGAAAACGGCGCTGATCTTGTGCTCGACCAGGCCTTTGATGGCGTCGCGCGCGGGGCCGAGGTACTTGCGGGGGTCGAAGTCCTCGGGGTGCTCGGCGAAATACTTGCGCACGCTCGCCGTCATGGCCAGGCGGAGGTCGGAATCGACGTTGATCTTGCAGACCGCCATGGCGGAGGCCTGGTGCAGCATCTCCTCGGGGATGCCGATGGCGTCGGGCATCCTGCCGCCGTACTGGTTGACCATCTTCACGAACTCCGGCATGACGGAGGACGCGCCGTGCAGCACGATCGGGAAGCCGGGCAGGCGCTGCGCGACCTCCTTGAGGATGTCAAAGCGGAGCTGGGGCTTCTGCCCGGGCTTGAACTTATAGGCGCCGTGGCTCGTTCCGATCGCGATCGCGAGCGAATCCACGCCGGTGCGGGAAACGAAGTCCTGCACCTGGCCGGGGTCGGTGAACTGGGCCTTGTCGCCCGCGACGTTCACGGCGTCCTCGATGCCGGCCAGGCGGCCCAGCTCGGCCTCGACGGTCACGTTGTGCTTGTGGGCGTACTCCACGACCCTTTTGGTCTGCTCCACGTTTTCCTCATACGGCTTGGAGGAGCCGTCAAACATCACCGAAGTGAAGCCGTCGTCCACGCAGTCTTTGCAGACCTCGTACGACGGGCCGTGGTCGAGGTGCAGGGCGATCGGGATCTCCGGGTGCTCGATCACCGCGGCCTCCACCAGCTTGACCAGGTAGGTGGGCGTGGCGTATTTGCGAGCCCCGGCGGAGGCCTGCAGGATCACGGGCGCCTTCAGCTCCGCGCACGCCTCGGTGATCCCCTGCACGATCTCCATATTGTTGACGTTGAACGCGCCGACCGCGTACCCGCCGGCATAGGCCTTCTGCAGCATTTCCTTCGTGTTGACCAACGACATGGCTTTCACTCCTATATTCTTTTACATTTCTTTGTTTCCGGACCCTATTATACCCCAACCCGCGGAAAAGATAAAGAGCGGATTTTCAGGCCTTCCCCGCCGCGCGTGCGGGAACGGGTGCGGCCGACGGGCCGGCCTTCTCCCCGCGGAAGAGTTCCGGGTGGTTCCTTCCGTAATGGTACAGGTACTGCTGCGCCACGCCCGCGTAAGGCCCGAACCACGCGGGGCTTTTCCCGGGGAAAAGCGCGCGCATCGTCCGCCGGATCCACACGTCGGCGGGGAAGGCGTCCAGCCGGTGCAGACCGTAGAGCAGCGCGCAGTCCGCCACCTTCGGCCCCACACCCCGGATCGCCGTGAGCCGGGCGCGCGCTTCCGGCAGCGGCATCCGCCGCAGCTCCTCAAAATCCAGCCGGCCTTCGGCGGCCCGTTCCGCCGCGTCCCGCACATAGGGCGCGCGGAACCCGCAGCCCAGCGCGCGCAGGTCCCGCTCCCGGGCCGCCGCCAGCGCCTCCGGCGCGGGGAACGCCGCTCCCCCGCCCCTCGCCGGCCGGCCGTAGGCGGCGCACAGCCGCGCGACCATCCCCCGGATGCGCCGGATGTTGTTGCACTGCGAGAGGATGAACGAGCACAGCGCCTCCCACGGGTCCTGGTTCAGAATTCGGATATCCGGCGCGTAGCGCACGGCCCGCGCCAGAGCGGGGTCCCTGCGGCGGAACTCCGCACGGATCGCGCCGTAGTCCCGGCCGAGGTCGAAATAGTCCGCCCAGAACGGGTCTTCCCCCAGGCGCGGAAAGTTTTCCTCCGTGATGCGCAGAAAACGCCCGCCGGCCACGCCTTCCCAGGCGCCGTCCGGCTTTTCCTCCCACCGGAAGCACTGCCCGCAGCCCAGCGTCTGCCCCAGCGCGCCGAATTCCATCCCCTTCACCCTCCTTTCGCTTCGCCTGCTAAAATTATATCACGCTCCCCCGCGGAGGACAATACAGGAAGTTATGAAACAATTTACTTAGCGTTTACATAAAAAAGGATGTAATTTTACCCATTCACTTTTCCACCCCCGTGCAGTCGTACTTTTCCACATCTTCAACCGTGTTTTCCACCGCCCCTCCACTCCGATTCCACAGTTTTATGTCAACCTGTGTCAATACGCACCGTATAAGCAGCGTGAACGCCCCGTCTTCGGCCCGCAGGCAAAGCCTGATTCGGCCCGCCGTTCAGCCCGGAGCAAAAATCAAGCTTATTTGCAGCATTTCCCATTGATTATGCAAGGGGGCTTGTGTTTTCCCCCCGCCGAAGGCGGGGGGAAAACAATGCCCGGGCTACCCGATGCGGAAAATGCGGAACAGCCCGTATTTGATCCAGTCGACCGCGGCCATGAACAGGGCCGCGATGCCCAGCAGGGCGGCGATCTGCGCCCACGGGAGCGCCGGCACGATCCCGCCGCCCAGCGCGCCCAGCAGCGCAAAGCCGGCGATCGTCGCGAGATTGATGAAAAGCAGCTTCCCGCCGGGCATGGAGGACCAGAAATGGCGGCGTTCCCGGACGATCAGGATGCGGAACTGGGTGTTGAAGACCAGGCTGAGCAGGACCAGCGTGCAGAGCGCGGGATAGGGCAGATGAAAGCGGAAAAGCCCGATCCGGACGACGAGCAGGTCCTCCAGCGCGAACAGGACGCCGAGGACCGAGGAAGCGGAGACGATGTTCTTCATCCTCCACGAATTGGGCGACGCCGTGGAGACGACGCGGTCCGTGGCGATGGAAAGGGTCACGAAGTCGTTGGCGAAGACCAGCAGCGACATGCCCAGAAGGGAAACAAGCATCTCGTGCAGCCAGAAATATCCCGCGGTGAAGAGGACCACGACCTCCACCACTTTCGTGATCTTGTTGATGACCCACGTCAGCATCCGCTGGTAGGTCTGGCGGCTCACGGTGATCGTGTCGATCAGCTCGCCCAGGCCCGGCTTCGTGAGCACCACGCTGGCGGAGGCCTTGGCGACGTCGGTCGCGCCGCTCACCGCCGTGCCGAGCTCGGCCTGCTTCAGGGCCGGGGAATCGTTCACGCCGTCCCCGGTCATTCCCACCCGGTGGCCCGCGTCCTGCAGCACGCGGACGATCCCGAACTTATCCTCCGGATAGACCTCCGCGAACCCGTCGCTGTTTTCGATCAGGGCGGCCTGCTCCCGGCGGCTCAGGCCCCTGAGCTCCTCCGCCCGGCGGATCCGGCTCCCGATGCCGACCCGCTCCGCGACCTCGCGGGCGGTCTCCAGGCCGTCGCCCGTCAGCATCAGGCTCCGGATGCCCAGCTCCCCGATCCTCCGGATCATCTCCGCCGAATCGCCCCGCGGCGGATCGGAAAGCGCCAGCAGCCCGGCCGGCCGGAACTTTCCCCCTTCCGCCCCGACGCGGACCGCGACGGCGATCGTCCGGTACCCCTTCGCGGAAAATTCCCGGACGGCGTCGCCCGCCTCCTTTTCCGTCCGCGGGTCCGCCGGCCCGCAGAGGGCGAGGATCGCCCGGGGCGCGCCCTTTGCGATGCGGAAGCGCCGGCCCCCGATCTCCGCCTCCGCCTCCGTCCGCCTGCCGGCCGGGCTGAACGGAAGATACGAGAGCCGCCGCCATTCGCCCGGACCGATCCCGCGCTCTTCGGCGCACCGCAGGACCGCCGTGTCGATGGCGTCCATCTCCTCTTCGCGGGAGGCCAGGGCCGCGAGCCGGACGACCTCCTTTTCATCATAAGGGGCGAAGGCTCTGCAGCCGGAGACGGAGAGCCGGTTCTGCGTGAGGGTGCCGGTTTTGTCGAAGCAGAAGACGTCGATCGAGGAGGCGTCCTCGATCGAATCCAGCCGGGTGACGAGGACGCCCTTTTTCGACAGGCCGAGCGCCCCGACGGCCTGCACGATCGTCATCACGGCCGGCAGCGCGACGGGGATCGCCCCGATCAGGAACACGGTGATCAGGGAGAGGATCGAAAAAAGGTCCTTCCGCAGGATCACGGCGTAGCAGGAGACCACGGCGGAGGCCGCCACCCCGAGGACCATCATCGACCGCACGATCCCGAACATCAGCTCCTGCTGCCGGGACTTCGGCCGGGCGATCTGCACGAGGGAGACCGTTTTGCCGAAATAGGTGCGCAGGCCCGTGTTCACCACCAGGCAGGTGGCCTCGCCCCGCCGGACCACGGAGCCGGAGTAGACCACGTCGGAGGGGCGCAGCTCCTGCGGCAGGGACTCGCCCGTCAGGGCCGAGGCGTCCGCCGAGACCTCGCCGCCGAGGATCAGCGCGTCGGCGGGGACCAGGTCGCCGAGCCGGATCCTCAGCACGTCCCCCGGCACCAGCTCCCGCGCGTCCTTCCGCGTCCACCGGCCGTCCCGCAGCGTCCGGGCCTGCACCTGCAGCCGCCGCTTTAGGAGCTCCACGGCCCTCTGCGAGTGCCGCGACTGCAAAAAGCCGATCACGGCGTTGACCGTGAGCAGGACGAAGATCAGCGCGCTCTCCGTATAGTGCCCGAGCACGGCCGTGAGCGCCATGGCGAACTCCAGCAGCCACGGCATGGGGCCCCAGTACCGCTTCAGGAATCCCAGGACCGGGTTTTTCCTCTCCTCCTCGATTTGGTTCCATCCGAACCGCCGGGCCCGCGCCGCGGCCTCCGCTTCCGAGAGGCCTTCCCTGCCGCTGCCCAGAGCCGCCATCGCCTCTTCCGGGGCCATCGACCGATATTCGTTCGTCGCCTTCGTCCGCACATTCATCCGGGCAAGCCTCGTTTCCTGCCGATTTTACAAACACCGGGATTCCCTTCTATTATAAACATCATCCGCCTTTTGTAAAAGGCGGCGCGAAAACTTTACCGCCGCGGATTTTTGGAAAAAACTGTTGACATTCTGTGTTTACGGTGGTAAACTCAAAGTGAAAAGTTTACCGCTGTAAACATCAGCGGAAAGGGAGGCCGCGCGGTGAAAAATCTGGAACGCATGGGGAACGCCGAAGCCGAGGTTATGAAGGTCCTCTGGGAAAGGGACGGGAAGCCGGCCGCGTCGCCGGAGATCCTGCGGGCGCTCGGGGAAAAGACCGACTGGACGCGGTCCACCGTTCTGACGCTGCTGCGCCGGCTGGTGGAAAAGGGCTTCGTCGCCTGTGAGAAAAAGGACCGGTTCTACTACGCTCCGCTCGTGACGGAGGACGAATACCAGCGCTACAAGACCCGCCGGTTCATCGACCGGATCTACGGCGGCAGCGTGAAAAGCCTGCTTTCTGCCCTGTGCCGGTCGGAAAGCCTGAGCAAAGAGGATATTGAGGAACTTCAGAATTACCTTGAGCGGGAGGCAAACCGAAATGAATGAGTTTCCCGAGGGCCTGTTGGTCTCGTCGGTTTCGGGCGCGGCGCTCACGGCGCTGCTGCTCCTCGCAAAGCCCTTCGCAAGGGACAAAATATCCCATCGAGGCCAATATTTCATCTGGTATCCGGTCTTTCTGCGGATGCTGATCCCGTTTTCCTTCGGCGGATTTATACTCGGCGGCTTTCCGACCGCCCAGAGCCCGGCCGTCCCTCCGACGGCCGGTTCCGCGCCGGCGGGCCTTTCTTCCGCCGCCGGCGCCGCCGCTTCCTCCGCCGAAGCCGCGGGCGCTTTTTTCGCGGGCGACGGGCGCGTCTGGATTTTCGCCCTCTGGCTGCTCGGTTTCCTCGCGCTGCTGGGGTTGAATCTGGCCGGATATATCGGGTACGGGCGGCGCGTCCGGTCCTCGCGCAGGCGGGCGGAGGGCGCGCAGGTCGCCGCGCTGCTGCGGGAATGCGGCGCGAAGCTGGGGATCCGGCGCCTTCCGCCCGTCTACGTCAGCCCCTGCACCGGCACCCCGGTGCTGACCGGGATTTTCCGGTGCTCGATCGTGCTGCCCGACCGGGGCTTTACGCCGGAGCGGCTGCGGCACGCCTTTCTGCACGAGCTGGCCCACTTCCGCAGGCATGACAATCTGCTGAAATGGATCGCGGCGCTGGCGGTGTGGGTCCAATGGTTCAACCCCGCGGCCTGGCTCGCCGCAAGAGAGGCCGCGCGGCAGTGCGAGCTGGCCTGCGACGAGGCGGCGACGGCCGGCTTCCCGCGGGAGGAACGGCTCCGCTACGGCGAGACGCTGATCGCGATCGCGGCGCGGTCCGGCCGCCGGCCCTTCGCGCTGTCCGCGACGATGAGCCGGGAGAAGCGCGACCTGAAGGAGCGCCTGAAAGCCCTGGCGGGCGCCGAAAGCGCGGGCCGGAGAAAGGCGCTCTCGGTTTGGCTGGTTTCGGCCGCCGCCGCGGCCGCCGCCCTCACGCTGACGGTGAGCTGCGCGGAAGGCCCCGCTTCCCCCGCCCCCCAAAGCGCGGGCACGGGCCGCCCCGGCTTTTCCGCCTCGTCGCAGGGCGCGGACGACGTCCCCCGGATCGCCGGGACGGCCGGCGACGTTTGGAAAACGAAATACGGCGACATCGGGATCGCGAACGAGTGGATCAGCGCCGTGGGGACGGAGGAAACCCGCCGCCTCGCGCTTGCGGGCGCACTGAAAAGCGACCCGCGCCAGGGTGTGGTGGAGGTGGTCGTGACCGACCGCCGCGGAACCGCCGTGAAAAGCGACCGGCGGTTCCTCTGCCCACTCCGGAGCGGCTCGCTGAAGGTTTCGGAACTGGGGGCCAAGGACTTCACGATGGGGCTGGAGGACGAAGACGGAAACGCGTGGAACTTCTCGGTCTTCAACGGGTTCGATCCTCCGGCGCCCGTCTCCTCCGGCGCGGCCTCCTCTTCCCCGGATCCGCAGGCGGACGTCCCGAGGATCAAATCCCTTCTTTCCGTCCTTCAAAATACACCGTCCATCCGGTCCTACAGCAATTCCATTTCAATTTGCGAAAGATGATGTGTTTTCCCCCCGCCTTCGGCGGGGGGAAAACACAAACCCACTTGCATAATCAA
>DAIUFE010000036.1:0-16517 GCA_036844765.1 Caproicibacter sp. | reverse complement strand
CTCTCTCAGCTTTCCGACGCCGAGACGCGGTCGATCTCACCGGAGAACCCGACGGGGGAAAAGGGAAACGGGGCCCGGTGCGAGCTGGAGGACGGCACCGCGAAAGCGGCCGCCCGGGACCTGGGGAAAGGGTGGAAGGTCAACCCGTACATTGTGATCCAGCCCGGCGAGACCTTCCCGATCGCGGAGATCGAGGGCCCGGGCACCGTCAACCACATCTGGCTGACCCCGACGGGCGTCTGGCGGAACACGATCCTGCGCATCTACTGGGACGGGCAGGAGTTTCCCTCGGTGGAGGCCCCGGTCGGCGACTTCTTCGCCTGCGGCTGGAACCGGTACGCGCCGGTCTCCTCGCTGGCCGTCTGCGTCAACCCCGGCAGCGCCTTCAACTGCTACTGGCAGATGCCGTTCCGCAAGCACTGCCGCGTCACGCTGGAGAACCGGGACGAAAAGCCCGTCGTGATCTATTATCAGATCGACTACACGCTCGCGCCGGTGGGCGGGGACCAGGCCTATTTCCACGCGCAGTTCCGGCGCGTGAACCCGCTGCCGTACAAAGGCGTCTACACGATCCTCGACGGCGTCCGCGGCAAAGGGCAGTACGTCGGCACCTCCATGGCCTGGGGCACCCACAGCAGCGGCTGGTGGGGGGAAGGCGAGATCAAGTTTTACATCGACGGGGACCGGGAATACCCCACGATCTGCGGGACCGGCACGGAGGACTATTTCTGCGGTTCCTACAACTTTGAGAACCAGGAGACGCACCGGTACGAGCCGTTCTCCACGCCGTATTCCGGCCTTTCCTACGTTTCTCAACCGGACGGCGTTTACCGGAGCCAGCAGCGGTTCTCGCTGTACCGCTGGCATCTGACGGACCCCGTGCGCTTCGGCAGCGACCTGAAGGTGACGATCCAGGCGCTCGGCTGGCGGGAGGGCGGCCGCTATCTTCCGCTGCAGGACGACATCGCGTCCGTCGCGTTCTGGTATCAGACGCTGCCCGGCAGGCCCTTCCCGCCGCTGCCGGACAAGGACTATCTGGAGATCATTTGACGGAAGGGTGATACGAATGGCTAAAAAGCCGAAGATTCTGGTGATCGGCAGCTTCGTGATGGACCTGATCGTCCGCGCGGAGCGGTTCCCCGGCGCCGGGGAGACGGTGCTGGGGAAGGATTTCCGCACGGCGCCGGGCGGCAAGGGCGCGAACCAGGCGGTGCAGGCCGCGCGCCT
Organism: Caproicibacter sp.; assembly: GCA_036844765.1. Taxonomy (GTDB): domain Bacteria; phylum Bacillota; class Clostridia; order Oscillospirales; family Acutalibacteraceae; genus Thermocaproicibacter. Next base: position 15,290 of record DAIUFE010000036.1, on the reverse strand, counting down.
GGGCGCCGACGTGACCATGGTCGGGAAAGTGGGGAACGACGATTTCGGCAAAAGGTTGGTCGCCTCGGCCCGGGAGGCGGGGATCCATACCGAGCACGTCTCCGTCGATCCGTCGGTCAGCTCGGCGGTCGGCAACGTGCAGCTGGAAGTGAAGGGCGGTGAGACCCGGAACCGGATCATCGTGGTGCCGGGCGCGAACGGGACGATCTCGCCGGGGGACGTCGCCTTTCTCAAAGACGCGGTCGGGGAATACGACATGGTGATCCTGCAGCACGAGATCCCGATGGAGATCAACGAGCTGGCGGCCGAATACGCGCACGGGAAGGGCGTGCCGGTGATGCTGAATCCAGCGCCCTCGGCCCCGCTTTCTTCGGGGCTGCTCTCACGCCTGACCTATATCTCCCCGAACGAGCACGAGGCGGCCGACCTCACGGGCGTCGCGATCCGCCGGCAGGGGAAGCGGGCGGACCCGGACGACCTGCGGGCGGCCGCGGCCGCGCTGCTGAAAAAGGGCGTGGAGAACGCGGTGATCACGCTGGGCAGCGCGGGGGCCGTCGCGGCGGACCGGGACGGGATGGCCTTTGAGCCGTGCGCCGACGTGGTGGAGGTCAAGGACCCAACCGCGGCGGGGGATTCGTTCGTGGCCGCGTTCTCGGTCGCGGCCTGCCTGGGTCTGGACCGGCGGCAGGCGCTGCATTTCGCCAGCTATGCCGCCGCGCTGACGGTCTCGCGGATGGGGGCGCAGCCCTCGCTGCCGAAGCTGGGCGAGGTGGTCGCGCTGATGGAGCGCGAGCACGCCCTGACCTTCGACCCCGCCGTTCTGGACGGTTTGAAGCAAAAGGCTTGAAACAGGAGGGAGAAACATCGTGATATCGGAAGAAACACGCCGCGCCCTGCGGGAGTTCCGGGAGATTTCCGCCGCCGAGCTGGACCGGTTCATCGCGTCCGTCACGCCGGAGAGCCTGGAACCCGCGGCGGAGATCGTCCTCCAAACGAAGGAAAGCGGCGGCCGCCTCCACGTGACCGGCATCGGAAAGCCGTCTCACGTGGCGGAGTACGCGGCCTCCCTGTTCTCCTCGACGGGGACGCCGGCCTATTTCCTGCACGGCACGGAGTCGGTGCACGGCTCGTGCGGGCAGCTCGTGCCGGGGGACGCGGTGATCTGCATCTCCAACAGCGGGGAGACGGCGGAGATGAAGTCCGCCGTGACCGCCGTGAAAAACAACGGCTGCAAGGTGATCGCCGTGACGGGGAAGCCGGATTCCTGGCTCGCAAAAGAGGCGGACGCCGTGCTCTTTGCGGGCGTCGGGCGGGAGGGCGGCCCGCTGAACCGCGCGCCGCGCGCCTCCATCCTCGCGGAGACCTACGCGCTGCAGGCGCTCAGCGTGTTCCTGCAGACGGTCCGCGGCCTCACGCCGCGGGAGTATGTCCGCTGGCATCCCGGCGGCACGCTCGGCCGCCTGAGGGAAAACGAAAAATAAGCCGCTTTTCAGGAGGAGAGGCCCCGGCCATGGATTCGCAGAATCCGCGGCCGGGGCCTCTTTCCGCAGGCTCATCCCTCCGCATTCCCGACAAAAAGCTGGGAAAAGTTTCTCCGCCCCTTTCACACGGAATTTACGTGTTCCTGATATTATATATAACTTGACGTTACTATACTGATAGCGAGAGGGTGAGAGCATGAACACGTCGTCACATATTCTGATGGGCGGCTTCCTTCAGCAATACATGGGAGACCACTACGGGATCCGCTTGGACCGGAGAAGCTACATCCTGGGCAACGTGATGCCGGATTACTGCCCGTCGTTTCTGCTTCGGCCGCACTACCTGAGGAACAACGCCGCCCACGTGCGAAGCATCCTGCGGATTCTGCTGGCGCGCCGCCCGTCCGCGTTCGATGACAAACGGTATTCCCGCCTGCTCGGGATCCTCTGCCATTTCTACGCGGATTTTTTCTGCCACGCGCACAGCGATTCCTTCGAAGGGAACCTTTCGGACCACATCGCGTATGAAAAAAAGCTGCACCGCTATTTCGAGGAGAACCTCGAGCGGTTCCGCTCGCTGCGCTTCATCGCGCAGCCGCAGCCCGTCGGCGGCGCGGAGGGCGTCTACGGCCAGTTCGAGGCGCTTCATTCGTGCTACCTGCTCTCGCGCACGTCGCTCGGGAACGACCTGCTGTTCACTATGACGGCCTGCGTGGAGCTGATCGTCCTGGCCGCCGAGTGCACGGCGCCGGCGGCCGCGTACCATTTTGACAATCTTGCCGCCGTCTGAAGGCGAAAGGAGCGGAGAAGTTGCGGATCGCGCTTTTTACGGACGCTTTTTACCCGCAGATCAACGGGGTCTCGAACACGCTCTCTTACTTAAGCCGGTACCTGAGCGCGAAAAACGTCGAGCACCGTTTTTTCGCGCCCGATTACGGCTTTGAGACCCCCGAGTGCGGGGGGCTGCCGGTCGAGCGGTTCAGGGGGATCCGCCCGGTGATCTACCCGGAGTGCCGGCTCGCGTTCGCGCCGCTGAAAAAGATGACCGAGCTGCTCGAGGAGTACGACCCCGACGTGGTGCATATCGTGACCGAGGCGACCCTCGGGCTGGCCGGGCTGCGCGCGGCCTCCGCGATGGGCCTGCCGATCGTGATGTCCTACCACACGAACTTCGACCAGTACCTCCGCTTTTATCATCTGACGCATCTGAGCCAGCCCCTGTGGGCCTACATGAAGTGGTTCCACAGCTTTGCGCTCGTGAACCTGTGCCCGTCCCGCGACACGCTGCGGTCGATGGAGCGGCGCGGGTTCGGGCGCCTCGGCATCTGGTCGCGCGGGATCGACCTTACGCGCTTCGGCCCCTCCCATTTTTCGCCCGCGCTGCGGCGGAAGCTCGGGGCCGGGGACCGCACGGTGTTCCTCTACGTGGGCAGGGTCTCGGCGGAAAAAGGGCTCGACGTGCTCGCGCGGAGCATCCGCGCCGTGAACGAAGCGCACCCCGGCCGGGCGCAGTTCTGGATCACGGGGGACGGCCCTTACCGCAGGGAGATGGAGGCTCTGAGCCTGCCGAACGTGGTCTTCACCGGCGAAAAGCGCGGCCTGGAGCTCTCGCAGATCTACGCGAGCGCCGACGCGTTCGTGTTCCCCTCCGGCACCGAGACGTTCGGCAACGCGCTGCTGGAGGCCATGGCCAGCGGCCTGCCGCCCGTCTGCACGGATTCCGGCGGCGTGACCGACTATACGGCGGACGGCGGGAACGCGCTGATCTGCCGGTACGGCGACCCCGAAAGCCTGGCGCGGGCCGTCGCCGCGCTGCTGGACCCCGCCCTGCGCGCCCGCATCCGCGAAGGGGCCCTGCGCACGGCGCACAGCCGGAGCTGGGAATCCGTTTTCGACACGCTGATGCGGCACTACCGGGCGGCGCTGCGCCGGCCGGCCGATCTGCACGCCCGCTGAGGTTGCGCGGCGATCCGCGCGGAAACAGGAGAAGCAATGAACATCACCATCGTGGGAACGGGGTACGTGGGGCTGGTCACGGCCGTGTGCCTGGCGCACTGGGGACATACGGTCACGTGCGTGGAGGCGGACCCGAAGAAACTCGCCGCGCTGCGGGCGGGGCGCTCCCCCATCTTTGAAAAAGACGTGGAGGAACTGATGCACCGCTGCGCCGGCCGCCTCTCCTACACGGACGACTGCGCGGCGGCGTGCGCCGGCGCGCGGGCCGTGTTCATCTGCGTCGGCACGCCGGAGCGCGCCGACGGCTTCGCGAACCTGAAGCAGGTCTTCGCGGTCGCGGGGCAGATCGCCGATTCCGCAGCGGGCGACTGCGTCTGCGTGGTCAAATCCACCGTGCCGATCGGCACGAACCTTCGGCTGGACCGGCTGTTCTTCTCGCGGCGGCGGAAGGGCGTCTCGGTCGAGGTCGCGTCCAACCCGGAGTTCCTCTCGCAGGGGACTGCGGTGAGGGACTTCCTGACCGGCCCGCGGGTCGTGATCGGCGCGGCGGGGGAGCGCGGCGAGAAGGTTTTAAGGGAAATCTACGCCCGCTACGAGGGCGAGGTCATCGTGACCGACCGGCAGACGGCGGAGATGATCAAGTACGCCTCGAACGATTTCCTGGCGCTGAAGATCTCCTATATCAACGAGATCGCCAACCTGTGCGAGATCGTGGGCGCGGATGTCGAGACGGTCGCCCGCGGCATGGGCGCCGACAGCCGCATCGGCGGCCGGTTCCTGCGCGCGGGCGTCGGGTACGGCGGCTCCTGCTTCCCGAAGGACACCAAGGCGCTCCACTGGCTCGCGAAATACTACGACTACGAGATCAAGACCGTCAAGGCCGCGATCGAGGTCAACGAGAACCAGAAGATCCGCCTGATCAAAAAGGCCCGCCGCTATTACCGCAGCCTGGAGGGCCTCCCCGTCGCCGTGCTGGGCCTGACCTTCAAGCCGGGCACCGACGACCTGCGGGACGCGCCGTCCCTGCAGAACATCGCCGTGCTGCTGCAGGAGGGCGCCGACGTGCGCGTGTGGGACCCCACCGGCTACGAGCGCATCCGCGGCGTCTACCCGGACCAGATCGCCTGCTGCGCCACCATCGAGGAGGCCCTGGGCGGCGCCTGCCTCTGCCTGATCCTGACGGAATGGGAGCAGATTCGGCAATTCGACCCCTCCGGCTACGCGAAGGCCATGAAGCGCCCCGTCGTGATCGACGGCCGCAACTGTTACCGCCCGGAGGACGTGCGCGGCGCCGGCATCGTCTACGACAGCATCGGCCGCCCGCGCGTCCTTCCCGCCGGCTGGGCGGGCCGTGTGTTCCCGCTGCCCGCCGACGCCCGGCCGGAGCGGGCCGTTTCCCGGTAAGACCCGCCTCGGCCATAAAGCCCGCCGAAAAAGGCGGGCTTTTTTCATCTAAAAAGCAGAATTTCTTTCGCGGGGGAACATTTTTTCCCAAATTTTTCTGCAAGGGGGCTTTTTATGCCGCTTGCCCCGTTGATTCTTCCCGGGGCGGAGGGTATAATGAAGAAAAAATTGGGAATCAACTGCCCCAAAGAAACTTCCGAGAGATGACGGCGATGGCGTTGAAAATCGGGATCTGCGACGACCAGGAGGCCGAGCTCCGGCAGATCGGGGATCTGCTCAGGCAGGTTGCCGCGGAGGAGGGCTGCCCGGCGGAGCTCCGCCTGTTCCGGCGCAGCGCGGAGCTGCTCGCGGAGATCGGGAAAGACCCGCTCTGTTTCGACGTGCTGTTCCTGGACCTGTACATCGACGAGGCGATCGGGTTCGACGTCGCGCGGGAGGTCCGCCGCAGGAACCGCCGGTGCTCGATCGTGTTTTTCACCGCGTTCGCGGACCGCATGGCGGAAAGCTTCCGGTTCCTTCCCTCGGCCTACCTGGTCAAGCCCGTGGGGAAAGAGAGTCTGCGGTCGGCCTTCCGCACGGCCCTGGCCCACCTGGACGCGGCCCCCTGCCTGCACCTGCACCTGAAGGGCGAGGAACTGGCCGTCCCGCTGGGGAGGATCCTGTATTTCGAGAGCCGGCTCAAGGACGTCCGCCTGTTCTGCGACGGCGAAAAGGAGCCGGTGGTCTTCAAGGGGAAGCTCGCGGAGATCGAGGGGCTTCCGCCGGAGTATTTCCACCGGTGCCACAAGAGCTTCCTGGTGAACTTTTCGCATGCCCTGCGCGTCGACAAGGCGGCGCATGCGATCGTGATGCGGAACGGGGCGCGGGTCCCCGTGAGCCGGCGGTATTACCGCCAGATCCTGCGGGATTTCACGGAATTCCACGCGGTGCGGAGAACGGGGATGTGACGATGGGGAAAAAAGATCCCAGCCCTGCGGGGCTGTACCGGCTGATGTGCGCCGCGGCGGCGGCCGCGCTGCTGCTCGCGCTGGCCGGCTGCCTCTTCACGGGCCTGCGGGGCGTGCCGGCCGCGGGCGCGCTGCTGGCCCTGTTCGCCGCCTCGCTGCTGGCGCTGATCCTGCTGGTCCGGCGTTTTCTGCGCGGCACGCGGGAGCGCCTCGCGCGGCGGCTCGCGGCCGAGGCCCGGAACCGGGAGACGGAGGCCGGCATCCGCCGGGCGAAGCGCGCGTGGGAGCACGAGGAGCAGGTCCGCCGCCTCCACCACGACATCAAGAACCACCTCGGCGTCGTCTGCTCGATGCTGGAGGACGGAAAGACGGAGAACGCGCGGGCCTATCTCAGCGGGCTGCGGGCGCGCCTGCGGGAGGAGGACCGGAATGGCGTGGAATGATCTGCCGGCGCCGGCCCTTCTCCTCTATTTTCTGGTCCTCGCGCTGGGCAACGCCTTCGCCGTCTGCTTTTTCCAGAGCCGGTTCCTCGAGCCGCGCTTCCACCGGCTGTTTCCGCTGCTCGTGTTCACCGCGCTGGGCGTCGGGCTGTCCGCGGTCTACGGGCTGGTTTCCCCCGCGGCCCGCAACTTCCTTTCCGGCGCGCTGACCGTCGCCGCGGTGTTCCCGGCGTACCGGGGGAGCGCGGCGCGGCGGCTGACCGTCGCGTGCGCGGCGCAGGTCGCGGTCCTCGCGTCGGAACTGGCCGTGATCGGCCTCGCGGGCGCGCTGGGGATCACCCTCGACAGCCTGACGGACGACGTGCCGTTCAACCTGGTGATGAACTGCGTGGTGATCAACGCCTGCATGGTGCCCCTCGCCTTCGCGTGCGGGCCGCTGCTCCGGTCCCGCGTGGCGCTGGCGGGCCGGGGGGAGCCGGGCGTGCCGCTGGCCTCCGCGGCGGTCCTCGCCTCCGGCGCGCTGCTGGGCAGCTTCGTGGCGCTGGCGCTCTCGTACAGCGAGGCGCTCGCCTGGGCCCTCGGCGCCCTGGGCCTCGTCCTGATCGTTCTGAGCCTCCTGCTTTTCGACCGGATTTTCCGGCAGTGGCTCGCGGCGCGGCAGGCGGAGGAGAAGGAGACCCTGCTGCGGCGGGAATACGCGCTGGCGCGGCGGGACCGCGAGGGGCTTCTGCGGTACCGGAAGGAGATCGCGTCGCTGAAGGCCGGGATGGACGGCGTGCTGAGCGGCGCGGAGGAGCTGCTGGAACGGGGGGACGCCGCCGCCGCGCTGGAAAGCCTGAGGCGGAACCTCGAACGGGTGCGGAGCGTCCGGCGACCGAAGCGGTACCGGAACCCCGTGGCGGATTATTTTCTCGCGGAGCTGGAAAGCCGGTGCCGGGCGGGCGGCATCGCTCTTTCGGAGGAAGTGTCCCTGCCCGCCGAAGCCGGCGTGGACGACGCGGACCTGTGCACCGTGCTCTCCAATATGCTGGACAACGCGGTCGGCGCCTGCGCGGCGCTGCCGGCGGACCGGCGGCGGTATATCCGCCTGACCCTGCACCGGAACGGCGGCGTGCTGTTCCTCGGCTGCCGGAACCCGAAGCCGGAAGGCGGCGGAAAAAAAGAGGAGAGCCGCCGCCACTACGGCCTGGCCAACATCCGGGAAACGGCCGAAAAATACGGCGGCAACGTCGAGATCGCCGACCGCAGGGGCGAGTTCTCCATCCGGGTGCTGATGTACTGCAAGAGCTGAAAAAAGGCGGCCCCTTCCGGGCCGCCGGCGTTATGAATTGGTCTCGGGTGCCTTTTCCTCCGGCGCCTCCTGGGTCTTGAGGAGCTGCAGCACTTCCTCGACGGATTTGCCGCTGGTCCGGATCGCGGAATACAGCGACTCGATGTCCTGCTTCTTTTTCTGTTCCGTCAGCGCTTTGCGCTTTTCTTTCGCCTTGCCGAGCTTGCGCTCGTAAGACGCGATCTCCTCGTCCAGCTTTTTGATCTGCTGCTCCAAAGTTTCGGGATTTCCCTTTTTTCTACCGCGCGGCATCGCACTCAACTCCAGTATGAATATTTGGTCTTCCTGGGCTATTATACCACGGGTTTCCGCACGGTATCCAGATCTTTCCGCCGGCGGCGGATTATTTTCCCGAAAAAGAAGCGGCTCCGCCCGCCGCGTCGGATCGGCCGGAAACGCCGCAAAAACGGCCGCCGGGGAAAGCGGAGGAACGGCGGTGCAAAAATTATTCGATGATTCTCTTCCTTTTTCCTTATTTTGTATTATAATAATGCTGGATACTGCGGGATCGGGGAGAGGGCAAATCGATGGAAAAGGGCGGGATCGCGGTGATGCAGTCCGGAGGAGCGCGGGAAAAACGGGAATCGGGATACCGGCTGCGGGGAGCGGGCCGCAGCGTGCTCAGGGGGCTGGCCTTCCCGAGGGTCCCCGGGCCGGAGGCGTTTCTGGTCCTCTACGTCCGGAGCGGGGCCGGAAAATTTCTGCGGAACGGCACCGAGGTGGCGGTCGCGCCGGGGGACCTGTTGCTGCTGCGGTTCGGGATCCCCAATTTCCTGCGCGCGCGGGGCGGGCCGCTTTCCTGCACCGCGCTGCTGATCGAGGGCGACCCGGTCGGCGTGCCGCTCCTTTCCCACGTCGGGCGCGGCTCCGAGGCGGAACGCCGGCTTGAGGAGCTGGCGGAAAGCGCCGGCCGGCCGAAGGGCGCTCCGCCGGCGCCGGACGCGCTGATGGAGGCCCTGCGCGCGGGCGCGGCCTCCGGCGAAAAGCCGTACCGGGGGAACCTCGGGCAGCTCAAGGCGATCATGGACCGCCGGTACGCCGAGCACCTCCGGGTGGGCCGGCTTGCGGCGGAGCTCCATCTGAACAAGTTCCGGCTCGCGAGGGATTTCCGGCGAAAATACGGGGCCAAGCCCGTCGAGTACCTGATCGGCCTCCGGGTCCAGGAGGCGGAGCGCCTCCTGCTCGAGACGGAGATGACCATCGGCGCCGTCGGCCGCGCGATCGGCATCGACAATACGCCGTACTTCATCCGGATCTTCAAGCGGAAGCTGGGCATGACGCCCGGCAGCTACCGCGCCGCCCGGCGCGCGGCCGCCGCAGGCCCGCGCCCCGAACAAAGTGAAGCGGGGGAAGAAAAAGAGGGATGAGCGCGTTCATCCCTCTTTTTTGTCAGGAGCAGGCTCCCGAAGCCCAGACGCGGCGCTTCGGGAGCCTGCTGTTTTCGTCCCGCCCAACCAGGCCGTTTGTCTGCTCCGTGCCGGACGGCGGGCCGAGACCGGCTTTGCCGGTTATTTTCCCTTCAGCTTGTCGTTCATGCGTGAGACGCGCCTTTTCAGGGCAGAATACTGCGAGAGCCAGATCACCGCGTAGACGGCGACGAAGATGCCGAAGTAGGCGAGCACGCCCCAGACGCTGCGGTCCATCCAGCGGGCGTAGTAGGCGATGGGGAGCGTCGCCAGCGAGCCGATCAGGAAGTGGATCACGGACTGCCTGAGCAGGCTCCAGTCGTCCCGCTCCCAGACGACCGTGGCGCCCGACCACACGGCCCCGTAGACCATGCAGAGGACCGCCTGCAGCACGACGGCGTTCAGCTCGCCGCCGCAGTCCCGGGCCAGCTCCGGCACCACGGCGTAGTAGGTGCCGTCGTTGCGCACCAGCGAGATCACGATCGTGATGGCCGTGCCGAGGGCCAGGCCGAGGGGCATGCCCATCAGGCCGCGCGTCCAGATTTTCTTTTTCATGATGCTGTCACCTCATATTCCAAGGACCTGTTTGATTTTCGGGACGTACCGCCGGGAAACGTAGGTCACCGTTCCGTCCAGCAGGGCGACGCGGATGGTTCCCGCCAGGTTGAGGTCGAAGCCCCTGACCTTGCGCAGGTTCACGATCTCCGAATTGGAGATGCGCGCGAAGCGGGAGGGGTCCAGCCGTTCCTCCAGCTCGTACAGCCGCAGCCGCAGCAGGTATTTCCCGGAGTCCGTCTGGGCGTAAACTTTGCCCGCTTCGGCGTAGACGCGTGAGACGCCCGCCTGGTCGAGGACCGTGAGCGTTTCCCCGCGGAAGCCCGCGAGCATCCGCGGGGTCTCGGAGAGCTTTTTCACCAGGCCGTTCACCTCTTCGGTGATCCGGTCCGTCAGCACGACGACTTTCGGCTCTTTGCAGGTCTCGTCGATTTTGATTTCGATCTTCATCCCGTCGCCTCCCTGTCACGGTCTCATCATAGCGCACGCGGCTCCGGATTGCCAGCGTTTTTGAACGGACGGTCGCCCCGGCGGCATAACCGGCGCGCGGCGGCGGATCTCCGGGGGAGGCGCCGCCCTTCCCCCGATGATAAGCCGCGGGAGACCGCCCCGCCGGGCGGCGGGGAAAGACCTGCGGCGCGCGCTTGAAAGTCATGAAAAATTTACGAATCATTGTTGTTTTTTGGCGCGGACCCGTCTATAATAGAAAGAGGAAAAATCAGAATGATTCCGAAGTTTCGAGCCCCGCGGGACCTTCTGAAAATCCAGATTCCGGAAAGGGATGTGAGGCCATTGAAGCTTGTGTTGCTCCGGCACGGGGAAAGCGAATGGAACCGGAAGAACCTGTTCACCGGCTGGACGGACGTCGACCTTTCGGAGGCCGGGGCCGAGGAGGCCCGGAAAGCGGGCGCGTTGCTGCGGCGGGAGGGGTACGATTTCGACGTGTGCTACACCTCTTACCTCAAACGCGCCATCCATACCCTGAACCTCGTCCTGCAAGAGCTGGACCGCGAGTGGCTGCCCGTCGTGAAGAGCTGGAAGCTCAACGAGCGGCATTACGGGGCGCTCCAGGGGCTGAACAAGGCGGAGACCGCCGAAAAATACGGGGAAGAGCAGGTGCGCCTCTGGCGCCGCTCCTTCGACGTGAGGCCTCCCGCCCTGGGCGAAGGCGACAGGCGCAGCGCGGCGCTTTCTCCCCAGTACCGGGGCGTGGACCCCGCCGAGCTGCCCGCCTGCGAAAGCCTGAAGGACACCATCGCGCGGGTCGTCCCCTATTACGAAGGGGTCGTCCGGAAGGACCTGGAGCGCGGCAAGCGCGTGCTGATCGTCGCGCACGGCAACTCGCTGCGCGCGCTGGTCCAGTATTTCGAGGGCCTCTCCGCGCAGGCGATCAGCGGGGTCAACATCCCCACCGGCATCCCGCTGGTCTACGAGCTGGACGACGGGCTGCGCTTCGTCCGGAAGTTCTACCTCGGCGACCCCGAGGCGGTCCGGGCGAAGATCCGGGGCGTCGCAAACCAGGGCAAAGCCGCCGGGAGCCGGAAGGCGTAAGGCGCGCTTCGCCCCAATAAAAATCCGAATGGAGGAATTTTGAAATGCCCGCTTTTGCAAATCCGTTCCAGGCCAATGTGGAACGCAAAATGAACAAGGACGAACTGATCCAGGCCGTCCGCCTGGATATCGCCGGGGAGCTGGAGGCCATCTACCTCTACGACGCCCACGTGCAGGCGACGGACAACGAGGCCGCGAAAAAGGTGCTTGCGGATATCCGGGACGAGGAAAGGTCCCATGTCGGCGAGCTGATGACGCTGCTGCGCACCCTCGATCCGCACGAGGCGGACCTGTTCGCCTCGGGCCAGACGGAGGTCCGCGAGATGCTGGGCGGCCTGGGCATCGCCGTGCCGGGGGAGCAGCCTTCCGGCGCGACGGTGGGCAGCCTGGCCGGCAAGCCGTAAGGCTTTTTTCTGGAAAGGAGACTGAAACGATGAGCTATTTGTCGAGAGAGGCTTCCAACCTGCCCGAAGAGCTTTGGAGCCGAGTCGATTCCGCCGTGGTGGGCGCGGCGCGCAGGGCGCTGACGGGCCGGCGCTTCCTGCCGATTTACGGGCCGCTCGGCGCGGGGACCCGCGCGGTGCCGGTGGACGACGCCGACGCGCTGGCCGAAGCCGAAACGGGCGGTCTGATCACGGCGCAGGGCAGAAAATTCGTGCAGATTCCCACGGTGTACGAGGATTTCGTCCTGCTGGCGCGGGATCTTGAAAGCGCCGCGCAGACCGGCCTGCCGGTTGATCTGTCCGGCGCGGAGCGCGCGGCCGAGCGGTGCGCCCTCAAAGAGGACGGGCTGGTCTTCTTCGGCAGCGCCGAGCTGGGGTACGACGGCCTGCTGACCGTGCCGGGCGCGAAGAAGATCGCCCGGCAGGACTGGAGCGCCGGCGAGAACGCGTTCGCCGACGTCGCCGCCGGCGTGGAGCACTTCACGGAGAAGGGCGTCTACGGCGCCTACGCGCTCGCGGTGAGCCCCGACCTTTACCTGCAGCTCCAGCGGCTGCAGCCGGGCACCGGACTGCTGGAGGCGGACCGCGTCGCCAAACTGGTGGACGGGCGCCTGTACCGGACGCCGGTCCTCGGGAAAGGCAGGGCGGTGCTGGTCGCCTGCGACGCGAAGAACGTGGACCTCGCCGTCGGGCAGGATATGGCGGCGGCCTATCTCGAGCAGAAGGACCTCAACCACAGCCTGCGCGTGGTCGAAACCGTGCTGCCGCGCATCAAGCGCAGGGACGCCGTCGTCGTCTTTGAATAAGGCGCAAACGCGCCCCCGGCACGGGCCGGGAGCGCCGTACTTATAAAATTCATCCTAAATTTGCATGATTCGGAAAGGAGCGGTCAAGAATGTCACCAATCGAATTTTATCGCTGCGAGGTCTGCGGAAACATCGTCGCCCTTCTGCGGAAGGGCGGCGGCACCCTGAGCTGCTGCGGCCAGGAGATGACCAAGCTGAAGGCCAACTCCACCGACGGCGCGAAGGAAAAGCACGTGCCGGTCGTCACGAGGGAGGGCGGCAGGCTGAAGGTCGCCGTCGGCTCGGTCCCGCATCCGATGCTGCCCGAGCATTACATCCAGTGGATCGCGCTGGTTTCCGGCGGCAGGCTCGAATTCAAATACCTGAAGCCCGGCGACAAGCCGGAAGCGGAATTCGACGACGCCGAGTCCGGCACGGTGTACGAGTACTGCAACCTGCACGGACTCTGGAAAGCCGATTTCTGATTTTTCGGCGCGGGGGAGCGGATCGCGATTCCAGCCGTGATGGAGAACTGGAAACCGCTTCTCCCTTCCGAAGGCGGGGAGAAGCGAAAAGCGTTCCGCGGCTCAGCCGGGAATGCCGTATGATCTCTATATGATAAAATTGGGAGGTTTTTGCCATGGCCGTAAAAAATGCAATGACGTTTGATTTTCTGCACTCCGCCTACGGCGGCGAGAGCATGGCGCACATGCGCTACCTGATCTGGGGCGACGTGGCCGAAAAGGAAGGCTTCCGCAACGTGGCGCGCCTGTTCCGGGCCATCGCCTACGCCGAGCAGGTGCACGCTTCCAACCATTTCCGCGTGATTGACGGCTCCGCCCCGGCCGACGCGACCGTGACGGCCGGCGGGGTCTTCGCTTACGGCAAGACCGCCGAGAATCTGCAGGGCGCCATCAACGGCGAGCTGCACGAGGTCAACCAGATGTACCCGGTCTACCTGAACACGGCGAAGTTCCAGAACGAGCCGGACGCCGAGCGCTCCTTCCACGGCGCGCTGGAAGCGGAGAAAATCCACGCGCAGCTCTTTCAGAAGGCGCTGGACGCCGTGAAGGCCGGCAAAGACGTGGAGCTCAAGAGAATCTACGTCTGCCCGGTCTGCGGCTACACCGTCCTGGACGAAGCGCCGGCCAAGTGCCCGATCTGCGGCGCGAAGAGGGAAATTTTCAAGGAATTCTGATTTTTCCTTTTCAAAAAGCTGCCGCGCCGCTCGGAAAATTCCGCGCGGCGCGGCCCTTTTTTCGCGCGGCGGATTCCGAAAATGCCCGATTGACCCCCGGAATTCCGGAGCATAGTATGGAGCAGATCGGATTTCAAAGGGGGTGCAGAAATGTCCTGCCGCTGCAATAATAACAATTCGAGCAATGCATGCAATTCCCAGAGCGCGTGCGCGCTGAAAGATATCCTCGGCTGTCTCGATGAGCTGAACACCCAGGATCTGCGCACGCTGAAATGCGTGATCTGCCGGATCCTCAGCTGCTGCTGAGACGCTGTTTCCAGGCCGTGTCCGCGGTGCCCGAACGGAGGCCCTCCCGAGCCGCAGAAGCCCGGAAGGGCCTTCTTTTTTTGCCCGGCCGCCGGAAAATTGCGGGCGGATGTTTTTTTCGGCCCTTTTATGGTAAAATATTTCTGTGCTTATTTTATTTGCGGCGGTTCCGGATTTTCTCCCCGCCGAAGGCGGAGAGAAAAAAGCTTCGATTCTTCGCCGGAAACGCCGTAAAATCAAGGAGGCGGGCATTCATGGGGCTTTTGTCCTGGCTCATCGTCGGCGGACTGGCCGGCTGGATCGGGAGCAAGATCATGCACACCGACCAGTCGATGGGCATTTTCAGCAATATCGTGGTCGGCGTCATCGGCGCGTTCATCGGGGGATTCGCAGTCAATCTGATCGGCGGGACGGGCGTCACGGGCCTGAACCTGTGGAGCGTGCTCGTGTCGGTCCTCGGCTCGGTTATTTTCCTGTGGATCGTCGGGAAGCTGCGGCACCGCTGAGGCCGCCCTTTTACAAAGAAATCCGCCGGGCTTTTTGTCCGGCGGATTTTCGTGTCTCAGTCCCCGGCGCGCCGCCTGTGCCCCGCGGATTCGTCGATGCGCCGCAGGAGCGCGCCGGGCTCCTGGCCGCGGAAGCCGGGGATGCAAAAATCCGCGGCCGTCAGCACGGCGGGGTTCCCCACGCCCACGCGGACCATGCCCGCGCGCCGCGCGGCGATCAGGCCGGCCTGCGCGTCCTCGAACACCGCGCAGGCCCCCGGAGCGGCGCCGAGGTCCCGCGCGCCCGTGAGGAAAACCTCCGGGTCCGGTTTCGCGCGGGTCACGCGGGTCCCGTCCACCACGCTGTCGAAATACGCGCCCAGGCCCGTTCGCTCCAGGATCACGGCGGTGTTCTTGCTGACGGAACCGAGGCCGGTCTTCAGCCCCCGCCCGCGCACGTAAGCCAGGAAGTCTTCCGCCCCGGGCAGGATCTCCTCCCGCGTCATCCGCAGGATCAGCGCGCGGTAACCGGCGTTCTTTTCCGCCGCCAGCCGCTGCTTTTCCTCTTCCGAGTATTTTTTGGTCCCCAGGCTGAGCAGAATCTCCAGCGATTCCATGCGGCTGACGCCCTTCAGCCGCTCGTTGTCGCGCTCCGTGAACGGGATCCCCAGCCGGTCGGCCAGCTTCTTCCAGGCGATGAAATGGTACCGCGCGGTGTCGCAGAGGACGCCGTCCAGGTCGAACAGGCACGCTTTCAGATATTCCATGGCGAACCTCCTTGTGAATCCGCGGCGCGGCCGGCCGCGCCGCCCGCTTTTCTGCAACGTTACCATTATAGTTTCCCCCTCTCCATTTCGCAAGCAGGCTCAGCCTGCTTGCGCGGCCCGCCCCGGCAAAGCCGGTTCCGGCCCGCCGTCCAGCCCGGAGCGAACCGGAAGCTTTGTTTGGCGGGACGGTTTGGGGCCGCTCCCGCTTCTCCGTTCCGCTTTCACGCGCAGAACGC
>DAIUFE010000035.1:0-16632 GCA_036844765.1 Caproicibacter sp. | reverse complement strand
GCGGCCCGCAATGTCATAAGATAGTTCAATTTTCTGATAGAAAAGAGTGAGAAAACGGCGGAAATTTCAACTAAAATAGGATCGCGTCCGAAAGGATGACGATGGGGTCCGATGCCGGCCGGCGTTCCCACTCCCACGGAAAATCAGAGAGAGGTGTCTGCCATGTCGGAAAATCAGAATGCCGCAGGGGCCCGCTATAATCCTTACGACAATATGCTGGCCGTCCTGCGGAAGGCGGCGGAAAAGCTCGGGTACGAGGAAAACGAATACATCACGCTGGAATATCCGGAGCGCGAGCTGAAGGTTTCGATCCCGGTCGAGATGGACGACGGGAGCGTCCGGGTCTTCGAGGGCTACCGCGTGCAGCATTCCAGCCTGCGCGGCCCCTGCAAGGGCGGCGTGCGGTACCACCCGAACGTGAACATCGACGAGGTCAAGGCGCTGGCCGCCTGGATGACGCTGAAATGCGCCGTGGCGAACATTCCCTTCGGCGGCGCCAAAGGCGCCGTGAAGGTGGACGTGAACCGGCTCAGCCCGAAGGAGCTGCAGCGGCTGACCCGGCGCTACACGGCGATGATCCTGCCCCTGATCGGGCCGGAAAAGGATATCCCGGCGCCCGACGTGAACACCGACGCCAAAACCATGGGCCTCATCATGGACACCTACAGCATGATGAAGGGATATCCGGTGCCGGGCGTCGTGACCGGCAAGCCCATCTGCATCGGCGGCTCGCTCGGCCGGCACGAGGCGACCGGGCGGGGCGTCACGCTCGTCACGCTCAAAACGCTGGAACGGATGAACGCCAAGGCCGCCGGGACCCGGATCGCCGTGCAGGGATTCGGGAACGTCGGCTCCGTGACCTGCTCGCTTCTGCAGGAGAGCGGCTGCCGCATCGTGGGCGTCAGCGACGTTTCGGGCGGGATCCTCCGCCCGGAGGGGATCGATATCCCCGATCTGCGGAACTTCATGAAGCGCCCCGGCGCGCTGATCCGGGACTATCGGGCCGAGGGCGTGCGCCACACGGACAACCGCGGCGTGATCACCTGCGACGCGGACGTGTTCATCCCCGCGGCGCTCGAAAACCAGATCACCGCGGAAAACGCCGGCGCGATCCAGGCGCCGGTCATCGTGGAGGCGGCGAACGGCCCCACCGCCGTGGAGGCGGACCGCATCCTTCAGAAGAAGGGGACGGTGGTCGTGCCGGATATCCTCGCCAACGCGGGCGGCGTGATCGTCTCCTATTTCGAGTGGGTGCAGAACATCCAGTCGCTGTTCTGGGACGAGGCGGAGGTCAACCGCTCGCTCGAGAAGATCCTGACCAAGGCGTTCGACGAGGTCTGGAGCACCGGCAAGGAATCCGGCGTGACGCTGCGGATGGCCGCCTATATGATCGCGCTGCGCCGCCTGGTGGACGCGAAGCGGTGCCGCCCGGTGTTCCCGTGAGGCGGCGTCGGAAGGCCGGAAAGATTTCATAGCGCTTTTTGAGCTTCGGGGCGCCTCTTGTTTCTCCCCCGCCGGAGGCGGGGGAGAAACAAGCCCGTTTTCGGAGCCGGATCGAAATCGCTGCAGGAAGAAAGGAATGAGGACATGAGAACGAAATGGACGGAGGCCCTTCTGGACGAACGCCTGGCCACGCCGTCGGAAGCCCTGGTCGGGGATTTCCGGGAGCTGGACGGCGACCTGATGGTCCTGGGGGCGGGCGGCAAGGTCGGCCCCACGCTGTGCAGGCTCGCCCGCAACGCCGTGAAGAGATCCGGGAAGGAGCGGCGGGTGATCGCCGTCTCCCGCTTCAGCGACCCGAAGACCGCCGAGGCTTTGAATGATTGCGGCGTGGAGACGATCCGCGCCGACCTGCTGGCCCCGGGCGCGCTTCAGGCTTTGCCCGACGCGGAGAACGTCGTGTACATGGCGGGCAAGAAGTTCAACACGGTCGGCCACGAGGCCGGCACGTGGGCATCGAACGCCTGGCTCGCCTCCCGCGCGGCGGAGCGGTACCAAAACTCGCGCATCACCGTGTTCTCGACCGGCAACGTCTACCCGCTGGTGCCCGTCTCGAGCGGCGGAGCGACGGAGCAGACGCCGCCCCGGCCCGTGGGGGAATACGCGATGTCGTGCCTCGCGCGGGAGCGGATGTTCGAGTACGCGGCCCAGACCTTCGGCACGCGCGTCGCGATCTTCCGGCTCAGCTACGCCGTCGACCTGCGGTACGGGGTGCTGTCGGATCTGGCGCACGATATCCTCGCGGGGAAGCCGATCTCGCTTTCGTCCCCGTGCTTCAACTGCATCTGGCAGGGATACGCCTCCGAGATCGCGCTGCGCAGCCTGCTCAAGGCCGACAGCGGCGTGTTCCGGCTGAACGTGACCGGCCCGGAGACCGTCCCGGTCCGCCGGACGGCGGAGAAGCTGGGAGAGCTGCTGGGGAAGGAGCCGGCCTTTTCGGGCGAGGAGACCGGCACCGCCTATCTGAGCAACGCGGGGCGGATGTGCCGGATCTTCGGCTACCCTGACGTGCCGCTCGAGACCCTGATCGAGTGGCAGGCGCAGTGGATCGGGGACGGCGGCCGGAACCTCGGCAAGCCGACCCATTTCGAGGAGAGAGGGGGCAACTACTGATGGGCGGACGGGCGAAGGCCCTTGCGATTCTGCACGAGGGCGCGTTCATCCCGGCGATCCCGCTGGCGCTGAACGGGCGCCGGGAGTTCGACGAGCACGGGCAGCGGGTGCTGCTCCGCTATTACCTCGGCGCCGGGGCGGGCGGCATCGCGGTCGCGGTGCACACCACGCAGTTCGCCATCCGTCGGCCCGAGGTCGGGCTGCTGGAGCCGGTGCTGCGGGTCGCCGCCGAGGAGATGGAGGCCTATGAGCAAAGGGCCGGGCGGACGGTCGTGCGGGTGGCCGGTGTCTGCGGGCCCGCCGGGCAGGCGGTGGCGGAGGCGAAGCTGGCCGGGCGTCTGGGCTACGACGCCGTGCTGCTGAGCCCCTCGGGCCTCGGCCGGCTGACGGAGCGCGAAATGGTGGAGCGCACGGCGGCGGTGGCCGCCGTGATGCCGGTGATCGGCTTCTATCTTCAGAGCGCCGTGGGGGGCCGGCGGTTCTCGTGCGACTACTGGCGCGCCGTGGCCGACACGCCGAACGTCGTCGCGCTCAAATGCGCGCCGTTCGACCGCTACCGGACGATCGACCTGGCGCGCGGCTGCGCCTGCTCCCGCCGGGCGGACGAGGTGGCGCTCTACACTGGGAACGACGACAACCTCGTGGCGGATCTGCTGACGAAGTATTCCTTCCGGACGGCGGACGGGGAAAAACGCGCCGTCCGCTTCGCGGGGGGGCTGCTGGGGCACTGGTCGGTCTGGACGCATACGGCCGTCGGGCTGTTCGAACGGATCAAAGCGTGCCGGGACCGGGAAGAGATCCCGGCTTCGCTGCTCACGCTGGCGGCACAGGTCACGGACTGCAACGCGGCGGTTTTCGACGCGGCGAACAACTTCGCCGGGTGCATCCCCGGCGTGCATGAGGTCCTGCGCCGGCAGGGGCTGATGGCCGGCGTGTGGTGCCTGGACCCGGCCGAGACGCTCTCGCCGGGGCAGGCGGAGGAGATCGGCCGGGTGTGCCGCGATTATCCGCATCTGAACGACGACGAGTTCGTCCGGAAGAACCTTGCGGGCTGGCAGTAAAAGGGGCTTGAAGATGGACGATTTGAAAGCGGCGGTCTGCGCCGCCATCGATGACGAACGGGAAAAGATTCTGGCGGTCGGGGACGAGATTCTGCGCAACCCGGAGCTGGGATACAAGGAGCGGAAGACCTCGGCGCTGACGCTCTCGCTTTTCCGGGAGCTGGGGCTTCAGAATATCACGCGGCACGCCCTCACGGGCCTCAAGGGCTGGGCGAGGGGCCGCTCGCACGGGAGCCGCCTCGCCCTGATCGGGGAGCTGGACGCCGTGTGCTGCCCCGGCCATCCGCACGCCGACCCGGCCACCGGCGCGGCCCACGCCTGCGGCCACAACGCGCAGATCGCCGCGCTGTACGGCTGCGGGCTTGGGCTTTCCGCCGCAAACGCCCTGAAGGAGCTGGACGGCGACCTGTGCTTTTTCGCGACGCCGGCGGAGGAGTACGTGGAGATCGAGTACCGCCGCGGGCTGATCCGTGACGGGAAGATCGCGCATATCGGCGGCAAGCAGGAGCTGATCGCCGAGGGGGCCTTCGACGATATCGACCTGGCGATGATGGTGCACAGCGAGGCCGATTACCCGGCGCCCCGCGTGGTCGTCGGCGGGCCGGCGATGGGCTTTATCGGGAAGGCCGTCCGCTTCATCGGGAAAGAGGCGCACGCGGGCGGCGCGCCCGAGAAGGGGATCAACGCGCTCAACGCGGCGTCGCTCGCGATCATGGGCATCAACGCCCAGCGGGAGACCTTCCGCGACGAGGATTCGGTCCGGGTGCACCCCATCGTCACGAAGGGCGGCGACCTCGTCAACATCGTGCCGGCGGACGTGCGGATGGAGAGCTATGTGCGCGCCGGCTCGGTCCCCGCCATGCTCGACGCCGACCGGAAGGTGAACCGGGCGATCCGGGGGGCGGCCTATATGGTCGGGGCCCGGGCGGAGATCGACGACCTGCCCGGCTACCTGCCCCTCGCGCAGGACCGGCAGATGAGCGCCCTGTTCGCCGCCAATGCGGTGCGGCTGCTGGGCAAAGAGGCCGTCTTTGCCGGCCTGCCGTTCGCGGGCTCGACGGACATGGGGGACCTGGGGGCCGTGATGCCCGTGATCCAGCCCACGGTCAGCGGCTTTTCCGGGGCGGCCCACAGCAGCGGGTTCGCCGTGCGGGACCCGGACACGGCCGTGCTGCTGCCCGCGAAGCTGATGGCGATGACGGCGATCGACCTGCTGTCGGACGGGGCGGGGGAGGCGCGGAAAATCTGCGGCGCGTTCCCCCGCAAAACGCCGGCGCAGTACGAGACCGTCTGGCGTGAAATTCTGAGCGGCGGGAGCGGGGACGCGCCCGCGGAGGAAAGGAGACCGACATGCTGAGGATCGGGATGATCGGATCGGAAAGCACCCACGCGCCCGCGTTCGCGTGCCTGGCCAATTTGCCGGCGGAGGACGGGAGCTTCCCGTTCGGCGACGCGCGGGTGACCGAGATCTGGGGCGGCGACGCCGCCCGGACCCGGGAGGCCGCGCGGGAGGGGCGCATCCCGCGAATCGCGGAAAAGGCGGAGGACATGATCGGGCGGGTGGACGCCGTGATGGTGGTCCCGCGCGACGGCGCCCTGCACGCGCGGTACGCGCTGCCCTTTCTGGAGGCTGGAATCCCCGCCTGGGTGGATAAGCCGCTGGCCGCCGACTATGCCGACGCGCTGCGGATGGTCCGCGCGGCGCAGGCGCACGGGACGTTCGTGACCGGCGGCTCCACCGTGCGGTTCAGCGCCGACGTGGCGGCGCTGCGGGAGAGCTTCGGCCGGATGCGGCAGAAGGGGACTTTCCGCTCCGCGGCGGTCAATTACCCGGCCGACCTCCGCAGCCCCTACGGCGGACTCCGCTTTTACGCCCCCCACGGGATCGCGGTGCTGGTCTCGGTCTTCGGGACCGGCGTGCGCTCGGTGAGAACCGACGTGAACGGCGGGAATCTGACCGCTCTGGCGAGATACCCCGGCTTCACCGTGACCGTGAATTTCGCGGAGACCCCCCGGTACTACGGGGTGCTCTACGCCGCGGACGGCGTCGTCGTGCGGCGCGTGGACACCTCGCAAATCTATCAGAAGGGGTTTGCGGATTTCCTCGCGCGCGCGCGGGCCGGAGAAGCGCCGGAAAGCTACGAGCCGCTGCTGCTGCCGATGCGGCTGCTGTGCGCTCTCGAGGAGTCCGTCCGCCGGGGCGGGGACGAGGTCGAAGTGGCGCCTGCGGACCGGTAAGGGCGGAACGTCTAAAGCCGGACGGTCACGCCCGTCCGCAGCGCCCGGTCCGCCGCGAACGCCGCGCGGCAGGAGGTCAGAACGTCGCCGATCGGAGGATCGGCCTCCTCGGTCCCCTCGATCATGCCGATCAGGTTCAGAAGCTGCCGGTAGGTGGGCTTGTGCGGGGGCGCTGGGACGTTGATCGAACGGTATTCCCGCTGCGGATAGGTGTAAAGCTCGATCAGGTCGCCCTCTTCGCGGTGGCTCTGCCGCTGGCCAGCGGGGACGACGGAGAGGCGGCCTTTGGGCCCGATGAACTCCTTGAGGTTGCCGGAGGCGACGGTGTTGCCCCACCCCGCCTCGTAATAGCCGACGGATCCGCCGGAAAGCACTGCGGTCACGATGCCGTAGTTGTAGGACCCGGCGGGCACGTCGCCGTCCACGGAGGCCTTCACTCCGCTCAGGCGGACGATCCGCTCGCCGGTGAACCACTGCATGATGTCGAAATAGTGCACGCCGCAGTCCACGACGGGCGGGCAGTCCGCGAGCAGCTTCTTATACCGCTCCCAGTCCATCGCGTGGTGGTTCTGGACCATCCTCATCACGATGGGCGAGCCGATCGCGCCGCCGCGGATCAGGCGCGCGGCCTGCCGGAAGGTCTCGCTGTGCCGCAGGATATGGCCGACGAGAACCTTCGGCTTCGCGGCGCGCACCGTCTCGCAGAACGCCTCGGCGTCCGGCAGCGTCGCTGCGACGGGCTTCTCGCACAGCACGTGAATGCCGGCGCCGAGGCACTCGCGGAGGATCGGGAGATGGGTCGCCGCGTAGGTGGCGATGACGGCGATGTCTATTTTTCCGGGATCGAGGAACTCCCGGTAATCGGTGCCGAAATTCTCGGCGCCGAATTTTTTTGCGGCCAGCCGCGCCCGGGATTCGTCCCGGTCGATCACGGCGGCGATGCGGACGCGGTCCCTGTAGTAGATGTCGCGCAGGTGCTCTTCGCCCATATGCCCGCACCCGATGACCATGACGCTGTAGGATTTTTGCATAGCTGAATCTCTCCACTTGCTTTTTTCGGACGGGCGGAAGCCCGGGATTTATTATAAGCCACGCGCGGCCGCGCGCGCTTGTCCGGAATTGCTTCTTTTCTTTCCCATAAAGTAGGACTTGACTTTATCCCTGTTCCATCCGATGCTGGGAACAGCCGGTTTTACAGCCGAATTTATGGTGAATACACAAAAAGATCAATTTCGGGCAAGCAAATTATCACTTAGGGACGACGCGGAACGGACGGACAGGAATTATAATACGAATAAAAGAGATGGAATCATCGGACGCTTTTTAGGGAATCTGCGAACAGGACTATTCCCGGCTGCAACTCGGCGCAACATCAATTTGGAGGCATAAAAATGGAAAAGATCGGGATTGGAATCATCGGATGCGGCAATATTGCAAAGAATGCGCATGCGCCTTCCTACCGGAACAACAAAAACGCGGAGGTCCGGTATTTCTGCGATATCCTGCCGGAGAGAGCGGAGGAGATGGTCCGGCAGTACGGCTGCGGCAAAGCGGTCGAGGATTACCATGAGGTCCTGAGCGACCCGGAGGTGCAGGCTGTTTCGGTCTGCACGCCGAACAACCTGCACTGCAGGATCGCGACGGAGGCGCTGAGGGCGGGCAAGCACGTGCTCTGCGAAAAGCCGGCCGCCCGCACCTACGCCGAGGCGCTGGAGATGCAGCGGGTTCAGCACGAGACCGGAAAGGTCCTGAACATCGGCGTGGTCAACCGGTTCAACACGGCGGTCAACAAGATCAGGGAGCTGATCGGGGCCGGCGAACTGGGGGAAGTGTACCATGTCTACGGCAGCTTCCGGTCCCACCGCTCCATCCCCGGCCTGGGCGGGGCGTTCACCACGCGCTCGGTCTCGGGCGGCGGGGTGCTGATCGACTGGGGCGTGCATTTCATCGACCTGATCCTGCACTGCGTGGGGGACCCCGCGCCGAAGACGGTCAGCGGGCAGGCGTACAGCAAGCTGGGCAGGAAGATGCGGGACTACGCCTATGTGGACATGTGGGCGGGCCCGCCGAAGCTCGACGGGACCTACGACGTGGAGGATTTCATCACGGGCCTGATCCGCACGGACGGCCCCACCATCACCCTCAACGGGGCGTGGGCGCAGAATATCGGCGTCGAGGAGATGTACGTGGACTTTCTGGGCGATAAGGCCGGGATCCGGCTGCAGTATCTCGGCAACTTCAAGCTCTATACGGCGAAGAACGGGAGCCTGCTGGAGATCACGCCCTCCTTTTCCTCCAAGCCGCCGTTCCAGAACGAGATCGATTCGTTCCTCGACTGCATCCGGACCGGGGAAAAGCTGCCGTCTCATATCGACCGGGTCGTCGTCACGCAGAAGATCATCCAGGCCCTTTATGATTCTTCGGAGCAAAAAAAGGAAATCAGCTTTCCGGAGGGTGACTAAATGATCAAGATAGGATTCATCGATTACTATCTGGACGAATGGCACGCGAACCATTACCCGAAGATGATTCGGGAGCTTTCGGGCGGCAAGGCGGAGGCGGCCCTCGCCTGGGCGGAAAAGGACGCGGAGCAGGGCCTGGGCAGCCGGGAGTGGAGCGAAAGATACGGCGTGCCGCTCGCGGGGTCGGAGGAAGAGCTGGTCGAGAAAAGCGACTGCCTGATGGTCCTCTCTCCCGACAATCCGGAAAAGCACGAAGAGCTGGCGGCTCTTCCGCTCCGCTCCGGCAAGCGGACCTTTATCGACAAGACCTTCGCCCCGACGCGCGCCGCCGCGGAACGAATCTTCGAGATGGCGCGCCGCGGGAACACGCCGATGTATTCCTGCTCCGCCCTGCGTTTTTCGAGCGAGTTCGAGGGCGTCGACCGGTCCGGGATCGATTTTATCGCGTCGAGGGGGCCGGGCGATTTCGGCACCTACCTGATCCACCAGGTGGAGCCCATCCTCGCGCTGATGGGCGGCGGGGTCCGGCGCCTGCTGTATTCCGGTACGAAGGCGACGCCGGGCCTGCTGCTGGAGTTCGGGGACGGCCGGCGGGCCTCGCTGAGCCTGTTCGGGTGGGACTGCCCGTTCGGGTTCACGCTCGGCTACGGCGAAAAGACGGTGGCCGTCGACCGGTGCACAAGGTATTTTGAAAATTTTCTTTCCCATATCCTCCGCTTTTTCGCCACGGGGGAAGGGGCGGTCCCCGCGGAGGAGACCGTCGGGATCATGGCGGTGCTCGAGCGGGCCGCGGACGCCGCGGCCTCGCCGGGCGTCTGGGTCGATCTCTGAATCCGCCGCGTCCGGCGTCCGGAGAAAAGAGGGGTGCGCGATGGACGAGACGAGCGTCCTCGGAAGGCGTTTCGAGTTCGACAACGAGTTTTTCAAGGAGCCCAGGCGCTACGGCTCGATCACCCTGTTTCAGGTGGGGGAGCTGTGCTGCGAGTGCGGCTACGAGGTGCCCGAACACGTGCAGGTCTGCAGCGAGATCAGCTTCATCCTCGCGGGGGAAGGCTTTTTCACGGTGAACGGGAGGCCTTTCCCGGTGCAGGAGGGGGATATCTTCATCAACCAAAAAGGCGAGAGGCATTCCATCCAGTCTTCCAGGCAGCACAACCTCCGGTTCCTTTACGTCGGCTTCCAGATAAACCGGGAGCCGAAGGACGGGGAGCTGGACCCGGTGTTCGAGTTTTTCAACGGCCCCGTCGGGGAGCGTAGGCAGCGGGACCGGATGGGCGTCACGGAGCACTTCCTCAAGATGCTCAGCGAAATCTACAGCGTCTCGCCCTATTCGCAGCGGATGGTCGCCTGCTACCTGACCCAGATCATCCTCCTGACGTACCGGACGTTCCACCCCCAGAAAGAATCCCGGGCCGCGCCGCTGGCGAACGAAAACGTCGTGGGCGGCACGGTGTACGGCATCATCAAATACGTCGAGAGGAACATCCTCGACGTCGGCAGCGTCAAGAGCATCGCGGCGGAGCTCGGATACTCCAGCGCCTACCTTTCCCATCTGTTCCGGCGGAAGGCCGGCATGACGCTGCAGAGCTACATCAGCTATAAAAAAATGGAAAAAAGCCTGGAGCTGATGGACAGCGGCCGCTACAGCATCACCCAGATCGCGCTGATGCTGAACTTCCTGAGCGTCCAGTCTTTCAGCAAGGCCTTCAAAAGGACGTTCGGCTTTTCGCCGTCCGGCTATCGCGGCGGGGAGGCGCGGCCGGAGCCGCCCGCTCCGGCGCAGGCCGCGGCCCGCCGGGCGGCCGAAGAAACGAGAGGGGGAATCTGAAATGTTTTACGTGCATCAGTACCGGGTGACGCCCGAAAGCTCCGAAATTTTGTTCGAGGACCCGTTCACGGAACGGAGCCTGGCGGAAAACTGGGAGATCACGGGCGGGGAATGGAAGGCGGAAAACGGCGTGCTGACGGGCTTCACCCGCGAAAACGGCGGCGCCCTGATCTATTCGCGCCGGCAGTTTCCGGGCGACGTGATGCTGGATTTTTACGGCACGATGGTGCCGCCGTGCAGGAACGACCTCAATTTCTGCTGGCGGTCGAAAGGATGGGATTTCGGCAAAAACGACGCCGCCGAGGGGTACATCGCCGGCGTCGGCGGCTGGTGGACCGGCCGGACGGGCGTCGAGCGCTACCCCGACTGCGGCCTCTTCGCCCTTTCGAGCAGCCTGGTGCCGGAATCCGGGAGAGAGTACCATATCCAGGCGGGTATCATCGGGCACATGTGCTTCGTCGCGGTGGACGGGGTCGTCGCGCTCGAGATGCGGGACCCCGACCCGATCTCCGACCCCGAGTGCAACCGCGTCGGTCTGGGCGCCTACTGCAGCAAAATCCGGTTCCGCGGGTTCCGGGTGACGCGGCCGGCGTGGCGGAAGGAAAATCTGGCCTATACGCCGGGCTTCTGAACGGCGGACGTTTCCCGGCCCGCCCGACCGGCGGGGTGCGGGGAAGGAGAAAACGGAGGATGCGGAACAGAAAAATTCTCGCCGCCGCGGGCGTCGGGGCGGGAGTCCTTATTTTGATATCGCTGGGGGTGTGGCGGATGAATCCGAGCGGGAGAAAGCCCGTTCCGGGGGCTGCGGAGCCGCCGAAGGCGGACGGGATTTTCGACGTCGGCGCGCTGAAGTGCACGAAGAGATCCGGGCAGGCGGTGGTCGTGGCCGCGCAGGGATACGATACGTCCGACGCGTTTCTCCAGACCTACGAGAAGGCGGGGTCCGTCTGGAAGCGGGTGACGGCTCCCGTGCCGGCCGTCGTGGGAGCGGCCGGCTTCGCGGCCCCGGGCGAAAAGCGGGAAGGGGACCACAAGTCGCCTTCGGGGGCGTTTCCGTTCGGCATCTGCTTCGGGAACCGGCCGGACCCGGGTGTGAAGCTCCCGTACCGGCAGGTGGATTCCAACAGCTACTGGGTCGACGACCCGGAATCGGAGCTTTACAACACGTTCCAGACCGGCCCGGCGGACGGGCGCTGGAATTCGGCGGAGAATCTGGGCCTGACGGGGAAGGCATACGATTACGCCGCCGTGATCGGGTACAACGCCGAAAAGCCGGTCCCCGGGATGGGGAGCGCGATTTTCCTGCATATCTGGGGCGGGCCCGGGAGCGTGACCGAGGGCTGCACCGCCGTTTCGGAGCAGAATCTGCTCAGTGTCCTGAGGTGGCTCGACCCGGCGAAGAATCCCGTGATCATCCAGGGCGTCGCCGGGGAAATCCCGAAGATGTAGCGGTGGGAGGAAGTCTATGGACGTTCGGTTTTACGGGGATACCGACGGGCTGGAGCGGGGCATCTCGATCCTTTCGCGCCGGCTGGGCCTGAGAATCCGGGAGGACGGCCTGCCCGTCCGGGCCGAGAGGATCCGAGAAAACAGGATCGAGGTCGAAAAATCCGCCGAAGGCGCGGTGATCCGGTATCAGGAAAAAATCCACTTTTTCAGGGCGCTCGGGCTTCTGGCGGAAGGCTGCGGGGAAAAGGACCGGTTCCGCGCGGCGGAGGTTCCCCAGTTCAAAAGCGACGGGGTGATGATCGACGTTTCCCAGAACAACGCCGTGATCAACGTGAAGAATCTGGAGCGCATCCTCGAGATGATGGCGCTGATGGGCCTCAATCTGTTCCTGCTGTACGCCGAGGACGGCTACCGGGTGGAGGGCGAACCCTATTTCGGCTATATGCGCGGGCGCTATACCCGGGCGGAGCTGGAAGCGGCGGACGATTACGCCGACGCGCTCGGGATCGAGATCGTCCCCTGCGTGCAGACCCTGGCCCATCTGATCGACGTGCTGAAGTGGGAGCGCTACTGGGAGATCCGCGACGACGACGACACCCTGCTCGTCGGCGAGCCGGGAACCTACGAGCTGATCGGAAGGATTCTCGCCTCCGCCTCCGCGCCGTTCCGCTCGCGCAGAATCCATATCGGGATGGACGAGGCGTTCCGGCTCGGGCAGGGGGAGTACCTTCTCCGCAACGGCCCGAAGCCGAAGTTCAACATCATGAACGAGCACCTCGGCCGGGTTCTGAAGATCACCGAAAAGCTGGGGCTGAAACCGATGATCTGGAGCGACATGTACTTCCGCGCCGCCTCGAAGACGGGGGATTATTACGACGCGGACGTCCGGTTCTCGCCGGAGATGCTTGCCGGAGTGCCGAAGGGCGTGCAGCTGGTCTACTGGGACTACGAGCATCAGAGCAGGGAGACGTACGCCGCGATGATCGCCAGGCACCGGGAGTTCGGCGGAGCGCCGGTCTTCGCGGGCGGCATCTGGTGCTGGAACGGCTATGCGGTGGATTACGACAAGACCTTTGCAACGTCGGAGCCCGCGCTCGAAGCGTGCAAGGAGGCGGGGGTGCGGGAGGTCATCGCCACCCTGTGGGGCGACGGCGGAAGCGAAAGCAACGTGTATGAAAGCCTGCTGGGGATGCAGCTTTACGCCGAGCACGGCTATGCGGAAAAGCCGGACCCGGAAAAGCTGAAAAAGCGGTTCCGCTTCTGCACCGGATGCCGGTATGAAGATTTTTACAGGATCACGCTTCTGGATAAGCTTCCCGGCATGCGGGCGCAGGAGGGCTGGCGCTACACGAACCCGAGCCGGTACCTGATGTGGCAGGACCCGCTCCTCGGCCTGTTCGACAAGAATATCGAGGGGCTGGGGATGGGCCGCCATTACGCGGGTCTGGAGAAGGAGTTCGGGGCCGGCGCGGGCCGGAACGGGGAATTCGGCTTTCTGTTCCGCTTTCTGCAAAAAGTCGCGTCGGTCCTCTCGGAAAAATCGGAAATCGGGATCGCCGTGACCGATGCGTACAGGAACCGGGATGAAAAAGAGCTGAAACGCCTGGCGGAGGAGGTGCTGCCGGATCTTCGGCGCAGGGTGGAGGATCTGAGGCTGTTCCACCGCCGCCTGTGGATGGAGACCTATAAGCCCGTGGGATGGGAGGTCCTCGACATCCGGTACGGCGGCCTGCTCGCGAGGCTCGGGACGGCCGAGGACAGGCTCCGCGCCTATCTGAACGGGGAGACGGATTCGCTGGAGGAGCTCGGGCAGGAGCGCCTGTGCTTCGGGGGGAAGCCGGGTCTGACGGCCTGCAACCTTTACAGCAGAATCTGCTCGGCGAGCAGGCTTTCCTACAGCACCGCGTATTGAACCGCGGCCTTCCGAATCCGGAAAAGCGGCTTTGAAAAAAGGGGGGAATGAATCAAAAAACTCAATGTCATTCAAATTTTACCGACACATAGGAATATAAAGCATGGCGCCGATCGGCATGATATTAAAATAATTCAAGAAAACACATCTTCCCGTCCCCGGAGGACCGGAAGACGAGACGCAGCAATTTGAATCACAACGAGATTGATATTGCATTTTGACACTGGTTGTGATAAAATAACCGGCAATGGTTTGATCCTTTGTCGAACCAATCAAAAACAATGAAGTTTTTGTAAATGCTGAGAAGGCAGTTTGCAACTTCATTGTTTTTTTATTTCAAGGAGGCGGTCTTTTGAAAACCGAACCGCAAGGCGTTTCGGCCCCCAAAAAAGCGGGGGCGCGGCGCTGGAAGACCCTGTGGAAGGAACGCTACCTGTGGCTGCTGGTGCTGCCGGGCATCGTTTATTTCGCGATCTTCCTGTATGCGCCGATGATCGGCCTGGTGATCTCGTTTGAGAGCTATTCGCCGTTCCGCGGGGTGTTCGCGGGCCCCTGGGTGGGGTTCAAGTGGTTCCGGCAGTTTTTCGAGAGCCCGTATTTCGGGCGGCTGATGCGGAACACCGTTCTGCTGAATCTTTACGGCCTGTTCTGGGGGTTCCCGGCGCCGATCATTTTTGCCCTGATGCTCAACGAGGTCAACAACCGATTTTTCAAGAAAATCTCGCAGACTCTGAGCTATCTGCCCCATTTCGTCTCCACGGTCGTGATCATCAGCATCGTCAGCGAGCTTCTGGACCCGGATTTCGGTCTGATCAATCTGGCGATCAAGGGCATGGGGGGCAGCACGATCAATTTCATGGGCAGCTCCCGGTGGTTCCGGACGATCTACATAGGCTCCGGCATCTGGCAGGATCTGGGCTGGAGCTGCATCATTTACCTCGCCGCGCTCGCGGGGATCGACCCGCAGCTTTACGAGGCGGCGAAGATCGACGGGGCCGGGAAGTTCCAGCAGATCTGGCACGTCACGCTGCCCGGCATCATCCCGACGATCGTGATCATGCTGATCATGAGCCTGGGCGGCATGTTTTCGGTCGGGTACGAAAAGATCATCCTGATGTACAACACCAGCACCTACGAGACGGCGGATGTGATCAACACCTATGTGTTCCGGCGCGGCATCGTGGGGGGCGAATACAGCTTTGGGACGGCGGTCGGGCTGTTCCAGTCGGCCATCAACTTCGCGCTCGTTTATTTTGTGAACAGACTGAGCAGAAAAATCAGCGAGGTCAGCCTGTGGTAAGGGAGGTGCGCTGAAATGGGCGCGAGAGAAACGAAGGGCGAAAGAGTCTTTTACGTCGTGAACTACATCCTCATCACGCTGATCGTGGCCTGTACCCTGTACCCGTTCGTCTATATCCTGAGCGCATCGTTCAGCGACCCGTACGCGATCGCCCGCGGGGATGTGGTGCTGCTCCCGAAAGGATTCAA
The DNA here is from genome assembly GCA_036844765.1 of Caproicibacter sp. Lineage (GTDB taxonomy): Bacteria > Bacillota > Clostridia > Oscillospirales > Acutalibacteraceae > Thermocaproicibacter. The sequence continues at coordinate 1,581 of DAIUFE010000035.1, read as the reverse complement.
CGGCGGCGCGTACGCGGAGGTCTTCCAGTCGGACTCGCTGTGGAATTCCTATAAGAACACCCTGTGGTACGTCGTCGTGGGGACGGCCGTGAACGTGCTGATGACGACCGTTATGGCGTATCCGCTTTCCAGAAAAAACTTTTCGGGAAGAAAGGCCATCAACTTTTTCGTGGCGTTCACCATGTTCTTCACCCCGCCGCTCGTGCCGACCTTTCTGGTGGTGAAGGGGGTCGGGCTGATGGATCATATGTGGGCGCTGGTCGTCCCCACGGCGATCGACGCGTTTTACCTCATCCTCATGCGTTCCTTTTTCGAGGCGCTGCCGGACAGCATCATCGAGGCGGCGCGGATCGACGGCTGCAACGACATCCAGGTGCTGTTCCGCATCGTGATCCGCCTTTCCGGCCCGGTGATGGCCGTGATGGTGCTCTTTTACGCCGTATACCACTGGAACAGCTACTTCAGCGCCCTGCTCTACCTGAACGACGAGGCCAAATATCCGCTGCAGATGGAGCTGCGCAAAATCCTTCTCGCCGTGGGGGGCGCAAGCAACATGACGAACCAGGTGAGCGACCGCAAGGACCTGATCTCGCTGAGCGTGCGCTACGCCACCATCATCGTTTCCACGGTCCCCATCCTGTGCGTGTATCCTTTCCTTCAGAAATATTTCGTCAAGGGCATCATGGTGGGGTCCGTGAAGGGATGACGCCGCGTCCCGCTCCGCCGGGGGCGGAGCTGCGATTGCGATCCAGTGGCCGCCGCAGGGCCGCCATTTGATCCGAATATTCACAAATATCTTGAATGGAGGAATCGAAGAATGAAACTGCGTATGAAAAAGGTGCTCGCTTTCCTTCTCGCTTCCGCCGTGGCCTTCGGCGCCGCGGCGTGCTCCAATGGGAAAAGCGCGAGTTCCGCCGCCGGGAGCGCCGGTTCGGCGGCTTCCGGTGCCGCCTCGGGGGCGGAGGGGAGCTCGCTGCCGATCGTCAAGGATAAGCTCACGCTCAAGTTCGTGTGCTACAACTGGGGGGACGCCGAGTACGGGAACAAGATGGAGGTCTTCCAGGAGCTGGAGAAAAGGACGAACATCCATCTGGACTGGCAGCTTCTGCCGGCGGACGACAACCTGACCAAGCTGAACCTGATCATGGCGTCGGGCAGCCTGCCCGATCTGGTGAGCTATTCCGCGGCGGACAGCAAGGCGACGTTCGACAAGTACGCCTCTTCGGGCGCGATCATCCCGCTCGACGACCTGATCGACCAGTACGCGCCCGACATCAAGGCGTTCTTTGAGAATCCGCCCTACGACATGCCGGACCTCAAGGCCCAGTCGAAGGGCTCCGACGGGAAATATTACAGCCTGCCCAGCACCACGGAGATCGGGACGGGCGAAATCTTCTCCATCCGCAAAGACTGGCTCGACAAGGTGGGAATGCAGGTCCCCGAGACGACGGACGACCTGTTCAACGTGCTGAAGGCGTTCAAGGACCAGAACCTCAGCGGAGACGGCAATACGATCCCGTTCTGCCCGGACAACGGCCTTCAGGACCTGACCATCCTGATGAACGCGTTCGGCGCGCACGA
>DAIUFE010000034.1:1349-17622 GCA_036844765.1 Caproicibacter sp. | reverse complement strand
TGCCCAACGTCAAGAAAAAATTCTACAAGGCGAACCAGACCGTGCGCGGCTCGGGCATCGGCCTCGCCCTGGCGGACGAGATCATGGCGCTGCACTCCGGCGGCCTCGAGATCGAAAGCCAGGAGAACGTCGGCACGGCCGTGACCATCCGCATCCCCACCTACGAAAAGCTGGAAAGCGGCTCGCGCGGAACCGGCGGCCCGGCGGGCGAAGAAAGGAATAAAAAACCCGATGCATAGGGAAAAGACAAAAACCATCACGTCCATCGGCGGGCAGGCGCTGGTCGAGGGCGTCATGATGCGCGGCCCCCAAAGAACGGAGGTCGCCGTGCGCCTGCCGGACGGCTCGATCTCCTCGGAGGAGCTGAAGGCCAGCAGCCTGCGCGACCGGCACCCCGCGTGGCGCCTGCCGCTCCTGCGCGGCATCGCCGCGTTCGCCGACTCGCTCTCGATCGGCTACCGGGCGCTCTCGCTCGCCGTCGAGAAGGCGGGCCTCGGCGACGACGAAGGCGAATCGAAGCTGGACCGGTGGATCGAGAAAAAATTTGGGGACCGGGCGATGAACGCCGTGATGACCGCCGGCACGGTGCTGGGCGTCGCGGTCGGCGTGGGCCTGTTCTTCCTGCTGCCCACGTGGCTGTTCAACCTGCTGCAGGCCGCCGCCGGCCCGGCCGCGGCCGGGTGGCGCGCCCCCGCCGAGGGGCTGATGCGCTTCGCCCTGTTCGTCGGGTACATCGCGCTGTGCGCCTCGCTGCCGGACATGAAGCGCGTGTTCGCCTACCACGGCGCGGAGCACAAGACCATCTTCTGCTACGAGAACCGGGAGCCCCTTACGGTCGAGAACGTAAAGAAGCACCAGCGGTTCCACCCCCGCTGCGGGACGAGCTTCCTCGTGCTGATGCTGCTGATCGGCATCTTCATCGGCTTCTTCATCCCGTTCTCGAACCCGTTCCTGCGCACGGCCGTCAAGATCCTGTGCATCCCGGCCGCGGTCGGCGTCGGGTACGAGCTGATCCGCTACTGCGGCCGCAACGACAACGCCCTCACGCACGTGATCTCGGCGCCCGGGCTGTGGATGCAGCGCCTGACCACGCGCGAGCCGGACGACGGCATGATGGAGGTCGCCATCGCGGCGCTCGAGGCCGTGATCCCCGGGAACGGCGAGGACCTCGTCGGGCCGGGGGACGGCGCGGAATGACCCTGGGCGAGGCCTACCGCGCGGGGCGCGGGCTGCTGGAGCGGGCCGGGAACGAGAGCGCCTCCTTCGACGCCGGGTGCCTGTTCCGCAAAGCGTTCGGCCTCGGGCGGCAGCAGCGCATCCTGCGCGCGGCGGAGCCGGCGGACGGTGGAAAGGCGCGGGAGTACCTGAGCCTCATCCGCGAGCGGGCCGCGGGCCGCCCGTTACAATATATCCTGGGCGAATGGCCGTTCCTCGGGCTGACGCTCAGGGTGGGCGAGGGCGTGCTGATCCCGCGCGAGGAGACGGAGCTGCTGGTCCGCACCGCGGCGGAGCTGCTGAAGGGCGCCGGGCCCCGCCCCTTCGCCGCGGACCTGGGCGCGGGCTCGGGCGCGGCGGCGCTGGGCCTGGCTTCCCTTCTGCCGGGCGCGCGCGTGGCGGCGCTCGAAAAATACCCCCCGGCGCTTTCTTTTCTGCGGGAGAACATCGCGCGGACGGGGGCTGCGGGCGTCACGGCCGTGGAGGCCGACATGCTGGACCCCGCCTCGGCGGCACGCCTGCCGGCGCCGGACGGCGTGATCTCGAACCCGCCCTACGTGCGGGAAGGGGAGCTGCCCTTCTTGCAGGAAGAGGTGCGGCGCGAGCCGCGCGAGGCCCTCTGCGGCGGGCCGGACGGGCTGGAGTTCTACCGGGCGATCGCGGAAATCTGGCTGCCGAGGCTTAAACCCGGCGGCGTCGCCGCCGTGGAGGTCGGGGACGGGCAGGCCGAAGCGGTGCGCGCGCTGTTCTCCGGCGCGCTGGAGGACCTTTCCGTCCGCAAGGATTTCAACGGCGTCGCCCGCGTGGTATCCGGCCGCCGCCGGCAAAGCCGGCAAAGCCGGTTTCGGCCCGCCGCGGAGCGCGGAGGAAGCCGGAGGCTTTGTGTGCCGGGACGGAAAGGGGAAGCTCCCGGAAGGGACCGAGCGGGGCGGGAGTTGCCTTAGACTGTCCCGCCTGAATAAACTTCTTTTTTGCTCCGGGCTGAACGGCGGGCCGGGGCCGGCCGCCGCCGGGCCGGGGCCGGCCGCCGCCGGTTGCTTTTCGGGGGCGGATCGGGTATAATGAATCCATCGGCGGAGCGCGGAGTGGAGGAATGTCACGATGTCTGAAAAAGGGGCGGCCACCAGAAAGCTTTCCAAGACGGTCAATAGGAACAGCGACAAAAATGCGGCGCTGGAGACGGCGCTGGCTCAGATCGAAAGGCAGTTCGGCAAGGGGGCGGTGATGCGCCTGGGGCAGAACGAAGCCATGCACGTGGAGGCGATCTCCACCGGGTCGCTGGGGCTGGACCTGGCCCTGGGCATCGGCGGGCTGCCGCGCGGGCGCATCGTGGAGATCTTCGGGCCGGAAAGCTCCGGCAAGACGACCCTGGCGCTGCACTGCGTGGCCGAAGGGCAGAAAAACGGCGGCAACGCCGCGTTCATCGACGTGGAGCACGCGCTGGACCCGACCTACGCCGCCGCGCTGGGCGTGGACGTGGACTCGCTGCTCGTCTCGCAGCCGGATACCGGCGAGCAGGCCCTCGAGATCACCGAGGCCCTCGTGCGCTCCGGAGCGATCGACGTGATCGTGATCGACTCGGTGGCGGCGCTGGTGCCGCGCGCCGAGATCGAGGGCGAGATGGGCGACAGCGCCGTCGGCCTGCAGGCGCGGCTGATGTCGCAGGCGCTGCGCAAGCTGGCGGGCGCCATCTCCAAATCCAACTGCGTCGCCATCTTCATCAACCAGCTGCGCGAGAAGATCGGCGTCATGTACGGCAACCCGGAGGTCACCACGGGCGGCCGGGCGCTCAAATTCTACGCCTCGGTGCGCATCGATATCCGCAAGGGCGAGCCGATCCGCGTCGGCAACGAGCAGATCGGCTCCCGCACGCGCGCCAAGGTGGTCAAGAACAAGATCGCCCCGCCGTTCCGCACCGCGGAGTTCGACATGATCTTCGGTCACGGCATCTCCCGTATCGGCGAGGTCCTCGACCTCGGCGCGGAGCTGGACATCGTCCAGAAGAGCGGGGCGTGGTACTCCTACGGCGAGATGCGCCTGGGCCAGGGCCGCGACAACGCCCGCCAATACCTCGAGGAGCACCCCGAGACGGCCGGGGAGATCGAGAAAAAGGTCCGCGAGAATTCCCAGAAGCTGTTCGGCAAGGCGGGCGCGCCCTCGAAGCCGGCCGGCGCGCACGCCGCGAAGCCCGTGCAGCAGGCCGCCCCCGCCGGGGAGCAGGGCGGCGATCTCCGCTACGACGCGGACATCGACATCCGCGCCGACGACGAATGATCCTTTCCGCGGCCGAAGCGCGCGGAAAGAGCCTGACCGCGCTGTTCGTCGACGGGGAATTCGCGTTCGACGCCGACACGCAGGCCTATCTCGATTCCGGCCTGCGGCCGGGGGACGCCGTGACGGAAGAGGCCCTGCGCGCCCTGCGGGAAGAGGGCGACGCCCGCCGCGCGGAGCGGAAGGCGATGCGCCTGCTCGCCCTGCGCGCGCACTCCCGCGGGGATCTGGAGCGGAAGCTGGCCCGCTCGTTCCCGCGGGAGGCCGCGGCGCGCGCCGCGCGCCGCATGGAGGAGCTGGGCCTCGTGGACGACGCGGAATACGCCCGCGTGCTGGCGCGGGAGCTTTACGCCCGCAAGGGCTTCGCCGAGGAGCGCGTGCGGCTGGAGCTCCTGCGCCGGGGGATCGGGCGGGAGGCGGCCGCGCGCGCGGCCGCCGAGGCCCGGCCCGACCCCGCCGGGGGCGCGCGGCGGGTGCTGGAACGGAAATACGCGCGCGCCCTGGGGGACGAGAAGGGCCGCCGCCGGGCCGCCGCCGCGCTGCGGCGCCTGGGCTACCGGTGGGAGGAGATCCGCGGCGCGCTGAAAGAATATGAGACGGACGGGGAGCAATAGGATGGCCTATTCGGTCGGACTGGTGAATCTGGGCTGCGCGAAAAACCAGGTGGACGGCGAGCGGATGCTGGCCGCCCTGCGGAACGCGGGCTACCGCGTGGAGGACGACGCCGGACGCGCCGACGCGGTGCTGGTGAACACCTGCGGCTTCATCGACGCCGCCAAGCGCGAGGCGATCGACGAGATCCTCGAGCTCGCCCGCCTGAAGGCGGAGGGGAAGATCCGCGCGATCGTCGTGACGGGGTGCCTGGCCGAGCGGTACCGCGAAGAGGTGCTCCGGGAGCTGCCCGAGGTGGACGCCGTCGCGGGCATCGGCGCGGACGGCGCGATCGCCGCCGTGGTGGCCAGGGCCCTCGCCGGAGAAAAGGAGCAGGTGTTCCCCGAAAAGGAGCGCCTGCCGCTGAGCGGCGAGCGGATGCTGCTCTCGCCGTCGTGGTCGGCGTACCTCAAGATCGCGGAGGGCTGCGACGGCCGCTGCTCCTACTGCGCGATCCCGGCCATCCGCGGGCGGTACCGCTCGCGGACGCCCGAGGACATCGAGAGCGAGGCGCGCGCCCTCGCCGCGAACGGCGCGAAGGAGCTGGTCCTCATCGCGCAGGACACGACCCGCTACGGCCTGGACCTGGGGGGCCGCCTGCTGCTGCCGGAGCTGCTGCGCCGCCTGTGCCGCGTCGGCGGCGTGGAGTGGGTGCGCGTGCTGTACGGCTACCCGGATTTCGTGACCGGCGAGCTGCTGCGGACCATGGCGGAGGAAGAGAAGGTCGTGCCGTACATCGACCTGCCGCTGCAGCACTGCAGCGCCGCGATCCTGCGGTCGATGCGGCGCGGGGGCGACCGCAGGTCGATCGAGGCGCTGATCCGGCGGATGCGCGCGGCGGTGCCGGGCCTGTGCCTGCGCACCACGCTGATCGCCGGCTACCCGGGCGAGACGGAGAAGCAGTTCGCGGAGCTGTGCGATTTCGTGCGGGAGAACCGCTTCGAGCGGCTGGGGTGCTTCGCCTACTCTCGGGAAGAGGGCACGCCCGCCGCGGAGCTGCCGGACCAGATCGACGAGGACGAGAAAAAGCGCCGCGCCGAGCTGGTGGGCGAGATCCAGATGGAGGTCATGCGGGAGCAGTGCGAGGCGATGGCCGGGCGCACGCTGCGCGTGCTGGCGGAGGGATTCGACCGGTACGCGGGGTGCTGGTTCGGGCGCTCGTACATGGAGTCGCCCGACGTGGACGGCAAGGTCTATTTCCGGGCGGGCGGGGAAAAGCCCGTGCCGGGGCATTTTGTCCAAGTGAGGATCACCGGCTGCGTGGACGGCGACCCCACCGGGGAATCCGTATAGGGAATCGGGCAGAAAAGGAGGCGAGGGCATGAACCTGCCGAACAAGCTGACGACCGCGCGCGCCGCGGTCATTCCGTTTTTCCTGGCCGCGATGCTGGGGAAATGGCCCGCCGGCTGGCATTATCCGCTGGCGCTGACCCTGTTCGCGGCGGCGGCCCTGACCGACCGGCTGGACGGGAAGATCGCCCGCGAGCGGAACCAGATCACCGATTTCGGGAAGTTCATGGACCCGCTGGCCGACAAGCTGCTGGTCGTCTCGGCGCTGGTCTGCCTGCTGGCGGACGGCCTCGCGAGCCCGTGGGCGGTGCTGATCGTCATCGCGCGGGAGTTCATGGTCACGGGGCTGCGCCTGGTGGCGGTGGAGGACGGCCGGGTGATCGCGGCCAACCGCTGGGGCAAGGCCAAGACGGTCCTCCAGATTCTGGCGGTGTGCGCGGTGCTCGCGCTGCAGTCCGCGCTGGAGCTCGGGGCGGCGGCGGAGACGTCCGCCGCGGCCTTCTCCGCCTGCGGGCAGTTCCTGGTCTGGGTCGCGGCGGCCTTCACGGCGGTCTCGGGGGCGGTCTACATCGGGCAGAATATCGACCTCTTCCGCGGCGCAAAATAGAGGGGGAGTTTACAGCGGCCCCGATGTGTATTATACTGGAGCTGTGTCAGGGGAGCCGTTCCCCGATTATACTGTAGTGTGTGTTGTGAGCTGCTGCGAAATGCGGCGACCGGAAGAAGTAACCGCCGAAGCGGGCGACAGAGAGAAAGCGCCGAAAGGCTGAAAACGCTTTCCGCCGCGCGGGCGGCGAAATGCATCCGCGAGCAGGCGGGGGGAAATCCCCGCCCGGCCGGCCCCGTTACAGGCCGCTGAAAGCGATAAAAACGGAGTGGAACCGCGGATGATATTCGCCTCCGTCCCTTTCGGGGGGGACGGGGGCCGTTTTTCGGTTTCCCCGGCCGGAGGGGAGGGGGCCTTTGCGGAGGGGATTTTTCGATGTTTTCCGAATTGAAAGCGGAGCTCGACTCCATTATGGACCGCGACCCGGCGGCCCGTTCCCGGCTGGAGGTGTATTTTCTGTATTCCGGATTCAAGGCCGTGCGGGCGTACCGGCGGGCGCACTGGTTCTATGTGCACGGGCACAAGTTCGTCGCGCGGTACATCTCGCAGCGCGCGCGGCATAAGACCGGCATCGAGATCCACCCCGGGGCGAAGATCGGCCGGGGGCTGTTCATCGACCACGGCATGGGCGTGGTGATCGGCGAGACGGCCGAGATCGGCGACAACTGCACGCTCTACCAGGGCGTGACGCTGGGGGGCACCGGCAAAGACCACGGCAAGCGCCACCCCACGCTGGGCAACAACGTGCTGGTGGGCGCGGGGGCCAAGATCCTGGGGCCGTTCCGCGTGGGCGACAACGCCCGCGTGGCCGCGGGCGCCGTGGTGCTGAACGAGGTGCCCGCCAACGCCACGGCGGTGGGCGTGCCGGCGCGCGTGGTGCGCCTGAACGGCGTGCGCCCCGCCAACCTGGACCAGATCCATATCGGCGACCCGGTCTCGCAGCAGCTTTGTTACCTGGGCTGCGAGATCGGCCGCCTGCAGAAGCAGGTCGAGACGCTGCAGGCGGAGCTCGCCGGGGAGAAAAAATAGATCAGACGGCCGGAAGGAACAGGAGGAAGTCAAAATGAAGATCTACAACACGCTGACCAGGCGGAAAGAGGAGTTCGTCCCCCTTGTGCCGGACGAGGTGAAAATCTACGCCTGCGGGCCTACGGTCTACAACTTCATCCACATCGGCAACGCGCGCCCCATCTGCGTGTTCGACGTGCTGCGCCGGTACCTCGAGTACCGCGGGATGAAGGTGACCTTCGTGCAGAACTTCACCGACATCGACGACAAGATCATCCGCCGCGCCAACGAGGAGCACAGCGACACCTTCACGGTCGCCCGCCGGTATATCGGGGAGTACAGGACCGACGCCGAGGGCCTGAACGTGCGCCCGGCCACGGTGCACCCCCTGGCGACGGAAAACATCGACGGGATCATTTCGATGATCTCGTCGCTGGTGGAAAAAGGGTACGCGTACCCCGCGCCGAACGGGGACGTGTACTTCCGCACGGGCAGGGACAAAGGATACGGCAAGCTTTCGCACCAGCCGCTCGACGACCTGCGGTCCGGCGCGCGCGTCGCGGTGGGCGAGCAGAAGGAGGACCCGCTGGATTTCGCCCTCTGGAAGGGCGCGAAGCCCGGCGAGCCGAGCTGGGCTTCGCCGTGGGGCGAGGGCCGCCCCGGCTGGCACATCGAGTGCTCGGTGATGGCGAACCGGTACCTGGGCAAGACGATCGACATCCACTGCGGCGGGCAGGACCTGATCTTCCCCCACCACGAGAACGAGATCGCCCAGAGCGAGTGCTGCAACGGCGTGCCGTTCGCGCGCTACTGGATGCACAACGGCTATATCAACATCGACAACCGCAAAATGTCGAAATCGCTCGGCAACTTCTTCACGGTGCGCGACGTCGCCCAGAAATACGGCTACGAGCCGATCCGCTTCCTGATGCTCTCGGCGCACTACCGCTCCCCCATCAACTACAGCGGGGACGTGATGGAGCAGTGCCGCGCCTCGCTGGAGCGCCTTTATACCTGCCGCGGGAACCTCGCATTCCTTTTCGCCCACGCCGCGCCCGGCGAGAAGGAGGGCGAGAAGGCCGTCCGCCGCAGGCTGGAGACGTACCAGGACCAGTTCATCGTGGCGATGGAGGACGACCTCAACACCGCGGACGCGCTCTCCGCGCTGTTCGACCTCGCGAAGGACATCAACTCTTCTCTTACGCCCGCGGCCGCTCCCTCGAAGGAGCTGTGCTCCTTCGCCCTGAACCTCTTCAACGAGCTGGCCGGCGTGCTGGGCCTGCTCTACGCGAAAAACACCGCCTCCGCGGACGGCGGCGTCGAGAAGATGATCGCCCTGCGGCAGAAGGCCCGCGCCGAAAAGAACTGGGCCGAGGCCGACCGCATCCGGGACGAGCTCAAGGCCCGCGGCGTCGTCCTCGAGGACACCCCCCAGGGCGTCCGCTGGCACCGCGCAGGCAAAGCCTGATCCGGCCCGGCGTCCACCCCTACAGTATTTCCAGTTGATTACGCAAGGGGGTTTGTGTTTTCCCCCGCCGAAGGCGGGGGAAAACACATCGTCTTTCGCAAATTGGAATGGAATTGCTGTAAGCGAACCGTAAGCTTCGTTTGGCGGGACGGAAACGGGAGACTCCCGCGGACTTTCACGGGGGAACGGCGCCGTCCCGCCCTTTGGGACGGCGCCGCGTAAAAGTTTTCGCCCGCCTTTTGAAAAAGGCGGGAAGTTTTCGCCCGCCTTTTGAAAAAGGCGGAGGGAGGATGTATGGCGAAGGAACTCAAGACGAACGTGATGCGGATCCTGGACCGGGCCAAGGTCCCGTACAAGCCCTGGTTCTACCGGGCCGCGGACGGGGCGATCGACGGGCTTTCCGTCGCGGCGAAGATGGGGCAGAACGTCGCGCAGGTCTATAAGACGCTGGTCACGCGCGGCGCGGGCGGCGATTATTTCGTGTTCGTGGTGCCCGTCGCGAAGGAGCTGAACCTCAAGGCCGCCGCGAAAAGCGTGAATGAAAAATCGGTTCAGATGATCCGCGTGAGCGAGATCAACAAGGTCACCGGCTATATCCGGGGCGGCTGCTCGCCCATCGGCATGAAGAAGCGGTTCCGCACCGTGATCGATTCCAGCTGCGAAGGGCAGCCGTCCGTTTTCGTCAGCGGCGGCAGGATCGGCTCGCAGGTGGAGGTCGCGCCCCGCGACCTGATCGCGCTCACCGGGGCCCTCACGGCGCAGATCGCGGAGGACGCGCCCCGGAAGCCGGAGAGCGGGCGATAAAAACGGCCGGAGGATCGGGCCCTCCGGCCGGGAACGGAAACGAAATCAGGCGGCCTCTTTGATTTTGACCGCGCCGGGCTTTTGCGCCAGCTTTTTCAGGCAGTGGAACGCGACCATCACCGCCAGGGCCATCAGCAGGACCGCGACGATCAGCTGCAGACCGTCGGTCAGGAAAACGAACTGCCCGCCGCCGATCTTTGCAAAGATATTGGCCACGGCCATCACCAGCGCCGTCAGGGTCACGGCCAGCATGAACGTCATCGGCACGTAGAGCATCCGCCCCTCGCGGCCCGTCGTCTTGAGGAACACCGCGAGCGCAATCAGCACGAGCGCGGCGAGAAGCTGGTTGGCCGAGCCGAACAGCGCCCAGATGTTGTTGTATCCGCCGAGCGAAAGCAGAAACCCGAACAGCAGCGTCACGGCGGTGGAGACGTATTTGTCCGTCAGGAATCTCGTCAGGGGCGAATGCGCTTTTCCGTCCCCGCCGTACAGCAGCTCCTGCATCGACATGCGCCCGATGCGCGCCACCGAGTCGAGCGTCGTCAGGCACAGGGCCGAAACGCACATCGTCATGCTGCACTTTGCCACGTACACCGGCATCCCGAATTTTTCAAAGAACCCGGCCACGCCGGCGGAAAAGATCTGGAACGGGGTCCCTTCCGGCAGCGCGCCGCCCTTCGCCGCCGCGCCGGCCACCACCAGCGCCACCACGGCCAGCAGGGATTCGACGATCATGGCGCCGTACCCGATGCCGAGCATGTCTTTTTCATTGCGCACCTGCTTGGAGGAGGTGCCGGAGGAAACCAGGCTGTGGAACCCGGAAACCGCCCCGCAGGCGATGGTCACGAACAGCATGGGGAACAGCATCTTCCCGTTCACGCGGAACCCGGTGAAAACCGGAAGGTTCATATCCGGGTTCGTCATGAAGATGCCGATCACGCCGCCGGCGATCATCGAAATCATCAGGAACGCGCTCAGGTAGTCGCGCGGCTGCATCAGAATCCACATGGGCACGACCGCCGCGAAGAAAATATAGGCGAACACCACCAGCAGCCACTGCATTTTGTTGAGGTAGACCGGCAGCGCCATGCCGGCGGCCATGATGGCCACGAAGGTCGCGAGGCCGGCGAGAAACATCGCCGCGGGCTTCGGCTTCGCGTATTTCATGAAAAGGCCGAACAGCACCGCGCCGAGGATGTAAAACAGCGAGATGGAGCCCGCCGCCGCGCCGGGGGCGGTGGCGTCGCCGACCGCGACCGGGCTGGCCAGCGAGAGCGAGCCCGCCGCCGCGGCGTTGAACGTGGAGGCGACCATGTCGCCGAAAGCCGCGATGACCAGAAGCGAAAAAATCCAGCAGAAAATCAGGAACAGGCGTTTCCCCGTTTTGCCGATATAGCGCTCGATGATCAGGCCGACGGACTTCCCTTCGTTCTTTACCGAGGCGTAAAGCGATCCGAAATCCTGCACCGCCCCGAAGAATACGCCGCCCACGAGGATCCACAGCAGGGCCGGCAGCCAGCCGAACATGGCCGCGATGATGGGCCCGGTGACGGGCCCCGCCCCCGCGATGGTGGAAAACTGGTGCGCGAAAACGACGGATTTCGGCGTGGGAATATAATCTTGGCCGTCCTCATGGGTATAGGCCGGCGTTTTGGCGGCGGGGTCGATGCCCCATTTTTTCACCAGCCATTTTCCGTAAAACAGATAACCGCCGCCCAACACGGCTATGGAAAGCACAACGATTGCCAAACCGTTCATCAGTCTCTCTTCCTTTCTCCCGTACCATTGCAGCAATTCCATTTCAATCTGCGAAAGATGAGGTGTTTTTCCCCCGCCTTCGGCGGGGGAAAACACAAACCCGCTTGCATCATCAACCGGAAATGCCGTAAGACCTGCGGCTTGCTCAAGAATACCGTGAAGCGGAAAAGAAGGGTATAAAAAAACTCCGTCTCTGATTTCAGAAAATCAGAGACGAAGGCGATCCTCCGCGTTACCACTCTGCTTGCCGCTTCATCGCGGCCTGCTCACCCGCATCGGGCGGGCCCACCCAATGCGTTCGCCGTTAACGGTGCGGAACCGTCTTTGCCTACTGGCCTGCGCGTTCAGCAAAGCTGCTGCCGGGTGATGTCACCGCGGAGTATCCTGCCGTTTCCCATCGTACGCGGCTTTCTGGAAGGAGCGGCTCCGAGGCTTTTGCCCGGTCATTGCATTTGCGATATTCTTTGCGGCTCAGTGTAGCATGCGTTTTGAATTTTGTCAACGGATAAAATGCATATTTTAACAATTCATGCAAAGTTTGCAACAAGATGGAAAACACTTGTTATTTTCGACCAATCCGCCGGAGAAAAAGCGCGGGGGGATTGACAAAAAAAGCCGGTTGGGATAAACTGTACTGCCAACGCCGCGAATCGTTTTCTATTTTCGCAGCGCGGATTTCGCGCGGGCCGCGCGGGTCTGGATGAACTCCCGGACGCGCTGGAGCGATTCGTTGTTGCGCAGCGCCCGCATGGAGGGGAACGCGCGCAGGATGCGGCGCTGGACGGCCCGCAGGAACGATTCGACCCGGCCCGCCCGCTCGAACAGCGCCTTCAGGCGCGCGCGGGTGTCGTCGTCCAGCCGGGCCAGGAGCGAGGCCTGCAGCGCGCCCACGGTCTCGCCGGCGGCGGACTGGGCGCGGCCGCGCAGATCGTCGAGAATCTTCTGGAGCTCGTCCAGCTTGCCGTTCAGGTTATAGACGGCGTTGACCGTGAGGGCGGTGTCCAGCAGGAAGACGAGCAGCAGCCCGCCCGCGAGGAACGGCAGCGCCGCGGCGGGCACGGCGGCGGCCAGCCCCAGCAGAAACGGGTGCAGGAAAAGGACCACCCCCGAGCCCAGCAGGCCGAAGGCCAGCGAGTTCAGCAGGCAGACGCGCCCCTGCAGGTTGAACCGGCGGTCGGAATAATCCCAGTACCGCGCGTGGAACAGCGTTTCGAGCGCGAGGCCCGTCAGGTATTCGAGGGCGCTGGTCAGCCCCGTCGCCGCGAGGAACAGCAGGAGCGCGTGGCTCCGCAGCGGGGAAAGGCACCCCGCCACCAGCAGCGCGCCGAAACCGTAAACGGGGCAGACCGGCCCGTTCAGGAAGCCGCGGTTGATCCATTTCCGGGCTAAAACGGAGCAGAGGACGCTTTCGCAGACCCACCCCAGAAAGCTGTACGCGGTAAAAAGCAGGAGCAGAACCGAAACCTGTCGCATCATGATTCCCCTATGACAGCAATTGTTTTCAGTGTATCTTTTTCCGGCCGTTTTGTCAAATCGGGGCTCAGAGGAACAGGCGCTTGAGCAGCAGCAGGGCGTAATAGAGGAATCCCCCCGTCAGCGCGGGGAGCACGATCCATTCCGCGATGTCGACGTTCAGCCCCGTGACCTTGAGCAGCCGGCCGATGCTGAGCGAGGCGTTGTAGATTTCGCTCGCGAACAGGATCACGAGGTAGGCGCGCAGGCCGAACTCCGGCACGGCCAGGGCGATCAGCGCCACGCGCATCAGCGAGTCCGTCAGGTTGTAGGTCATCGAGTACATCTGCTGGCCCAGGCCCTTGAGCATGTTGTCGACCACGTTGTCGAGGTACATCAGCGGCGCGATGGGGGCCATGAAGCGCAGGATCTCGCCCGCCTGCGGGCTGCCGAAAAAGACCGAGCCGAGGTCGTCGGAAAACGCGAGGAAGACCGCCGCCAGCGGGAAGCCGAGCCGCAGCGTCCACCGGAAGGCGCTCTCCGCGGTGCGGCGCACGGCGCCCGGGTCGCCCCGCGCGCCCGCCTCGGCGATCTCGGGGATCAGGAGCGACGCCGCCGCGCTGAGAAACGAGAGCGGGAAGGTGAGGATGGGCATCACCATGCCGTGCATCACGCCGTACTGGGCGAGCGAGGCCGTGCCCCCCGCGCCGTTTTTCCGCAGGCAGACGGGGATCAGGATGTTCTCGGCGCTGAACAGGGCGTTGCGGAAAAACGAGCCGGCCAGCATCGGCCCCGCGATGCGCACGACGCTTCGCAGGCCGCAACCCTGCCGCGGCGGCCGGTGCCGCCGGGTGTAGAGCAGGAAGGCGGGCGCGATGTACGCGACGGAGGCGGCTTCGCCGAGCGTGGAGCCGAGCATCAGGGCCTCCAGCGGCGGCAGGGGGGAGCGGTCCATCAGCAGCGCCGAAAGGCCGAAGGTGACGGCCTGCTCCCAGAAATCGCCCAGCACGGGCAGCACGGTGTTGCGCTGCGCGTAAAAATAGCCCTTCAGGCACGCGCTGCAGGCGATGAGCGGCAGCCCGGCCGCCAAAATGCAGAGCGGGCGCGCGGCGGCCGGCGAGCCGATGAACCGCTCCGCCAGAAACCCGGAGCCGGCCCACAGCGCCGCCGCCGCCCCGAAGCTGAGGGAGAGCGCCAGCCCCAGGCAGCGCCGCACGCACCCCATGGAGCCGCGCCCCTCGGCGGCCAGGCGCGTCATGGCGAGGCCGATGCCCGAGGTGCAGGCCGTCACCCCCAGCAGGAAGATCGAGAAAATAAGCTGATAGATGCCCATGCCGCTCGCGCCGATGCGCCCCGTGATGAACGAGCGGAACCAGATGCCCGCCGTGCGCAGCAGCATGGAGCTGACCGTCAGCACGGCGGTGTTCAGAAGAAACACGCGCTTTCTGCTCATTTGACCGCAACCCCAAAAAGCCTTTTGGTCAAATGTATTCGCGCGCGGCCGGAAAGAGAAGAGGAGAAAAATGGACTGGACGGAGATCCGGGTCGCGGTGGACGCGAAGGACGCGGAGACGGCGGGGGCCGTCGCGCAGATGGCGTCGCCGCGCGGAATCTATATCGAGGATTATTCCCGCCTGAAGGAGGACGTCGAGGAGGTCGCGCACATCGGCCTGATCGACGAGGCCCTGCTGAAAAAGGACCGCTCGAAGGCGGTCGTGCACGTCTATGTCAGCCCGGAGGAGAGCCCCGGCGAGGCCCTCGCGTTTTTGAAGGAGCGCCTGGACGCCGCGGGGATCCGGCATGAGATCGAAGAGTCCCCCTGCGTGCAGGAGGACTGGATCAACAACTGGAAAAAATATTTCCATCCCATCAAGGTCGGCAGAAAGCTGCTGATCCGCCCGGACTGGGAGAAGGCGGCGGACCCGGAGGGCCGCGTCGTGCTGGACCTCGAGCCGGGCATCGCGTTCGGCACCGGCACGCACGAGACCACGCGCCTGTGCCTGGAATTCCTCGAGGAGTTCGTGAAGCCCGGCGCGCGGGTGCTGGACGTCGGCTGCGGCAGCGGCATTCTCTCCGTCGCGGCGCTGCTGCTCGGCGCCGCCGGCGCCGTGGGCGTGGACATCGACCCGCTGGCCGTCAAGACCGCGCGGCAGAACGCCGCCCGCAACGGCGTGGGGGACCGCTTCACCGGCCTGTGCGGCAGCCTGACCGGGAAGGTCAGCGGGCGGTTCGACGTCGTGGCCGCCAACATCGTCGCGGACGTGGTGATCGGCCTGACGGAAAATATCGAAAGCTTCCTGGCCCCGGGAGCGGTCTATCTGACCAGCGGCATCATCGCCGGGCGCGAGCCGGACGTCCTCGCCGCGCTGGAGAAGAATTTCCGCGTGATTGCCCGCCGCGAGGAGAAGGGCTGGGTCGCCCTCGCGGCGAAGGTCCGGTAGGAGAATATCAGCCTGCGTCCAGCTCCGTATAATTGCCGAGGAACGAGAAGCGCGGCAGATCCTCCGAAAGCGCGCAGAGCAGGTCCAGCGTCCCGGCGTCGCGCACGCTGCCCGCGAAGTCGAGGTAGAAATCGTACTCGAAGTCCCGCTCCGGGATCGGCCGCGACTCGATCTTCGTGAGGTTCAGGCCCGCCGCCGCAAACTGCGAGAGCACCGAAGAAAGCGTGCCCGGCCGGTGCGGCACCGAGAAGCACAGGCTGATCTTATCCCCGCCGGGCGGCAGGATCAGCCGCCGCCCCACGGCCACGAACCGCGTGCGGTTGCCCGCGCTGTCCTGGATGTCCCGCGCGAGGACGCGCAGGCCCCGCGCCTTCGCCGCCGCCTCCGAGCACACGGCCGCCGCGCCGGGGGCTTTCGCCCGCTCCGCCGCCTCCGCCGTGCTGGCGCAGGGCGCCGCGCCCAGGCCGCGTTCTTTCAGAAAGCCCGCGCACTGGCGCAGCGCCTGCGGGTGGGAATATACGATCCGTATTTTTTTGACATCATTTTCCGAAGAGGCGAGGCAGTGCCGCACCGGCAGGCTGACCGCCGCCGCGACGGTGAACCGGTGCCGCAGCAGAAGGTCGTACACCTCGCCCACCGAGCCGGCGGAGGAGTTTTCGACCGGCAGCACGCCGAAATCGGCCCCGCCGCCCGCGACCGCCGCGAACACGGCGGGAAAATCCGGGAAAAAGAGCGGCCGGGCACCGGGGAACAGGCGGCGGGCGGCCTCGCGGGAAAAAGACCCCTCGCTGCCCAGACAGGCGGCGCTTTCCGCGCGGGGCGGTTCGGCCGCGGCCGCCGCCGAGTCCACGGCCCGGCGCAGGGCGGCCCCGCCGCCGAGCGCCGCGTGCTGCGCCGCGCGGCTCGCGGCCATCAGACCGGAATACAGCAGCCGCGCCGCGCCGGCGCGTTTCCCCGCCTGCCGCGACACGCGGCCGAGGATCTTCTGTTCGCGCTCCGCGTCGAAGACGGGCAGGCCCTCCCGGCGCTTGACCTCCGCGACTTTTTCGGCGCACTCCATGCGGCGCAGGAACAGCGGCAGAAGCTCGCCGTCGATCGCGTCGATCCGCGCGCGCAGCTCTTCGAGCGTCATCGCTCCGCCCCCGTTTCGAGCAGGTCCAGCAGCGCGACGGCGGCGGCGGCCTCCACGGCGGGCACGGCGCGCGGGACGATGCACGGGTCGTGCCGCCCGCGGACGGTCAGCCGCGCGGGTTCGCCCGTCGCGAGGTTCACGCTCTGCTGCTCTCTGCCGATGGAGGGCGTGGGCTT
>DAIUFE010000034.1:0-1339 GCA_036844765.1 Caproicibacter sp. | reverse complement strand
CGCGCGGAACACCAGCGGCATGCCCGTCGTGATGCCGCCGAGGATGCCGCCCGCGCGGTTCGTGCGGGTTTTCACCGCGCCGCCGTCGAAATAAAACGGGTCGTTGTCCTCGCTGCCGAGCAGCTCCGCCGCGCCGAAGCCCGCGCCGAACTCGACGCCCTTGCATGCCGGTACGGCGAACAGCAGCGAGGCGAGGACCGATTCCGCCCCCTCCGCGAGCGGCCCGCCCAGCCCGGCCGGCAGGCCGGCGGCGGCGCACTCCGCCACGCCGCCCACGCTGTCGCCGGCCGTGCGCGCGGCCTCGATCTCGGCCCGCATGGCGCGCTCCGCCGCGGGGTCGATCGTCGGGAAATACCGCGAAGAGAGGTCCCCGAGCAGGCCGGCGGAAACGTCCGCCGGGTCGAACGCGCGGTCGCGCACGCCGCGGACCGAAAGCACGTGCGCGCCGATCGTCACGCCGCGCCGCCGCAGAATCTGGCGGCAGACCGCGCCCGCGAACACCAGCGGGGCCGTCAGCCGGCCGGAGAAGCGCCCGCCCCCGCGGAAATCGCAGAAGCCGCCGTACCGGACGCGGGCCGTGAAATCCGCGTGCCCCGGCCGCGGCACGTCGCGGTACTGCGCATAGTCGCCCGGGCGCGTATCTTTATTTTCGACCGCCGCGCACAGCGGCGCGCCGGTCGTCCTGCCGTCCAGCAGGCCGCTTAAAATCCGCGGCTCGTCGCTTTCCCGCCGCGCGGTGGCGGCGGCGTCGCGCCCCGGCGCGCGCCGGGCCATCTGCGCCGCGGCCGCGCCGAGGTCCACCGCTTCGCCCGCGGGCAGCCCCTCCAGCACCGCGCCGATCGCCGGGCCGTGGCTTTCCCCGAAAATCGTGAGCCGGATCTTAGTCCCCCAGGACATCCGCTTTCCCTCCCAGTCGATTGTAATCCCGGAAAAAGCCCGGGTAGCTCTTCCGCACGCTCCGCGCGTCCGTCAGCACCGCCGCGCCCCGCGACCGCAGCGCCGCGACGGCCAGCGCCATCACCACGCGGTGGTCGCCGTACCCCCGCGCCGTCCCGCCCGAAAGGGCCGGGACGCCGCAGATCTCCAGCCCGTCGGGCCGCTCCCGCACCCTGCCGCCCAGGCGGTTCAGCCCCTCCGCCATCGCGGCCAGGCGGTCGCTCTCCTTCAGGCGCAGGCGCTCCGCGCGCACGATGCGGGTCCGGCGGCCGGGCAGCAGCGCCGCGGCCGCGGCGAGGGCCGGCACGAGGTCCGGGATCTGCGAGGCGTCGATCTCCGTCCCGGCGTCCGCCGGGACGGAGATCGACGCCTCGCAGATCCCGGACCTCGTGCCCGCGCTCGC
>DAIUFE010000033.1:0-17933 GCA_036844765.1 Caproicibacter sp. | reverse complement strand
GCGAATCGGGCGTCGATCGCGTCGAATCGGGCGTCGGTGTTTTTTCTTTCTTCCGCAAACATTTGTTTCATCGCGGCGATGATTTCCTGCTCCACCATGGCAACCCCCTCCCAATATGAGGATATTGTACTCCGGAATACCCCGGGATGCAAGGCAGAAATGTCTGATTTTCGCCCGCCCGGAGCCGCTCCTGTTTCCCGGAGGTTGGCAGGGCGTCCGGTCCGATGAGGATCGTCCCAAGCTTTCCAGGGCGCTTTTTGTGTTCTGCCTGAAAATGGGTTATAATAGAGATGGGGGATTCCATCGAACCGCCCGCGGATCTGCCGAAGATTCATGTTTCTTGGGAAAGGTGGTTGGTCGGTATGTCGGTGATCGGCGCGTTCATTATGCCCCATCCGCCCCTGGCGGTGCCTTCGGTCGGCAAGGGGGAGGAGAAAGGGATTGAAAAGACCCTGCGGGCCTACCGCCAGGCCGCGCGGGAGATTGCGGAATGGAAGCCGGAGACCCTTGTGGTCACTTCGCCGCACGCCACCCTCTATGCGGATTATCTGCACATTTCGCCGGGCGGCGGCGCGGGCGGGGATTTCCATGCGTTCGGTTCGCGGGAGGCCCCGGTCTCTTTTTCTTACGACACGGAGTTCGTCGCGGAGCTGACCCGGCAGGCGAAGGAGGCGGGCGTTCCCGCGGGAACGTTCGGGGAGCGGGACCCCGCCGTCGACCACGGCGTGCTTGTCCCCCTCACGTTCGTCAACGAAGCGTACCGGAGCTACCGGCTGGTGCGGTGCTCCATTTCCGGGCTGGACCCGCTGACCCATTATAATTTCGGCCGGTGCATCGCGCGGGCTGCCGAAAAGCTCGGCCGCCGCACGGCGCTGATCGCGAGCGGCGACCTTTCGCATAAACTGAAGGAGGACGGACCCTACGGCTTCGCGGAGGAGGGCCCGGAGTTCGACCGCCGGGTGACCGAGGCGATGAAAACCGGCGATTTCCTCCGCTTCCTGACCTTCGACCCGGAATTCTGCGACGCCGCCGCGGAGTGCGGCCTGCGCTCGTTCATGATCCTCGCCGGCGTGTTCGACGGCCTCGCCGTGGAGCCGGAGTTTCTCTCCTACGAAGGCCCGTTCGGCGTGGGGTACGCCGTGTGCGGGTACCGCCCCAAGGGGCCGGACGAAAGCCGCCGCTTCGGCCCAAAATATCTTGAGTGGAAAAGCGGCGCGATGAAGAAGCGCCGCGAAAGCGAGGACGCCTATGTGCGTCTGGCGCGGCTCTCGCTGGAATCCTGGGTGAAGGGCGGCCGCCGCGCCGCCGTGCCGGAGGGCCTGCCCGCCGACCTTACGCGGCGGCGCGCGGGCGTGTTTGTCTCGCTGCACAAGGACGGCGCCCTGCGCGGCTGCATCGGGACGATCCGGCCGGTGCAGGGCAGCGTGGCGGACGAGATCCTGCGGAACGCCGTGAGCGCCGGCACCCGCGACCCGCGGTTCAGCCCCGTGCGGGAAGAGGAGCTGCCCGACCTCGTCTACAGCGTGGACGTCCTCGGGGAGCCGTCCCCCATCGCCTCGGCGGAGGAACTCGACCCCAAACGTTACGGCGTGATCGTCCGCAGCGGCGGCCGGTGCGGCCTGCTGCTGCCGGACCTGCCCGGGGTGGACACGCCCCGCCGGCAGATCGAGATCGCGCTCGAAAAGGCGGGCATCCGCCGCGACGAGCCGTTCCACATGGAACGCTTTGAGGTGGTGCGCCACACATGAGCGGGGCAGTCTGCGAAATCTGCCCGCACCGGTGCCGCATCGGGGAAGGGCAGGCCGGCTTCTGCGGCGCGCGCGTCTGCCGGGACGGCAGGGTCGTCTGCGGCAATTACGGCTGGCTGACGGCCGTGGCGCTCGACCCCGTCGAGAAGAAGCCGCTCGCCCGGTTCCACCCCGGCTCGCGGGTCCTTTCCGTCGGCAGCTACGGCTGCAACCTGCGCTGCCCGTTCTGCCAGAACTACGAGATCTCCATGACCCGCAGGCGGGAGACGGGTATGATCTACGTCCCGCCGCGCGCGCTGGCCGCAAAGGCGGCGGAGACGGTCCCGCAGGGGAACATCGGCCTGGCGTTCACCTATAACGAGCCGCTGATCTCCTATGAGTACGTGCGCGACTGCGCGAAGCTCAACCGCGCGAACGGCCTGCTGAACATCCTGGTGACGAACGGTTATGTCTGCGAGGGGCCGCTGCGGGAGCTGCTGCCGCTGATCGACGCGATGAACATCGACCTCAAGAGCTTTTCGGCGGAGTTCTACCGGAAGATCGCCGGCGGGCTGGAGGACGTGAAGCGCACGATCGAGATTTCCGCGCGCGCGGGCTGCCACGTGGAGGTGACCACGCTGATCGTCCCCGGCGAAAACGACTCGCCGGACGAGATGCGCCGGCTCTCCTCGTGGCTGGCCGGGGTGGACCCGGAGATCCCGCTGCACGTCACGCGCTTTTTCCCGCGCTACAAGATGGCCGACCGCGCGCCCACGCCCGTCGCGGACGTCTACGCGCTGGCCGCCGCGGCGCGGGAGTCCCTGCGCCACGTCTACGAGGGAAACTGCTGAAAGAAAAAGCCCGGGGAAATTTTCCCCGGGCCCGACGGTGAAGGAGCTTATCCCACCGTCTCCAGCTTCGTGACGAAAAAGCGCGAGGTGTCGCTGCCGTTGAGGACGCCCGTGTAGGTGACCCTGATTTTGTCCCCGATCTTCAGGCTCTTGAGGCCGGAAGTGTCGACGCCCAGCCGGCGCACCGTGACGGTGTTCCCGTCCGCCAGCTTGAGCTGGATGCTCATCATGGCGCCGTCCTCCATCACGCCCGTGACGGTGTGCGGCGTCTTGTCGAACGCCTGGTCCTGCGCGGCGGGCACCGGCGAAGCGTCCGACGGGCCGAGCGTATAGGCTTTTCCGTCCTCCGGGTCCACCAGGATCCGGATGCCCTGCATATAGTCGTCGTCCCAGAGCTCGAAGGTCCGGTAGGTTTTCCCGTCCAGCGTTTTCTGGTCGTAGGCGGGCTTCAGCGCGTATTTGTTCCAGTCCAGGGGAATCTGTTTTTTTGCCTGCTCCGCGGCCTGCGCGGCTTCGCTTTCGCCCATCGAGGGCGAAGGGGCGGCGCTCTCCGCCGCCTGCGACGAAACCGGGAGCGAAGCGGCGGGCTGCGAGGACGCGGGCGCGGCCTCGGAAGAAGCCGGCGCCGACGACGAGGCCGGCGCGGGCTCCCGGCCGGAAAGGCCCCGGTAGAGCAGGAAAGCCGCGCCCGCCGCGGCGGCAAGCAGAAGGACGATCCATAGTTTTTTCATGGCAAACCTCCTATGGGGTGCGTTGTTTTCTGCGGGCCGGCGGTCCGCCCGCCCCCTCACTATACCCTTTTCCTCAAAAAACCGCAAGAAACAATTTTGTAAAGCCCGGCGGGGCATTGCGCCCGGGCGCCCGGGCTGGTATAATTTTTATCGGAGGAAGCACATATGATCAAACAGAACCGGCCGTACCCGCAGGTTGCGGTGACCCGCAAGGCGGAGCGGAGCGTCCTCGGCGGGCACCCGTGGATTTACAATACGGAGCTGACCGCGGCGGAAGCGTATGAAAACGGCGGGCTGGTCGACGTGGTCGGCCCCCGCGGCGGCTACCTCGGCACGGGCTTCATCAACGACCGCAGCAAGATCCGCGTGCGGCTGATCTCGCGCAGCGCGAACGACCGGTTCGACGAGGCGTTCTACGAGCGGCGCCTGCGCTATGCGTGGGAGTACCGCAAGGCCGTGATGGGGGACGACGTCTCCTGCTGCCGCGTGATCTTCGGCGAGGCGGACCAGTTCCCCGGGCTGACGGTCGACCGCTTTTCGGATATCCTCGTCACGCAGACCCTGTCGCTGGGCATCGAGAAGATCAAGCCGATGCTGTTCCCGCTGCTCTACCGGCTGCTGACCGCCGACGGGCAGAAGATCAGCGGCATCTACGAGCGCAACGACGTCGCCATCCGCGAGCTGGAGGGCCTGGAGCAGAACCGCGGCTTCTTCCCGCTGCCGGGCGTCCCGCAGCCGCCCTCCACCGCCGCGCGCATCACCGAGAACGGCATCGAGTACCGGGTGGATTTTGAAAACGGCCAGAAGACCGGCTTCTTCCTCGACCAGAAGTACAACCGCCGCGCCGTCGCGCGCCTGTGCCGCGGCCGCCGTGTGCTCGACTGCTTTACCGACACCGGGTCGTTCGCGCTGAACGCCGCAAAAAACGGCGCGCAGCGGGTGCACGCGGTGGATATTTCCGCCTCCGCCGTCGCGGCCGCGGAAGAAAACGCCCGCCTCAACGGTCTGGAGGACCGCGTCGAATTCGAGACGGCGAACGTGTTCGACCTGCTCCCCCGCCTGGCCGAGAGCTCCGCGCGGGAATACGACCTCGTGATCCTCGACCCGCCCGCGTTCACCAAATCGCGCCGCACGGTGGCGGGCGCGGAGCGCGGCTACAAGGAGATCAACTACCGCGCCATGAAGCTCCTGCCGCGCGGGGGTTTCCTCGCCACCTGCTCGTGCTCGCACTTCCTGACCGACGAGATGTTCCGCGGCATCCTGAGGGACGCCGCCGCGGACGCGCAGGTCTCGCTGCGGGAGGTGGAGGCCCGCCGCCAGGCGCCCGACCACCCCATCCTCTGGAACGTACCGGAAACGTCTTATCTGAAGTTTTACATTTTCCAGGTCGTATGAAAAAGGAAAGGATCCCGCAATCGCAATGAAGATCACAGCATACAACTGCCGCCCGGACGAACTGGAATATTTCGACCGCTTTGCCGCCCAATACGGCGTGGAGCTCGCCCTCCGCAAGGAGCCCGCAAAACCGGAAAACGCCGGGGACGCCGAGGGGAGCCTGTGCATCAGCATCGTCGTTTCGCCCATGAAGGCGGAGCTGCTCCGCCGGCTCCACGGCCTGGGCGTCCGCTACGTTTCCACCCGCAGCATCGGCTACGACCACATCGACCTCGGCGCCGCGAAGGAGATTGGCCTGCATGTCGGCAACGTGAGCTACACGCCGGACAGCGTGGCCGATTACGCCGTGATGCTGATCCTGATGGCCGCGCGGAAGGTCAAGGGAATCCTGCTCAAAAGCGCCGCGCAGGATTTCTCGCTGGCCGGCGTGCGGGGGACCGTCCTGAGCCGCCTGACCGTGGGCGTCGTCGGCACGGGGCACATCGGGCGCGCCGTGATCCGCCGCCTTTCGGCCTTCGGGTGCCGCATCCTCGCCTACGACCCGTACGAGAACGACGAGGTGAAGCGGTCGGCGGAATACGTGCCGCTCGACCGTCTGCTCGCCGAAAGCTCCGTCATCACACTGCACGTTCCCGCCACGCGCGAAAATTATCATCTGATCGGCGCGTCCGCCTTCGCCAAGATGAAGGACGGCGCGATCCTCGTCAACACCGCCCGCGGTTCGCTGGTCGACACGGACGCGCTGATCGGGGCGGTGGAAAGCGGCAGGCTCGGCGGGGCCGCGCTCGACGTCGTCGAGCATGAAAACGGCCTTTATTACAACAACCTGACGGGGAAAGCCCTAAGCAACCGGGGCCTCGCCGTCCTCAAGTTTTTCCCCAACGTGATCGTGACGCCACATACCGCGTTCTATACCGACCAGTCGGTCAGCGACATGGTCGAAAATTCCATCAAGAGCTGCAAGCTGTTTGCCGAAGGGGAGAAGAACCCCTGGCAGCTCGTCTGAACCGCCGCCCGCTGAAAAGATGGAGGAATCCCCGATGAATGTTCCGTTTCTGTTCCTGTGGCAGTCGTTCCGCCAAAATCCCTGGACGGCGAACCTGCTGGGCCCCGCGATCGTCTTTTTCGTCCTTTTCCTGCTGAGGGGGCCGGTCTCGGAGGGCCTGGCGCGCCTGATCGTCCGCGCCTCCGAGAAGGCGGGCGGCCGGTGGGGCCGCTGGATCGACGGCGCGTTCCGCCGCCCGCTGCGCGTCCTGATCGCCGGCGCCGGCGTCTACGCCGCCCTGCGCTGCGTGCCGGTGTTCGCCGCCGGCCGGCCCGTGATGGACGGGTGCTTCCGCAGCTTTCTGGCGATCGTGCTGGCGTGGGGGCTGTACCGCATGGCGGACCCCCGCGCGGTGGCCCTGAACGCCCTGCCGGAGGAGAAGCCGGACACGCCGGGAACGCCGCTGCTGCCCGTGGTCGCGGGGGTGTCCCGCTTCCTGATCGTCGCGCTGGCGGTGCTGATCGTCGCGCAGGAGTGGAACTACAGCATCAGCGGCCTTCTGGCCGGCCTGGGGCTCGGAGGCCTGGCGTTCGCCCTCGCCGCCAAGGATATGCTCGCCAACCTGTTCGGCGGCGTCGTGATCCTGCTCGACAAGCCGTTCACGCTCGGCGACTGGATCCGCACGGGCGACGTGGAGGGGATCGTCGAGAGCGTCAATTTCCGCAGCGTCAAAATACGGACGGCCGACCAGGCCCTGGTCACGGTCCCGAACGCCAATGTCACGGCCGGCCCGGTGGCGAACTTCAGCCGCACGGGCAGGCGCCGGCTGGAATTCACCCTCGGCCCGGAGCCGGGCGCCCCGGCAGAGCGGGTGAAGGGCCTTTCGGAGCAGATCCTCCGCTTCCTGGAGCGGGATCCGGAGATCGAGGACGCCGCCTGCACCGCCGCGCTGGAGAGCGCGGGGAGCGGCGCCCCGGCGCTGCTGGTCTCCTGCTTTGTGAAAACGGCGGACCGGGCGGCGTTCCTGAAGGCGAAAGAGAGAATCTGCTATGCCGTGATGGGCTTCCTGCACCCTGAGCAGGGCGGGGCCCCGCTCCCGGGCGAAACGTCGGGGGAGGGCCGGGAATGAAGGTCCTCAGCGAGATCGCGGTTTATACCAAGGACCCCGAGCGCCTTGAGAAGTTCTACAAACGCTATTTCTATGCCGGCAGGGAAGACGGCCGTGAAGACCCGGAGACCGGCGCGCGCAGCTTTTTCCTGCGGTTCGACGGCGACGCGCGGCTGCGGGTCGTCGCGCCGCCCGGCCTTCGGGACCGGCCGCAGGGCGGGCCGCAGGTGGGCCTTGCGGGCCTCGCCTTCAGCGCCGGCGGCGAGCGCGGGGTCGACAGCCTGACCGCCGAGATCGTCAAGGGCGGCCAGACGATGCTCGAGCCGCCGCACAGGACCGAAAGCGGCGGCTACGAGAGCTGTATCGCGGACCCCGACGGCAACCGGATCCGGATCACGGCGTAGCCGTCCCGGGAGGTGCCCATGGACTACGACAGACTGGTCAATACCGTGGCGGACGTGGGGTATCTCCTCATTGCGAACGGGGCGGAGATCTCCCGCGCGGAGGAATCCATGCGGCGGATTTTCGCCGCCTACGGCGCGGAGCGCAGCGAGGTCTTCGCCATCCCCACGTTCCTCAGCATTTCGGTCAGCACGCCCGCGGGCCGGCCCGTCACGGCCCTGCGGCGCATCCTTTCGCGCCGGGTGGACATGACGCGCGTCGACCTTGCGAACAGCCTGTGCCGCCGCGTCTGCCGCACGACCCCGGATTTTTCCGCCGTCAGCCGGGAGCTGCGGCGCATCTCGGCGCGCAGGCCGTTCCCGTTCCCGGTGCAGGTGGCCGGGTTCGCGGTGGTGGCGTTCGGCTTCACGCTGTTTTATGGGGGCAGCTATGCCGACGCCGCGGTGGCGCTGCTGTGCGGCGCGGTGGCGAAGCTCGTCTGCCGCCTGCTGGAGCGCCTGCGCACGAACCTGTTCTTCGTCAACGTGGCGGCGAGCTTCGTCGCGGCGGCGATCGCGCTGAGCTTCGCGCAGTTCTTCGCGCAGCTCAGCTACGACAAGATCATCATCGGCGCGCTGATGAACCTGGTGCCGGGCATCGCCATCACCGATTTCATGCGGGACATCATCGCGGGCGACCTGATCGCCGGCCTGCTGCGCCTTGCGGAGAGCGTGCTGGTGGCCGGGGCTATCGCCATCGGCGCCGGCATCGCGCTGACGGCGGTCCGCATGCTGTGGGGGGTGTGAGCAACGGCTTATTTCATGCCCTGCGTGTGGGCGTTCTTCGCCTGCGCGGGCTTCTGCATCGTCTACAATATCCGCGGCCGGATGCTGGTGGTTTCCTCGCTGGGCGGGTCGGCCGGCTGGCTGGTCTACCTGCTGCTGGCCCCGCTGGGCGACGATGTGGTGCAGTTCTTCCTCGCCACGGTGGCCACGGCCGTGAACTCCGAGATTCTGGCGCGCGTGTTCAAAAAGCCCGCGACGGAATTCCAGATCGTCGCGCTGCTGCCGATGGTGCCGGGCGGCGGGATCTTTTACACGATGGAGTACTGCGTGCTCGGCAACAACGAGATGTTCATCCGGACCGGCCTGCACACGCTCGGCATTGCGGGCGCGCTGGCCATGGGGATTCTGCTGGTCTCGTCGCTGTTCCGGCTGGGGTCGATCTCCGCCGCGCGGAAAAACGGCGCGCGGTAGACGCTGCGTGCGACGGGCGCGCCCTCCCGCGCCGCCGGGCGGGAGGGCTTTCTGTTTTTTGGCCGACGGGAGGAAAAATCAACGGACAAAGGTGAGTGCATGACAGTTCAGAGCGATTTTCAGGTGCGGTTCCGGGAATGGACGGACCGCTTTCGGGCGGAGCGGGCGGCCCTGTTCTTCCGGGGATTTTCCCCGGCGCAGAACCGGGCCCTTCTCTCCTGCCCTGAAAGCGGCGGGTGGGGTGAAAAGCTGCTGGGCCCCGGCGGCGCGCTGGATATTCCGGCGCTCGAGGCGCAAAAGGGGGAGCTGGCCCGCTCGCTCTCCCGGCCGGCGGAGGGGCCGTTCGTCGGGATTTACGAGCAGCTGACCGCCGCGCTGTCCGCGGAGCCGGGCTTCGCCGCTCTGCGCGGCGGCAGGGTCGTGGTGGTGGAGAACAACCTGTTTTCCCGCCGATGCCCCGCCGCCGTTCCCGCGCCGGCGGCCCGGGAGCTGTGCGCGTATTTCCGCGGCGAATCGGCGGACGCGCAGCCGGAGCTCAGGCCCTATCTGAACTACTACGGCGAGGCCGTCTCGCCGGACGACCGGCACTACTTCGCCGCCTGCCTCGACCGGGATACGGACGAAAAATTCGAGTCCGTCCCGTTCTATGAGGAAAAGCGGGAGGGATTCGCGGAGGACCTGCCGGGGGCGAAGGCCGTCCCCGTCTCCGGCAGAGGCTTCGCCGTCCTGCGGGCGGAGCTGGCCGAGGGGCGCCTGCCGCAGCCCGCCGTCTACACCGCCGTTTCCGAAGCGGAGCTCGCGCGGTCGGGCTTTTTCGCATTCGCGTCCCTGCTCGGCCGCCTGGGCGTGCCGTACGCTGTCCGGCTGGGGGGCAGCTTCAACGACACGCGGGGTGCCCGCGCGGACGAGTTCCTGCCCCTGCTGCGCCGCTACTGGGGGAAAGACGCTTCCTTCCGCGAGATGGAGTTCTACCGGGACCCCGATTCCTCGCGCGCCACGGAGCGCATCTCGCAGGGGCTGATCATCTCGCAGATCGCCCGTCAGTGCGCGCTCGCCCTCGGCGGAAGCGGGGAATACCGCAACGTGTTCATCACCGCGCCGACCGGTTCCGGAAAATCCCTGCTGTTCCAGCTCCCGGCCCTCCACCTCGCGCTCACGCGCGGCGCGGTGACCCTCGTCGTCACGCCGCTGATCGCCCTGATGGAGGACCAGGTTTCCCAGCTTGAGCGGGAGCACGGCATCTCCTGCGCCACATTCCTCAACTCCTCCATCACGTTCGAAGAGCGCCGCAGCCGCGTCGCGCAGATCAAGTCCGGCGAAAAGTCCATCGTCTACCTCGCGCCGGAGCTGCTGGTCTCCGCGCCGCTCGAAAGCATCATCGGCGGCCGCGACGTCGGCCTGTTCGTCGTCGACGAGGCGCATATCGTCACGTCGTGGGGCAAGGATTTCCGCGCGGATTACTGGTACCTGGGGGATTTTCTGGCCGACCTGCACAAAAGCGGCCGCCGGTTCCCCGTGCTCTGCCTCACGGCCACGGCGGTCTACGGCGGCCCCGAGGACGTGGTGAACGAGACGATCGAGAGCCTTTCGCTGGGCAGCCCGATCCTTTACCTCGGCAGCGTGCGGCGCCCGGACATCGAGTTCGACATCCGCCGCGCGGACCCCGCCGCCGTTTCCGGCGGCGCCGGGCGGTTCAAGGTGCGGCAGACCGCGCGGGCGGTGAGCGGCTTCGTGCGGGAGGGCGGAAAGGCGCTGGTCTACTGCCCGTTCGTCTCGCAGGTGGAGGAGGTCTACAGCGGGCTGGACCCGCAGGTCCGCCCCGCCGTGCGGAAATATTACGGCACCATGGACCGGGCCGCCCGCGACGCGGCGCAGCAGAGCTTTCGGCAGGGCGAATGCCGCGTGATGATCTGCACCAAGGCGTTCGGCATGGGCGTCGACGTCCGCGACATCCAAAGCGTCTATCACTTCGCCCCGACCGGCGGCCTGGCCGATTATGTGCAGGAGATCGGCCGCGCGGCGCGCGGCGAGGGCGTGAAGGGGCGCGCCATCACCGATTTTCTTCCGGGCGACATCCGCTATGCGCGCATCCTCTACGAGCTTTCCGAGATGAAGCAGTACCAGCTTTCCGAGATGCTGCGCAAGCTGGATTCCCTGTTCCGGCAGAGCGGCCGCCGAGGGCTGACGGTCTCGCCCGGCACGTTCGTCTACCTGTTCGGGGAGCGGGAGCTGGAGAACAAGGTCAAAAACGGCCTTCTGCTGATCGCGAAGGATCTGGGGAAGACCTACGGCTTCCCCGTCCTGAACGTCCGGCCGAAAGCGGTGTCCGTCCGCAGCTTCGTCAACGTGCCGGCTGCGGCCGAGCGGGCGTTCCGCGGCCTTTACGGCCCGTACGCCCGGCTGCTGGACGACAGCGCCCGCCGCCTGCTGCTGGCCCGCGGCGGCCTGGGCACGTCCGACACTGCCGTCGTCAACAGCGGCAAAATCTACGAGCTGGACATGGCGAAGGTCTGGGCGGAGGGCTTCCGCGACATCAGCTTCCTGCAGTTCCGCCACCTGTTCTTCAGCGGCGGGCTGTTCCGCTGCGAGAACGGGGAGCGCCTTTCGCCGCGCCTGCGGGTCCGCGTCGCGTACCGGCCCGATTTTCCCCGGGCGATGGAGCGGTTCCGCGCCTGCCTAACGGCGCTTTCCGCCCTGTTCCGCGGCTACCGGTCCTCGGGGACCGGCTTTACCGCCGCGGAGTTCAAAAAGGCCCTGGCGTCGGTGCCGGGCGCGGAGAAGGTCAGGCCCGATTTCGCCGGGACGCTGCTCGAGCTGTTCGTGGCGGACGTCTCCCACAACGTGGCGTTCCGCACCAACCGGGACCGGCTGCGGTTCGTTTCGCCGCACCGCCCGGCTTCCGGCGGGGACACGGTCTACCGCGTGATGAACTCGGGCTATCTTTCAATGCAGGGCTATCTGCTGCGCCTCGCGGAGCAGTGCGCCCCCGCGGAGGACGGCGTCTACCAGGCGTTCATCCCGACCGGCAAAAACGGGACCCCGCCCGAGCGCCTGCGCCTGCTGTCCCTTCTGGAGCTGCTGGGCCTCGCGGCCTGCGAGGTCGAGGGGGGCCGCAGCACCGAGATCTTCGTGCGTGTCAACGACCCGCAGAAGCTCGCGTATCTGGCGCGCGCGGGGTATAAAAACGGCCTGCTGGCGGAGATCCGCCGCAGGCACCGTTCGGCGCAGGAGCTGATGCTGGAGTTCCTCTCCGGCGATTTCACCAGCGAAGAGCGGTGGGACATGATCGAGGAATACTTCCTCGGCCGCAGGCTGCCCGCCGGCTCGGGGGAGGACGTCACCGGCGGCGCGTGACCGCCCTCTCGCAGAGCGAGCACAGCGAAAGCGCCGGGGCCGTCAGCACGTACCACAGGATCGAGAACGGCACGCAGATCTGCCCCAGAATGTTGAACGGCATCCCGGAATAGTCCCACACGTCGAGCTTGAGGACCAGATTCACCAGCAGCCCCGTGCCGAATTCCACCGCCGTGATGATCGCGGAGCCGGCGAAGCATTTGACGGAGAGCGGCATGGCCCTCAGCTTCCCGTTGCAGACGCCGTCGATCAGGCACAGGCAGGTGCCCCCGGCGACGGCCATCGAAAAATCGGTTTTTCCCCGGCAGAGGATCTCGAGGGCGGGGTAGATCGTCCCGCCCGTCAGAAAGAGCGCCAGCTTTTTTTTCAATCGTTTCACCCCCGTGAGCGGATAGTTTCAGTATTCGCGCGGCGGGGGCTTTTATTCCGCGGGAGGGAGGGGAAATCCTTGCCAGCCGGGCCCCGCGCTTTTTTCCGCCGGGGCGGCGGCGCCGTTTTCCGTGGTATCATAAAACGAATCGGTTCAGGAACCGAAGGAGGGTGCGTTCCCGATGAAATTCGGAGAAAAAATTCTGGAATACAAAGACGCGATGGAGGCCGACCTTGCCCGGCTGGTCGCCGTGCCGTCGGTCTGCGGCCCGGCCGAGCCGGGCAGGCCGTTCGGCGCGCAGTCGGCCCGCGCGCTGGAGACGATTCTGAACATCGCCGGGGACATGGGTCTTGAAACAAAGAACGTCGGCAACTACGCCGGGCACGCGGAATACGGTCCGGGCGGCGAGGGGGCCGCCGTTGTCACGCATGTGGACGTGGTCCCCGCCGGGGACGGCTGGGCGACGGAGCCGTTCGCCCTCACGCGGAGGAACGGCCTGCTTTACGGACGCGGGGCGGCGGACGACAAGGGCGCGGCCGTCGTCGCGCTGTACTGCCTGAAGGCCCTGAAGGACGCGGGCGTTCCCGCGAAGCGCAGGGTCCGCGCGATCTTCGGCGCGGGGGAGGAGATCGCCAGCGACGACCTCGAACAGTATTTCCGGCGGGAGCCCCTCCCGGTCATGGCCTTCACGCCGGACAGCGAATACGGCGTCTGCAACCGCGAGAAGGGCATCCTGAGGCTGAATCTGCGCGGAAAGGCGGAGGGGGCCGTGCGGGAATTTTCCGCCGGAAGCGTGCTCAACGCCGTGCCGGCTTCCGCCCGCGCCGTGCTCCGCTGCCCGGAAATCCGCGCCTCGGCGCTCGAAAGCGCGGCGAAAAAGGCCGGCGCCGCGTTCCGGTTCGAGCGCACGCCGGAGAGCGCCGTGCTTTCCGCGAAAGGAAAGGCTTCCCACGCGATGCAGCCGCAGAAGGGCGTCAACGCGGCGGCCCTGCTGCTGCGCCTGCTGGCCGGCGTGTTCCCGCCGGAGGAGCTGGGCGCCTTCTTCGCGTTCCTTGCCCGCTCGGTCGGCGCGGAGACCGACGGCGCGTCGCTGGGCGTCCGCCGGAGCGACGCGCCCTCCGGCCCGCTCACGCTGAATCTCGGGATCGTAAAGGCGGACGGGGCGGGCGCGCTCGCGGGGCTCGACATCCGCTATCCCGTCACGGCGAGCGGAAGCGAAATTTTCGGAACGATCCGCGGCCGCGCCGCGCAGGCGGGCCTGGAGGCCGAGCTGCTGCAGGATACGGCGCCGCTTTATCTGCCGGAGGACAGCGCCCTGATCCGCCTGCTCCGGGAATCCTACCGCGCCGTGACGGGCGAGGACGCGGAGCTGTATTCGACCGGCGGCGGCACCTACGCCCGCGCCATCCCGGGGCGGGCCGTCGCGTTCGGGCCGTTTTTCCCCGGAGAGCCGGACCGCAGGCTGCACAACGCCAACGAGAACATCGACCCCGGGCGCTTCCTGATTCACGCGCAGATTTGTCTGGAAGCCGTGTACCGCATGGCGACGGCGGAAAGCTGAGGCCGGAAGATGCAGCAGTACCGCAACGTGACGTTCGAGGAGATTCTGAAAGACGAGGAGATCCGGGCGTATATTGAGAACGGCGACCGCAACCTCGACGCGATCGGCTATACCGAGCACGGTTTCCCGCACGCGAAGCGGTCGGCCAACTATGCGGGCAATATCCTCGAGAGCCTCGGCTACGACGCCCGTCTCTGCGAGCTGGCCCGCATCGCGGGCTATATGCACGACATCGGCAACGTCGTCAACCGCGCCGGCCACGCCCAGAGCGGCGCGCTGATGGCGCTGCGCATCCTCGCCCGGATGGGCATGCCGCCGCGGGAGGCCGCCCTGGTCGCCGCGGCCATCGGCAACCACGACGAAGGCACCGCCCACGCCGTCAGCCCCATCGCCGCCGCGCTGATCCTCTCCGACAAAGGGGACGTGCGCCGCGCGCGAGTCCGCAACCGCGAGACGGTCGGCGACGACATCCATGACCGCGTCAATTACGCGGTGGAGCGCGCCTCCACCAAAATCGACCCGGAGCGCCGAACCGCCACGCTGGACATCACCATCGACACCGCCATCTGCCCCGTGATGGACTATTTTGAAATCTTCATGACCCGCATGGTCCTGTGCCGCGAGGCGGCGCGGTTTCTCGGCCTGCAGTTCGAGCTGGTCATCAACGAGACCCGGCTGCTGTAGCCCCCGCCTACTCGACGGTCACCGCCTGCGAGTAAAGCTCCCCGTACCGCTGCGCGAACAGCGCCTTGTCGTAGGCGACGGTCCCGCGCGGGTCGTTCGGGTCGCTGAACACGGCCTGCGCGGCCGTATATCCGATCAGCACCATCGCGTGCTCTTTTTTGATCCACCGGAAATAGCCGCCCGTATCCTTCAGATACCACCCGTCGCCCGGTTCGGGGGCTTCCATCCGGCTCGTCACCCACACGACGACCGGCAGGCCCCGGTCGATATAACCGTAGAGGCGCTCCACGGGAGCGCCCGTCAAGTCCGCCGCCCGGTTGTTGTCCTGCGCGCCGACGCTTGCGAGAAAGGCGTTCACCGCGCCCGCCACGACGGGCGCGTAGCAGCCGTACCGGTCCTGCTCCGGGCTGCCGGCGAAGGCTTTCCACGGGTCCGGGCCGTACCGCTTTCCCCCCGAGACGCTGAATCCCTCTCCGCGCGGCAGATAGCGGGCCAGCGTCTCCTTCGAGACCTCGTAGCCGAGGTAATTCAGCGCGATGGCCGCGGCCGTGATCTCGCATCCGGCGGGGAGCCCGGGCATCTGCTGGAGGTTCTGCACCCGGAGCGTCTTCCCTCCGGCGGCCGCCGGGGCGGCGCTTTGCGGAACGGATTCCGCCGCGGGTTGGGAAGCCGCTTTCTGGGCGGCCGCCGCGCCCTCGCAGCCGGCGAGGAACAGCAGAGCGCAGACCGCCGCGGCTGCCCGCAGCGCGAACGATTTCAGCATCATGATTGAATCCGCTCTTTTCGTCTTTTTTCAACTTGTTTATCGGCCCGTCAAGCCGGAAAATGACCCCCGGCGCCCGATTTTTTGCAAAAAAAGAGGTTCCGGAAGCTTTGGAGCTCCGGAACCCTCGTTTTTTGCACTTTTTATTCGATCAGGCTTTTGCCGGTCATTTCCGGCGGCTGGGGCAGCCCGAGGATCCGGAGCATCGTGGGGGCGATGTCCGCCAGGCGGCCGCCCTCGCGCAGCCGGCACGGATAACCGGCCACGCAGAACGGGACGGGGTTCGTGGTGTGCGCCGTGAACGGCGTGCCGTCCTCCGCGAGCATGCGCTCGGCGTTGCCGTGGTCGGCGGTGATCAGCGCCGCGCCGCCCTGCGCGACGACCGTGTCGACCACCTTGCCGACGCACCGGTCCACCGTCTCCACGGCGGCCTTTGCGGCGTCGAACACGCCGGTGTGGCCGACCATGTCGCAGTTGGCGTAATTCAGGATGATCACGTCGTATTTCCCGCTGCGGATGCGGCTCAGCAGCTCGTCCGTGACCAGGCGGGCGCTCATCTCCGGCTGCAGGTCGTAGGTCGCGACCTTCGGGGAGTGGATCAGCGCCCGGTCCTCGCCGGGGTACACGGTCTCGACGCCGCCGTTGAAGAAGAAAGTGACGTGCGCGTATTTTTCGGTCTCGGCGATACGGAGCTGCTGGAGGCCTTTGGACGAGATGTATTCCCCAAAGGTGTTTTTCAGCTTCTCCGGGCCGAACGCGACCTCCACGTTCGGCATGGCGGCGTCGTACTGCGTCATGCAGACGTAGCGGACGGGGAAGAAGCCCTTTTTGCGCTCGAAGCCCTTGAAGTCCGGGTCGGTGAACGCGCGGGTGATCTCGCGGGCGCGGTCGGGGCGGAAGTTGAAGAAGACGACCGAATCGCCCGGCCGGATGCAGCCGCCCTTGTCGCAGACGGCCGGCACCACGAACTCGTCGGTGACACCCTTTTGGTAGGAATCCTCCACGGCCTGCGCCGGGCCGGCGGCCTGCGCGCCCTCGCCGCAGACCATGGCGTCGTAGGCTTTCTGCACGCGGTCCCAGCGGTTGTCGCGGTCCATGGCGTAGTAGCGGCCCATCACGGTCGCGATCTTCCCGACGCCGAGCTTCTTCATTTCCTTCAGGCAGTCCTCGACGTAGCCTTTGCCGGAGGACGGCGGAACGTCGCGGCCGTCCAGAAAAGCGTGGACAAACACCTTTTTGCAGCCGCGCTCTTTCGCGAGGCGCAGCAGCGCGTAGAGGTGGGAGTTGTGGCTGTGGACGCCGCCGTCCGACAGGAGGCCCAGCAGGTGCAGGGCCTTCCCGTTCGCGGCGGCGCTGTCCGCGGCGGCCGTGAGGGCCGGGTTCCGGAAGAAATCGCCGTCCTCGACGGATTTGGTGATGCGCGTCAGCTCCTGGTAGACGATGCGGCCGGCGCCGATGTTGGTGTGCCCGACCTCGGAGTTGCCCATCTGCCCCTCCGGCAGGCCCACCGCGAGGCCGGAGGCCCCGATCTGCGTGACCGGGTTTTCGGAAAACAAGCGGTCGAGGTTCGGCTTCTTCGCGGCCTTGACGGCGTTGCCGTAGGCCGGCCCGATGCCGAACCCGTCCATGATGATCAAAATCAGCGGTTTTTTCATATCCGTTCTCCTTTCGGCATTCCCGCCGGGCCGGTCAGTCGCCGGCGGCTTTCACGATCTCCGCGAAATCGGCCGGGCGCAGCGAGGCGCCGCCGATCAGGCCGCCGTCCACGTCGGGCTGGGCCAGCAGCTCCGCGGCGTTCTTGGCGTTCATCGAGCCGCCGTACTGGACGGTGAGGCCGTCCGCCGCGTCTTTCCCGTACAGGCCCGCGGCCGTGGCGCGGATGGACGCGCAGACCTCGTTCGCCTGCGCCGCGGTGGCGGTCTTGCCCGTCCCGATGGCCCAGATCGGCTCGTACGCGACGATGATCCGCTTCAGCTCCTCTTTCGAGACGCCGCCGAGCGCGATCTTCGTCTGCAGGCCGACCAGCTCGGCCGTCACGCCCTGCTCGCGCTGGCGGAGCGACTCGCCCACGCAGACGATCGCGTTCAGGCCGGCGTCGAGCGCGGCGCGCAGGCGCTTGTTGACGGTCTCGTCCGTCTCGCCGAAATAGCCGCGGCGCTCGCTGTGGCCCAGGATCACGTACCGCACGCCCATCGAGGCGAGCATCGGGGCGGAGACCTCGCCGGTGAACGCGCCGGAGGCCGCCCAGTGGCAGTTCTCGGCGCCGACGCCGATCGCGCTCCCCTTCACGGCGTCCAGCACGGCCTGCAGGTCCACGTAGGGCACGCAGAGCACCACGCCGCAGCCCGCGTCCTTCACCAGCGGTTTGACGGCCCGGGCCAGCTCTTTGGCCTCGGCGGGGGTCTTGTTCATTTTCCAGTTGCCGGCGATCACGGCTTTTCTGAGCTTCTTGTTCATTTTCCATTTCCTTTCGCAGCGGTCAAACGGGAAGCGGGGGCGGCACCGTGTCCGCCCCCGCCGGGGGAGAGTCTTATTTGTCTTTGTCGTTGAGACAGGCGATGCCGGGCAGTTCTTTCCCTTCGAGGAACTCGAGGGAGGCCCCGCCGCCCGTGGAGATATGGGTCATCTTGTCGGCAAAGCCCAGCTTCTCGATGGCCGCGGCCGAATCGCCGCCGCCGATGATGGAGACGGCCCCGCTGTCCGCGACGGCCTGCGCCACGGCGATGGTCCCGTTCGCGAAGTGCTCCCACTCGCTGACGCCCATCGG
>DAIUFE010000032.1:0-18677 GCA_036844765.1 Caproicibacter sp. | reverse complement strand
CGACGTGACCTACGAGAACGCGCAGGCGCGCGAGCGCACGCAGGTGCTGATGGATCTGGCGAACCAGTGCGGGGGCTTCGTGGTCGGCACGGGCGATCTTTCCGAGCTGGCGCTGGGCTGGGCGACCTACAACGGGGACATCATGTCGATGTACGGCGTGAACGCCTCGATCCCCAAGACGCTGGTGCGCCACTTGGTGCGCCACGCGGCCCGCACCGGCCCCGCGGAGCTGCGCGCCCTGCTGGAGGACGTGCTGGCCACGCCCGTCAGCCCCGAGCTGCTGCCGCCGGACCACGGGGAGATCGCCCAGAAGACGGAGGATCTCGTCGGCCCCTACGAGCTGCACGACTTCTTCCTCTACTACGCGCTGAGGTTCGGCTTTCCGCCCGCGAAAATCTACCGCATGGCCGCGGCGTCGTTCGCGGGGCGGTTCGACGCGGCGACGGTCAGAAAATGGCTGCGGGTGTTTTACCGCCGCTTCTTCGCGAGCCAGTTCAAGCGGTCGTGCCTGCCGGACGGGCCGAAGGTCGGCAGCGCGGCGCTCTCGCCGCGCGGGGACTGGCGAATGCCCAGCGACGCCTGCGTCAGGCTCTGGCTGGACGAGCTCGACGCGGCGGAGGTCTGACGGCCGGCGGCGGCCGGCCCCGGCCCGCCGTTCAGCGCGGAGAAAACAGGAAGCTCATGGAGGCGGGACGGCCCGGGGCGGCTCCCGGCGAAGAGACGGCGCCGGTGCCGTCGGAAAGCCGGGGGTGGAAGATGAAGGAGTTCGGCGGGGCGGTTTTCGACCTGGACGGCACGCTGCTCGATTCGCTGGGCATGTGGGAGAATCTGGACCGCGAGTTCCTCGCGAAGCGGGGGATCGCGGCGGCGCCGGACTACACCGCCGCGGTGGGGGCGATGAGCTTCCGCGAGGCGGCGGAGTACACCGTGCGGCGCTTCGGACTGCCCGAGGCGCCCGAGGCGCTGGTCGCCGAGTGGGACGGCATGGTGCGGGAACAGTACGCGCGCCGGATCGGGCTGAAGCCCCATGCCCGCGGGTACCTGGAGTTCCTGCGGGGCCGGGGCGTCCTGCTCGGCGTGGCGACCGCCCTGCCGAAGGAGCTGTACGCCCCGGCGCTGGAGCGCAACGGCGTGCTCGGGTTTTTCAAGGCCTTCGCCTCGGTGCGGGAGGTGGAGCGCGGGAAGGAGTTCCCGGACGTCTACCGGCTGGCGGCGAAGCGGCTGGGGCTGCCGCCGGAGCGGTGCGCGGCCTTCGAGGACGTGCCCCCGGCCCTGCGCGGCGCAAAGGCCGCGGGCATGGCGGCCGTGGGCGTCTACGACGCGCACTCCGCGGTCGATCAGGCGGAGATGCGGGCCCTGGCGGACCGGTATATTCTTGATTTCTCCGAGCTTCTTCCCCGGCAAAGCCGGTCTCGGCCCGCCGTCCGGCCCGGCGCGAAAAATAAGCTCGTTTAGGCGGGACAGAATGAAGACAGCTCCCGGTTCCGCCGCCGGGAGCCGCCCCGAACCGTCCCGCCGGACGGAACTTTTTATTTGCTCCGCGCTGCCCGGCGGGCCGAAGCGGGCCGCCGCCCGCCGGGCTTGCCGGCCAGAGTGGCGATGTAGGCGGGGGCGAAGTCGCGCAGGCGGCCGTCGCCGGGCAGGTCGTAGTCGTCGAACAGGTCGGTGAGGCGGAAGCCCGCCCTGAGCTGGCCGCCGATCTGCTCCGAGAGGAAATGGCTGAACTGGATGCCCCAGTCGTTCTTCACGCACCGCTCGTAGAGGGCGGGGTCTTTGAGCGGGTTGAACGGCAGCTTGTTCTCGACCACCATCCCGTCCTCGTCGTTGAACAGAAAGTTCAGCCCGTTGCTCATCCCCGCGAGGAGCAGGCCGCCCGGCTTCAGCACGCGGAAGCATTCGTTCCAGACGTGGCATACGTCTTCGATATAGTCGTTCGACACCGGGTGGAAAATCAGGTCGAATTCGCCGTCCGCGAACGGCAGGCGCTTCGTCATGTCGCCCTTGACGATGCGGATGCGGTATCCCTCGCGCTCCGCAACCGCTTTTTCGGCGGCGAGCTGGCGGTCCGAATTGTCGAACACCGCGCACTCCGCGCCGAGGATCGAAAAGACCGGCATCTGCTGCCCGCCGCCGCTCGCAAGGCCGAGGACCTTTTTCCCCGCCAGCGGCGGGAACCATTCCGCCGGCACCGGCTTGCACGGCGTCAGGTACACCTTCCACCGGCCGCGCCGCGCCTCGCCGCAGACCTCGTGCGAAACCGGCACGCTCCACGGAATGCCGCCCTCCGCCCAGCGGTCCCACGTTTTGGAATTGATCTGCGTATAATCCATTATAAAAATCCCTTCCGTATATTTATTTTGCAGGGGGCGAGGAGGGGAGAGCGCGCGCACAGACGTATCGCATCTCCGCGACGGGGGAGCCGAAATCGAGCGTCCGCCGCGCCCCCTCGGGGACGAAGCCGCATTTCTCATAGAACGCGCGGGCGCGGCGGTTTTCCTCCAGCACCCAAAGCACCGCGCGGGCGTACCCCTGCCGCCGGAACCGGCGCAGCGCGAAATCCACCGCCTGCGTGCCCAGCCCTTCGCCCCAGAATTCCGGAAGGAAATAGATCGCGTCGATCTCCCCGGCGTCTCCGAACCCCTCGTCCCGGCCCGGGCTGAGAAACAGCAGGCCGACGGGTCTCCCGCCCGCCTCGCAGACGAAAAACTCCGTCGGGCCGGCGGCGGGCCTCCCGGCGGCGGCGAACTCCCGGCGGAACCGCTCCGCGCGTTTCCCGGCGTCGAGCTTCGCGAGATACGCGGCGGGCACAATGC
Source organism: Caproicibacter sp. (assembly GCA_036844765.1). GTDB lineage: Bacteria > Bacillota > Clostridia > Oscillospirales > Acutalibacteraceae > Thermocaproicibacter. The sequence goes on along the minus strand of DAIUFE010000032.1, from coordinate 15,864 downwards.
CGCGGTAGGCGGCCCGCCACGCTTCGGCGTGGATCTCCGCGACGGCCCCGGCGTCGCCGGGGGCCGCTTTCCGGATCACAAGCTCCAAAGCAATCCCTCCCGCGCTTTTCGAAATATATTGCAAGTATACCACAAAATTCACTTTTGCGGGCGGGAGCGGTCTTCCTGCTGTCCCGCCTCAATAAACTTATTTTTCGCTCCGGGCTGAACGGCGGGCCGGGCCGGGCTTTGCCCGCGGCGGGCCGAGCCGGGCTTTGCCCGCGGCGGGCCGGAACCGGCTTTGCCGGCTTTGCCGGCCGCCCGAAAGGAGACGATCGGATGGAAAACAGAGAGACGCCGCCGCTGCCGGCGGGAAGCCCGCTGCCACTGCGCCCGCACCACGGGATGTGCCTCGGCTTTTTCACCGGGCACGGCTACAGCGGCGCATTTACGGAGCACATGGCCCGAGTGCGGCGCGGGCTGTGGGAGAATCCGGGCCGGCCGGTCGTGCTGCGCCGCGGGGCGGACGTCCTCTGCGCCGCGTGCCCCAACAATCTGGGCGGGGCCTGCCGCACGGCGGAGAAAGCGGACCGGTACGACGAAAGGGTCCTTGAGGCGTGCGGCCTTTCCTTCGGGCAGACGATGGCGTGGCGCGCGTTCCGCCGCGCCGTCGCGGAGAAGATCCTCGCCCGGCCCGGCGCGCGGGAGGCGATCTGCGCCGATTGTTGGTGGAATCCCCTTTGTCAACAACAAGATGTTGAAAAGTCGGTCGAAAGCGTGAAAAACTTTCCCGAAACTACGTTCTGTATTATTCCGGGGGACGATCCCCGGGGCGAAAAAGGAGAGAAAACGAAATGAAAACGAAAAATCTCGCCCTTGCGGCCGTATTCACCGCGCTGACCGCCGTTTTCGCGCAGATCATGATCCCGCTGCCGTTCACGCCGGTGCCGTTCTCGATGTCGGTGTTCGCCGTGTACCTGACGGGCGCGCTGCTGCCCGCGGGATGGGCGGCGGGCGCGCAGGCCGCCTATCTGCTGCTGGGGGCGGCGGGGCTGCCGGTGTTCGGCGGGTTCTCGGGGGGCCTCGGCGTGCTGGCGGGGCCGACGGGCGGTTACCTGCTCGTGTACCCGCTGATGGCGGCGGCGGTGGCGGCCGCGGCGCACGCGCCCCGGAGAAGGACCGTCCCCGTTCTGGCCGCCGGGATGCTCTGCGCCCTCGCCGTGTGCTATCTGGGCGGGTCGCTGTGGTACTGCGCCTCCGCGGGCGTGGACTGGAAAAAATCCGCCGCGCTGACCGTGCTGCCGTTCGTGCCGTTCGACCTGCTCAAGATCGCCCTGTGCGCGCCGTTCGCGGCCGCGCTGGGCCGCGCGCTGGAGAAGGCGCGCCTGCTGCCGCAGCGGGACGGTCCAAAAGTGAAATGAAGCGCGAGCCAGAGAAAGATACGGGGCAAAACGGGGAGAAAACGGAAGGTACGCGCGCATAAATTAAAAAAACGGGCGCCCGGGTCTTGACACCCGCGCCGGCCGGTGGTAAGATGGAACGCGTGAGATTCTGCGCGCCGCACCCCGGCGCGCTTTGAGCGATGAAAACTCAGGAGGGGAAAATCAATGTCCACCTATATGCCGAAAGCCGGCGACATCCAGCGCAAATGGTATGTGCTCGACGCCGCGGGCAAGCCGCTGGGCCGCGTGGCGGTGCAGGCGGCCGTCCTGCTGCGCGGGAAGCACAAGGTCACCTTCGCGCCCCACGCGGACTGCGGCGACTGCGTTGTGATCGTCAACTGCAAAGACGCGGTGCTGACCGGAAGGAAGCTCGAAAAGAAGATCGCCTATCATCCGACGCTTTACATCGGCCACATGAAGAAGGTCCAGTACCGCACGCTGATGGCGGAAAAGCCCTGCCGCGCGATGCAGCTGGCCGTGAAGCGGATGCTGCCGGACACCACCATCGGCCGCAAGGCGATGACGCGGCTGCACCTGTACGAAGGCGCCGAACACGCCCACGCCGCGCAGAAGCCGCAGGCGTGGGAACTGTAAGGGAGGAACGGAGCAATGTACGAGAAAGCACCTTATTTTTACGGGACCGGCAGAAGGAAGAGCAGCGTTGCCCGGGTCCGCCTTTACCAGGGCACGGGGAAGGTCACGGTCAACGACCGCCCGATCGACGAGTATTTCGGGCTGGACACGCTCAAGGCGATCGTCCGCCAGCCGCTGACGCTGACGGCCACGGATGAGAAGTTCGACGTGGTGTGCCGCGTGGCCGGCGGCGGGTTCACCGGCCAGGCCGGCGCCGTGCGCCACGGGATCGCCCGCGCGCTGCTGCAGTACGATTCCGAGAACCTGCGCCAGACCCTCAAAAAAGCGGGCCTTCTGACCCGCGACCCGAGGATGAAGGAACGCAAGAAATACGGACTCAAGGCCGCGCGCCGCGCGCCCCAGTTCTCGAAGCGCTGATTTCCAGAAGAAGGCCGAAAAAAGCCCCCGGAATCCGGGAGCTTTTTTTATTCCGCTTTTTCCGCCGCTTCCGCCGCCTTTTGAACCAGCCTGGGCTCGATGAGCGGGTCGGTGAGATTCGGGGGGAGCGTGCCGAAATATTCGACGCGCTCCGTCCCGGAACCGGGGAGCGAGAAAAATTCCTGGATCTCCGCGAAATAGAGCATCCCGCAGGTCTTTTTTTCACCGTCCTCCCGCACGGCGTAGACGCACACCGGCGTGAGTCGGAAGCGCGCGGCGCCGGTCTCCTCGCACAACCCGCGCCGGGCGGTCTCCTCGATGTTTTCGCCGTCCTTTCGGCGGCCGCCCGGCACCCCGAAGGCGGAGCGGCCCTTCCTCCTGCACAGAACCCATTTGCCGCGGTACCGGGAGACGACGGCCGCAAAGCGCAGCGACTCGTCGTCCGCGCGGTCCAAAAACACGACTTCCGTCATGGAAACCGCCCCCGTTCAAAAAAATACTTTGCCGCCGGAGAAGCCGGCGAACGCCATCGAAAGGATCCCGATATAGATCAGCGCGGCGGGCAGGCCCGCGAACGGCGCCGGGGAATCCGGGTTGCGGCAGGCGCGCAGCGCGTGGAACAGCACCGACGACGCGAGCCAGAAGGCCGCGCCCGTCCCCAGCGCGAAACCCGCGGCCCCGGCCGCGCCGAAGGCGGAGAAGCGCGCCGCGTAGGGCACGGCCAGCACCGCGGTGTTGGCCGCGGCGGGGCCGAGCAGCCGCCCGCGCCGGCGGAAAAAGCCCGGGGCCAGGCGGCGCAGCAGGGCGGCCGAAAGCAGATACGCCGTCCCCGCCGCGAGCAGCAGCGCGGCCGGGCGCAGCAGCCGGGCCTGCGGCAGCGGGGCCAGCAGCGGCTCCAGCAGAAGGCCGGCGAAGGCCGCGCAGAGCGCGAAGAACGCGACGAAGCACGAGGAGACCCCGATGGAGCCGGGCTCGCGGGCGGAGCGCAGCGCGCGGCTCAGGCCGGCCCCGCCCGCGAAGAACAGGTTTTCCGCCGTGACGGCCAGCAGCGCCGCCAGAGCCATTTCCGCGAGCATCCTACCCCTCCTTTTCCGCGCGGCGCGCGCGCCGGAGACGGATCGCCCGCAGCAGCGCCGCCAGGAAGCCGAGCAGCAGAAAGCCCGCGAACGGCAGCCCCGCGCCGCCCCCGGCGGGGCCGCCCCACGGCCCGCCCTCCAGCCAGAGCTGCCGCGCGGCGGAAACCAGGAACAGCACGCCCGCAAAGCCGAGCGAATACCCCACGGCGTCCGCAAGCGCGGCGGGCAGGATATGCTCCGGCGCGTAGCCGGCCGCACGGACGTAGAGCGCGGAGCTGCAGGCCGTGAGGCACGCCGCCGTGCCCAGGGCGTCCAGCGAGCCGGGGACCAGCCGCTCCGCCGCGAGGGCGGCGGGCACCCAGAACACCGCGCAGGCCGCGAGCACCGCCGCCGGGCGCGCCCACGCGGGGAACAGCATCCCGGTCAGGCACAGCGCCGCCTGCACCGGCAGGGCGGTCAGCACGAACAAAACGGAGAGCGCCGCGGCGTTCCGCATCCCCACGCCGGCCGCGGCGACCGGGTACAGCGCCAGCGCGCCGGCCAGCACGGGGTTGCGGTAAAAAGCCGCGCTGCGGGAAACGACGCGCAGGTCGTGGAGCAGCGGGCGGTTCTCAGGGCGTTCCATACGGCCTGGCCTCCCATCCCCTCAGGCGGAAGAGGGCGGAATCGATCATCGGCGAGACGGCGTCCGCCAGCAGCACCGCGAACGGCGCCCCCTGCTCGAACGCGCCGAAGCGCCGGAACGCCATCGCCGCCGCGCCCGCGAACGCGCCGTACAGGCACCGCCCGGCGAACGTGTACGGCAGCGCCGCGGGGCCGGGGACGAGGAACACGGCGCAGAACAGCAGCGAGCCGGAGAGCAGCTCGTATTTGACGGAGGTGAGCGGGGCGCACGCGATGCGGGGGAACAGCGCGGCGACCGCCGCGGCCGCCAGCAGGAAGCAGACGGTCGTCTCCGGCTTCGCGGCGCGGCACAGGAACAGCGCGAGCGCGCACGCCCCCAGCACCAGCGCGGCCGTGCCGCCCGTCGGGCCGGGGAAATCGCCCCACAGCATGTCCAGCGGGAGAAGGTCCGGCTTCAGGCCGTCCTTGAGCAGCGCGGCGGGCGACCGCGCCGCCTGAAACGAGCATGCCCCCAAGGCCGGCAGCGCGTAGGGCTGCGAGGGGTCGAAATAGGCGAACGTGAGTGCGGGCCAGCACAGCGCGGCGAACGCCGCCCCCGCCGCCGCGGGCTGGAACGGCGCGCGGCCCGGCCCACCGAACGGCTCCTGCGCGGCCAGCACGGCGAACGCCCCCGCCGCGCACGGCAGCCACAGCGGCGCGTTGACCGGCAGCAGCAGCGCCGAGGCCAGGCCCGCCGCCGCGGAGGAAAAGCCCGACACGACCGGCCGCCGCCCGCGGGCAAGGGAGACCAGCGCCTCGCAGAGCAGGCAGGTGAGAACGGCGGCCCCGGCCATCGACAGCGGGCGCGGACCGTACCGCGCCGTGGGCAGAACCAGCAGCGAGGCGAGCGCCGCGGCCGCGGCGCGGGACATGGAGACGGCCGTCGTCTCCGTCCGCACGAACGGGGCGGGCGCGCTATGCAGTCTCATCGGGGACACCGGCCTCCTTCAGCGCGGCGGCCCGCCGGACCGCGGCCACCAGCGCGATTCCGGAGGGGCACACCGCGTCGCACGCCGCGCAGCCGACGCAGCTTTCCGCATGGAACAGGCGGAGCGGCTCGGGGGCGCCGCTTTCCAGCTCGCGCAGGGCCAGCCACGGCAGGATGCCCTGCGGGCAGGCGCGCGCGCACCGGCCGCACCGCACGCACGGGAACGCCCGCGCGGCCGGGAGCCGCGGGAAAGCCAGCACGCAGCGCGTGGCCGCCGTGACCGGCAGCGAGAGGTCCGTGACCGTGCGCCCCGTGAGGGAGGAGCCGACCGCCACCGCGCGCACGCCCTCCCGCAGGCCCGCGGCCCGCAGCACCGCGCCCACCGGCGTGCCGAAGCGCACGCGGAAGTTCGCCGGACGGAGCACGCCCCCGCCGGACGCGGTGACGACCGTCTCCGCCTGCCGGACGCCGCGCCGAACGGCGTCCGAAAGCGCGGCGCACGCCTGCGCGCCGATCCACGCGCCCCGCTTCCCGCCCCGGCAGAGCCGGCGCATCAGCAGCACGCGGGCGGGGTAGCGGTTCCCGGCCGCGGCGGCGGCGACGCCCTTCGGCAGGCCGCGCAGCGCCCGCAGCTCGCTCCGGGAGGCCGCGGCCACGACGGTTTCGCCGGCCCCGCAGGCGAGCGCCGCGAGAAGAAGGCCGTCGGCGACCTTCGCCGCGTCCTCGCGCAGAACGGCCTGCGCGCCGCAGACGAACGGATCGTCGTCGAAGCAGCAGGCGGCCAGCAGGTCCGCCTGCTCCTCCGCCAGGCGCGCGAGGCGGGCCGCCAGGGGCGCGCCGTCGAACTCGTCGTCGATGCCGGCCGTCCGCGCGGCCGCGAGGATCGCCGCCGGCTCCGCCCCGCCGCCGGGCGCGCGGAACGACCTCGGCTCCGGAAGATCCTCCGGGGCCGGAAGGACCGCGATCCCGTTTTTCAGCGCGGCGCGCTTGTCCTCTTCCAGCCGGACGCCGTGCGCAAACACCGCGCCGCCCCCCTTTCCGCAACGGAATTTTCAGGTCAGGTTCCCTTCCGCGGCCTCCCGCAGCCGGCGGACGGCCCGCTCCGGGTCCTTGGCGCCGAAGACCGCCGTGCCCGCCACGAACACGTCGGCCCCCGCCAGCGCGGCCGCGCGGATGGTCTTCTCGTTGACGCCGCCGTCCACCTCGACCAGAAGGTCCGGGCGGCGCTCTTTGAGCGCGCGGATCTTGGGCAGGACCTCCGGCATGAACTTCTGCCCGCCGAAGCCGGGCTCCACCGTCATCACCAGCACCATGTAGAGCCGGTCGAGGACGGGGAACAGCACGTCCGCCGGGGTGCCGGGGCGCAGGGCGGCCGCGGGCTTCGCGCCGGCGGCGCGGATAGCCTCCGCCGTCTCCGCAAGATCGCAGCCCGCCTCCGCGTGGAACGAGAGGATGTCGGCGCCCGCCCGGCGGAACGCCGCGATGTAGCGCGGCGGGTCGTCGACCATCAGGTGCACGTCGAAGGGCTTGTCGGTATAAGGGCGCATGGCCGCGACGACCGGCGGCCCGAACGTCAGGTTCGGCACAAAATGCCCGTCCATCACGTCGAGGTGGATCCAGTCCGCGCCGGCGATGTCGGCCCGGATGATCTCGCTGCTCAGGTTGGAAAAATCCGCCGCCAGGACGGAAGGCGCGATCTTCATTCCCATCAGTCCTCCCCCCGTATTCTACCGCAATCCCGGCCGATTTTCAACAGCCGTCTCTCCATAGCAAGGGCCCGCCGGAGGCTTTCCCTCCGGCGGGCGATCTATATCAAGCGGTTGAAATATATTTGCCCCGCTCTCCATTCTATGCGCGGGGGCCGCTTTTGGCCGCCGCGCGGGCGCCGAAAACGGAAAAAGCCCCCGCCTTCCGCAGCGGGAGGGCGGGGACGGGGGTCAGAGCACGTAGACGTTCATCGTGCGCGTGCCGATCCGCGTGCATTCGCGGTAGGTGTCGAAATACAGATCCGCGATGATGATGTTGCGCATCGCGGCGCCGCCGGTGTCCGCCGCGACGGCGTAGCCGTAGACGATCCTGCCGTCCGGCGAGCAGATATACAGCCGGCTGCCGTAGGGGATGATCTTCGGGTTCACGGCGACGAGGCCGAACGCGGCCTTGCGCCCCGTGGAGGTGGTCCCGCCGCCCGTGTAAGTGGAGCAGCGGCCCTGCAGCAGCTTTTTGTAGGCCACCTGCCTGCCGTTGTGGTCGGTCAGCGTGCCGCCGGCCGAGATCGAGGCGGTGCCGTATTTCCTGGCCGCCTTCGCCGCGGCCTTGGTGCCGACGGCGACCACGCGGTCCACGGGCTGCTTCGTCACCGTCTCACGGACGACGGCGCTTTCCGTCGCTTTGCCGCCGACGAGCTTCCGGCGCGTGACGACGGTCTTTTCCCCGTTCTGCCCGGCTTTCTTCTCGACGGTTTTGCCGGCCGCGAGCGAAGCGTCTTTTTGGGTGACGGTTCGGTACGGCACGGGCCGGACCTCGGTCACGTCCTTGTACTCCACGCGGGTGACCGCGATCTTCATCCCGTCGCGCACGGCCTCCTGCGGGCCGGCGCTGAGCACGTCGTCCGAATCGACCGCCACGCCCGCGCCGGCGAGCGCCTGCGCGACGGTGCCGCCGTAGACCACGGAGTCCGTCGTCCTGCCGTCCGCCGAGACGCTCACGCGCAGCCCGCGCACCACTTCGACGCGCGCGCCGTCCTTCAGCGGCCCGGCGGCCTGCGAGGCCTCCACCTTATCGTCCGCCCCGGCGGCCACGCCCGCCGCCTTCAGGGCATCCCCGGCCGTGTCGCCGGAATGGAGGAGCACCGTGCGCTCCTCCCCGTCCGCCGCGACGGTCACGCGGCGCGGCGTGCGGATCGTGATGCTCACGCTCCCGCCGTCGTCGCTGCGCGAGAGCAGGCTGTCTTTTTCAAGCGTGACGCCGGCTTTTTTGAGGATCGCGTCCGTTCCGCCGTCCAGAAAGAACCGGACGGACTTCGGCGCGCCGTCCACCGTGACGGTCGCCTGCCGGGCCGCCGCCATGCCGGTCAGCACCGCGCCGACCGTCACGGCCGCGGCCGAAGCGAGCGCCGCCGCCCTTTTGGCCGCCGCCCCGCGGGCGGCCGGCGAGCGGGCCAGGCGCCGCAGCCCCTCCGCCGCAAGGGCGGGGAGGCCGTGAAGCCCTGTCTTTGCCTTCCGCAGGCCTTCCGCCGCAAGGGCGGGGAGGCCGTGAAGCCCTGTCTTCGTTTTTCTCAGACCCTCCGCCGCAAAAGCGGGAAAGCCGTGAAGCCCTGTCTTCGTCTTCCGCAGCATCTCCGCCGCAAAACCGGCGAGGGCGCGGAACCCAGCCTTCGCCCGCCCGAGCCCCCCCGCCGCGAGGGCGGAGAGCCGGACCGGCAAAGCGCGGAAGCGCAATTTTCTGCGGGGCAGCCCTTTCGGGCCGAAACGCTGAAAGAACTGCAATGCATTCACCCTTTTCCTGATACCGAGGGGCGGATTCTGCGCTTTTTTCACCACCCGACGGGAACCCGCGGCGGTAAGCCGCGATGTGCCGCAATTATATTCGACCTATTGACCGATGTCAAATTGAAAAAGGAACGTGATTTGTGGAAATTATACAAACACAAAAGCACGATCCTTCCGGATACGACTGGTTTTTTCCACAGATTGCCCTAATTTGGCAGTTCCCTATCGGCGCGGACCAGCATTTTTATGTGCAAAACGCAGAAAATCAATCGTTACAATCCTGTTACAACTATTACACCGCTGTTTTATTTGCGCAGACGCAACATCCGAGGACACAGTCTGTTCACAAACGCCGGGCGGCCCGCGCGGAGCCTGGGGTTCCGAATGTGGAAAAATCCGAGAAAAAAGGGAGAAAAGAGGAGGCGCGGGCAAAAGGATTTTTTGGGCCGGCGCCGCCCGCCGGGCTTGACTGCGGCGGGGGAAAGGCGGTACGATATCCCCGTGCGGTCCTCTTACATCTATATGGAATCAAAAACGGAGAAACGGGGTGCGCGGAATGGAGAATACGGAGCGGTTCACGGGGAAGGCGGAGGTTTACGCGCGGTCGCGGCCGGGGTACCCGGCGGCGCTGTACGACTGGCTTTCGGAGGAGTTCGGGCTGGGGAAGGGGAGCGCCGCGGCGGACATCGGCTCCGGCACGGGGATCTTCCTGCGGCCGTTGCTGGAGCGCGGGTGCCGCGTGTTCGCGGTGGAGCCGAACGGCGACATGCGCCGCCAGGCGGAGCGCGCGCTTTCCGGCAGGCCGGGCTTCGTCTCCGTCGCGGGGACGGCGGAGCATACGGGCCTGCCGGACGGCGCCGTCGATTTCGTGACGGCGGCGCAGGCGTTCCATTGGTTCGACCCCGAGGGGTTCCGCAGGGAGTGCGCGCGGATCCTGCGGCCCGGCGGCCGGGTGGCGCTGGTCTGGAACGCGCGCCGGGACGAGCCCGGCGGCATCCCGCTGCCGGAATGGGCCGCGGTGTTCCGCCGTTACTGCCCCAATTACGGCGCGAACTGCCCCACCGAGGACCGGGTCGGGCAGTTCTTCGGCGGCCGGTGCGAGGCGCGGCAGTTCCCCAACGGACAATCCTACGACCGGCGCGGCTTTTTGGAGCGGAGCCTCTCGGCTTCCTATTCGCTGAAGAAAGGCGACGCCGAGTATGAAGACTATCTGCGGGCGCTGGGGGAGGTGTTCGACCGCAACGCGCGGGGCGGCCGGCTCGAGGTTCCCTACACGGCGTGCGCCTATGTCGGCCGGGTGACAGGGGAATAAGAAAATCCCCGTCCCGGAGATTTTCTTCAGGACGGGGCAATTCCGGACCGGGGAAATCAGTCTGCGCCTTGGGCGGGCGGGAACAGGGCCTCGCGGCCCTTGTTGACCTCGCCCGCGACGGCCTGCCTCAGCTGCTCAATCTGGGTGTCCGTGACGGCGGGGAGGCGCTTTTTCAGCTCCTCCGCAAATTTTTCCTGCTTGGCTTCGATGGTTTTGATCAGGCCCGGTGTGATGCGGAAATATTCGTCGACCACGTTCCACGCCTCGCGCGCGAAGGCGAGGCGGCGGTCGTACTCCTGCGCGCCCATGCGGGCGCGCAGCTCGTCCCGCTTCTGCTGCAGGTACGCGACGCCCGCGTCCCCGAAGGCCCTGACCGCCGCCGCGAGCACGGCCGCGAGCGCCGCGGCCGCCGCCGTTAGGACGGTGTTCCACGCTGTCTGCCACATCCTTTACGATTCCTCCTTTTGTTCCGGCTCCACCGGCAGCTTCAAAATCTTCCCGTACAGCTCCGTGCCCGTTCCGTTCCCGCCCAGCGCGTGGTAGGGGGCGTACAGCCCCTCCAGGTTCTCGCGGTCCGCCACGCCGGCGAAGCCCTGCCGCAGGCATGCGGCGCAGCGGTCGCGGAGGCGGTCGTGCAGCAGGGCGCGCACGCCGGCCTCCAGCGCCGTTTGCCGGGCCTCCCTCTCCGCGAGGCGCGCGCGGCGCTTCTTCGCCAGGCGGCCCACAAAGGCCCCCAGCGCGCCGAACGCGGCGGCCAATCCGTACTTCAGAAGCCAGTCGCGCATTCCATCCCTCCTTTCCGGTTCCATCCCACCGGCAAACGGAGGCGTTTTTTGCCCTGCGCAGGGCAAATTCCGCGAAAATTTTTTTGCGCGTATAAACCGGGGCGGATTTCAATATAATCTAAAGAGGAAGATTCTACCTTTTCGGGAGGGATTGCGTTGAGGATTCTGCGTTTGGGCGACGCCGGCAGCGACGTGATGGAGATGCAGTCCGTGCTGAAGCGGATGGGGCTGTACGCGGGCGGAGTGGACGGCGTGTTCGGGCAGCAGACGCGGCGGGCGGTCGAGGAGTTCCAGCGGAGGTTCGGCCTTGCGGCGGACGGCGTCGTCGGCCCGCGGACGGCGCGGGTGCTCATGCAGTTCCTGCTGGGGTACGACGTTTACACGGTGCGGGCGGGGGACACGTTCTACGGCATCGCGCAGCGGTACGGCACGGACCCCGCAGCGATCGAGGCCGCGAACCCCTCCATGGACCCGGACAACCTGCGGATCGGCGCGCGCGTGACGGTGCCGTACTCCTTCGGCGTGGTGGCGACCGACGCCGCCTATACCTACGAGGTTCTGATGCGGAACATCCAGGGCCTCAAGGCGCGGTATCCGTTTCTGCGCGTCTCGAGCATCGGCGCCAGCGTGCTGGGCAAAACGCTCTACGCCCTGCGCCTGGGCACCGGCCCGCGCAACGTCTCGTACAACGCGGCGCACCACGCGCTGGAGTGGATCACCTCCCCCGTGCTGATGAAGTTCGCGGAGGATTTTCTGCGCGCCTACGCGCTCGGCCGGCCGATCGGCGGCTACGACCCGCGGGAGATCTGGGATTCCGCGAGCGTCTGGCTGGTGCCGATGGTCAACCCGGACGGCGTGGACCTCGTGCTGAACGGCCTGACGCCGGGCAACCCGTACCGCGACCGGCTGATCCGCTGGAACGGCGGCAGCGCCGATTTTTCCACCGTGTGGCAGGCCAATATCCGCGGCGTGGACCTGAACCACAACTACGACGCCGCGTGGCGGCAGTCGAAGCAGGCGGAGGCGGGGCTGGGCATCACCGGCCCCGGGCCGACGCGCTACTCCGGGCCGTACCCGGTCTCGGAGCCGGAGACGCGCGCGATGGTGGGCTTCACGCGCAGCCACGATTTCCGCCTGGTGATGGCCTACCACTCCCAGGGCCGGGTGATCTACTGGAACTTCATGAACCTGGCACCCGCCGAGGCGCGCACCATCGGCCAGAGCCTCGCGGACATCAGCGGCTACGCGCTTGAGGAGGCGACGGGCGTCGCCTCCTACGCCGGCTACAAGGACTGGTTCACCCAGGATTTCCGCCGCCCCGGCTATACCATAGAGGTCGGCGAGGGGCAGAACCCCCTGCCGCTCTCCCAGTTCCCCCAGATCTACGCCGAAAACCTGGGGATGCTCCTCTACGCCGCGGGCAATGGCCCGGCTCGGCCCGCCCCGGGCGGCGGCCCGGCCCGGCCCGCCGTTTAGCCGGAAGCGGAAGGCCGATTTTCCTTTCCGGGGGTTTAAAGCAGGGAGGGGGGCGGCAGCCCCCCTCCCGATCTATAGATACTCCCCTTCCGCGCCCGGCGGGCCTACGGTTTCGCTGCGCCGCCCGCGCGGGAGGGGGCAGGGGGTGAGCGTTTGTCTGCGCTGTGCTGAAAATTTGCAGAAACAATACGAGCAGTATATTTTCAGCTTAATTTTCTGAATATTGATTCATCTTGATTATAGACTGCGCTCAAGCCGCGCGGGAAGCGCATCACGACGGCCTGCGGAAAATGGGGCGGAAAGCCCCTGCCCCCTCCCGCGCGGGAAGCGCGGCGGAATTGTAAGCCCGCCGAGCGCGGAAGGGGGTTATCGTCGGGAGGGGGTTGCGCCCCCTCCCTGCCAAAGGCCCCCGCAAAAGAAAACAACCTGCAGATTCCGGAAGAATATTATTGGGAAAAAGGGCTGCGCCCCCTCCCTGCTAAAGGCCCCGCAGAGGAAAAGAAAGGAGGAAGAAGCGGGAGCGGCCCCAAACTGTCCCGCCTAACTACGCTTATTTTTTGCTCCGTGTTGAACGGCGGGCCGAAGCCGGCCACTGCCGGGGCGGGCCGCGCGTGCAGGCTCAGCCTGCCGGGCTTTGCCCGCGGGATTGAATTTCACATAATAGGGTGATATAGTGAACGGAGGCCCAAGCAAACTGGAATTCGGCCTTTTTGTATCCGGGAGGGGAAACGGGTGAAAACGATCGGGAGGAGTCTCTTCCGCAGGCAGGTGCAAACCTTGGCCGCGGCGGCATGTCTCGCCGTATTTTTGTCTTCCTGCGGGGCGGCGCGGCCGTCCTCCGCACCCGTGTCTTCCGCGCCGCCGCCGTCCTCCGCGGCCCCGCGGCCGGCGGCCTCGTCCGGTGCGGGGGCGGTCAGCTCCGCGGCCGGCGGGGGCAGCGCCGAGCGCCGCACGGAGCCGCTGACCGAAGCCGAGGCGGCCGCCGATATGAACGAGCTGATCGGATACATCAAGGGCGCCCATCCCATATATGAGAATCCGGGCTCGGCGGCCTGCAAAAAGACGGACGCGGCGGAAGCCGAATTTCGGAAGTCGGTCGAAGCGATCGACCGGACCGTTTCGATGGACGATTTCGGCGCGTGGTGCCACGAATACCTGGCATCCATCGCGGACCTGCATACGGACATCATCGGCGACAGGTCCTTCAGCGATGTGTGGCAGGACCGCCGCTTTATTCCCACCTCCTCCGCCAGCTGGTGGTGGAACGGCGGCCGGCTTTATCTTCTGGATGAAAATAAAAGGCTGAGCAAGCGGTATGTCACCGAGATCGGCGACGTCCCGGTCGCAAAAATCACGAAGACCATCGGCCGCCTGTACGACGCGGAGAACGACGTCGGCACGGCCTACAACAACGCCTATTATTCCCACTTCGCGGCGATCCTCGCCCGCAGCGGCGTCCGGACGGACGGCCCCGTGACGCTGACGGTGGAGGGGCCCGGCGGGACGGAAAAGATGCGGAGCGAGCTGAAGTCGCCCTCTCCCTACGCGCCGGGCAACAGCGACGTTGCGGGCTATTACAGAAAGGGAGACTGCTTTTATCTGGACATGAACCAGTTTGATTATTCCGACGCCCTGAATCAGGCGACAGGGGCGCTGAATCAAGCCGTTTATGAGGGGACCCGAAAAGTCGTCTGGGATCTGCGCGGCAATCCGGGAGGAAACGCCGATGTGGCGGATTATATCTTCACAGCAATGAAAATGACGCCGCCTCACGCGGGCTTCCGTTCCCGGAAGAGCGAACTGATGCCTCAAAAAGCAGAGAATCCGGCCGATCTTGACGCCGTGCCCAATCCCAAGGTGAAGCTGGTCGTTCTGATCGACGAGTTCTCGGACAGCGCCTCCACTGTTACGGCGGCAAGGGTGCAGGACGGGAAGCTGGGGATCGTGATGGGCAGAGCGACGAGGCAGGCGCCCGATATGTATGGGGGTCCGGTAAAACGGACGCTGAAAAATTCTTCGTTCATGGTCCAGATCGCCACCGTCTCCGTTACCCGCCCCGACCGGAAAGCCAACCGGAAAGAATTGGTGCCGGACGTCGTCGTCCCGTTCGGCGAGGACGAGCTTCAGGCGGCGTTCGATTATCTGAAATAGCCGCGCGCCCGCCGCGGGCCGAAGCCGGCTTTGCCGGCGCAAAATTGATACTGATTTTTAGGGACGAGTATGCTATAATAAGCTCGATATGAAAAAACGGCCGGAGGGAGGGGTGCGCATGAAACGCAGGGCCGGCGCGCTGGCGGCCGCGCTCGCGCTGCTGGCCGCGCTTTCCGGCTGCTCGTTCATCGGGCTGGACGCGCAGGCGCTGATGCACGCGCCGCGCCCGACGGGCGAGAACGAGGCGGACATCCAGGGCCTGCTGGAGCAGACGGCGGGCAGCGACATGGTCCTCGAGTACCCGGCGGCGGGGCAGTACCGCTCCGCGGTGATCGCCCACAGGCTCGGCGGGGAGAGCGGGGCCATGGCGTTTTACCGGAAAGGCGACGACGCCGCGGGCACCAGCATCGCCTTCATGCAGAAGGCGGGCGGCGGCTGGCGCAGCGCCGGCGTGTTCAGCAACCCGGCGGCGCAGGTGGACCGCGTGTGCTTCGGCGACCTGGACGGCGACGGCGAAGACGAGACCGTCGTCGGCTGGGGGAACAGCCTGAACAACACGGGCACCATCTGCGTCTACTATTATAAGGGCGGCAGGATGAACGAGCTGCGGCTGAACCAGAGCTACACCGAGATGACCGTGGCCGACCTGGACGGCGACGGGCGCGACGAGATCTTCACGGCGGGCGTGACGGTGGGCGACCAGCCCGCCCAGGCGCGGCTGCTGAGCATGAAGAACGGCGCCGCGGAGGTGAGGGGCACCGCCCCGCTGGACACCGGCGTGACCAAGTACGCCTCGCTGAAGACCGGCCTCGTCAACGAGAAGCAGACCGGCGTGGTGCTGGACGGCGTGAAGGCCGCCAACGTGATGACGACCGAAATGTTGTACTGGGACAAGGCGAAAAAGTCGCTCCAGGCGCCGTTCTACGACCCCAAGACCAAGACGGCCAAGAGCACCGAGCGCCCGACCTCCGTCGTCTCGCGCGACATCAACGGCGACCGCATCCTCGAGATCCCCATCGTGACCCTGATGCCCGGCTACAGCGGCATGGGCGAGGACGAGGCCGACTACCTGACGAGCTGGCACCGCTACGACACCTCGACGGGCACCTTCGTGCGCGTGATGAGCATGGTGATCGACTATGCGGACGGGTACTGGTTCTCGGTGCCGGACATGTGGCGCGGCAAGATCACCACGAGCCTGGACCCCTCGACGCGCACGCTGCACTTCTACCAGTGGCTGGCGTCCCCGAAGGACGCGGCGGGCGTCCGCGGGCCGGAGCTGCTGAAGATCGAGGCCTTCACCCGGAAGGAGTGGGAATCCGGCGCGGGCACGAAGGGGTTCTTCCTGCTCGATTCCAAGGGCAGCCTGCGCTTCGCCGCGGCGCGCCCTTCGCCGGAGAACCCGCTGGCCATGACCCAGGGCGAGGTGCAGGACGCCTTTGAGCTGATTCCCCAGGACTGAGAACGAACGGGAGGGAGCTTCTTTTTGAAAACGATATTGGTGGCGGAGGACGAGCAGGCCATCCGCGAGTTCGTCGTGATCAACCTCAAGC
>DAIUFE010000031.1:2738-19587 GCA_036844765.1 Caproicibacter sp. | reverse complement strand
CTTTGCAACCTTTCGGACAAGACCGAAAGGTTGAGCCCGCGCGGCTTGAGCGCAAGAAAAAGATAAGCTGAATCAATATTCAGAAAGCAAAGCTGAAACGTTCAGCGCCCTGCAAACACTGGCTCACCCCCTGCCCCCTCCCGCGCGGGAAGCTTATCGAAAACGTAGGCCCGCCGAGCGCGGAAGGGGGATTTTCTCGGGAGGGGGCTGCGCCCCCTCCCTGCCAAAGGCCCCCGCAAAAGAAAACAACCTGCAGATTCCGGAAGAATATTATTGGGAAAAAGGGCTGCCGCCCCCTCCCTGCTTTTAACCCCAGCAAAGGGGAGAGCCGTCCCGCCTGCCGGGAGATTTCTTAGACCGTCCCGCCAAACAAAACTTCCGGCTTACTCCGGACTGAACGGCGGGCCGAAACCGGCTTTGCCGGCGGCGGGCCGAGGCCAGCTTTGCCGGCGGTGGGCCGAAGCCGGCTTTGCCGGCAGGCTCAGCCTGCCTTGGCCTTAGCCGTTCAGCAGCGCGTTCAGCTGCTCCAGGCTCAGGGCGGGGATGCGGATGAACGCGGTGGTGCCCTCCATCGGCGCGCTTTGGTAGGAGATGCCGTACCGCTCGCCGTAGCAGAGGCGGATGCGCTGGTGGATGTTCTTGACCCCGTAGCCGTTGTAGGCGCTGGAGGAATCGTCCCTCAGGATGCCGGCGAGCTGCTTTTCGTCCATGCCGGGGCCGTCGTCGTGGACGGTGAAGAGGAGGTCCCCGCCCTCCCGGCGGGCGGCGATGGAGACGTTGCACTCCACGATGTCGGGGTGCTCGGCGATGCCGTGGACGATCGCGTTTTCCACGAAGGGCTGCAGGATGATGTTCAGGCAGGCGAGGCGGCGGATCTCCGGCGGCACGTCGACGCTCAGGTTGATGGCCCCGCCGAAATGGGCGTTCTCGATGTTCACATAGGCCTCGACGTGGTGCAGCTCGTCCCCGATGGTGATCGCCGTCTTCCCGTGGTTCAGGCTCAGGCGGTAGAACTGCCCGAGGTTCCGGGCGATATCCGCCACCTGCGCCGCGCCGTAATCCATCGCGCCCCAGTTGATCAGGTCCAGCGTGTTGTAGAGAAAATGCGGGTTGATCTGCGCCTGCAGGGCCTTCATGTTCGCCGAGGCCACCTCCCGGCCCAGCCGGAAACGCTCCTCCATCAGGGAATGGAGCCGCTCGGCCATATAGTTGAAATTCGCGTACAGCTGGTCGATCTCGTCGCCGGAATTCTTTTTCAGGACGAAGCGGTCGTTCAGGTCGCCGTTTTCCAGGCTCTTCATCTTCCGGTTGATCACCGACAGCCTGCGCGAGTAATAGCGCGACAGGCGGTAAGAGATCGCCGAGACCGCCGCCGAGAGGCAGATCAGCAGGACGGCCGCGAGCGCCCAGACAAATCCGGTCCGGCGGAAGAATTCGTTTTTGGGGATCAGCGAATCCATCCGCCAGCGGTACCGGGTCAGCGACCGGCTGAACACGAGGTAATCCGTCCCGCCGGCGTCGATCTCGGTCCAGTCCGGCACCTTCCATCCGGGCAGGGCGCCCGTTTTTTTCAGCCGGGCGTAGGCGGCGTCGTCCGTCGAGCAGATCAGCCGGCCGGCGGAGTCCGTCAGATAGGCCTGGCTGCCCGCCGCGCTGCTCGCGTTGCGGAGGACCTGCCTCAGGCGGCCGAGCAGAACCTCCACCTTCACGACATAGAGGCGCTCCGTTCCCCCCCCGCCCGGGATGCGGAGCGCCTGGAACAGGGCGAGGTACTCGTCGGTCTGCTTGGGGTCGGAGGACCTGCGCTCCGTGATCCCCGCGAAATAATACCGGTTTTCCCCGATCGTCCGCATCAGCTCGGAATAATCGCCGCGCGCCTTCAGCTCGGATTCCGGATAGAAATAGTAATTGTTGTTGGAGTACGGGATCCGGTTCGGCAGATAGATGCCGATGCGGTACAGGTCGTTGGAAAGCCCGATGCTTTCAAACTCGCCGTTCAGGGCGTAGTACTCCCGGTAGACCTCGCCGTCGTCCGCGCGGTTCCCGAAGCCGGCCGAGGAAAGGGTGGCCTGGATCGCCCCGTTCCGCGTGATGAGCTGCGAGATGTAGTCCATGTTCTCCGCGTAGTTCATCAGGAAGTTCTGCGCCTGGTCGTTGGTCTGCGAGGCCGTGTTCCGCAGCTCCCTTTTGTAGCTCTCCGCGATGATCGGGAACGCGGCCGCGTTGGCGGCCACGATGATCAGGATCGTCGGCAGGGCGAACGAGCAGTACATCTTTTTCTGCATCGGCCACCGCCGGAACCGCTCCGAAAGGCCCCCCGGAAAACGCCTCATACCGTTTTGCTCTCCCTGTATTCGGACGGGAGCATCCCCGTCTGCTTCTTGAAGATTTTGCCGAAATAGTTGGCGTCCTCGTACCCGCACAGCGCCGCGATCTGGTAGAGCCGGAACCGCGGGTCCGCCAGATATCTCTCCGCCCGCTCGATGCGCACCTTCGTGAGGTACTGCCCGATCGTCACGCCGGTCTGCTTTTTGAACACGCCGCTCAGGTAGGTCGGGGTCAGGTAGACCCGGTCCGCAAGCGTCCGGATCGAGATGTTCCTGTCGTCCGGATTTTCGTTCAGGTACTTCAGCACGGCCGCGACCGCGCGGTTGCTTTTGCGGTCCTCCCCGCTTTCCCGGCAGCACTCGAGCGCCCTGCCGCTCACATAGTCGTGCATCTCCCGGATCGTCTGGGCCTCGTCCATAAACAGGCTTTCCCGGTCCCGGGGCCGGGCGCCCTGAAGCGTCCTCCTCCGCTGCGCCCGGGAAACCTCGCCGTTCAGCTGGTAATACAGGTTCCTGACATAGAAGTTGAGGATCGCGTGATCCTCGATGAACTTCCGGTGGATTCCGTCCAGAAACTCCTGCGCCTCCCCGCCTTTGCCGTCCAGCAGCAGTTTATAGAACGCGTTCCGCTCGTCCTCGGAGAGATCCCCCTGGTACTCCGAACGCTTCTCGCCGCAGAAGGCATAGCGGTTCCAGCCTTTGTAAGAAAGCGACTTGACGGCCTCCTCCGCCGCGCGGCAGGAATCCGGCAGGCGGCAAAGGGAATCCACCCGCTCCCCGACCCCCAGAAAGCAGTCCCCGAAAACCCCCGCCGCCGATAAGATCCCCTCGCAGACCGCGGCTTCCCGCGGCGCTTCGGCGGCTTCGCCGTCCGACGAAAGCAGAAGGATCGCCGCCGAGTCCCCGGCGGAATCCGCCGCCAGGCCGACGGGCCCCCCGGGGACCCGCGCGCTCAGCGCCTCCCGGCACGCGCCGGCCAGCGCCTCCATGTCCCGGATCGCGGACCGCGCCTTCAGGATGCCGATCCGGAACCGCGCGCCGGCCCCCGGAATCCTGCCCCCGCCGTTTTTGACGAGCGAATCCAGGGCCTCCCTTTCGCCCCGGGGGTCCGGGCACAGAAGGGAATGCAGAAGCCCCGTCCGCTGGCGGCCGAGCCGGCGGACCGAGGCGACGGCCTTCCGGACCGCGGCGGAGAGCTCCGGCACCGAGACCGGCTTTTCCACATAGCTGACCGCCCCCAGGCGGATCGCCGCCATCAGGTACTCTTTGTCGGAAAATCCGCTGATGAAGATGATCTGGCTGTCGGGCAGCTTTTCCCGGAATTTCGAGCACAGCTCGATCCCGTTCATCCCCGGCATCCGGATATCCGAGAGGATGACGTCGGGGCGGAAGGTCCGGCAGAGCGCGAGCGCCTCCTCCGCGTTCGCCGCGGCCCGCACCTCCCCCACGCCGAGCTCCCGCCAGGGCAGGTGGCGCGCCAGCCCGCTGCGGATCACCGGCTCGTCTTCCACAATGATCGATCGGATCAAATCCCGTTCCCCCCCCTTGCGGCACAGGGCCGGCCTTTCCCTCCCGGTCCCGGCCGGAATTGCCACAGACTTCTGCCGATTCAAGTCCAGAATACATAATATCCATAAAAAGCTAAAAATTCAAGTGGCATACTGTGCAAATCACAAACAACATAAGATTTTCCTCTTTATCGTAGGATTTTGCTCTTATCAATCCTTCGTACATTTTATATACTATACGGGAGAAACAAGTTTCTATTTTGTCGGCTTGAGCAATCGCAAGGGAGAAAACACCGTGAGAATGCATCTGAAGAACCTGACCTGCGAGCTGCGGAAAAACCGCGCGCTGTTCAGCATGATCCTGCCGGCGACGGTGTTCACGCTGATCTTCGCGTACCTGCCGATGTCCGGGCTGGTGCTCGCGTTCAAGAACTACCGGTTCGACCGCGGGGTGTTCGGGAGCGACTGGAACGGCCTCGAGAATTTCCGGTACCTTTTCTCTTCGGGCACCGGCTGGCTGATCACCAGAAACACGGTCCTCTACAACCTGGTGAACCTGATCACCTCGCAGGCGCTGGCGGTGCTGATCGCGGTCTTCATCTCGGAGATCAACGCGAAGGTGTTCAAGAAGATCACGCAGTCCGTGATCTTCCTGCCGTACTTCATTTCCTGGGTGATCGTGGGGACGTTCGTCTACGCGCTGTTCAACTACGAGACGGGCCTGATGAACCATCTGATCACGGGCGCGGGCGGCGGCCGGGTGAATTTCTACGCGATGCCGTGGGTCTGGCCGGTCATCATCTGCTGCTTCAACTCGTGGAAGTGGTGCGGCTACAACTCCGTGATCTATATCGCCGCGATCGTCGGCGTGGACCAGGAGATCTACGAGGCCGCCTATATCGACGGCGCGACGGTCTCGCAGCGCGTGCGGTACGTCACGCTGCCGTGCATCCGGCCGATGATCGTGATCATGCTGCTGCTGCAGGTGGGGCGCATCCTGCGCGGCGATTTCGAGATGTTCTACCAGATCGTGGGGAACAACGGGCAGCTCTTCAACGCGACGGACGTGATCGACACCTACGTGTTCCGCTCGCTGCTGCAGAACTCCAATCTCGGCATGACGGCCGCGGCGTCGTTCTACCAGTCGGCGCTGTGCTTCCTGATCATCATGGCCGTCAACGCCGCCGTGAAGAAAGTGGACCCGGACTACGCGCTGTTTTAGGCCTTCCCCGCCGCGGCGGGGGAAAAAAAGACGCATTTTTCAGGGGAGGAAAACAGAGTTGACGCAGGAAACAAGCCTGAAGCGGGGCGGGGCCTTCGGCGCCGGAGCCGCGGGGAAGAACAGGATCCGGATGCCGGCCTCCTCCCGGACCTTTTACGTCGTCTGCTACGCCGTCGTCGCCCTGATGGCGCTGCTGTGCCTGATCCCGTTCGTCGTGATGATCTCCGCCTCGTTCACCTCGGAGCAGTACATCCGCTTCCACGGGTTCCGCATCCTGCCGGCGGCGTTCTCGACCGAGGCGTACCGGCTGATCTTCCATTCGCCGGAGACGATCGGGCGGGCGTACGGCGTCTCGATCCTCATCACCGCGGCGGGCACCGCGATGGGGCTGCTGCTGACCACGATGACGGCCTACGTGATCAGCCGGAAGGATTTCAAATACCGCAACGGGTTCTCGTTTTTCTTCTACTTCACCACGCTGTTCAACGGCGGCATGGTCTGCACCTATATCTTCTACATCCAGTACCTGCACCTGAAAGACAGCCTGTGGGCGCTGATCCTGCCGGGGCTTTTCAACGTGTTCTACCTGCTGATGATGCGCGGCTTCGTCGCGGAGATCCCGAAGGAGCTGATCGAATCCGCCAAGATCGACGGCGCGGGCGAATACCGCATCTTCGCCCAGATCGTCCTGCCGCTGCTCAAATCCGGCCTGGCGACCATCGGCCTGTTCATCGCGCTCAGCTACTGGAACGACTGGTACAACGCCATGCTCTATATCAACACCGAGAGCAAGTACCCGCTGCAGTACATGCTCTACAATCTGCTGCAGAAGACGCAGGCCCTGGCGCAAATCGCCAGCCGCGCCGGCATCACGGTGGCGAACGTGCCCTCCAACACCCTGAAGATGGCGATGGCCGTCGTGGCGACGGGCCCCATCCTGCTGGTCTATCCGTTCGTGCAGAAATATTTTGTGAAGGGCATCACGATCGGCGCCGTCAAGGGATAGCTTCTGCGGTTCGGCGGGCTTCCGGCAGTTCCGGCCGGGACTGCGGGCGTGGGAAAGCAAGCAAGCCTTCCGCGGCCCGGCTGGAAACGCCGTAAAAATATTATTTTTGGGAACAAAGGAGAATGTATGATGAAAAAGAACAAGATCGTTTCCCTGATCCTCGCGGCCGCGGTCGCGGCCGGCGCGCTCGCGGGCTGCGCGGGGCCTTCCGGCGGCGCCCCGGCAAGCTCCGGAGACGCGGGCGGGCAGGCGGCGGCCGGGGAGAAGCTCGACACCTCGAAGGAGGTCGAGCTCGTGATGTACGAGATCGGCGACCGCCCCACGGGGCAGGACGTCGCCGACGAGAACCTGAATAAGATCCTCAAGGAAAAACTGAACTGCACGCTGAAAATCAGCTGGATCCCGTGGGCGGACTACGCCAACAAATATCCGCTGCTCTTCTCTTCGGGCGAGACGTTCGACTTCTCCTACGCCGCCACGTGGCTGAACTTCTACTCCATGGCGCAGAAGGGCGCGTTCAAGAGCCTCGACGACCTGTGGCCCCAGTACGCGCCGAAGAACTACGCCGCGCAGAGCAAGGCCGCGCTGCAGGAGGCCAAGGTGAACGGGCACTATTACTGCGTGCCCACGCTGCTGGCCACATACAGCGCCGTCGGCCCGCTGTACCGCACCGACATCGTGAAGGACGCCGGCTGGAGCGGCAAGATGGAGAACTTCGCAGACGTGGAGGCGTACTGCGACATCGTGAAGAAAACCCACCCCGAGATGGAGCCGCTGGACATCTACTCGCTGGGCTCCGAGTGGGACGATCCGTATCTGCGGCTGCTGGGCTACCGCGCCTCCAACGGCACGACGGGGGATTTCCTGTACTTCGACCCGACCCAGAAGAACCCGAAGCTGACCGCCCTTTACGAGATCCCCCAGGTCAACGATTTTCTCGCGACGATGACCCGCTGGAACCAGAAGGGCTTCTTCATCAAATCGGCCCTCTCCGACACCGACTCCACCAAGCTGCAGAACGGCAAGGCCGCGATGAAGACGCATAACCTCGACGATTTTTCCGGCATGGCGATCCTGCACCCGGAATACGGCATGGCGTACGCGAACTTCGACAAGCACGTCTCCCATCTGCCCTACGTGCAGGACTGCATGGTGATCTCGAACACCTCCCCGAACCCGGAGCGCGCGATGGCCCTCTGGGAGCTCGTCACCAGCGACCGTGAGGTCTACGACGCCTTTATGTACGGCGTGAAGGACGTCACCTATACGCTGAACGACAAGGGGCAGTACAAGATCACCGACACCAACAAATACGCCGTCTCCGACATGTGGGCGGGGCGCACCACCGAGCTGAACCGCGACGCGGTGGGCACGCCGGACGCCTATGAGGAATGGAAAAAGACGTTCGAGAAGAACATCGCCTCCGACGATTCGGCGGAGCGGTACGTGGGCTTCATGATCGACACCTCCAAGATCGAGACGGAGTACGACGCCTGCGTCAGCGTCCAGAAGCAGTACTGGTGGCCGCTGGAGCTCGGATATACCGACGCGAAGACCGGCCTGGCCGAGTACAAGCAGAAAATAGAGGCCGCGGGGATCGAGAAGGTCCGCGCCGAGCTTCAGAAGCAGCTGGACGACTACGTGGCCAATATGGGAAAATAAAATTCGGGGAATTGGGATCTATGGACCGGGCTTCCCGGCCCATAGATCGTTTTTATCCCGCGAAAGGCTCCCGGCGCGCCGGGAAAAGGAGGAAGGAATTTTATGAATCGGGTTTCTCTGCATTCGGCCGTTTTCGAGGATTCCGTCAAGCAGAAAGACTATGCGACCGGGCTGATCCCCGACGTCAAAGCGGTGGAAAACCAGGTGGTCAACCTGTATCCGCGCAAGCTTTATCAGAGCTTCGAGGGTTTCGGCGCCGCGCTGACGGAGGCGGCCGGCTGGACGCTTTCGCGCATGAGCGAAGGCAAGCGCCGGGAAGTGCTGGAGGCCTGCTACGGGGAAGGCGGCATCGGTTACACGCTCGGGCGCGTTTCGATGGACAGCTGCGATTTTTCGCTGGGCCCTTACTGCGCGGTGCGGCAGGCGGACGCCGGCTTTGCGGATTTCTCGCTGGAGCGGGACGCGAAATACGTCCGGCCGCTGCTGCGCGGGGTGACGAAGGCGGCCGGGAAGCCGCCGAAGCTGCTGATGTCGCCGTGGAGCCCGCCGGAGTTCATGAAGGACACCGGCGCGCGCAACGGCGGGGGCCGGCTGAAAAAGGAATGGTACCAACCCTATGCGGAATACATTGCCCGGTACCTTCTGGAATACAAAAAGCTGGGGTTCCCGGTCGCCATGCTGACGGTGCAGAACGAGCCCCTGGCGGCGCAGCTCTGGGATTCCTGCGAATATTCCGCCGGGGAGGAAAAGGATTTTCTGAAAAACCATCTGGCCCCTGCTCTGCAAAAGAACGGCCTGGGCGATGTGGAGCTATATATCTGGGACCACAACAAGGAGCGGCTCTACGAGCGCGTCCGCGGGATTTTGGACGGGGAAACGGAGAAGATGGTCGCCGGCGCGGCCTATCACTGGTATTCCGGGGACCACTTTGAGGCTTTGCAGATGGTGCGGGAGGATTTCCCGTCGCTGAAGCTGATGCACAGCGAGGGCTGCGTGGAGCTGGCGCGCAATGCCGGCGGGACCGGAACCGGCGCCGAGCATGCGCGGCGATACGCCCACGACATGATCGGCGACATGAACCACGGCATGAACAGCTGGATCGACTGGAACCTCGCCCTGGATGAAAACGGGGGGCCCAACCACGTGGGCAACTTCTGCGACGCGCCGATCCGCTGCAACACGGCCGCGGATACGGTCCGTTATCAGCCGACGTTTTACGCGATCGCGCAGTTCAGCCGGTATATCCGGCCGGGCGCGGTGCGCATCGGGCTTTCCCGCTGCTCGCCCGACCTGGAGGCGACGGCGTTCAAAAACGCCGACGGCGCGCTGGCCGCGGTCTTCCTGAATCCCGGGGAGGGCAGGGAAGTCAGCCTGCGCACGGAGGGGAAGACGGCGAAGCTCCCGATCCCGCCCCGCAGCGTCTCGACGGCCGTGATCCGGTGAAAAAGAGAAAGGGTGGATGAGATGGAAAAGGTCAGGGGCGTCAATCTCGGCAACTGGCTCGTGCTCGAAAAATGGATGAACCCCGCCCTGTTCGAGGGGACGGACGCGCAGGACGAGTATTCCCTCCCGCGCCGGCTCCCGCGGGAGGCGTACGAGGCGAGGATCGGGACCCACCGCTCGGAATATATCACGGAGCGCGATTTCATCGCCATCCGCGCGATGGGCCTCAACGCCGTGCGCATCCCCGTGCCCTATTTCATTTTCGGGGACTTCGAGCCGTTCGCCGGGTGCGTCGGGTATCTGGACAAAGCCTTCGCCTGGGCGGAGAAATACGGCCTGCGGATCCTGATCGACCTGCACACCGCGCCGGACGGGCAGAACGGCTTCGACAACGGCGGCATCTGCGGCGTGTGCAAATGGGCGCAGGAGCCGGAGATGGTCGAGTTCGAGCTCTCGGTGCTGGAGCGCCTGGCGAAGCGGTACGGCCGGAGAAAAGGGCTGTGGGGCATCGAGATCCTCAACGAGCCCGCGATGGACGGAATTTTCGAGCTGGGCGTGCAGAAGCGCTACCCGCCGGCCGACGCCGGCATGGCGGCGGGCAGCCGGAGCATCTCCCACGAGTTCCTGCGCGGATTCTACACCGAGGCCTACGGCCGGATGCGCCGCTATCTGCCGGAGGAAAAATACGTCGTGTTCCACGACGGCTTCAACATCGGAGCCTGGAAGGATTTCATGCGGGAGGACAAATATAAGGGCGTCGTGCTGGACACGCACCAGTACCTGATGGGCGCCGAGATGATGGGCTGCCCGCGCACGATGGACGGCTACCTTTCGTTCATCCGGGAGCATTTCGCGAAGGACGTGGCGGAAATGGAGCGGTATTTCCCCGTGATCTGCGGCGAGTGGTGCCTGGCCAATTCGCTGGCCGGCGGAGCCGGGGAGGGCCGGGCGCCCGCCGCAGCGCGGCAGAAGGAAATCTACACGGCGCTGGCCGAGGCGCAGCTCCGGGCGTGGGAGAAATGCTCCGGCTGGTTTTACTGGAGCTACAAGCTGCTGACGGACACCGCGAACCGCCCGGAGCAGGCCGGCCTGAACGCCTGGGACCTCGGGCAGTGCGCCGGCCTGGGTTGGTTCCCGCGCCGCGCGGGGTGAAATGGCGGAAAGGGGAGCGCAGCGGCGCATGAAAACGCGGAAGCTGATGTTCGGCGCGGCCTATTACCCGGAATATCTGCCGTACGACCGGGTGGACACGGACCTTGCCATGATGAAGCGGGCCGGCATGAACACGATCCGCATTGCGGAATCCACCTGGAGCACGCTGGAGCCGCGGGACGGCGAGTTCGATTTTTCCTGCCTCGACCGCACGCTGGCGGCGGCGAAGGCGGCCGGCATCGGCGTGATCGTCGGAACGCCGACCTACGCGATCCCGCCGTGGCTGGCGCGGGAGCACCCCGAAGCGATGGCGCTGACGAAACGCGGGCGCGAGCTTTACGGCCGCCGCCAGACGATGGACATTATGGATCCCGCGTTCCGCTTTCACGCCGGGCGGGTGATCCGGAAGCTGCTGGAGCATACGGCGGGCCACCCGAGCGTGGTCGGGTTCCAGATCGACAACGAGACGAAATACTACGGCACCGCGTCCGAACGGGTCCAGAAGCTGTTCCGGGAATATCTGGTCCGGAAATTCGGCACGACGGAGAACCTGAACAGGGCTTTCGGCCTTGCGTACTGGAGCAATTCCATCGGGGACTGGGAGGACCTGCCGGACCTGCGCGGCTGCGTTAACGGCGGCCTCGCCTGCGAATTCGACCGCTTCCGCCGGAGCCTGGCGGCCGGATACCTCAAATGGCAGGCGGCCGTCGTGTCGGAATACAAGCGGCCCGACCAGTTCATCACCCACAATTTCGACTTTGAATGGCGCAGGCTCGGCGCCGCCCCGGAGGGATGCTCCTACGGCGTCCAGCCGGAGATCTGCCACCGGGAGGCTTCCGAGGCCGTCACGGTGTGCGGCGCGGATATCTACCATCCCTCGCAGGACGATCTGACGGGCGCGGAGATCGCGTTCTGCGGCGACTCCACCCGCTGCCTGAAGCAGAAAAACTATCTGGTGCTCGAGACCCAGGCGCAGGCTTTCAAGGAGTGGACCCCTTATCCCGGGCAGCTCCGGCTGCAGGCGTACAGCCATCTGGCGAGCGGAGCCGACGGCATCCTGTACTGGAACTGGCATTCCCTCCACAACGGCTGCGAGACGTATTGGAAGGGCCTGCTGAACCACGACTTCGCCCCGAATCCCGCCTACGAGGAGGCGTGCCGTATCGGCGCGGAATGGAAAAGGCTGGGGCCGCAGCTGTGCGGGCTGAAAAAGGAGAACCGGATCGCCCTCGCGGTGGATAACCTTTCCCTCAGCGCGCTGGAATGGTTCCCCATCGACCGGGGGCTGAGCTATAACGACGTGGTGCGCTGGATGTACGACTCGCTGTATGAAAGCAACATGGAGTGCGACGTGGTGGACGTGCACGGCCTGGAGCCGGAAAAATACCGGATGATCGTGACGCCGGCGCTTTACTGCGCCGGCGAGGAGACCCTCGCACGGCTGGAGAAGTTTGTGGAGCGGGGCGGCGTGCTGGTCAGCTCGTTCAAATCCTTCGTGGCGGACGAACATCTTTCCGTCTGGCCGGATACGCTCCCGCACCGGCTGCACCGCTGCTTCGGCTGCCATTACAGCCAGACCACCGCGCCGCGCGGGACGACCCTGCTGGGGCGCGAAGTGGACGGCTGGGCGGAGCTGCTGGTCGCGGACGGGGCCGAAACGCTGGCGCGCTACCGGCACCGGTACTGGGGCGCGTATGCCGGCATCACCCGCGGCGCGTACGGGAAGGGCTTCGCCTATTATATCGGATGCCATACCGCGAAGGAGACCCTGAAGGAGATCCTGCTGCGGGCCGCCGCGGACGCCGGGCTGGCCGAAAGCCTCCCGAAGGCGGCATGGCCGGTGATCGTCCGCAGCGGGACGGCCGCCGGCGGAGCGGAGCTGCACTACCTTCTGCATTACCGTGCGGACCCCGCGGAATGGGAATGCCCTTACGCCCGCGCAACCGACCTTCTGACGGGCGAGAGCTTCCGGAAAGGGGAGCGCATCCCGCTCGGGGCGTGGGGCGTCCGCATCCTGCAGGCGCCGGCGGCGGGCCGCTGCCCGCAGGCTCAGCCTGCGGCGGAGGGATAGAGGAAGCTGCGCAGCAGCGCGCAGTTTTTCTCGAGGTCGGGCACGAGGACGCGCCCCGCGCTCTTGTAGGTGCGGTCCGTATAGGCGTTGTCGGCGGGCATCTGGAGAGATTTCGTCTGGTAGCCGGAAACGGCCGCGGCGATCGACGCGAGGTACAGCAGCTCGCCGTCGCTCAGATTGGTCTTGATGTACGGCAGGTAGTCGTACAGGATCTTGTTGGATTCGATCGGGTTCAGGGAGACCATTTTCCGGATCATGAGCTGGATGATCTGCCGCTGCCGGCCCGCGCGGCCGAAGTCGTTGACGCCGTAGCCGTCGCTCGCGTCGCGGATGCGGGCGTAATAGAGGCACAGGCGGCCGTTCAGATGGTTGACGCCGGCCTTCAGATGGCTGCCCATGTTTTTGTTTTCGAGCGCGCAGGCGGATTTGGACATTTCGACGTCCAGGCCGCCCATCTTGTCGATGACGGCCGCGAAATTCTCAAAATTGACGGAGACGTATTTGTCGATGTTGACGCGGTAGTTGTTTTCGAGCGTCTGCATCGTCAGCGCGGCGCCGCCCTTCGCGAACGCAACGTTGAGCTTGTTCTTGCCCACCGTGGGGATCTCGAGGTAGGTGTCGCGCAGGAACGAGACGAGGTGCAGCGTCTTGGAGCCGCGGTCGGCCGAAAGCAGAATGTTGGTGTCGGACCGGCCGTCCGACCCGTTCGGGTTCTCGTCCACGCCGAGCAGCAGGATGTTCATCACGCTGCCGTCCGATTTCACGTCCCACGCGGGCGCGGCGGAGGGCTGCTGCACATAGCTCTGCAGGTCGCCGCTGGTCACGTCCTCCGAGCGGTTGAGCCGGGACGCGAGCACATGGAAATAGATCAGCCCGCCCCCCGCCAGCGCCAGGAGCACGAGCAGAAAGACGGTGAGCGCCTTTTTGGCGCATCCGCCTTTTTTCGCGCGCCTGCGCCGCCGCCCGGAGTCGCTGTAAATGTCGCGGTCGACGTAGTTGTAGCGGTCGATCTCGCCGGGGCCGTAGCGCCCCCGGCGCCCCGGGCCGTTCCGCCCGGAGGAAGAAGCCGTGGTCCGACGGGTTTTGCTGCTCATACCACACCTCGTTTTTTAATTACAGCATTTCCAGTTAAGCTGCGGAACCGTTTTTGCTTCTCCCCCGCCTCCGGCGGGGGAGAAGCAATTTCAATCTCTCGCTCAAGGCTGGAATTGCTATAAGACGATTTTATTCTATTGCAAACCGGGGGGCTTGTCAACTTTGCGGGCGGGCGCAAAGAAGGACGCCCGGGCGCGGACCCGAGGGGGGAAAGCACAAACCCGCTTGCGTAATCGGCTGGAAACGCTGCGGTTTGCGCCCGGGTCCCGGATGGCCGGTTGTCCCTTTTCGGGGTTTGAAGCAGGGGAGGGGGCGCCGCGCTTCTCCCCTTCAAAAAAGAAGAAGCCGGTTTTCCACCGTTTCCGGGCATTTGGTGGAAAACCGGCTTCTTCTTTGTTTTTTTCCCTTACGTTGAAGTTTTCGCCCGCCTTTTTCAAAAGGCGGTTATTTTTCTCTATTGTTTTTCCCGGTAGGCAAGCTGAAACTTCTGCGTGTAGCCGTACAGCTCGCGGTACAGCTGCGCCGCGCGCCCGCGGTAGAATTCCATCACCCGCGAGGAGGTCTCCACCTGCGCCAGGCTTCCGCCCGCCGCCTGGGCGTCGTCCGCGATCTTTTTGAGTGCGGCTTCGCGGCCGTCCTCCCACTTGCGCTGCCCGGCCTCCAGCGCGGCGGGCTTCCCGCTCGAATCGAGCTTCATCGGCTTCTGAAGCTCCGCCCAGGCGCGGTCCGTTTCGGCGCGCCAAAGCTCCGCGTACCGGTCCGAGACCTTCGCCATCTCGAGGTTCGAGACGGCCGCCGCGATTTCCGCCTTGTATTTTTTGTCGAGCGCGTTTTCCGCGAACAGCCGGTCGAACGCCTCGCTGTCCGTGCGGACGGTCAGCACCGGCCCCTGCTGCGGGACCGTTCCGCCCTGCGCGGAGGAGGCGGAGGACGAGGCTGCGGAAGACGCCGTCCCGGGGGAGACGCTCTCGCCGGCGGCGGCGCTCCCCTGCGGGGAAACGCTCGTTCCGGGCGGGGCGCTCGTTCCCGCCGGGACGGCCTCGCCGCCGCGCTTACGGCAGCCGGGGGCCGCCAGCAGGGCCAGCGCGAGCAGCAGGGCCGGCAGCAGCTTCTTAGGATTCATCGGGCTTCCCTCCTTCGGTCGTGTCGTCCGTCGTGTCGTCCGTTTCGTCCGCGCCGTCGGCTTCGGGGGCGTCGTCGGCGCCTTCGTCGGCGCTGCCGTCGTCCAGGGGTTGGGCGGCCTGCTCTTCGTCGTCGCGGTCGGCGCGGGCCACCGTGGCCACGCGGGTCGGCGCCTCCACGCGCATCAGCAGCACGCCCTTCGAGGGCCGCCGGCACTCGCGGATCGAGTCCGCGTGGATGCGGATGATCACCCCGTCGGAGGCGATCAGGATCACGTCGTCGCCGCGGCCGGCCATCTGCACGGCCGCCACGTTCCCGTACCGCTCCACGTGGTAGTTCAGCAGGCCCCGGCCGCCGCGTTTCTGCATCCGGTAGTCCGCGACGGGCGAGAGCCGGCCGAACCCGGTCTCCGAGACCGTGAGGACCATCCCGTCCCCGCGCAGCACGCAGACGCCGGCCACCTCGTCGCCCGGCGCGAGCGCCACGGCGCGCACGCCGCGGGCCGTCCGGCCCATCGGGCGCACGTCCGTTTCTTTGAAGCGGATCGCCATCCCCAGGCGCGTGGCGGCCAGCAGCTCGTCGTCCCCGCCGGTCAGCCGCACCCAGGCCAGCTCGTCGCCGTCGTCCAGGCTCACGGCGATCACGCCGCCCTTGCGGGCCGTGTCGAACGACGAAAGCTCCGTGCGCTTGATCACCCCGCGCCGCGTGACCATCACCAGGTAGCCCCCGCGGTCGAACTGCGGCACGCGGATCATCGAGGTGACCTTCTCCTCCTGCGCGATGGGCAGCAGGTTCGCGATGTTCACGCCCTTGCCCGTGCGGCTGCCCTCCGGCACCTCGTAGCCCTTCAGGCGGTAGGCGCGGCCGCGGTTCGTGAAGAACAGCACGTAATCGTGCGTGCGGGTCACGAACATCTCGCTCGCGGCGTCTTCGTCGCGCCGGGTCATGCCGCTCACGCCGCGGCCGCCGCGCCGCTGCGTGCGGTAGGCGTCGGTCTTCTGCCGCTTCACGTAGCCGAACCGCGTCAGCGTCAGCATGCACTCCTCGTCGGGGATCAGGTCCTCGATGTCCATCTCGCCGCTCACGGCCTGGATCTCGGTGCGGCGCTCGTCGCCGAACTTCTCCTTGACGGCGAGGGCCTCGCTCTTCACGATCGCCAGCACGCGGGCCTCGTGCGCGAGGATGTCCTCGTAGTCCCCGATCTTCACGCGCAGCTCCGCGAGCTCCTGCTCCAGCTTCTCGCGCTCCAGGCCGGTCAGGCGCCCCAGGGGCATCTGCACGATCGCCTGGGTCTGAACGTCGTCCAGCGCGAAGCGCGCGGAAAGGCGCTGCCTCGCCTCCGGCACGGATTTCGAGGAGCGGATGATCCGCACGACCTCGTCGATGTGGTCGACGGCGACCTTCAGCCCCTCGAGGATGTGGGCGCGGTCCCTCGCCTTTTTCAGCTCGAACTCGGTGCGCCGGCGCACCACCTGCTCCTGGAAGCGGACGTACTCCTCCAGCAGCTGCTTGAGCGTGAGCAGGCGCGGCTCGCCGTTCACGATGGCGAGCATGATCACGCCGAAGGTGGTCTGCATCTGCGTGAACGTGAACAGGCGGTTCAGCACGATCTGGGGCGAGGCGTCGCGCCGCACGGTGATCACGATCCTCATGCCGTCGCGGTCGGAGTGGTCCTCCACGTTGGTGATGCCGTCGATGCGCTTCTCCTTGACGAGGTCGGCGATGCTCTCGATGAGCCGGGCCTTGTTGACCTGGTAGGGCAGCTCGGTCACCACGATGTGAAAGCGGCCGTTCTTCTCCTCCTCGATCTCGGCGCGGGCGCGCACCACGATGCGGCCGCGGCCGGTGGCGTAGGCGGCGCGGATGCCGCTGCGGCCCATGATGATGCCGCCGGTCGGGAAATCCGGCCCCTGGATGCTCTGCATCAGCTCGTCGAGGCCGGCGTCGGGGTGGTCGATCAGCGTGCACACGCCGTCGACGGCCTCGCGCATGTTGTGCGGCGGAATGTTCGTCGCCATGCCCACGGCGATGCCCGTCGAGCCGTTGACCAGCAGGTTCGGGAAGTGGCTGGGCAGCACGGTCGGCTCCTTGAGCCGGTCGTCGTAGTTCGGCACGAAGTCGACGGTCTCCTTGTCGATGTCCTTGAGCATCTCGACGGCCACGCGGCTCATGCGGGCCTCGGTGTAACGGTAGGCGGCGGGCGGGTCGCCGTCCACCGAGCCGAAGTTGCCGTGCCCGTCC
>DAIUFE010000031.1:0-2588 GCA_036844765.1 Caproicibacter sp. | reverse complement strand
GCGGTGGACCGGCTTGAGCCCGTCGCGCACGTCCGGCAGCGCGCGCTGCACGATCACGGACATGGAATAGGCGATGAAGGAATCCTCCATCTCTTTCTTCAGGTCCACGTCGATGATTTTATTGCGTCCTTCTATTTCGTCCATTCACGGGCACCTTCCTGCAAAAATTTACGTCCCATCCGGTCCTTCAGCAGGGCTTCCGCCCGCCGCCGGTCCTCCCCGTCCATCGCGCGCAGCGGCACGGCGCGGCATTCGCTTTCCCCCAGGCACAGCAGCAGCGTTTTCTCATCCTCATAGGCGGCGTGCAGCATCCCGTAGGGGATGCGCCCCTCGTACCGCTCGTCGCGGAACTCCACCGCGTCCGGCAGAAAGCGCACCGTCTGCGCCGCCGGGCCGAACCGCCCGGCCGCGAAATCCTCCGCGGCCCCGCGGCGCAGCATCGCGCGCAGCATCGGCCGCAGCAGGAACAGCAGGAACACCCCGCACGCCGCGGCCATCGCGCCGCCCCAGCGGTACGGCAGCCGGAAGGCCGGCACCGCCGCCGCCAGCAGCAGGAACAGCGCCCCCAGCGCCGCCGCCGAGAACCGGTACGGCCCCGGCAGCGCCAGCGCGGCCTGCGCCTCGCGCTGCCGCACGGCGTCCTCCTCCGTGAAGGCGAAGCTCACCGTCACCGGTTCCATCGGCGTTCCCCCCGTTTCCCGATTTTGCAGTACCGCCGGCCGAACGCGCCGGCCAGCAGCTTTTCCGCCTCCGCGGCGTCCCCGCCGGGCAGGCTGTCCTTTCTCACGATCAGCAGGGCGCGCCCCCACTGCCCGCCCGCCGCGGCGAAGAGCCGCGGCGTCTCCACGCACAGCGGGAACTCCGTCCAGTAGCGCACGGATTTTTCATACTCGCTCCGGATTACGGCGCGGTCCCGCCCCAGGGTCACCCGCTGGGGCAGCGCCAGCAGCGGGCAGGCGCGGAACCGCCGCCCCGCGCGGCCGCCCGCGATCTCCGCATGGAACGCCCACACCCCCAGGGCCAGCAGCGCGAGCGCCGCCGCCGGCAGCAGGGCCGGCAGCGCCGTGCGGAACGCCCGCAGCGACGCCGGGATCAGCGAGGCGGAAAAGCCCGCCGCCGTCAGGCACGCGCACACGCGCACCCACCGCCGCCGCGAGGGGTGCGCGGTCTCCTCCGCGGCGCGCCCGGCCTCGCGGTAGTCCCGCTCCGTCAGCGTCTGGGCAAACTCGATCTTCCGGTCCCGTTCCCGCTCCGCCATACGCCCTCCTTCTTTACCGGCCGGCCGGGCCCAGCGGCCTCGTTCCGGCCAGGATCATCGCCTGCACCTCCGGCAGCGCCCCGGGGTCCACCCGCCGCAGCGGCAGAACCAGGCGCGGCCCCTTCTCCCCGCGGACGAACAGCGCGAGCGCGTCCTCGGTCCGCGCGCGCTCGGCCCCGCCGTCCAGCGGGATCTCGCTCGTTTCCCCGTTCCGCGCGATCTGCACGCGGTCGGGGTAGACCCGGACCCGCACCTCGCCGCCCGCGGCGTACTCGCGCGCCATGCGGCGCGCCCTGCGCCCGGGCAGCGAGGCCACCAGCGCCAGCCCCGCCGCGCAGGCCGCCGCCGCGAGGAAGAACGCCGCGCTCCCCGACCGCGCGCCCGCCGCCGCGAACGCGACGGTGAACACGGTCAGCGCCGAAAGCGGCGCCGAAAGACGCGCGTCCGCCCCTTTCGCCCGCAGGGCCTTTTTCAGGCAGTCGCGGACCTCTTCCTCCTCGGGCAGGTACGTGATGCGGATCCCCGTGTGCTGCTCCTCGAACTCCTCCGCGTCGTCGGGCACCCGCTCCGCCCGCGGACGGCGCTCTTCCCACCGGACGTCCGTTCGTTCGGGCAGGCCGCCGTCGTCCGTTTTTTCTTCCCGTTCCGGGGGCTTTGCGCCGCCGGAATCTTCCCGTGATAATCCGATCGTCATCTCAAAAGCTCTCCTTCCGTCTCTCCGCCCGGGCAGGCCGCGCTTGCGCGCGCTTTTCCCGGGAAATCACACGTCCAGGTTGCGGACCAGCTTCGCGTGCCGCTCGATGAATTCGCGCCGCGGCTCCACCTTGTCGCCCATCAGCACGGTGAAGGCCTCGTCCGCCGCCGCGGCGTCCTCCACCTCCACGCGGTACATCAGGCGCCGCGCGGGGTCCATGGTCGTCTCCCACAGCTGGTCGGGGTCCATCTCGCCCAGGCCCTTGTACCGCTGGATCTCGTATCCGCCCTGCAGGTCCTTCATCAGCCGGTCGCGCTCGGCATCGGTGTAGGCGTAGTAGTGCTTTTTCGTCTTCGTCAGGCGGAAGAGCGGCGGCTGCGCCAGGTAGACGTGCCCCTCCTCGACCAGCGGCTTCATGAAGCGGAAGAAAAACGTCAGCAGTAGCGTGCGGATATGCGAGCCGTCGACATCGGCATCGGCCATGATGATGATCTTGCCGTACCGCAGCTTCCCGAGGTCGAAGTCGTCGCCGATCCCGCACCCCAGCGCCGTGACGATGGGCTGCAGCTTCTCGTTGCCGTAGACTTTGTCCAGCCGGGCCTTCTCCACGTTGAGCATCTTGCCCCACAGCGGCAG
>DAIUFE010000030.1:0-20448 GCA_036844765.1 Caproicibacter sp. | reverse complement strand
TGTCGCAGAGGATGCCGCCGTATTTTTCCTTCTGGAAGAACCAAGCCGGCCGGCTCGCGGCGTCGAGCCGGTGGGGACCCAGGCCCAGCACCTGCACGACCCTGCCGATCGCCCCGCTTCGGACCAGTTCGCCGGCGTAGACCGCGGCCTCCGACTGCAGGCGCTCGCTGTAGCAGACGGCGTATTTCCGCCCGGTCTCCGCCACGGCCTTCCGCACTTCCGCGAGCTGCTCCAGCGTGGTGAGGGGGGCCTTGTCCGTAAAATAGTCCTTGCCCGCCCGCATCACCCGGATGCCGAGGTCCGCCCGTTCCGAGGTCACGCACGCGCCGGCGACGAGCCGGACCTCCGCGTCCTCCAGCACCTGCCGCTCGCACGAGGCGGGCCTGGCCTGCGGAAAGGCTCCGCGGTACCGCTCCACCTTGGCGGGGTCCGGGTCCCAGGCCCATTTCAGCGTCGCCCCGGCCTCCAGCAGACCGTTGGTCATGCCGTAGATATGCCCGTGGTCCAGCCCCACGGCCGCAAACGTGAACTCGCCCGGCTTCACGACGGGCGCCGCCTTCCCTTTCGGCGCGTAATACATCCCGCTTTGCTTCGACATCGTTTTTCCTCCTTCTCCGGCGGGGCCTGCGTTCCCCCGCCGGCCGCCTACCTTTATTATACCGTTCCCCGGCGCGAGATCAAGCGGCTTTTTGCGGCCGGGACCGGACACCTTTCAGACATTGTATAGATACATTTTCCAAAGAAAGTGCTACCATGGAATCAACGCCAAGTCAGGGCATTTTGATCTCCGCCGAATTTTATGAGGGGAAAGGATGGATCCGCGATGGGAAATGTGAAAGACAGGCTCGAGCTTTTCGGTCTGAAGAAAGCGTTGGGGTATCTGGAAAGCGACCCGCAGCGCAGCGTGCCGAAGGTGCTGGGCTGGCTGCAGAAGGTGGACCGGGACGAAGGCCACAACAAAGCCTACCGGCTTCTTTCGGAAGCCATGGCGGACCCTAAGAACAACTGGAACCGCCTGATCTCCGGCCTTTACACCAACATCGACGCGGGATACCGCAAAAAGGCGTTCGAGAACATGCTCGTCAACTTCGTGGCGGGCAAGCGCCTGGGCCAGAACTCGGAAAAATACGACTGCAACGTGCCGTGGGCGATCCTGATGGACCCCACCTCCGCCTGCAACCTGCGCTGCACGGGGTGCTGGGCGGCGGAATACGGCCGCGGCCTCAACCTCAGCCTGGAGGAGATGGACGATATCATCCGCCAGGGGAAAGAGCTGGGCTGCTACATGTATATCCTCTCGGGCGGCGAGCCGCTCGTGCGCAAGGACGACGTCCTCCGCCTGTGCGAGAAACACGGCGACTGCACGTTCCTCGCGTTCACCAACGGGACCCTGATCGACGAGGCGTTCGCGGACGAAGTGCTCCGCGTGAAGAACTTCGTCCCGGCCATCAGCGTGGAGGGGTACGAGGAAGACACCGACTTCCGCCGCGGGAAAGGGACCTACCGGGCGGTGATGCGGGCCATGGACATCCTGCGGGAGAAAAAGCTCCCGTTCGGGGCCTCGCTGTGCTATACGCGCAAAAACGCGGAGCGGATCGGCAGCGACGAATATTTCGACTTTCTGATCGGCAAGGGCTGCATCTTCGCGTGGATCTTCACCTACATCCCGGTCGGCGCGGACGCCGTGCCGGACCTCATCGCGACCGCCGACCAGCGCGCCTATATGTACCGGCAGATCCGCAGGTTCCGCGAGACGAAGCCGATCTTCACCATGGATTTCTGGAACGACGGCGAATACGTGAACGGCTGCATCGCGGGGGGAAAATCCTACCTGCACATCAGCGCAAACGGCGACATCGAGCCGTGCGCGTTCATCCATTACTCCGACTCCAACATCCGGCGGAAGACTCTGCTGCAGGCGCTGCGCTCGCCGCTTTTCATGGAGTACCGCCGCAACCAGCCGTTCAACCACAACCAGCTGCGCCCCTGCCCGCTGCTGGACAATCCGGCGCGCCTGGCCCAGATAGTGCGGCGCTCGGGGGCGAAATCGACCGACCTCGCGCACCCGGAGGACGTCGGCTCCCTCACGGCAAAATGCACGGACGCCGCCAAAGATTGGGCGGCCGTGGCGGACCGGCTCTGGAGCGCGAGCGACGCCAGGGAACGGTGCGAACAGCGCGAGAAAAAAGAACGCGAGCAGAAGGCGCGGATCGCCGAAAAGGTCCGGCGGGGCGCTTGATCCCGGCGCTTTTCGCGCCGTTTTCGGCCGAAGCGGAAAAATGCCGGAAAATCCGCTCCGGCCTTTTCTTTTTCCCGCGGAAAGTGATAAAATAAGGGGGTCCGGGCCGAAGGAGCGCGGCCGCCCGCGGCGGCGGAAAAACAATAGGGAGCGTGGGAAAATGGCAGTTTTTGAAATGCCGATGGAGCAGCTGAAACAATACCGGGGGACCAACCCCCGCCCGAAGGATTTCGACAAATACTGGGACGACGCGCTGCGCGAGATGCGCGCGGTCGACCCGAAAACGGAGCTGAGGCCCGCCGCGTTCTCCTGCCCGTTCGCGGAGTGCTTCGACCTCTATTTCACCGGCGTGCGGGGGGCCCGCATTTACGCCAAGTTCGCGCGCCCGCGCCGCCCGGCCGGGAAGACGCCCGCCGTGCTGATGTTCCACGGGTATTCGGGCAACGGCGGCGACTGGACCGGCCTGCTGCCCTACGCCGCCGCGGGGTTCGCCGTCGCCGCGATGGACTGCCGCGGCCAGGGCGGCCGGTCCGAGGACGTCGGGGGCGTGAAGGGCAACACCCTGCAGGGGCACATCATCCGCGGGCTGGACGACCGGCCGGAGAACCTGCTGATGCGCCACGTCTTTCTCGACACGGCGGAGCTCGCGCGCATCGTGATGGCCATGCCGCAGGTGGACCCCGACCGCGTGGGCGCGTTCGGCGGCTCGCAGGGCGGCGGGCTCACGCTGGCCTGCGCGGCGCTGGAGCCCCGCATCCGCCGGCTTTCGCCGCAGATGCCGTTCCTGTCGGATTACCGCAGGGTCTGGGAGATGGACCTCGCGAAGGACGCCTATGAGGAGCTGACGCAGTATTTCCGCCGTTTCGACCCGCTGCACCGGCGGGAGGATGAAATTTTCACCCGCCTCGGGTACATCGACGTCCACCACCTGGCCCCGCGCATCCGCGGCGAAATGCTGATGCTGACCGGCCTGATGGACACCGTGTGCCCGCCCTCGACGCAGTTCGCGGCCTACAACGCCGTTTCTTCGCCCAAGCGGATGCTGATCTACCCCGATTTCGCGCACGAGGGGTATCCCGGCGCCGGCGACTACGTGTTCGAGTTCATGATGGGGATGCGCGCCTGACCGGCGCGGAAAAGGGAGGAGATCGGCTTGAAGCTCGCGTTTTCCACTCTCGGCTGCCCGTCCTGGAACTTTGAGAAGGCCGTCGAAGAGGCCGGAAAGCTGGGCTTTGCGGGGATCGAGGTCCGGGGGATCGGGCGCGAGCTGGACACGGCGAAGCTCCCGTGTTTTCTGCCGGAGAACCGGGCGCGCACGCGCCGGCTGCTGAAGAAGGCCGGCGTCTCCGTCTGCTGCGCGGGGACCTCCTGCGCGTTCGACGACGACGCGAAGATCCCGCGGGCGCTCGCGGAGGGCCGGACCGCCGTGGACGTCTGCGCG
Organism: Caproicibacter sp.; assembly: GCA_036844765.1. Lineage (GTDB taxonomy): Bacteria > Bacillota > Clostridia > Oscillospirales > Acutalibacteraceae > Thermocaproicibacter. The sequence goes on along the minus strand of DAIUFE010000030.1, from coordinate 16,768 downwards.
CGGATGGGCATCCCGTTCCTCCGGGTGTTCGGCAACGGCATCCCGGCGGGCGAACGGCCCGAAACAGCCGTCCGCCGGGTGGCAGGCGGCATCGCGCGGCTGTGCGCCTACGCGGAGTCGGCCTCCGGCGTCGGGGTGCTGCTCGAGGTCCACGGGGACTTCAACACCGTCGAACGGCTCTCCGCCGTGGCGGAGCTGCTGCGGGGCCACCCGAGCTTCGGCCTGCTGTGGGATATCCAGCACAGCCACGCGGGCGCGCCCGGTTCCGATCTCGCGTTCTACCGGAGCCTGAAGCCGCTGATCCGCCATGTCCACATCAAGGACTGCCGCAGGGAAAACGGAAAAGAAGTCCTCTGCCTTCCGGGCGAAGGCGGGCTGCCGGTGCGGGAGATCGTCCGGGAGCTTCTGAAGGACGGATACGGCGGGTATTTCTCGTTCGAATGGGAAAAGCGGTGGCATCCGGAGCTGGAAGAGCCGGAGACCGCCTTCCCGCGCTACGCGGAATGGATGCGCGGCATCCCGGAATGAAAAAGCGCCTCAGGCTTCGGCCCGGGGCGTTTTTTCCTCCCGCTCGTAGCAGGCGATCTTGCGGTCGATCTTCTCGAGGTTTTTCTTCAGCGCGCCGATCTGCGCCAGCACCTCCGCGCGGTGACGGATCAGGATCTGCCGCCGCTGCCGCAGGGTGCCGTCCCCGCGGGCCGTCAGGGCGATGACCTCCCGGATCTCCCGCAGGGGCATGCCGGTGTTCTTCAGGCAGCAGATCAGGCCGAGCCATTCCAAGTCCTGGTCGGAAAATTCGCGGTAGCCGTTCCCGTTCCGCCCGACGAACGGCAGCAGCCCTTCTTTGTCGTAATAGCGCAGCGTGTCGCGCGAAAGGCCGCATTTTTTCGACGCCTGCGCGATCGTGTAGCCCATGTCTTTTCCTTCTTTCCGCAGGGTGCCGAAGGCCCCGCCGTCTTGTCGAAAAAACTTACCGGGCCCCCGGCGAAGCCCGTTTTGCGGGGGCCCGTCCCCGCAAAACACGAAAGCGGCTTTGCCGCCGCCGCGATTTTCGACGGCCCGGGGGTTGCATTGGAGCCCACTCCATGGTATATGATAATACCAATCGTCAAAAAAGGCAAGGAGAGGGGCGTTTTTTTCCATGAGCACGGAGGAACTGCTGGCGCTCCCGAAGCTGGGCTTCGGGATGATGCGCCTGCCCGAAAAGGACGGCGCGATCAATACCGAGCGGGTCGGGGCGATGGTGGATCTTTTTCTGGAAAACGGGTTCACCTATTTCGACACCGCCTATCCGTACCACAATGGAAAATCGGAGGGCGCGCTGAAGGCGGCGCTGGTGGACCGCTATCCGCGCGGCCGCTTCACGGTCGCGGACAAGATGCCCGGCTGGCTGCTCAAGAGCAGGGCGGACGCCGAGCGAATTTTTAACGAGCAGCTCGAGCGCACGGGCGCGGGGTACTTCGATTTCTACCTGCTGCACAGCGTGGAGACCGGCCACCTGCCCGCCTACGACGGGGCCGGCTGCTGGGACTGGGCTCTGAAGATGAAACAGAAGGGGCTGATCCGGCATTTCGGCTTCTCGTTTCACGACTCGCCGGAGCTGCTGGACCGGCTGCTGACCGCCCACCCGCAGGCGGAGTTCGTCCAGCTGCAAATCAATTACCTCGACTGGGAGAGCGAGACCGTGCGCTCCCGCCGGTGCTACGAGACGGCGCGCCGGCACGGCAAGCCGGTCGTGATCATGGAGCCCGTCAAGGGCGGCGCGCTCGCCTCCCTGCGGCCGGAGCTGGAGGCGAAGCTGCGGGCCGTCGATCCGGAAAAATCGCCCGCGTCGTGGGCGCTGCGGTTCTGCGCGACCCTGCCGGGGGTCGCGACGGTCCTGAGCGGCATGTCCTCCGAAGAGCAGGTGCGGGACAACATCGCCACCGTGAAAGCCCTGGCGCCGTTCACCCCGCGGGAGAAAGCCTGCCTGGAGGAGGTGCGGCAGGGCATCCTCAGCACGCCGAAGATCGGCTGCACCGCCTGCCGCTACTGCGTGGACGGCTGCCCGGCGGGCATCCGCATCCCGGACGTGATCCGCGCGTACAACGAGGCGCTGGCCTTCGGGAACGGCGAGCGCCCGCGCGGGCTGTACGCCGACGCGCTGAAAAAAGGGCACCCGGCCTCCGCCTGCATCGGCTGCGGCCAGTGCGCGGGCGTCTGCCCCCAGCACCTGCCGGTGCCGGACCTGATGCAAAAGATTTCGGCGGCGTTCGACCGATGAGCGCGCGGGACGGGCGCCGGGAGAGCGCGGCGGACCGCGCGCGGCACATGATCCGCGGGGAGAGCGCGAGCTGCGTGCTGGTCAGGGGCGGAGAGATCGTCTTCTCGGCCTCGGGCCGGGGCGTCGGGCCGCTGCTTTCGCTGTACGAAAACCGGCCCGGGCTGCTGCGCGGCTCGTTCGCGGCCGACCGGGTCGTCGGCAAGGCCGCGGCCATGCTGCTGGCGCTGGGCGGCGCGGCCGGGGCCTGGGGCGAAGTGATGAGCGAAACCGCCCTTCGCTACCTGCGGGAGCGCGGCCTGCGGGCGGAATACGGCCGGCTCGTCGGGACCATCCTCGGCCGCGGCGGAAAGGGCCTGTGCCCGTTCGAGCGGTCGGTCCTCGTCACCGAGGACCCCGAAACCGGCTACCGCCTGATCCAGGCGACGGCCGCGCGGCTCCAGGCGGGCGCGCAGGGAGGCAGCGTTCCATGACGGACCGCATCGCGACCATCGAAGAGGCGCTGCTGAACTCCATGCCGGCGGAAAAGACCGTGCTGCTCGGCGGCTGGGTTCTGCGGATGAACCGGAATTACACCTACCGCGCGAACTGCGTCTGCCCGCTCCGGTATCAAAGCGGTGCGGCCCTGCCGGAAAAGGTCGAAGCGTGCGAGGAGCTGTTCCTAAAAAACCGGCTCCCGCCCGTGTTCAAAGTGACGCCCGTTCTGCAGGAAGGGCTGGCCGGCTTCCTCCTTTCGCGGGGATATCGAAAAATAAAGACGGTCCGGGCGATGCTGCGCGGGCAGGCCCCGGACCCTCCGGCCGCCCCGCCGGGCGGCGTCGAGATCGAAAGCGCGGAAGCCCCCGGCCCCGAATGGCTTCGGGCTTCCGTTTCGCTGAGCGGCGTGACCGACCCCGCTCTCGCCGCCGTCCACCGCGGAAACCTGAAAAACATCGCCGTGGCGAGCGTTTTCGTCTCGGCGGCCGCGGGCGGGCGGATCGTCGGCTGCGGCTACGGGACCGCCGAGCGCGGCTTCGCGGGGATCTACGACCTGCACGTCGATCCGGAATTCCGGCGCAGGGGGATCGCGACCGCGATCTGCCGGAAAATCTTCGGGTTCGGCGCGCGGCGGGGCGCCGGGTTCTCGTATCTGATCGTCCACAGCAAAAACCGGAACGCGATCTCGCTCTATTCGCATCTGGGCTTCGTTCCGCTGTACGATTACGATTTTTACGTCAGGCCGGCCGGCGGATACCGCATCTTCGACGCCTGAATCCGCGCCGGCGGCCGTTCTTATGCGCGCCCGGAAAAGTTCCGCGGGGCGGCCCTTCCAACATCCTCTTAGAAAGATTTATGACCCGTCGCCGATGGTAATCGTATCCTGCTTTCGGTCGGTGAGATCGGTCCTTTCGATCGAGATCGTTTTCCCGGAACCGTCGAATCGGACCGGTTTATAAAGATATCGGGAGCTCGGCGAAAGAACGGTTTTCTTTTTCAGCGTTTCAATATCGCAGACGATCACTCCGGAAGAACCCGTCATCTCCGTTTCCACCGCCTGCGGCACGGTTTCATCCACGGCGGCGTAAGCGATCCTGTTCCGGTCGCCGGCCCAGACCGCTCCGGTGTTCGTAAAGGCTGTTTTTTCCTTCCCGGAGGCCGCGTCGATCACATGGGTGCTGCGCTGGATGCTGGTTCCCTCGCTGACGGAGAAAAAGCGGTCGTCGTGCGACCATTCCAAGGAATAAAGCTGCGCGGGGTCCCCAATCCCGCCGATGGCCGTTTCCCCATTCCCTTTGACCGAGACGACGGAAAGCGCGTCTTTGCCCCCGCTGGTCCGGATCACCGCGACTTTTTCGGAATCATGCGACGCGGAATACTCTTTGACTGAAGAATCCGCCGTTCTTACCGCGGGAAAACAAATTTTGCCCCTTTACTTTATCGTAGTAATATGGTAGTATGTTAATACAACAAATTAAGGATGGGATGATCCCGATGAAAAAGCTTCTCAGTCTTCTGGCCGCCGCCGCGGTGGCCGTTTCGCTCGCTTCCTGCTCCCCCGCCTCCGCCGAAGGGCCGTCCGCGCCGTCCGCCGGCACAGGGGCGCCGTCCGCCGCGGCGGACGAGTCGTGGGAGAAGGTCCGCTCCTCCGGCACGCTGGTGCTGGGCCTCGACAAGGCGTTCCCGCCGATGGGCTTCGTCGACCCGCAGACCGGCGAGCTGACCGGCTTCGACATCGACGCGGCCAAAGAGGCCTGCAAGCGCCTGGGCGTCGAGCTCAAGCTCCAGCCCATCGACTGGGACAACAAATCCGCCGAGCTGAACAACGGCAACGTGGACTGCCTGTGGAACGGCTTTTCCAAGACGCCCGAGCGCGCGGAGGAATTCGCGCTGAGCCTGCCGTACATGAAAAACCGCCAGATCATCCTGGTCCCGTCCGGCTCCGACCTCAAGGGGCTGGAGAGCCTGAAGGGCAAAACCGTCGGCGTGCAGGCGGATTCCAGCGCGGAGACGGCGCTGAACGACAACCCCGACGTGAAAAGCTCGTTCCAAAGCCTTGTGAAGATCGACGATTACAGCAAGGCGGTGCTCGAGCTGAAGAACGGCACCATCGACGCCATCGCCATCGATGAGATCGTCGCGCGCTATTACCTGACGAAGAACGCCGGCGCCTATGCGATCCTGCAGGATCAGAACGGCGGCGACGTCTCGCTGGCCACCGAGGACTACGTCGTGGCGTTCCGGAAGGCGGACCTCGCCCTCCGGGCGAAGATCGACGGCGAGCTGGAAGAGATGGCCAAGGACGGCGCTCTGGCGAAGATTTCCGAAAAATGGTTCGGGTCCGACGTCACCACCGTCGAAAAATAACGCGCGGAAGGCCGGAATTGCATGAATTATCCCGTGCTGCTCTCGCAGATGCTTCAGGCGTCGCTGATGTCGCTGCGCATCTTCGGCTCGACGCTGCTGTTCTCGCTGCCGCTGGCGCTGCTGGTCGCGGCGGGGCGCAGGTCGAAAGTCCGGCTCGTGCAGATCCCCGTGCGGATCTATATCCTTCTGATGCGCGGCACGCCGCTGATGCTCCAGCTCCTGTTCCTCTTCTACGGGCTGAAGCCGCTGACCGGCATCCAGCTGGACCGGGTGGTCGCGGCGCAGGTCGCGTTCGTCCTGAACTACGCCGCCTATTTTGCGGAGATCTTCCGCGGCGGGCTCGACGCGCTCCCCCGCGGCCAGTACGAGGCCGCGGCGGTGCTGGGTTTCTCCCGGCGGCAGACGTTTTTCCGCATCGTGCTGCCGCAGGTCTGCAAGATGGTCCTGCCGCCGATGGGCAACGAGTTCATCAACCTGGTCAAGGACACGTCCCTCGCGCAGGTCATCGGCGTGACGGAGCTGCTGCGCGTCACGTCGGACTGGGTCTCCTCCGCCGTCAGCATGACGCCGTTCGCCGTGGCCGCCGTTTTCTACCTCGCGATGAACGCCGTCGTGACCCGATGCTTCTCCGCCGCCGAAAAGCGGCTGGGCTATTACCGTTAGGGGGGATTTTATGCCGGTGTTGAGCGCGCGCGGCCTCTGTAAAAGCTTCGGCGGCGCGGCCGTGCTGAAGGGGATCTCCCTCGGCGTGGACCGGGGCGAGGTCCTCGCCGTGATCGGCCCCTCCGGGGCGGGGAAAAGCACGCTGCTGCGGTGCTTCGCGCAGCTGGAGACCGTCGACCGGGGCGAGATCGCCGTCTGCGGCTCGCCGCTGGCGCGCGAAGCGGACGGCCGGGCCGTCTACGCCGGCCGCGCGGCGCGGGCCCGCATCGCGCGGCACGTCGGGTTTGTGTTCCAGAATTTCAACCTGTTCCCGCACTGGTCCGTCCTGCGGAACGTCGCGGAGGCTCCGGTCCGCGTGCTGGGCAGGCCCCGGGCGCGGGCCGAGGCCGACGCCCGGGGCCTGCTGGAGAAAATGGAGCTTTCCGCCAAGGCGGACGCGTACCCGTACCAGCTTTCCGGCGGGCAGCAGCAGCGCGTCGCCATCGCGCGCGCGCTCGCCATGGAGCCGGACCTGCTGCTGTTCGACGAGCCGACCAGCGCGCTGGACCCCGAGCTGACCGGCGAGGTGCTTCGGATCGTCCGGCAGCTCGCCGCCGGCGGGATCGCCGTCGTGGTCGTCACGCACGAGATGGCCTTCGCCCGCGACGCGGCCGACCGGGTCGTCTTCATGGCGGACGGCGCCGTTGTCGAACAGGGCACGCCGCAGCAGGTGTTCGGCGGCGCCCGAGCCGAGCGCACGCGGGAGTTCCTCTCCCGCTTCCGGCAGGGATCCTGAGCTTTGGGGGCGCGTCCGCAAAAAGCGGGCGCGCTTGTTTTTTCCCCCGGCGCCTTCTATAATAAGGAAGAATCAGGAATGATGACGGCGTTCGGGTTTCCCGGACCGGGAGGATGAGGCAAAATGATCGGGGTTCTTGCGATCGGGAACAGCTTCTCGCAGGATGCGACGGCTTACCTGGAGGATCTGGCCGCCTGCGGGGGCGCCGAGGCCAGAGTCGTGAACCTTTATATCGGCGGATGCCCGCTTTCCGCCCACTGGCGCAACGCGCAAAACGACCTTGCGGCGTACGATTACCAGCTCAGGGGCGTCGGTACGGGGAAGAAGGTCTCCATCCGGCAGGCCCTGCTGGAACGGGACTGGGACGTCGTCACCCTGCAGCAGGCGAGCGGCGACAGCGGCCTGTGGCAGACTTACCAGCCGTATCTCGGGGATCTTTCGGCCTACGTGAAAAAGTACGCGCCGCGCGCGCGGCAGATGATCCACGAGACCTGGGCCTACGAGACCGACAGCGCGCACCCGGCGTTCGGGCAGTACGGCAAAAGCCAGCGGACGATGTACCTGGCGCTGCGGGCCGCCTACCGCAAAGCCGCGGCGGCCCTCGGCGCGGATTGGATCCCGTGCGGCGATGCGATCCAGGCCCTGCGCGCCCTCAAACCGTTCGACTATCCGCACGGCGGGCTTTCGCTCTGCCGCGACGGCTATCATATGCACCTGGTCTACGGCCGGTACGCCGCCGCCGCGGTCTGGTACGAAACCGTGCTGGGCGGAAACATCCTGAAAAATCCGTTCGCGCCGCGCGTCGGCCTTCCCGCGGACGAAGCTCTGTTGAAGCTGGAAGCGCGCACCGTGCACGACGTCTGCGCCCGGCCCGAAGCGTAAACGGAAACGGCGCCCTCCCCGGGGAAACGGGGCGGACGCCGGTTTTTCAGCTCTTGCAAATGCGAACCCTTTTCGTTTATAATAGAGTCCGGAGAAAAGGGGGAGCGCGATGATCACCGCAAAAAACCTGTATTTTTCCTACACGGGGCTGCCGCCCTACGTGCTGAACGACATCAGCCTGACGATCGGCAGGGGGGAGTACGTCTCGGTGGTGGGCGAGAACGGATGCGGCAAAAGCACGCTGATGCGGCTGATCCTCGGCCTGCTGAAGCCGACGCGCGGCGAGGTTTCGGTGCGGGCGGAGCGGATCGGCTACGTGCCGCAGCGGAGCGACGTTTCGGGGTCGGGCTTCCCGATCACGGTGTACGAGCTGATGGACTCGTACCGCAGGCTGCTGAAGGTGAGGGAGAAAGGCTCCGTGATGAAAAACCTGGAGCGCGTCGGCATGGCCGGGTTCGCGCGCCGGCTGACGGGGACCCTCTCCGGCGGCCAGGCGCAGAAGGTGCTGATCGCCCGCGCTCTGACGGGCGGCCCCGACCTGCTGATCCTCGACGAGCCCTCGACCGGCGTCGACATCGGCAGCCAGAGGGAAATCTACGGCTTTCTGAAAAGCCTCAACCGGCAGAAGGGCGTGACCGTCGTCTCGGTCGAGCACAACCTGACGGCCGCCGTCGAGAATTCCACGGCGATCTACCACCTGAGGGACGGGCGGGGGCACCGGTGCTCGCCGCAGCGGTATGCGGAAGAATTCCTCGGGGGAACGGCGGGAGGAGTGAAAAAAAATGTTCAGTGATATGTTCAGCTACAGCTTCATGCGGAACGCGCTGTTCGTCTCCGCGTGCATCTCGGTCCTGTGCCCCTGCATCGGGATCTTCCTCGTGCTGCGGCGCTACTCGATGATCGGGGACACGCTTTCGCACGCCTCGCTCGCGGGCGTGAGCATCGGGCTGCTGCTCGGGCAGAGCCCCGTGCTGGGGGCGTTCTTTTTCACCGCGGCCTGCGGCGCGCTGATCGAGTTCCTGCGCACCTACTTCAAAAAATACACCGACCTGATCCTCTCGATCGTCCTCGCGCTGAGCGTCGGCACCGCCATCACGATCATCAGCTCGGGCCGGCTGCACGCCAACGCGGATTCCTTCCTGTTCGGCAGCATCCTGACCGTCACGCAGGCCGACAGGACCGCGGTGGCCGTGCTCAGCGCCGTCTCGGTGCTCACGCTGATCCTGCTCTACCACCCGCTGCTCTACATCGCCTGCGACGAGGAGGCCGCCCGGGTGGCGGGCGTGAATGTGAGGCTGATCAACTACATCTTCTCGGTGCTGGTCGCCTCGGCCATCTCCGTCTCGATCCGGGTCGTGGGGGTGCTGGTGCTCAGCTCGATGATCGCGCTGCCGGTCGCCACCGCCCTGCAGCTCGGCAAAGGGTTCCGCGGCACGCTGGTGTTTTCCATCCTGTTCAGCGTGGCCGACATCCTTTTGGGGCTGTTCCTCTCGTTTTATCTCAACGTGGCCCCGGGGGGGTTCACCGCGCTCGTTTCCGTCGCGGTGCTCCTCGTCGTGATCGCCGCGAAACGCGTGCGCCTTCAGGCGTCGTCCGCCCTGCGCCGCTGATTTTTCGCCCTGCGTCCCCGTTTTTTCTACCGCTGTCTCCATTTCCAAATGACGTAGGCGTGAACGACTTCCTCCGCCGTCGCCTCGTACCGCGCCGCAAATTCCTTGACGATCTTCCGCACGATCTGAAAACCTCCGCCGAGCGGGTCGGCCACCCGCCTCAGGCGCTTATCCAGCTTTTTCAATGCGTCCGCCGTCATGTTCCGATCCCCCTTTATTTTTTCTCCATGCACATTATACGACAAAATTCGCCATTGCGGAGAATTTTTCTCCTTTTTCCGACACCGTCAGGCGTCTTTCGGCCGGCGGACGTTTTTTTCCGGGATTTTCGGCGGACGGGAGGCCCGATTCGGAGATTTCATCATTTTGCGGCCCGAATCCTCTTGATAAACTTTTAACCTTAGTTTATACTATCCATGGAAAGTTTAGCAGTTCCATGAAAATTTAATAAAAGGGGGAATCTTTTTTATGAAAGGTTTCGGGATGCTGTCCGTCGATCACGCGGGTTGGATCGAGAAGGAGCGGCCCGCGTGCGGGCCGCTGGACGCGATCGTCCATCCGACCGTGATCGTGCCGTGCTCGTCCGACACCCATATCCTTCACGGGGGCGCGGGCGAGAAAAAGAACCTGATCCTCGGGCACGAGGCCGTCGGCAAGATCGTCGAAGTCGGCAGCCTCGTGAAGAACTTCAAGCCCGGCGACGTGGTCGCCGTGCCGTGCACCACCCCGAACTGGCTCGCTCCCGGCGTCCAGGGGGAATACAACGCGCACGACGAAGGCATGATGAAGAGTTTCAAGTTTCTGTTCTCGAAGGACGGCACGTTCGCGGAGTATTTCCACGTGAACCAGGCGGACGCCAACCTGGCGAGGATCCCGGAGGGCGTCGCGCCCGAGGCGGCGGTCCTGACGGTCGACATGATGTCCACCGGCTTCCACGGCGTTGAAAACGCAAGCATTAAATTCGGCGACACCGTCGTCGTGATCGGGATCGGCCCGGTCGGTCTGATGGCCGTCGCCGGGACGCAGCTGCGCGGCGCCGGCAGGATCATCGCGGTCGGCAGCCGGCCGAAATGCGTCGAGGTGGCAAAGGAATACGGCGCGACGGATATCGTCAACTACAAAGAGGGCGATGTCGTCCGGCAGGTGATGGAGCTGACCGGCAAAGAGGGCGCCGACGCGGTCATCATCGCGGGCGGCACGCCCGACAGCTTCCGTCAGGCGGTGGAGATGACGAAACCGGGCGGCTACATCTCCAACGTCAATTTCTTCGATATCAAGGACGTGCTTTCGATGCCCGCGATGGCCTGGGGCCTCGGCATGTCGAACAAGACGATCCGGTGCGGGTTCTGCCCCGGCGGCGCCGTGCGGATCCAGAAGCTGCTCGACCTGATCAAGTACCACCGGGTGGACCCGACCAAGCTCATCACCCACCGCTTCCACGGTTTCGAGAAGATCGAGGACGCGTTCTGGCTGATGGACAAAAAGCCCCGCGACCTGATCAAGCCCGCCGTCTTCATCGACGACTGAGGCGGACTTTCCTTTCCGTCAAAACGGGGCCTCTGCAAAACGGCCCCCAAAAAAGTCGGAGCAGTCATCCCGAAAGGGGTTGGCCGCTTCGGCTTTTTGCTTTAGAATTTACAGCATTTCCAGTTGATTATGCAATTGGGTTTGTGCTTTTCCCCCCGCAGAATTTTCAACAAAAACACCGTAAGCCCTGGCTTCCCAACAGAAAAAAGGCTGTCGCAAAACTTTCGTTTTGCGACAGCCCCGTGATTTTTCGCCTGTCACAAGGAAGCACCCGGGCGCGGGGCGGGAGACAGACCGCGCCCTTTCGGAGCCGCCGGGCAGACATATGGGATAGGGAAGCGGCGGCCCGGAATCGCGGCCGCCGCAGGCGCGAACGGCGCTTTGCGCCCGCGGAACGCGGGAAGATATTGCACGACCCGAATCCCTCCGCGCCCAAATCATTTCCGGACGATCAGGTCGGCCACGTCGCGCCGCATGCTTAAGGGCACGCTCTTTTCGGGCCTGCCGACGCGGAAAAGCATCTGCACCGTGCCGCCGCCCGGGGCGTAGTCCCGCTTGAATCCGTCGTAGGGAACCCGCATCTCGGGGTATTCTTCCAGGACCTGGCTGAGCGGCTGCATCGCAAGGCCCAGCGTGTGCCCGGTCAGCACGAGCCTGCTGTAAAGCCTTCCGCTCTCCACCTGCGCGGCGCGGCTGTTCTCCGAAGTCACGATCACCGCATAGGCGGGCGTGCGGCCGACGGAAGTCCGGGTGGAACGGATGAAGTTTTGGGCAGCGGCGTCGCCGGTATTCAAGGACGGAAAAACGGTGAGCAGACCCTGCAGGACGTGCACCATCGGGCCGGAGGTCCCCTGGCCCTCCACCGAGAAGCCGTCGCGGAACCTGTTTTTTTCGCGCTCGTTCGCGCGGAAGATCAGCCGGGACTCTTCCATCACGCGCCCGACGCCGGCCTCGATCTCCGCGCTTTTCATCGCGTACTCCCCGATCTTCTTCAAATCCGGCGGATCCTGGAACACTTTGACGGAGGCCGCGCCTCCCTCCGAAAGGGACGCGAGGGCGGCGGACTGCGCGGAAGAGAGTTTTTCCGGCCGGTAGGCCTCCCGGTTCGTATCCGGCAGAAAGAGCGCGTCGCAGAGCGGGCCGCTTTTCGCCTGCGCCTTCGTCAGCGTGATTTTGGCCACGGGCTTCGCGTCCATGCTTTCCGCAAGGCGCGATTCGTCGTACGCCCCCTCGGGGAAAAGGCGGATCCCGACGCTCCAGCCCTCTTTCTCCCCGGCCACGGCGGCGTATTCCAGAAAAGTGCCCTGCGAGACCATCATCTGGCGCGCATAGGGGTCCACCTCTCCGGTCGTGCGCGAGCGGTCGGCATACAGGTAGAACGCCATGGGGTCGGAGGGGTCGAGCCGGATCTTCCACGGCTGCATATTGTGGCCGCTCGCGGCCAGCAGGCCGCCGGCCGCGAGGCGCACCCTCGGGTCGGAAAATTGCGCGGCGTAATTTTTATCCCACGGTTCCAGATAAGTCTGCTTCATAAAACCTCCGCTGATCATAAAAAGCGCGGACCCTAAGACAAGGCAGCCGCCGGCGACGCCGAGCAGCGCCCGCCATACGATTTTAACCGCTTTTTTCTTCCTCACGCCGGTCCCCTCCGTTTCCGCCGATCAGGCGCATGATCCAGCCGAAAGAATCCGCGATGAATTCCTCGGGGTCGATCTGATGGTAATTTTTCAGGTACGCGCCCTTTTTTGCCGCCGTGTTGAAAACGCCGACCGCGCAGGCCCATAAGATCAGCGCCGCTTTTTCGGTCTCGAGGTTTCCGGGCAGGCTGCCTTCCTCCGCGCCCCTTTGAAGCGCGCGGGAAAGATATCCGAAAAGCTGCTCGCCCAGCCGGTAGCATTCCGCCTTCGGCTCGTCCCCCGCGCCCGCCCGGCCGTCGGAATCGCCCGTCTCATACTCCATCATGGCTTTGAAGTACGCCGGGTATTCCCCGCTGAACCGGAAAAGCGTGAAAAAAAGGCAGCGCATCTCTTCGAGGGCGTTCCGGGGGCGGCTCTCCCGGAAGCTTTCCTCGACCATCCCGATCAGCAGGCGGTATCCCCGGATCATGACCTCGAAGTAAATCTGCTCTTTGCCGCTGAAATAGACGTAAACGGTCCGCTTGCTGAACTCCGCTTCTTTGGCGACCTGATCCATCGAGGTGTTTTCGTATCCCTGCGAGAAAAACAGCCGCTCGGCGGCGTCGACGATTTCTTTCCGGTTGGTCTCTTTCCCCCGCCGCCTGCGTTCTTTCCGGTCCATTCCGTCACCCGTATTCAAGCGATTGCAATTTACAGCAATTCCATTTCATTTTGCGAAAGACGATGTGTTTTCTCCCCGCCTTCGGCGGGGGAAAAACACAAACCCACTTGCATAATCAGCTGGAAATGCCGTAGTAAACTGTTAGTTTACTAAATTATAGCGCGGTCCGCCCGCTTTGTCAACGGCCGGCCCCGGCCGCGATGGAAACGCCGCGCTTCCTTTCCGCGGAAAAATATGGTATCTTATAGAAAACGACGCACGCCCCGCGGGAAAACCGGTCTCCCGGCGAAAACGCAACCGCCGGTTGCGGAAGTTCCAAGCCCCGTTGATGGTCTGCAACCGGGGCCGCCGTTATAATTTTCTTGCAGGATGGCCGTACGCTGTCGGACGAACAGGGGGAATCCAAATGATTTTAGCGGAAAAAATTCTGCAGCTGCGCAAAAACAACGGGTGGTCCCAGGAAGAGCTGGCGGAAAAAATGAACGTGTCGCGGCAGTCCATCTCCAAATGGGAGAGCGCCGCCGCGATCCCGGATATCAACCGGATCCTGGAGCTGGCGAAGCTTTTCGGGGTGACGACCGACTATCTGCTGAAAGACGACCTTGAAAAGGCCGCGTATTCCGGCGCCGATGCCGACGCGGCGGACGACCGCACCCGCGTGACGCTGCAGGAAACGAACGATTTTCTGGAAAGCAAAGCCGTCCAGGGAAGGCGGACCGCGCTGGGCGTGATGCTGTGCATCCTCTCGCCGGTCCTGCTGATCGTGCTCTCCGCCCTGTCGGCGGAGGAGATCGTGCCGGAAAGCGTCGCGTCCGGCGTCGGCGTCGTGACGCTGCTGCTGATGGTCGCGGGGGCCGTGGCGGTCTTTATCGTCAGCGGCACGAAAATGAAGCGCTTCACCTACCTGCAGGAGGGCGCTTTCGAGCTGGAGTACGGGGTCCCGGGCATCCTGAAGGAAAAGCGGGCCGCGTTCGAGCCGAAATACGTCCGGAGCACGGTGACCGGCGTCGTCCTTTTCATCCTGTGCTCCGTGCCCCTGATCGTGGCGGGCATCTACGGGGCTCCGGAGATGACGCTGTCCCTTCTCGCGGCCCTGCTGCTGGCGGTCGTTTCCGTCGGGACGGCCCTTCTGGTCGCCGCCGGGACGGTCAAGGGCGGCTACGACCAGCTGCTGCGCGAGGGCGACTTCGAGCCGAAGGAGCAGGAGCGCGCGAAACGGGTGTCGAAGTTCGCGGGCGTCTACTGGCCGGTCGTCGTGGCGGCCTATCTCGGGTGGAGCTTTTTCACAAATAACTGGGAATTCTCATGGGTGATCTGGCCGATCGCCGCGCTGATCTTCGCGGCGGTCTCCGCTCTGCTGCCGAAACAATAAGGAACGCGGATCAAAAGACAAAAGAGCCGGGATCGCAAAGGTTCCGGTCCTTTTTATTTTTATGGATATATGATACAATATGGAAAATTTTATCTTCATAAGAAGGTGCAAAGAATGCATCCGCTGTGGGGCGTGCTTTTGATCGCAGTGGGAACCGTGATGATCGTGTCGCCCAAATTGTTTTATGCTGTCACGGAAAGCTGGAAGAGCGATCCCGGCGCGGAGCCCTCGCATCTGTTCGCGCTCAGCACGAGGATCGGCGGCGTTTTGTTTTTCCTCGCCGGTGTCGGGGTTTTTACCGTCCGATTTCTGGAATAACCGGCCCGCTCCGGCGTGGGTCTTTGGCAGGGGGAGGGGGCGCAGCCTCCTTCCGATCCTGCTGTACCCCCTTCCGCGCTCGGGCGCCTGCGCGCGTGACGCGGTTTTTTTTACGGAAACGGTCTTCCTTTCCGAGGAAAAATATGGTACGATCATCGTGCCGGCACCGGACGGACCGGAAGGAGGAAAGCGATGAAGCGGTACAAAATCGGCGTTTCCCCGGCGGGGCTGATCGTCTACGCGCTGCAGCTTCTCCCGAACCTGCTGTGGCTCGCCGCGCCGCCCGCGAACGACGCGCTGGCGCGCAACTCCTCGCCCGTCCCGCTCTGGAATATCCTGGAGGGGATCTTCGGCGCCGCGACGGTCGCCCTGCTGATCCTGCTGGTCCCCCGGGACGGCGGGCGGCGGAGCCGGCTCTTCCTCTGGGCGGCCGCGGCGTTCCTGCTCGGCTATTACGCGGCGTGGGCCCTCTATTACGGGGGGAACGTCTCGCCGGCGCTGCTGATCCTCGGCCTGGCCGCCATGCCTCCGCTCTACTTCCTCTCGGCGGCCCTCCGGCTGAAAAACGACGCCGTCCCGCTCCCCTGCGCCGTGTTCGGCGCGATCCACATCGCGATCACCTGCTCCACCTACCTGTGATCTCCGCCGGAAGCACCGGCCGGGTGCGCCGCCATTCGCCTGAGTGATAGAAGAGAAAAGAGGGAACGCCGTGAAAACGACCGGGCGGACCGTAAAACCCGTCGCTTTAGCCGCCATGCTTGTCATGGGCGCGCTGGTTTTTACAAATTTTTTCGGACTGTCCGCAGCGGGCTACTCCGTTCTTGTGGGCGTCGTCTTTTTCTTCGTGGATCAGGGCCGGGGCCCCACGGAAAACAGCGGCCTGGAGATCAAAAGAACCGGAAAAGACCTCGCCAACGGGAGCGTCTGGGTCTGGATCGCCATGCCCGCCGTCATGAATCTGATCTGCATGGGCCTGGCCAAGGCCGTTATGCCGGATTTTATCGGCCACGTGCTGGCGCGCACCGGCCGATTTTTAACGTTCCGCCAATGGCCGCTGCTGGCCGCTCAGCTCATCGTATCCGCGTTGGGCGAGGAAATCGCGTGGCGGGCGTTTTTCCAAAGGCAGCTGACCAAGGCCTTCCCCGCGCCGGCGGCGATCCTCGCAACTTCCGCGTTGTTCGCCCTGGGGCATTTGTCAGGCGGCGCGGTTCCGGTCGTGGCGTACGACCTGATTTTTGTCGCGGCCAACAGCGTTTTCTACGGCATGGTGTTCCACAAAACAAACAACGCGTGGGTCAGCGCTCTCTCGCATTGGATAGCGAATGGAGTCGGTATTCTATTTCTGTTCGCCTTCGCCGCAGAATCATGAACAGGCGGCGGGGCCGGCCCGATCCCGCCCCGGCGCGGTTGACATTCCCGGGCAAATCCGGTATGATGACGGAGAAGCCAAAAACTTTGACCGGATGAGAAAAAAGGAGGATGTATGATGGCTCGTGAAATCGTTCTGGGCGATATCGTCGTGGACTGCAGGGACGCAAAAAAGCTGAGGGATTTTTACGCGGAGCTTCTGGGCTGGGCCAAGCTGGACGTTTACGGCCTGCCCGCCCTGAAAAGCGGGAACGGCACGGTGTTCCTGTTCGGTCAGGAAGAGGACTACGTTCCGCCCGTCTGGCCGGAGGAGCCGGGGAAGCAGCAGAAACAGCTTCATTTCGACTTTGAGGTGCCGGACGTGCCCGCCGCCGTGCGGAAGGCCGAGGCCCTCGGCGCCGTGAAGGCGAAGTCGCAGTTCGGCGGCGACAACTGGACCACCATGCTGGACCCGGCCGGGCATCCGTTCTGCCTGTGCGCCGAGGGCTAAGCCGGCAAAGCCGGTTCCGGCCCGCCCCGGCAGGCTGAGCCTGCACGCACGGCCCGCCGTTCAACTGAAAGCAAAACAGAAGCTTTTTTTAGGCGGGACAGTCTAAGATAACTCCCGGTCAGTAAACAGTAAAGTTTTCGCCCGCTTTTTTCAAAAGGCGGAGGACCTGCGCGGCTTGAGCACAAAGTAAAATTAAGCTGAATTCAAATTCAGAAAACAAAGCTGAAAATTTCAAACTTCCCGCCGACAAACGCCCACCCCCTACCCCCTCCCGCGCGGTTAGCGCGGCGGAATTGTAAGCCCGCCGAGCGCGGAAGGGGGTTTATTATAATATCGGGAGGGGGGCTGCGCCCCCCTCCCC
>DAIUFE010000029.1:0-20724 GCA_036844765.1 Caproicibacter sp. | reverse complement strand
CAGACGGATATCTGCACCGTGCCGGTCAACATCGCCGGCCTGCCGGCCGTCAGCGTGCCGTGCGGGGTCGGGAAGGACGGCATGCCCGTCGGCATGCAGCTCATCGGGCCCCGGTTTTCGGAGGCCGCGCTGCTCAACGCCGCGTACCAGTACGAGCGGGCGGCGGGCGGCGCGCCGTACCGGGCTGCGGGAATGGGGGCGGGACTGTGAAATACGAGCTGGTCTGCGGGCTGGAGACCCACGTGGAGCTCTCCACCCGAACGAAAGTCTTCTGCTCGTGCCCGACGGGCTTCGGCGGCGAGCCGAACACCCGCTGCTGCCCGGTCTGCATCGGCCTGCCGGGCACCCTGCCCACGCTGAACCGCACGGCGGTGGAATACGCCGTGATGGCCGGCCTGGCGACGAACTGCACGATCAGCCCGGTCTCCCGGATGGACCGCAAGAACTATATGTACCCCGACCTGCCCAAGGCGTACCAGATCTCCCAGTACGACATGCCGCTGTGCCGGAACGGCTGGGTCGGCCTTTCCGACGGGCGCCGCGTGCGCCTCAACCGCATCCATCTCGAGGAGGACGCCGGCAAGCTGATCCACGAGCGCGGCAATACGCGGATCGACTACAACCGCGGCGGCGTCCCGCTGATCGAGATCGTCTCGGAGCCGGACCTGCGCAGCGTGGACGAGGCGGTCGAGTACGTGGAGAAGCTGCGGATGATCCTGCGCTATATCGGCGTTTCGGACTGCCGGATGCAGGAGGGGTCGCTCCGCTGCGACGTGAACGTCTCCGTCCGGCCGCAGGGCTCCGAGGCCCTCGGCACCCGCACGGAAATCAAGAACATGAACTCCGTCTCCCATATGGCGAAGGCCCTGCGGTACGAGGCCGACCGGCAGATCGACCTGCTGGAAAGCGGCGAGCCCATCGTACAGGAGACCCGCCGCTACGACGAGAAGACCGGCGCCACCGAGGGGATGCGCGGCAAGGAGGACGCCCACGATTACCGCTATTTCCGCGAGCCGGACCTCGTGACGATCCGCGTGACGGAGGAGACGGTCGCCGCCATCCGGGCCAAAATGCCGGAAGACCCGCAGCAGCGCCTCGCGCGCTTCGTGCGGGACTACGGCTTGCCCGAGGCCGAGGCGCGGCTGCTGATCGGTCGCCGCAGGATCGCCGACTACTTCGAGGCGGCCGCGAAGGGACTGCGCGACCCGCGCGCGGCCGCGAACTGCGTCACGGGGCCGATCTTCGCGCGCCTGCCGGACGATGACGCAAAGGACGCGTTCCGCGTCGCCGTGCCGCCCGAGGCCCTGAACGCCCTGCTCCGCCTGGCGGAAGAGGGGAAGCTCAGCGGGAACCTTGTCCGGCCCACGCTGGAAAAGATGCTCGACACCGGCAGGCCCGCTTCCGAGCTCCTGAGCGGGCGGGACCTTGCGGGCGTCGGCGCGGACGAGCTCGAAAAGCTCTGCGGGCAGGCCGTGGAGCAAAACCCGAACGCCGTGAAGGACTATCTCGGCGGCAAGGAGAAAGCCCTGAAGGCGCTGGTCGGGGCCGTGATGAAGGCGTCCCGCGGCCGCGCCGACCCGCAGAAGGCGCAGGAGCTGCTGAAAGACCTCCTGCGGCGCTGACGCCTCCCGGCCGGCCTACGCTCCGGCGAGCGTCAGATGGAACACCGTTTCAAGCTCGGCGGATTTCAGCCCGCCGGCGGAGCAGAGGATCGCGGCCAGCTCTTTTTTCGGGTCGCCGCTGAAATGCAGGCCATGAACCTCTTTTTCCCATAAAGACGCTCCCGAAACACGGCGGTTTCGGGAGCGTCTTTTTGCAGGGAAGCGGAAAAGACCGCCTGATCGTTTTTTCGACAAACTGAAGCGGCGGACAAGACCGCCGCTTTGATTCAGACTTACAGGATGTTGCCCGCCACTTCGGAGGCGTAGGCCCGCATGGCGGAAAGGTCGTCCGCGGTCGGCTGGAAGACCACCCGAACGCCGTCCCCGATGAAGTTGTACTTCAGGTGCGTGAGCCGGTCCTTCAGCATCGGGACCGCCTCGCCGCTCCAGCCGTAGGAGCCGAACGCCCCGGCGGTTTTGCCGTGCGTGTTGATCGCGTCCGCCTTCGAGAGGACCGCCCACACGATGCCCGGCGCGTCCCGGTTGATGGTGCAGGAGCCGAACAGCAGCGCGTCGGCGGAATTCAGCAGCGAAACGACCTCTTCCTCGTCCGAAAACACGACGTCGCGCATCTGGACGTCCAGAGCGTCGTTCCGCGAAAGCTCCTCGTAAGCCGCCTCCGCAAGCTGCCGGGTGTAGCCGTAGGCGGAGGCGTACAGGATCGCCGCCAGCTTTTTCCCCTGCGGCCGGGGGGCGCTCCATTTGCGGTAAAGGGCGCGCTGCGCCCGCGCGCCGTCCGTCAGGCACGGCCCGTGGCTCGGGCAGATCAGCTCCGCCGGAAGAGGCCGGATCTTGTCGAGCCCCGCGAGCACGTACGGCTTGAACGGCCCGAAGATCCCCCGGTAGTAATAGGCAAACTGCTCGCGGTACTGATCGGGGTAATGGATGCCCGTGTCCGTCATCGTGGGCTCGCAGTAATGGCACCCGAGAAAATCGCAGGTGAACAGCGTTTTCTGTTCCGGCATCCAGGTGAACATGGTGTCCGGCCAGTGCAGCAGCGGCGCGATGATGAACTCCAGCGAGCCCTCGCCGTACTCCAGTCTGTCGCCCTGCCGGACCGTCACGCAGTCGAACGGGCGGTTGACGATCGACCCCAGATATTTTTTCGCCGGCATGGTGCAGTAGACCCGGATGTTCGGGTTCAGCGCCAGCAGCTTCGCCACCGAGCCGGAATGGTCGGGCTCCGTGTGGTTCATGACCAGGCAGTCGATCCTGGAGATGTCGAGAACGCTCTCGACGTTGTGCAGGTACTCGTCGAAATAGTCCGAGTGCACGGTGTCGATCAGGATATTTTTCCGGCCCGTGATCAGATACGCGTTATAGCTTGTCCCGTAATCCGACCTCATGATGATGTCGAAAACGCGGAGCCCCGGATTCAGTACGCCGACGGAATACAGATTCGTTTTCAGCTTGATGACACTCATAATTCTGTATAAAGCTTCTTTCTGGTGTTATTCGGGGCTGAACATATCCTTGCCGACCCCGCACTCGGGGCAGGTCCAGTCGTCCGGCAGATCCTCGAACGCGGTGCCCGGCTTCACGCCGTGCTCCGGGTCGCCCTTGGCCGGATCGTACACATAGCCGCACACGCTGCAGACATATTTTTTCATTGCGGATCCACGCTCCTTTTTAAGAATCGTTCTTACGATTACCAGTATAAGGGGGCGGGACTCATTTGTCAACAGCCGCGGCCTCGAAAAGCAGATCCTCCGTGATTTCGCAGAGGTTTTCAGGAAAAACGGTGCATCGTCTCAGCTGCCAGGCCAGACACAGCACCTCGGTCAGGTCACGCGAAATGTACTGGTCTGCGCAATTTCCCTTTTCCTCCGAAATCCGAATCCCGTACCCTTCCCGGTGGTTCCCGAAAACGTAATACTTCAAACAAACGCCCGGCAGATCGGCCCTTCCAACAAACCTAACCATTTTAGTTCACCCTCTTAGATTTTGTGAATTTGTGTCACCGAAATTTTCGGTTTCCAGAATAATTCTAAAGCAAGAGAGTGAAATAATCAAGCGAAAAATGGTCAATCCTGTCACTAATCTCTGAAACACGCTACATATTCTATTCATATTTGGACTAAAAAACACATGTTGTATTCCACTTTTCTCCAAGCCCCTCAGATCTTGTAAAGATAGATAATCAGGAGGGCGCTTAATACCCCAAGTATAGAGCCGAACAGGGTATCGGAGGGGTAGTGCACAAAAAGAAAAATCCTTGAAAAGGCGATCGCAAAGGCGAGGATCACCGCTGCGAGACCGAGGTGCCTGTCCGCCAGGCAGAGGATGGTCGCCGCCGCGAACGAGGAGGCGGAGTGCCCCGAGGGGCACGAGTATCCCCCCGGCGTGTGGATGAGCAGGGGCCGGCCGGGGTATGTGACGAACGGCCGCGGCCGGCCGATGATGGGCTTCAGGATCTGGCTGACGACGTGCGCGAGCGCGATGGAGAAAAAGAGCATGAACGCGAACCGCCGGGTCGGCCGGTCCATCCCGAGCAGGAGCGCGATGCCCAGCCAGACCGCCCCCGCGTTCCCGATGCGCGACAGCAGAGTGAAGACGAAATTGGTGAGCCGGTTATGGAAATGGTTCTGCACGTAATTCAATATCGTGACATCCATCGCTCGTTCCTCCGCGTCGTTTGGTGGAATATATTATACCATATTTTCAACGAATTGCGAATATACATGAATAAAAAACGGGGGATGATAAATTTGGAATGGCAGAGCCTGGGGAAAGAGGAATGCGCCGAAAAACTGCGCACCAGCGCGGAGCGGGGCCTCACGCCCGAACAGGCCGCGCAGCGCCTGCGCGACTGCGGCCCGAACGAGCTGGAGCGCCCGAAGCGGAAGAGCCTGGTCCTCCGCTTCCTCGCGCAGTTTTCGGATTTTATGGTGATTATTCTGCTCATCGCGGCGGGGATCTCGTTCGTCACCTCCTGGGTGCAGAAGGACAACGACTATATCGATTCCATCATCATCCTGGTGATCGTCGTGGTGAACGCGATCACCGGCATGGTGCAGGAAAGCCGCGCCGAAAAAGCGCTGGAGGCCCTGCGCCGCCTCTCCTGCCCGCAGGCGCGCGCGGTGCGCGGCGGCCGCGAAACGGTGCTGCCCGCGCCGCAGCTGGTGCCGGGCGACCTGGTGAGGCTCAAAGCCGGCGACCTGGTGCCGGCGGACCTGCGCCTGCTGCAGGCCGTGGACCTCAAGGCGGAGGAAAGCGCGCTGACCGGCGAAAGCGTGCCCTCGGGAAAGACCGCCGACGCGGTCTACCCCGAGGGCACGCCGCTGGGCGACCGGCACAACCTGCTGTTTTCCGGCTGCGCCGTCACCGCCGGGCACGGCAGCGGCCTGGTGGTGGAGACCGGCATGCGCACGCAGGTGGGGCGCATCGCCCGCATGATCGGCAGCCAGTCCGCGCCGCAGACGCCGCTCCAGCAGAAGCTCGCGCAGGTGGGGCGCACCCTCGGCATCGGGGCGCTGGCCATCTGCTTCGTGATCTTCATCATGGGGCTGTTCCAGCGGGTCGATCCGCTGGAGATGTTCCTGATCGCCGTCAGCCTGGCGGTCGCCGCCATCCCGGAGGGACTGCCCGCCGTGGTGACCATCACGCTGGCGGTGGGGGTGCGCCGCATGGCGGCCAAGCGCGCCATCGTGCGCCGGATGCCGGCGGTGGAGACCCTGGGCAGCGCGAGCGTGATCTGCTCGGACAAGACGGGCACCCTGACCCAGAACCGCATGACGGTGGTCGAGCTGCGCGGCCCTGACGGCGTGATCGCCCCGGATTCCCCCGAAGGGCGCCGGCTGCTGCGCATGGCCGCGCTCTGCACGAACTGCGAGATCGCCGGCGGCAAGGTGGCGGGCGACCCGACCGAGGCCGCGATCGTGGCCGCCGCGTCGCCCGGCGCGCTCGAGGCGGACCGCCGCCGCTACCCCCGCGCGATGGAGATCCCGTTTTCCAGCGCGCGCAAGCGGATGACGACAGTGCACCGCATGCCCGGCGGGGGATACCGGGCCGTGATGAAGGGCGCGCCGGATTTTCTGTTCGGGCGGTGCGTCTCCGGCGGGGCCGCGCGGCAGAATGAGATCATGGCGTCGTCGGCGCTGCGGGTCCTCGGCGTAGCCTACCGCGATTTCGGCTCGCTGCCCGCCGACCGCGAGGCCCTGGAGACCGGCATGACCTTCTGCGGGCTGATCGGCATGACCGACCCGCCGCGGCCGGAGGCGCGGGGCGCCGTCGCGCTGTGCAAGAAGGCGGGCATCCGCCCCGTGATGATCACCGGCGACCACGCGGCCACGGCCGCCGCCGTGGCGCGGCAGCTCGGCATCGCGCGGGACCGCGGGGCCGTGCTGACCGGCGCGGAGCTGGACCGCCTCTCCGAGGAGGAGCTGAAGCGCCGCATCTACGACTACACGGTGTTCGCGCGCGTCTCGCCGGAGCACAAGGTGCGCATCGTCCGCGCGTTCCAGGCGCACGGGGAGGTCGTGGCCATGACGGGCGACGGCGTCAACGACGCGCCCGCCCTGCGCGCAGCCGACATCGGCTGCGCGATGGGGATCTCCGGCACGGAGGTCGCGAAGGCCGCCTCCGACATGATCCTGACCGACGACAACTTCGCGACCATCGTCGCCGCCGTGCGGGAAGGGCGCGGCATCTACGCGAACATCCGCAAAACGGTGCATTTTCTGCTCAGCTGCAACATCGGGGAGATCCTTGCGGTCTTCGTCGGTTTTCTGCTGCGGCTGCCCTATCCGCTGCAGCCCATCCAGCTGCTCTGGGTCAACCTGGTGACCGATTCGCTGCCCGCGCTGGCCCTCGGCGTCGAGCCGATCGCCCCGGACGTGATGGAGCGGAAGCCCGTGCGCCGCGGCGAAAGCGTGTTCGCGGGGGGGATGGGCTACACCATCACGGTGGAGGGGTGCCTGATCGGCGCACTGTCCCTGCTGGCGTACAGCATCGGGCGCGCGTTTTTCGACGCGGACCCCGCCGCGCCGCTGGTCGGGCGGACCATGGCGTTCGCCGTCCTCAGCCTCTCGCAGGTGGCCCACACCTTCAACATGCGCTCCGAGCGTTCGGTCTTTTTCCGCTCCGGGCTGCGGCCGAACCGCAAGCTGAATCTCGCGGCCGCCGCCTGCGTGTTCCTTCAGGCGGCGGTGATCGTGTTCCGCCCGCTGGACGCCGTGTTCCGCACGGCGATGCTCACGGGCGGCCAGTGGCTGGTGGTGGCCGCCCTTTCCCTCGCGCCGCTGGCCGTGGTGGAGCTTGAGAAAAAAGTCGGCGGGGCCCCGCTTCCGGCCCGCCGGCCTGCCCGGGGCGGGAAATAGA
Organism: Caproicibacter sp.; assembly: GCA_036844765.1. Classification (GTDB taxonomy): domain Bacteria; phylum Bacillota; class Clostridia; order Oscillospirales; family Acutalibacteraceae; genus Thermocaproicibacter. The sequence goes on along the minus strand of DAIUFE010000029.1, from coordinate 13,744 downwards.
GCCGCCCCGGCGCGGGGCGGGGGGGACGAAAAGCGGCGCGGGCCTTTTGGTCCGCGCCGCAAATCTGCCGCTGCGTTTTTACGCTGTCATCCGTTCCGGCGCGGGGGGCAGTAGGGGCAGCCCGTGACCTCGCAGCCCGCGCACTCGTCCGGCCCGCCCCTGCGGCGCTGCCGGACGAGGTAGGCGACGATCAGCGCCACCACCCCCGCCAGAACGATGGAGATCAGAATGGTCGAAAGATTTTCAAGCAGAAACGAAATCATGGAATCCCTTCCTTTCGGGAGAAACCGCCGGGATCAGGCGTCCGCGCGGCCCGTCGTGCGAAGGGCGTGCGCGCGCTCGTCGTACCCCTGGCGGACGACGAGATAAACGATGGCCGCGATCAGAACGATGGCAATGACCGCTCCGGCGCCGAAGGGCTGTCCGTAGAACAGCACGCTGCCGAGCTGATAGCTGACGAACGCCAGAACGTACCCCGTCAGGAACTGATAGCCGATCGCGGACCAAGTCCATTTTCTGCTGCCCATCTCGCGGGCCGTCGCGCCGATGGCCGCGAAGCAGGGCGGGCAGAACAGGTTGAACATCATGAATGAGAACGCGCCGATCGGCGTGAACATCGAGGCGATGCCCTTCATCACGGCCACGTCGTTCTCCGCGTCGGCCACGCCGTTCAGAATGGCGAGCGTGCCGATCGCGTTCTCCTTCGCCGCCAGGGCGCTGATGGTGGCGACGGCGCCCTTCCAGTCGCCGAAGCCGAGCGGCGCGAAGATCCACGCGATGCCGTGGCCGAGCGTGGCGAGCATGCTCTGCTCAATGTCGTCGGTCATCGCCATGTTCCAGCCGAACGCCGAGAGGAACCAGATCAGGCCGCTGGCGATGAAGATGATCGTGCCGGCCTTGATGATGAAGGCCTTCGAGCGTTCCCACATGTGGATCAGCACGCCCTTCGCCGCGGGGACGTGGTAGGCGGGCAGCTCCATCACGAAGGGGGCCGGGTCGCCCGCGAAGAGCTTCGTCTTCTTGAGGATGATGCCGGAGACGATGATCACCGCGACGCCCAGAATATACATCAGCGGGCCCATCCAGGGCGAGTTGGGGAAGAAGGTCGCGACGATCATCCCGATGATGACCGTCTTGGCCGTGCAGGGAATGAACGTCGTGAGCATGATGGTCATCTTGCGGTCCTTCTCATTCTCGATCGTCCGGCTGCCCATGATGGCCGGCACGCCGCACCCGCTGCCGATCAGGATCGGGATGAACGACTTGCCCGAAAGGCCGAACTTGCGGAAGATCCGGTCCATGATGAACGCGACGCGCGCCATATAGCCGGAATCCTCCAGCACCGAGAGAAAGAAGAACAGGATCAGCATCTGCGGCACGAAGCCGAGGACCGTGCCCACGCCGCCGACGATGCCGTCCACCAGCAGCCCGGTCAGCCAGTCCGCCGCGTGGACGGATTCCAGCCACCCGGTCAGGCCGTTCGTGATCCAGTCGCCGAACAGCGTGTCGTTCATGAAGGTGGTCGCGATATCCCCGAGGGTGGTGATCGAGACCCAGTACACGAACCACATGATGAGGAAAAAAATCGGCAGCGCCGCCCAGCGGTTCGTCACCACGCGGTCGATGCGGTCGGAGGCGCTCAGCTTCTCGCGGTGCCTGTGCAGGCAGTTGCCGATCAGCTTTTTGATGTACTCGTAGCGCCCGTTCGTGATGATGCTCTCGGAGTCGTCGTCGAGCTCCTTTTCGCACGATGCGATCACCGCTTCGATCTTCGACGCGGTGTCGGCCGGCAGGCGGGTCTCCGCGAGGACCTTCTCGTCGCGCTCGAACAGCTTGATCGTGCTCCAGCGCTCGCGCTCCGGGTCGATGTACGGCTCCGCCAGCTTCCGGATCTCGTCGAGCGCGCTCTCGATGCGGTCGCTGAAGATCCGCTGGACCGGCACCTTCTTATGCTGCTTCGCGACCTGGATCGCGCGCTCCGCCGCTTCGAACGAGCCGGCGCCCTTGACCGCCGAGGTCTCGACGACGTCGCACCCCAGCGCCGCGGAAAGCTTCTGCACGTCGATTTTGTCGCCGCTCTTTTTCACGACGTCCATCATGTTCAGCGCGACGACCGCCGGGGCGTTCATCTCCAGCACCTGCGTGGTCAGGTACAGGTTGCGCTCCAGGTTGGAGCCGTCCACCAGGTTGATCACGGCGTCCGGCTTCTCGTTCACGATGTAGTTCCGGGAGACGACCTCCTCCAGCGTGTAGGGCGAAAGGGAATAGATCCCCGGAAGGTCGGTGATGATCACGTCGCCGTGCCCCTTGAGCCTTCCTTCCTTCTTCTCGACGGTGACGCCCGGCCAGTTGCCCACGTACTGGGTGGAGCCGGTCAGGTCGTTGAACAGGGTCGTCTTGCCGCAGTTCGGGTTGCCGGCCAGTGCAATTTTGATAGCCATCCGTATCCTCCTACTTTTCAGTTAGCCAACGCTAACCTCCTGCCGCGCCGCACGGGCGGCACAGACCGGATGATGCGTTATTCCACAGAGATATAAGCGGCGTCGTTTTTCCGCAGCGACAACTCGTAGCCGCGCACCGTGATCTCCACCGGGTCGCCCAGCGGGGCGACCTTGCGCACGAAGATCTGCACGCCTTTCGTAATGCCCATGTCCATGATCCTGCGTTTGACGGCGCCGACTCCGCTCAGCTTTTCCACCGTCACGGTCTCGCCGGGCTTCACGTCCCTCAGCGTTCTCACCATGTTCCGCACCTCCTTTTCGCCGGAATCCCGCCGCCCTCAGACCATGATGCGGCTCGCCATGCCTTTGTTCAGCGCGATGCGGGTCTCCTTGACGTTCAGGATCATGTTCCCGCCCATCTCGGTGACCACCGTCACCTGCGCGCCCGTCACAAAGCCCAGGCTCTCCAGGAACCGGCGCGTCTCGTCCTTGCCGTGGATCGCTTTGATCGAAAGCGGTTCCCCGTAGTTCGCCATCGTCAGCGGCATCCGGAATCCCTCCTTTTCGGCGGCCCGCGCCGCCGGAGTTAGCTATACCTTACTACCGGTTCCAAGTTTACCACCGCTGACGCAAGTTGTCAACGGCTAATTGCAAAAAAACGCGCCCCGCAATCGCCGCGGGGCGCAGGGCCGGGAAGCAAGGCTATAAGGCGATCCAGTACCGCCGGGTCACTCTTTCGCCGTCGGGAATTTCATTTTCCAGAACGCCCCCGCAGCGCAGGATGGTTCTGACCGAAGCGGTGTTTTTCCGGTCGCAGGTGACCAGCGCCCTCCGGATGCCCAGCCGCCCGGCGAAGGACAGCGCGAGGGCCAGCATCCGCTCCGCATATCCCCTGCGGCGCTCCGGCGGGCGGACGCCGTACCCGATGTGCCCGCCGCGCAGCAGCAGGGCGGGGGTAAGGCGGTGGCGGATATTGACGGCGCCGAGGATCCGGCCCGTTTCGTCCGTCAGAAAAAGCGTGTGGGCGGGGACCCGGTCCCCCCGCGCCTCGGTTTCGCCCCGCAGGGTGTCGTCCAGCCACTGCGCGTAGCCGCGGTCCAGCAGCCTGGCGGAGTAGGGGGTGATCTCCTCGCCGTTCCGCGCCCAGTCGTCCGCGAAGGAACGGTATTCGCCCTCCATTTCGGGGGCGGGCTCGGACAGCTTCAGCGTCATCTTGTTTCCGCCGGCTTTCCGCCCGGCGCGCGGACGAGATTCACCAGCACCTCGACCATCTTGTCCATCGACTGCACGGGGATATACTCGAACCGGCCGTGAAAGTTGTGCCCGCCCGTCGGCAGGTTGGGGCACGGCAGCCCCATCCAGGAGAGCACGGCCCCGTCGGTGCCGCCGCGGATCGGCACGGCGCGCGGCTCCACGCCGGCGGCGCGCATGGCCGCTTCGGCGCGCTCGACGACCTCCCGGTGCGGCTCGATCTTCTCCTTCATATTGTAATAACTGTCGCGCAGATCGACCGCGAAGGTGCCGGCGCCGTACTTCCCGTTGAGGTACTCCGCGATCTTGCGCAGGCGGGCCTTGCGGGCCTCGAACCTCGCGCGGTCGTGGTCGCGGACGATATAGCGCAGCACGGCCTTTTCCTCCGCACCCTCGAAACGCATCAGGTGGTAGAACCCCTCGCGGCTCTCCGTGTGGGCGGGGGTCTCCGCCGGCGGGAGCATGGAGTTGAACTCGATGCTGAGCAGCACGGCGTTCTTCATCTTGTTTTTCGCGTCGCCGGGGTGGATGCTGAATCCGCGCACGGTCACGTCGGCGGAGGCGGCGTTGAAGTTTTCGTATTCCAGCCCGCCGATCTTGCCGCCGTCCACCGTGTAGGCGAACTCCGCGCCGAAGCCCTTGAGGTCGAACCGGCGCGCGCCGCGGCCGATCTCCTCGTCCGGCGTGAAGGCAACGGCGATCTTCCCGTGCGGGATCTTCCGCTCCGCCAGCGTCTCGGCGGCGGTGAGGATCTCCGCCACGCCGGCCTTGTCGTCCGCGCCCAGCAGCGTGGTGCCGTCGGTGACGATCAGGTCCATGCCCTTGTAGTCCGCGAGGTCCTTGAATTCCGCGGCGCGTAGCACGATGTTCTTTTCTGCGTTCAGCACGATGTCGCCGCCGTCATAGTTCCGCACGAGGCGCGGGCGGATGTCCGCGCCCGGCGCGGCGGGGCTGGTGTCCATATGGGCGATCAGGCCGACGGCGGGCAGGGCGTCGGACGCGCCGGCGGCCGGCAGCGTGCCGTAGACGTAGCCGTGCCCGTCCACGCGGGCGTCCCGGAAGCCGAGGCCCTCCATCTCCTCCGCGAGGGCGGCGGCCAGGACCTTCTGCCCCGGGGTGCTGGGGCAGACGTCCTCGGGCGCGTTTTCGTCGGACGTGGTGTCGTATTTCACATACTGGAGCAGTCGCTGATAAGCTCTCATGTTTTTCCGATCCTTTCCCGTTCGCTTTTCGATATCTTCATCATACGCCGTCCGGGCGTGTGTTGTAAAGGAAAAATCAGCAGCCCCGCCAGGCCTGCCGCAGGCATTCGACGGCGCCGGGGATGTTCTCCGGCGGGATGCCCGCGAAGCCGAGCAGCACCCCTCCGCCCTCGTCCGGCTGCACGCGCACGCCCCGCGCGAGGGCCAGCGCGCACAGCTCCCGCGCGCTTTTTCCGGTTTTCAGCGTCAGGGCGACCGTGAGCGGCGTTTCCCGCAGCAGCACGCCCGCGCCGGGGAACGCCCCGCGCAGCGCGCGGACCAGCGCCTCGCTCTTCGCGCCGTACCGCTTGCGCAGGCGGCGCAGGTGGCGCTCCATCTGCCCGCTGCGGATGTATTCCGCAAGGGCGAGCTGCTCCACCTTGGAGGCCGTCTGGTTGTAGTTCGCGGCGCGCGGGCGGTAGCGCGCCAGCAGCTCCGGCGGCAGGGCCATGTAGCCGATGCGCACCGAGGGCAGCAGCAGCTTGGAAAACGAGCCGAGGTACACGACGCCGCGCCCCCCGGCGATGCCCTGCATGGCGGGCACGGGCCGCGCACGGTAGCGCAGCTCGCCGTTGTAGTCGTCCTCGATCACGAACCCGCCGTTCGCCTTCGCCCATTTGAGGAGGGTCAGCCGGCGGCTCATCGGGAGGACCGCCCCGGTGAGCGCGCGGCTCGAGGGACTGACGAAGAGCAGCTTCGCCCCGCTGCTTTCAAGGGCGTCCATGCGGATGCCGTCGCTGTCGCCCGGCAGCTTCAAAACGGAGAAGCCGCAGTCCGAAAAGACCTGCTCCGCCTGCCGGAAGCCCGGCTCCTCCATCGCGACGGCCCCGCGGTCCAGCAGCCCGCACAGCAGGAAAAGCAGCGGCTGCGTCCCCGCGCCGACGACGATCTGCCCGGGGGAGGCGGCCAGGCCCCGCTCCTGATAGCCGTAAGCGGCGAGCGCCTCGCGCAGCTCGGTCTCCCCCTGCTTCTCGCCGTAGGAGGCGAGAACGTCCCGCCGGTTCAGCGCGCCCCGGACGTTCCTGCGCCAGGCCTTGAGGTCGACGGCCTCGCCGTCCACGCAGCCGGTGCCGAAATCGTACCGCACGGCGGGGGCGGCCCTGCGGCGGAAGGCCGGCGGCGCGGGCCGCGCGAAGACGTCCCGCCGCACGTCCCGCACGAAATACCCCCGGTGCGGGCGGGCGCGCAGGTACCCCTCCACGCAGAGCTGCTGGTACGCGCTTTCGACCGTGGTGCAGCTCAGGCCCAGGTCCGCCGCCATCCGGCGTACGGAGGGCAGACGGTCCCCCGCCTTCAGGCGGCCGCTTTCCGCCGCCCCCCGGATGGAAAGATAGAGCTGCCGGTACAGCGGCACGGCCGACTTCCGGTCGAGCGGAAGATAATCGTAGGGCACGGCGCTTCCCTCCATTCGTTACAGTGGGTCCGGTCATGACGAGGCGATCCTTTTTTGTTCCTCCCCCGCCGGAAGCGGGGGAGGAACAAAAAATGTAAAAGTGTACTGATCAAATTTTTACAAACTGTGTATTTCAAAAGCAACAGTTCTACGCTATGATAATACGCGAACCGCGGGAATGTCAACCGTTTGGGAGTGAAATTGATGAAAAACAGCCGTTCTCTCCGCCTCGGCGTGCTGGCGGCCCTGTTCGGGGCGCTGATCTTCGTCGTGACGGCCTATGTTCTGCACATCCCCACGCCCGGCACGGGCGGGTACGTCCATCTCGGGGACGCGATCCTCTACCTTGCGGCCAGCCTGCTGCCGGCGCCTTACGCCGTCGCGGCCGCCGCCGTGGGCGAGGCGCTCTCCGACGCGCTGACGGGCAGCGTCGCCTACGCGCTGCCCACCCTGCTCATCAAGGCGGCCATGGCGCTGTGCTTTTCCTCCAAAGGCACCGCCGTACTCGGCAGGCGCAACGCCTGGGCCACGGCGGCCGCGGGCGCGATCTGCGTCGCTGGCTATTACTGCACGGAGGTGTTCCTCTACCGCAGCTTCACGGTGCCGCTGGCGTCGGTCCCGGCCAACCTGGTGCAGGCGGGTGCCAGCGCCGCGCTTTACCTGGCCGCGGGCCGGGCCCTCGACCGCGCGAAGGTGAAGGGCCGCCTCGCGGAGCTGGTGAAATGACCGTTTGCGCGGCCGGTTGTGTTCTCCGGCCGGGAATGGTATAATAAGCTCCATCCTCGATAAAATTGGAGCGTCGGTATGAGCTTCGGCGGAAAAAAGAAAGCCCGCAGCGAGATCGTGCGGGATTCGGTCAACACCTTCGGCACCAACCTGTTCGGCTCGGCGCTCGGGCTGGTTTCCACCGTCCTGGTCCTGCGGAACGTCGCGACGGCGACCAAAGGCGTTTACAACCAGATGCAGGTCTGGGGCGGCGGCTTCAACACGGTCCTCGGGCTGAGCGTGAGCAGCGCCGTGATCTATTACGTGGCGCGGTACAAGATCCAGAACGCGAAGGCGGCCGTCGGAAAAACCACCGCCGTGCTCGCCGCGGCGATCGTCCTGATCTCCGCCGCCGTGCTGCTCCTGATGCGCGGCACCCATACTTTTCAAGGGCGTTCGGCGTCGTTCCTCGCGTCCATCGTGACGTACGGCGTCCTGTCCTTCGTGTTCGGCATCCTGACCTGCGTCCTGCGGGGCGAAAATAAATTCCGGTTCTTCAATATCGTCAACCTGACCCAGCAGGTGCTGATCACGGCGCTGAACGCCTATATCGCGTTCCGGCCGGACGCCGACCTGTGGATTTGGGGGACCAACGCGGTCTGCGCCGCCATGGCCGCGTTCGCGCTGTGGGGCGTGCTGCGCTGGAACGGCCCGCGGCCCGTCCCCGCGCCGGGCGACGACTGCGCCGTCCCCGTGAAGGACGTGATGGGCTACAGCCTGAAGTCGCACGTCAGCAACATCCTGAACTATCTGAACAAGAATCTCGGCCGATACGTGGTGCAGGAAAAATACGCGATCGCGGATTTCGGCGTCTACAACACGGCGGTGACCATGATGGAGCAGCTCTGGCTGCTGCCGGCCGCCGTCAGCCAGGTCATCATGAGCCGCCTGGCCGCCATGCAGCAGCAAAGCGACCGCCTGCGCCTCACGCTGCTCGCGTCCAAGCTGGTGACCTATGTGACCACGGCGGGGGCGGTGCTGATGCTGTGGGCCGCGCGGCTGATCTTCCCGGTGCTGTTCCCGCAGTATGTGGGCGCGCTGGACCCGCTCGCGTACCTGATCGTCGGCTCCATCTTCGTCTCTTACGCGCAGGTGCTGACGAACTCGATCGCCGCCTACGGCAGGCCGGAGCTGAACATCCTGCCGAACGCGCTGGCCGCGGCGGTCAACGTCGCGGGCAGCTTCCTGCTGATCCCGCCGATGGGCATCAACGGCGTCGCCGCCGCCACCTCCGCTTCGCTGACGGTGCAGGGCCTCGCCAGCATCGTGATCTTCTGCGTCTACTCCCACACGGCGCCTTACCGGCTGATCCTCCCCAGCAGGGAGGAGATCGCGATGGTCAGGGGCATTTTCAAAAAATAGGCCGGCTCACTCGCTGTGGAACCCCTTGCCGATGATCTCGCTGGTGTTGGTGATCAGGATGAAGGCGTCCGGCTCGGTCTTCCGGATGAAGCGGCGGAGCTGCAGCGCCTGCACGCGGCGCATCACGGTGAAGACGATATATTTGTGGTGGTGGGAGTACGCCCCCGTCGCGTCGCAGACCGTGGCGCTGCGGTTCAGCTTTTCCACGATGAAGCGGCAGATCGGCTCGGGGTCGGAGCAGACCACGTTGAAATATTTGTTGAGGTCGATGTTCTCGATCACGCCGTCGATGACCAGCGATTTCCCGAGCAGCCCCAGCACGGAGAACAGCGCCGTCTTGATGTCGAACACGAAAAACGAGCTCAGCGTGATCAGCGAGTCGCTCAGGAACAGCGCGCGCCCGATGTGAACGCTGGTGTGCTTCCGGAGAATCATCGCGATGATGTCCGTTCCGCCGGAGGAGGCCCCCTCGTGGAACAGCAGCGCCGAGCCGAAGGCCGGCAGCGCCACCGCGAACATCAGCTCCAGCATCGGGTCGTCGGTCAGCGGGCGGCTCATGGGGAGCAGCCGGGCCAGCGCGGAGACGGCGAATGAAAGCAGCACGCTGGAATAAACCGTCTTGAACGCGAAATCCCTGCCGAGGAACAGGAACCCCACCGCCACCAGCAGCAGGTTCAGCGCGAAGTTCGCGGCCGAAGGGGAGAGCGGCGTGATCTTCCCCAAAACGACCGAAAGCCCCGAAACCCCGCCGAACGTGAAATTGTTCGGGAATTTGAAGAAATAGATTCCCACCGCGACCACGAGCGTGCTGCCCGTGATGGCCGCATAGTCCTTCCAGATTTCCCTCTTCATAAAACCGATTCGCCCCCGCCGCCGAAGTCCCGGCGGTTTTTTTGATTTTCCGGGCCCCGCCCGGCCGGTCTATTATACCATATTATTCCCCGCCCGGGCCGCCGCGGGCGCCCGGAGCCCAAATTTTACGGGCGGCTTTCGCGGAATCCTCTTTACAAACCCCGGAAAAGATGCTATCCTCTTGGAAGAAGAAAAATAATCATTCTTGATTTAGGCGGTCCCTATGGAAAAGAAAAGAAATTACAGCAAAAAACGCGAGGCAATCCTCGCCGCCCTGCGCTCCACGGACGCCCACCCGACCGCGGAGTGGATTTACCAGACCCTCAAGCCCCGGTTCCCGGACCTCTCGCTCGGGACGGTCTACCGCAACCTCGCCCAGTTCCGGGAGGAGAAGCTGGCGGTCAGCGTCGGCGTCGTGAACGGGCAGGAGCGGTTTGACGCGAACGTGAAGCCGCACACGCACTTCATCTGCGAGCGGTGCGGCGCGGTGATCGACGTGCCCGGCGTCTTCGTCAGCGGCGACATGCTGACGCACGCGGCGCGCCGCTGCGGCCTGCAGGTGGATTCCTGCGAGATCGTGCTGCGCGGCCTGTGCCCCGTCTGCCGCGGGCGGAATCAGAAATAGCCGCCCGGCGGAATTTCCGTTAAAAACCGCGTGCGTTTCATCTTAATAATCGTTCGTTTTACTGATTTACTTGATCTGGAAAAAATGTTAAAATAAAAATGGAAGCCAAGGCGCTTCCGCCCGTCGGCGGCTTTGCCGGGGCGGCGGCGCCGGCTGAAAATATGCGTTTATACGGAATGATCGTTTACATAAAATAAACGTTTAACAAAGAAGACCTTATTTTGCCAAATTATGTATATTTCGCCATCTGCAGATCAGCGGCGGCCGGGAAGCCGGCGCCGGAACGGAGGAAAATAATGATAAGAAATATGGGGAAAAAGGTATCGGGCCGGGCGCTGGCCTTGCTGCTGGCCGTGATGGTGGCGCTGGCGTCGCTGATCGCCCTGCCGCGGATCGGGGCCCGGGCGGAAGAAGATAAGGATTCTTTCAGCCAGTTTCTGACGGATATCAAGCTGACGGTCGATTCGGGAAACGGGCAGCCGGCGCAGGAAATTACGCTGAAGCCGGGGCAGACAAATGTACCCACGCTCGAAATCAAAGACAGCACGACGGTCCGCGTGCATATGGACTTCTCTATTGATAATGGTGATAACGTTCAAGGCAAAGCCTACACATTGCAACTGCCGCCGCCTCTTGTGATGACAAGTCCAGTACTTCGTGATCTTACAAACGATGAGGGTGAGAAGTACGGTAACTATACGTTCGATACAAATGGCCTGTTGACCATACGGTTTACTAATACAGCAGATAAAGATCAGTTATCTGGCTACGCCTGGGCTGAATTTACGTTCAGCGAGGAAAAAATACCGGGAAACGAGAAGGAAATTACGTTTTCGATTCAAGGACAGAGCGTGCCTTTGAAAATCGACGTTTTGGGACCGGCGGCGGCAGACGCTACCATTTATAAAGAGGGAACGTATGATAAGAAGACGGGCCTCATAAAATGGACGGTAAAGATTACTTCCGGCAATGACGGCAAAGACAGCGGCTTGACCGATTGGGACCGGCGGCGGCAGACGCTACCATTTATAAAGAGGGAACGTATGATAAGAAGACGGGCCTCATAAAATGGACGGTAAAGATTACTTCCGGCAATGACGGCAAAGACAGCGGCTTGACCGATGTCGTGGTGACCGACACGCTCAGCGGCGATGATCAGACCTTTCAGAGCGACCCTGATGCGAGCACTCAGCCCACTTGGAAGGTAGGAGCGTCTGCGGAACAAACTGTCAAGGATTCCGGGACAGAGCTTCCCTATTATGAAAAGACGAACGATAATAAACGAATAACTTTTTATTTGGGCGGCATGGAGCACGATAAAACCGGCATATTGACTTTTTACAGCAAGCCGGCTAAATCAGAAAAACCGGTGTTCCCAGCGACGGAATGGAAATACAATAATAAGGCAGACTTAGATGCAAAAAGAGATGGTGCGCCGATCGATCATCTATCAGCCGAAAGGGTGGTTCCAGTTTCCTGGGATGGCTCTTGGATTCAGAAGAAAGGAGAGGTAGTAAAAACCAACGATAATAACAAAGATTATTATCAAGGCAACCCAGATAGGCCGAAGACCCTAAAATGGACCATCACGCTGAATCAGGGCGGGAAGGGGACTATCCCGGCGGGAGCCACCGTGACCGACAAACTGCCGGATAATCTGAAAGCGTACTTGACGATAGGTGATCAGCCTAAAGTTCAGGAACTGCAAGCGGACGGAAGTTATATTGATGTGAATACAGGATATACATCTACGGTCAAACCGGAAGAGGACTTTCTGTCCGTAACATTTGACCAAGCTTTTGATACGCAACGGCAGATTACCTTCACCACAACGGTTGCGGAGGAATTTTACAATACCAACGGCACCTTCACAAATACGGCATCTTTAGGGTTTGGCGGTAAGACGGCGGGAGCAACCAATGATCCTGGAATTGAAGGCCTTCCCGATTCCTCGGTGATTTCCAAAACTCATCCAGGTACTGCTGAGTATAAGTACGACTCCGCCACCCACATGGCGCACTGGATGATCACCGTGAACAGCAACGGGATAGCGATTGAAAACCCGGTTGTGACGGACGAAATTGGCGACGGACAGATTTTTAGTTCCGTTTCTATTGAAGGAAAAGATTGGAAAGAAAACCCAAACACACCGCGTTATGAGGTGAGCTCAGATCGAAAAAAGGTCATCATTTATTTAGATAATTTTGCTGACAGCGATGCCCCCGTCGTGCTCGACCTTGTGACGGAAGTAACTAATCCTGCTATTTACGCCGCAAACAAGGGGGAATCAATAGAGAACAGCAAAGTTGAGTTGACCGGAAATAATGGCGGCATAAAGGAATCGGTCAGCCATATTTCGCAAGGGACTACGAGCAACATCCTGAAGAAAGAGGCCGGCACGTCAGACCTTGTGAACAGAACCCTTGGCTGGACGGTCACGGTCAACGAAAGCAAAATGCAGATGAAAGACGCGGTGGTTACCGATACGCTGCCGGAGGGCCTGAGCGTTAAAGGCATCACAATGGGCGGCAAATTAATTGGCCCGGGCACAGAAGGTTCGGCTGCGCCTTATTACACTCAGAGCGGCCAGGAAGTGGCCATTCATCTGGGCGATTCAGCGAATAAAACAACCAAGATTATTCAGCTTGACACGACGATTTCTGATAATTTTCTCGCGACGCATAATGGCGATGCGAGGGGACAGATCACTTTTACGAATAAAGCTTCTTTGACTTTTACCGATGTTTACGGCCTACAAAGCGTTCCCGATGTCTCGGCAAACCAAACCATTCACCATACCGTTGTCGAAAAAACCGGAACGTTCAACGGGAAATCAAACAGCATAATTGATTGGACGGTTCAGATCAATAAGGACCGGGTACCCTACAGCGCGCTACAGGGAATAACTGATAAGATCACCTTGGCGGATCAGTTGGCGGAGGGTCTGGAACTGGATCTGCAAAGCGTCACGCTGTCCCGTGTTTCCTGGGAAAAAGGGAAGGCTGTAAAGGGCGATCCGATTCCGCTGGAGGTCGGCAGCGTTTCCTATGACTCCAGCACACGGAAATTCATTTTTACTTTCCCGCAGGGAGTTGAGTTGTTTGATAGATCAGACAATTCCTACGAGCTTGATTTTTCAACTTTCGTCACAAAGAGCGGCGAGTACGGAAATAGCGTGACGCTCGAGGGCACGGCGGGATCGCTGACGGGAGGAACGCAGACAAAAGTCAGCGCGTCGGCGGCGGGAGCGAGCATTGACGGGAAAAGCCGGAAAACGGTCGTTATCACCAAAGTGGATAAAGACAACACAAATAAAATGCTTCCGGGTGCGGTGTTTACCCTTTTTGTGAGCACAAGCGGAGAAAACGGGCCGTTTTCCTTTGTGGCAACAGCGGTAACAGGGGAAGACGGAGCGGCGACCTTCGCGCATCTGCGAGCCCTTTCCAATTACTACTATAAAATTGTTGAGACTCAGCCTCCTAAAGACTATAAGAATGATTCCCCGGAAAAGGTATTTCACCTGCCAGAGGTCGAGGAAACAACCCGGATCAATTATCAATTTGAGGATTCTTCTGTCAGTGGCAACAGCAGCACCCCCGGTGGCCCCGGTGGCCCCGGAGACGGCGGCAGCAGCACACCTTCCTCTTCCGCGCCGTCGAGCAGCACCCCCGGTGGCGATGACAACCCCGGCGGCGGTGGCGGCGGACATGACACGTCCTCTTCCTCCACTCCCTCAAGCAGCGTCCCGGCGCCGAGCGTGCCCGGCGGATCGGCGGGCGGCGGAAACGTGGGCGAAGGCACCGCGCACGGCGGA
>DAIUFE010000028.1:0-21245 GCA_036844765.1 Caproicibacter sp. | reverse complement strand
GCAGTCGAACGCGTGGAACCGCCCGTCCGCGAACACGGGGACGGCCGGAACCCAGCCGAACGCGAACGTCTCGGGCCAAACCGCGGCGAACACGGGCACGGCAGGCGCGCAGGCTTCCAAGCCCAAATCGAACGTCCCGTATTATATGTGGAAATTTCAGTAGCCCGTTTTCCCGGAGAAAAGAGAAGCGGTCGGTCGCTTCGATCCCGGCATGCGGCAGCCGCCCGGCGCCTTCCCAAAAAGGTGCCGGGCGGCTGCCGCTCTGTTCCGCGGGCGAAAGGTCCGGCGACTGCCATGCGGAGAAGAATTCTGCGGAAGAAGCTGAAAAACAAATTAAAACAAACTAAAACAAAGAATATACAACAACATTACGCTGCGTTCATTTTGGATTCACAATTTCTCTTTAGAGTTTTTGTGAAAGGAACCTTCACAGTTTGGAAATAAAATCTCTCAATTTCGGAAGCGCGCCGGCGGCTGCGCCGCGGGCGAACGAAAAGACAAGGGGGCACGGCAATGGGAACGGAACAAAGGGATTACGAGATCCTGCCGATCGTGCTGGAGAGCGGGAAAAACAGCAGAATCCGGATCCGCCCGCTCGGCAAGCACGCGGCGTTCGCGGAGGACGCCGATTATCTGGTCCGGTTCTTGCCGATGGACGAATCCGCCGAGCCGGCCGGGGAAGATGCGTATCCCGGCGTGCAGGTGAAGCCGGAAGGCGGATGTCTCCGCTTCGAGCATGTCTTCGAAGGGGAGCAGGAATATTACATCCGGGTCTTCCGCCTGCCGGAGCGCGCCGTGGTCGGCACGTTCAGCGTCTATGCCGTGGAGGAGGACCTCTACCTCCGGAACCCGTACCGGGGGGATTTCCACACGCACACGTTCCGCTCCGACGGGGCGCAGGACCCGGCCGTGGTTGCGGCGAACTACCGGAAAAGCGGCTTCGATTTCACGACGATCACCGACCACCACAAATGGGCGCCGTCCGAAGAAGCGATCCGGGATTACCGCGGGGTGCCGATCGATCTGAAGATCTTCCACGGCGAGGAGGTCCACGGCTTCGACAACCATATCCACATGATCAATTTCGGCGGCGAATACAGCGTCAACGAGCTGTTTGAAAAAGACCGCGAACGGTATTTCAGCGAGGTGCGCGGGATCGAGGCGGGGCTTTCCGTCCCGGAAGACGTGAACGCGTTCGAGGTCGCCTCCTGCGTCTGGATCACCCGCAGGATCCGCGAAGCGCACGGCCTTTCGATCTTCTGCCATCCGTTCTGGATCGCGGACGTGTACCATGTGCCGCTCAGGATGGTCGATTTCCTGTTCCGGATCTGGCCGTTTGACGCTTTCGAGCTGATCGGCGGCCACGAGGCGGAGAGCAACAACCTGCAGACCGCCTATTACAGCCAGGCGCGCAGCCGCGGCCGCACGGTGCCGGTGGTGGGCTCGAGCGACGCGCACAGCGACACCGTCTATTTCAACTGGTTCTCCACGATCGTGTTCGCGGAGAAGATGGATGTCGCCTCCGTCAGCGGCGCCGTGAAGGATCTTTACAGCGTGGCGGTGGAGCAGTATCCCGGCGAATTTCCGCGCGTGTACGGGCCGTACCGCATGGTCAAATTCGCGCTGTTCCTGCTGCGGGCGTATTTCCCCGCGCACGCCGGGCTCTGCTTTGAAGAGGGAAGGCTCATGAAGGAGTTCGCCTGCGGAGACGGCCCGGCCGCCGAAGCCCTCGGGCGCCTGCGGGGAAGAACGGAAGCATTTCTGAAACGCTGCTACGGAAGAGCCTGAGACGCGCCCTGCCGGGCGGCCGGGAAAGGAAAGGGAACATGAATCTTGCATCGCCCCGGGAACTGCCGCCCGCGGGGGCGGCCCCGGCCCGGAAGCGGCCGGGCGGAGGGGGACGGGCCGCTTATCTGCGGAAAAACTGGCAGAAGTACCTGATGCTGTCGGTCCCCCTCGCGATGGTTTTCGTTTTCAGCTACATGCCGCTGTACGGCCTTCTGATCGCGTTCCAGAAATACAACATCATGAAGGGCGTCTGGGGAAGCCCGTGGGTGGGGCTGGATAATTTCGTCTTTGCCTTCACGCTGCCGCGCTTCTGGCGCGTGGTCCTGAACACGCTGCGGCTCAGCCTGCTCTCGCTGCTGTTCGGTTTCCCGATCCCCATTCTGCTGGCCGTCGTCCTCAACGAGATGAAGCATCCGAAGATCGTCAAAAGTATCCAGACTTTCAGCTATCTGCCGCATTTTCTGTCCGCTTCGATCATCGGTGGCATCGTCTTCAATCTGTGCGCGCCGGGCACGGGCGTTTTCAATCAGATCCTGAAGCTTTTGGGGCGGGGGGACTTCCCGTTCCTGACCGATCCTGCGGGGTGGATCTCCACCTATGTGCTTTCGGGCATCTGGCAGGAGACCGGGTGGCAGTCCATCATCTACATCGCGGCGATCACCACGATCAACCCGGAGGTGTTCGAGGCGGCCACCGTCGACGGCTGCAGCAGGCTGCAGCGGATCTGGTACGTGACCCTGCCGAGCATCCGGCCGACGATCGTGCTGATGCTGATCCTGAGCATGGGGGACATCATCAACGTCTCGTTCGACAAGCCCTACGTGCTGGGCAACTCGATCGTCTCGGAGGTTTCGGAGGTCATCAGCGTCTATGTCTACAACGTGGGGCTGGGGCAGAACAACTTCACGCTGGCGACGGTGGTGGGCCTTTTCCAGTCCGTCGTCGGCGCCGCGATGGTGCTGACGGTCAACGCGGTCGCCAAGCTGTTCGGGGAGGACGGGCTATGGTAAGGGGGCGTGACTCATGAACGCTGCACAGGGCGCGGCGAAGCGCCGGAGAACTATCGGGGGGACCGTTTTTGAATGGTTTATGCTTCTGGCCGCGGTGGTCCTGTTCGTGTTCCCGTTCGTCAATCTGACCGCGGTGTCGTTCAGCTCCCCCCGGGCGATCCTTTCGGGGGAAGTGTTCCTGTGGCCCGTGGAGTTCAACACCGACGCATGGTACCTCGTGTTCCGGAACCGGGAGCTGATCTCTTCCTTCAGCTTTACGGTGCTGCTCACGCTGGGATATACGGCCCTCGCGCTGCTGCTGGTGATGTTCGCGGCCTATCCGCTTTCCAAGCGGGACCTGAAGGGGCGCGTTCCGATGCTGGGGTTCCTGATGTTCACCATGTATTTTTCCGGCGGGATCATCCCCTCCTATCTGCTGTACCAGTCGCTCCATCTGCTGGATACGTTCTGGGTGCTGGTGCTGCCGGGCGCCTTCAGCGTCTACAACTTCCTGATCCTGAAGTCGTTTTTCCAGGGAATTCCCCCCAGCCTGGAGGAATCCGCGAGGATCGACGGGGCGAACGAGTGGCAGATCCTCTTCCGAATTTACATCCCGATGTCGCTGCCCATTCTGGCAACGCTTGCGCTTTTCTTCGCGGTCGGCCGCTGGAACGGATTTTCGGACGCGCTGTATTTCATCCCCACCCATAAGGAATACGACCCGCTCCAGCTCATCCTGCAGCGCGTGCTGCAGCGGGCTTCGGACCGGCAGCAGGAGCTGATCCGCATGAACGGCCTCAAGGCGACCGTGCATATCGTCAAGGAATCTCAGAGGGCCGCGATCATCCTGTTCACCGTGATCCCCATCATTCTGGTTTATCCCTGGCTGCAGCGTTTTTTCGTCAAAGGCGTGATGATCGGCTCCGTGAAGGGATAAAGGATTCTTAAAAGAAAGGACTTTCCCGGCGCCGGTTCGCCGGCGCGGGAAGGTCTGGGGAAGGCATGCTTGCGCGTTGCCGGTTCCGTGCCGCGGTGCGGGGCCGGACGGCGGGCTGGTCGATAGAATTTCCTGCAGGATATCGGAAGAAAACGGACGGGCGAAAAAGGAGTAATGATTTATGAAAAACATCGGACTCAAACGGATCGGCGCTCTGGCGCTGACGGCGTGCCTCGCCGCCTCGGCGCTGGCGGGCTGCTCCGGCGGCGCGCAGAGCGGCGGCGCCGCGGGAAGCGCCGCCCCGAGCGCCCCGCAGAAAGAGACCCTGCGCATCGGCATCTTTGCCGCGGGGCGCGAGGAAAGCCCCAGCGCGCCGGGCGAGTATATCGACGACAACTGGTCCACGCGCTACATCATCAAGAACTTTGCGGAACCCAACAATATCGACCTCAAATACGAGATCATCGACGACACGAACGACGCCGGCACGCAGAACCTGCAGACCCTGATGGCGTCGAAGAGCGCGCCGGACCTGTTCTACGTCGTCTCCGGCGATGCCGGGATCGTAGCCGAATACGCCCAGGAGGGCGCCCTTACGGACCTGCAGCCCGCCCTCGACAAGAACGGTTCCCATATCAAGAGCCTGATCGGCGAAGACTTCATCAAGAAAAACGGCACCTTCAGCGGCAAGCTGTATTCCATCCCGGGCAAGGAGGACATCCCCGCGATCAGCCATTACTGGATCCGCCAGGACTGGCTCGACACGCTTCACCTTTCGATGCCCGCCAACTTCGACGAATGGTACTCCGTGATGAAGGCGTTCAAGGACCGCGCCTCCGAGCTTGCGGCCGCCGGGCGCGTCGCGAAGGCCGAGGACGTGATCCCCTACGCGATGTACCACACGAAATATTACACGGACTGGGAGCGCATCGTCACCCGCTTTTATCCGACGGAGTTCTTCGACCCGAAGAAGGCGTCTTATTACATCGATTCCGGCTACGGCACGGAATATCTGAAGACGGGGTTCAAGGACGGCATGCAGTTCATGAACCAGATGTACAACGAGGGCCTGATCAGCAAGAACTTCGCCCTCGACACCGACGACAAACAGTTCCAGCGGGATATCGTGAGCGGCAACGCGGGCTCCTACTGCGACAACCTGTTCAACGGCTGGGGGCCGAGCGACCCCGAATCCTGGCAGAGCCTGCTGGCGAAAAATATCCCGGGGGCGAAATTCGAGTTCGTCAACCCCTTCACCAACAAATACGACGGTGTGGCGCGCAATCCGCTCGACAACCCGGTGCTGACCTACGTGATGGTGCCGTCCTTCAGCAAATCGGCGGACGCCGCCGTCAAATATCTGGACTACGTCTCGGTGCCGGACAATCTGGTCACGATCCAGTACGGCGAAAAAGACGTTTCGTACATCGTGGACCCCGTCCTCGGCCCGATGCTGAAGGACGACGACGCGCTGAAGGCCTGGGGGCACATGCTGGGCGGGCGCGAGCTGGTCATGCTCAAGAGGCTGCCGGACGCCAAGTGGGCCAGGATCCAGCGCTCCGGGGCGAAGACCGCGGACGAGGCCGCGTATGCGGAGAAGATCCATCAGGCGATCGAGGAGAACGGCTATGAGCGCTTTCCCGGCGTGCTGGCGGAGTCGGACGTAAAATCACAGATGGAAAACCTCAGGACGCCGTGGCAGCAGTTCGTGAGCGACCTGATCATGGCGAAGCCCGGCCAGTTCGACGCGGCCTGGACGAAGGGAACCAAGGAACTGGAAGCGAACGGTTCCCTCACGGTGGTGGAAGGCTACAAAAAAACCGTGAAGGAGCAGCTTGGAATCGAATAAGAGTTCGGGGAAAGCGGACGGATAACGGCCATGGGGCGCTGACAGGCGCCCTTTTGGCGTGCGGGGCGGAACCGCGCGCCGTTTGGCATAAAATGGTGTAAAATAGGGGAGGGGCGATCCCCGGGGGATTTTCCGATTTATTTGATTTATTTTTTGAGTTGAAATGGGGCTGCGGAAATGTCGCTGATCGGAGAAAAAAGAAAACAGATCATTCTGGAGCGCGTCGAGCAGGAAGGGCAGATCAGCACGTCGAGCTTTGCCGAGGAGATGAACGTCTCCACGGAGACCATCCGGCAGTATCTCGACGAGCTGGAGGCGGAGAACAAGCTTAAGAAGGTGTACGGCGGCGCGGTGAAGGCGGCCCGCTACCAGGAGGAGCCGCCCTTCCGGATCAGCGCGATCAGCCATCTTGCCGAGAAGACCGTCATCGCGCAGGAGGCCGCCCGGCTGATCGGGGACAACGACATCGTGATCCTCGACGAGGGGGGGACCGCCTATAAGCTGGCCGAGCAGATCGTCCGCAAGAAAAACCTCACGGTCGTCACGCCCTCGCTTTCCATCCTCTCCTTCCTTGTGGAGATGGAGCTGAAAAAGGTCTTCGACGGGAAGATCGTGCTGGTCGGCGGGGTGGTGGACAGCCTGCACGACCGGGTGGCGGGCCCCATGGCGGAGGAATTTCTGCAGCCCCTCTATGCTCAGAAAGCGTTCATCTCCGCAGAGGGGGTCGACCTCGAGGGCGGCATCACCGCTTTCGATTCCGAAAAAGCGGTGCTCTCGCGCAGGCTGATCGGGCACGCCCAGGAAAAATATGTGCTGGCCGACCATTTCAAGCTCGGGAACCGGTCCTTCTTCAAGATCTGCGGGTTTGCGGAGATTTCCGGCGTGGTCTGCGACAGGGTTCCTTCCCAGAAATGGCTGCAGCAGATGAAAAAGGACCAGACGCGATGGTTCGCACCCCAGCAGCCCTGAGGCCCCCGTTCGATATTCTGAAAATAAAGAGGCGTGTTGATTTTAATGGCGGATGCTGAATACCAGACCGAAGGGGACGTGAATACCAGCCCGCTGCGGAAGCGGTGGCAGGCGGAGCACCTGGGCGTGGCCTCGGCCGCGCTGCTGCGGCGCGACGAGGCCGTCTTCCTGCGGCAGTCCCTCTCCACCCCGTGCCTGAACGCCGTCGCCGCGGCGGACGGCATCTATATCGAGGACGCGGACGGCCGCAGGTACATGGATTTCCACGGGAACGACGCGCATCAGGTCGGCTACCGCAACCCCTACGTGCTGGCGGCGCTCCGCCGCCAGCTGGAGGAGCTGCCCTTCGCGCCGCGCCGGTACACCTGCGAGGCCGCCGTGCGGCTCGCCGAAAAACTCTCCGCGCTCTGGCCGGGGGGCGGCGCCAAGGTGCTGTTCGCCCCCGGGGGTGCGGAGGCGGTCAGCATGGCCCTCAAGCTCGCGCGGAAGGCGACGGGGCGGTATAAGACGGTCTCCCTCTGGGATTCTTTCCACGGCGCGACGCTCGACGCCATCTCGGTCGGCGGGGAGCGCGGCTTCCGCAGCGGCATCGGCCCGCTGATGCCCGGCGACAACCACGTGATGCCGTACAACTCCTACCGCTGCGTGTTCGGGGACTGCAAAAGCTGCGGCCTCAAATGCCTGCGCTACCTCGACTATGTGCTGGAGATGGAGGGCGACGTCGGGGCGGTTCTGCTCGAGCCGATCCGCGCGACGGACGTGCAGATCCCCCCGAAGGAATACTTCGCGCGCCTGCGGGAGACCTGCACGCGCCACGGCGCGCTGCTGATCTTTGACGAGATCCCCACCGCGCTGGGCAGAACGGGCACGATGTTTCCCCACGAGCATTTCGGCGTGGCCCCGGATATGGTCGTGCTCGGCAAGGGGCTGGGCGGCGCGGCGGTCCCGATGGCGGCGCTGCTGGTCGACGGCGGCCTCGACTGCGCGGGCGGCCTTTCGCTGGGACACTTCACCTTTGAGAAGAGCGCGCTCGGGGCGGCCGCCGGCCTCGCGGTGATTGAGTGCATCGAGAAGGAGGGCCTGCTGGAGCGTACCCGCGCGCTCGGCGGGCTGTTCGCGGAGCGCCTCCGGTCCCTGAAGGCAAAGTATGATGTCGTCGGAGACGTGAGGAGCATCGGGCTGCTCGGCTGCGTCGAGCTGGTGACCGACCGCGCGACGAAACGGAAAGCGGCCGCCCAGGCGGAGCGGGTGCTGTACCGCTGCCTCTCGGACGGCCTCAGCTTCAAGCTCTCGCACGGCAACTGCGTCACGCTGGCGCCGCCGCTGATCATCACGGAGCAGGAGCTCACGCGGGCGCTCGATATCCTCGAGAACGCCGTGGCCGCGCTCTGACGCCTATGCCTTCGGGCCGCCGTAGGTGCCTCCGGTGTCGGCCAGGACGGGCCGGACGCTCTTCCTCTTCGACGAGGCGGCGCGCTTTTGCAGCTCCGCGTAGAACAGGTCCTCGTCGAGGGGCAGTTCGACGGTTTTCCCGAGCCAGGAGGAGAGGTGCATGGCGTTGGAGAGGGTTAAGCCTTTGATGCCCTCGGCGCCGGGCGCCACCAGCGGCTCGCCGCGCAGGATGGCGCCTGCGAACGCCCGCAGCACGCCCACGTGCTGAAGGCCGTGCCCGTCTTCCCTGATCTCGGTGCGGACGGCCTTCGGCCACTGGAACGGGAGCGTGGCGGTCCGGCAGAATTCCCGCTCGTTCATGCCCAGCTTATACTGGAGCAGCCTGCCGTCTTCATACACGAGCTTTCCGCCCTCCAGCGTGATCTCGAAGCGGTTGGTGCCGGGGGCGTCCGCCGTGGAGGTGACGAACACGCCGGTCGCGCCGTTCGGATATTCCACATAGGCGGTCACGTCGTCCTCCACCTCGATGTCGTGCCATTTGCCGTTGTGGCAGAAGGCCCGAACGCGGCTGGGCATGCCGCAGATCCACTGCCAGAGGTCGAGGTTGTGCGGGCACTGGTTGAGCAGCACGCCGCCGCCCTCGCCCGCCCAGGTGGCCCGCCAGCTTCCGGAATCGTAGTAGCACTGGGGGCGGTACCAGTCCGTGACGATCCAGTTGGTGCGCTTGACGGCGCCCATCTCGCCGGAGGAGACGATCCGCTTCATCCTGCGGTAGTAGGGATCCGTCCGCTGGTTGAACATGATGGCGAACACTTTGCCGCTTTTCGCGGCGGCCTCGTTCATCTCGCGTACCTGTTTGGTGTAAACGCCCGCGGGCTTTTCGCTGAGGGCGTGCAGGCCGAGCTGCAGCGCGCGGATCACCAGCGGCGGGTGCAGGTAATGGGGCGTCGCCACCAGCACCGCGTCGATCCGCCCGCTCGTCATCATCGCTTCGGCGTCCGAAAAGCGCGCGACGGTCTCCGGCAGTTCTTTCTTTGCCCACGTCAGGCGCTCCGGGTTGATGTCGCACACCGCGTTCAGAACCATGCCCGGCACTTTCCCCGCCGCGATGTTCTCGCAGTGCTTCGTGCCCATGTTGCCGATGCCGATCACGCCGATCCTGACTTGATCCATCCGATTCATCCTTCCAAAATTTTTCAGCGCGTCCCTTTTAATTCAGGCCGAACGTGCCGTGCAGATAGTCGTAGCTGGCCCGCAGGCAGTCGAACGGGTCGCGCGGGCATTCGTCCTGCTCGATCGCCGCCGTCTTCACGCCCGTTTCGCGGCAGGCGGCGAGGATCGCGCCCCAGTTCAGGTTGCCGCCGCCGATCTCCGAAAAGACCGGGCTGCGCTTGGCGTCGAGGGCCATGTCCTTGAAGTGGATGACCTCGATGCGCCCCTTCAGGCGGCGGATGTAATCGACCGGGCTGGCGCCGCCGGCCTGCACCCAGTAGGTGTCGAGGATGAAGCCCACGAGGGACGGGTCGGTCTCGCGCAGGAGCGTTTCCATGCCGATGCCGCCGTCCTCGAGCTTCTGGAACTCGGCGTTGTGATTGTGGTAGGCGAACCGCAGGCCGAAGCGCTGCAGCTTCCGGCCGGCCTCGTTGAGCTGCCGGGCCAGCAGGCGGTAATCCGAGCGCTTCGGGTGATCGTTGAAGACCAGCGGCCCGCCGCTGCCGATGCCCACCAGCGGGCAGCCGAGAATCTTATGGCGCTCCGCCACTTCCTTGGTTTGGTTCAGGATCTCTTCGAGCGGCGTGTGGGTCGCGCAGACCGTAAGGCCCAGGGAATCGCAGATGCCGCGCAGCTCCCCGGGGTCGATGGCCCCGATGCCGGACACCTGCACCGAGGTGTATCCGATTTCGCGCACGCGGCGCAGGCCCCCGCGGATCTCCTCCGGGGTCTTCATCTGCCGGCGCAGGGTGTAGAGCTGGGCTGCCAGGATCGGTTCGGACATTCCAAATCCCTCCATTTATTATTTTTCAAATCGAAACCTGCGTTCATACGGGCGGGGGAGCGCACGAATCCCGCCGCAGAAGCTCCGGCGGAAGGCATACCGTGCGCGGCCCCGCCCGGCCCGCGACGGCGTCCGTCAGGAGTTCCCGGACCGCCGCGCCGATCCGCTCGAGCGGCTGGCGGACCACCGTGAGCTTCGGGCGGATCATCTGCGAGACGGGGCTGTCGTCGAACCCGACGACGGAGAGGTCCTCCGGCACCCGCAGGCCCTGTTCCCGGGCGGCCTGCATCGCGCCGACCGCCATGTTGTTGTTCACGGCAAAGATCGCGGTGGGGGAGGCGGCGTTCAGCAGGCGCAGCGCGCAGAGCCGCCCGCTCTCGCAGCTCAGGTCGCCGCGCAGGCGCCACCCGGGCCGCGCCTCGACGCCGTGTTCCCGCAGGGCGTCGGCGTAGCCGCGGAAGCGCCGGCGGCTGGTGCCTGCGGGAAGGCCGTCGATCAGGCCGATGCGCCGGTGGCCCAGCGCGATCAAATATTCGACCGCCTGCTTCGCACCCGTGTAAGTATCGACATAGACCTGGCTGATTTCCCCGAAATGGCTGCCGATCGCGACGACCGGAACGCCGTGGCGGCGCAGCTCTTCGACGTCCGCGAGGTTCCGCGCATTGTCGCCGGGGCGCACGCGCGTGGGGCAGAACACCACGCCGTCCACGCGGCGCTCGATCAGCGTGTCCACCCACGCCGTTTCCTTTGCCGCGTCGCGGTGTGTATTGCACAGGAAGGTGCTGTAGCCCGCGTCGCTGAGGTTCCGTTCCGTCACGTCCACAAACTGGGTGTAGAAATCGTTCAGGATGCTGGGCAGCAGGATGGCTGCGGTCTGGGTGCGGCCGCGGCTCAGGCTCTTCGCGATGGTGTTGGGGCGGTAGCCCATCTCCCGCGCGGCCTCGAGGATGCGCCGGCGCGTGGCCTCGCTCACCGGGTGGTCGGCGCCGTTGACCACCCGGGACACGGTGGCCGCCGAAAGCCCGAGCTTCCCTGCAATGTCGTAGATGGTGACCGTGGCGTTCTCCCCCTGCCCCGCCGGTCTGAAGGTAACCGGTTACCTGAATTATAGTCTTTCCCCGTGAAAAAGCAATAGGAGTTCTTGAAAATTTTGCGCGCCCCGCCAGCGGCCGGCTTCGGCCCGCCGCCGGGGAACCCCTTCATAGGGTTCCCCCCGCCGGAACATTCCACCGGAATGTCCCGGTTCCCTTCCTGATTCTTTCGGCGGATCAGAAACAAAAGAAAAGACTCCTCCGCCTTTTGAAAAAGGCGGGCGAAAACTTTACCATGTATCCTGCCGGCGTGTTTTTTGCTGAAACAAAAGAAAATCTCCCGGAGCGCAATTCAACGCTTCGGGAGCATTTTATTTCAGTCCCGCCACACTGCGGCTATTTTTCGCTCCGGGGTCAACGGCGGGCCGAAACCGGCCGCCGCCGGCGCATCAGACGAGGCCCTGGGCCATCATCGCGTCTGCGACCTTGCGGAAGCCCGCGATGTTTGCGCCCGCGACGAAGTCGTTTTTCACGCCGTATTCCTCCGCGGCGGAAGAAATCTGGCGGTAGATGCCGGCCATGATCTTTTTGAGCCTTGAGTCCACTTCCTCGAACGTCCAGGAAAGGCGCATCGAGTTCTGGACCATCTCCAGCGCGCTGACGGCGACGCCGCCGGCGTTCGCGGCCTTGCCTGGGGCATGGAGGACCCCGGCGGACCGGAACGCGCGGATCGCCCCGGGCGTGCAGGGCATGTTGGCGCCCTCGCACACGGCGAAGCATCCGTTTTGAATCAGCGCCGCGGCGTCGTCGGCGTCCAGCTCGTTCTGCGTGGCGCACGGCAGGGCGACGTCGCAGGGGATGGACCAGGTCCCGTGCCCTTCGGCGTATTCCGCCTTCGGGCGGAAGGAGAGGTATTCGCGGATCCTGCCGCGCCGGACCTCCTTGATCTGCTTGACGGCGGCGAGGTCGATCCCCTCCGGGTCGTGGATAAAGCCGTCGGAATCCGACATCGCGACCACCCTGGCCCCCATCTGCTGCGCCTTCTCGGCGGCATAGACGGCGACGTTGCCCGCGCCGGAGATCACCACGGTTTTGCCGCGGAGCTCCTTCCCGGCGGCGCGCAGCAGCTCCTCCGTGAAATAGAGCAGGCCGTAGCCGGTCGCCTCGGTGCGGGCCAGCGAGCCGCCGTAGGAGAGCCCCTTGCCGGTCAGCACGCCCTCGCTCCGCCCCGTGAGGCGCCGGTACTGCCCGTACAGAAAGCCGATCTCCCGCGCGCCGACGCCGATGTCCCCGGCCGGAACGTCGGCGTCCGGACCGATGTATTTGTAGAGCTCGGTCATGAAGCTCTGGCAGAAGGCCATGACCTCGCGGTCGCTTTTGCCCTTCGGGTCGAAGTCGCTGCCGCCTTTCGCCCCGCCGATCGGCAGAGTGGTCAGGGAATTCTTGAACGTCTGCTCGAACCCCAGGAACTTGATGATCCCGAGGTTCACGGAGGGATGGAACCGCAGCCCGCCCTTGTAGGGGCCGATCGCGGAATTGAACTGCACGCGGTAGCCGCGGTTCACCCGCACGGCCCCGCCGTCGTCCGTCCACGGCACGCGGAACATCACGACGCGCTCCGGCTCCGTCAGGCGCTCGAGCAGGCCGGCCTTGCGGTACTCCGGGTGGCGCTCGACCACCGGGGCCAGCGACCGCAGCACCACTCCGGCCGCCTCGAGGAATTCCTTCTCCCCCGGATTTTTCCGGGCCAGCCCGTCGAGAACCTCTTCGACATAGGACATTGTTTCAGCCTCCCAACAAATTTTTGCGATCGAAAAAAGTCATTTTGTACGCTTTTCCTCATCATAAAACTTTGTGAAAACTCTGTCAAGAAATTTTCCAGGAAAATATTTCAAACCGGGGAAGGATACCCGCCCGGATTTTCCGTCGCGCGGTTTTGACAGCGCCGGCGGGAAAAGCTATAATAAATTCAGAAAAAATTCCGGCCGGGCCGGTGGAGGGACAGCATGAGATATCGGATCGCGAACGGCAGCCTGACGGCAGAATTCGACACGCTGGGCGCGCAGGCGGTTTCGCTCAAAAGCCGCGGGGGGCGCGAGTACCTGTGGCAGGGGGACCCGAAATATTGGAAAGGGCAGGCGCCCGTGCTGTTCCCGATCGTGGGCAACCTGCGCGGGAAGCGGGCCGCCATCGGCGGCGGAAAGACCTGCCGCCTGGAGCAGCACGGCCTGGCCCGGCGCATGGAGTTCCGGCTCGTGAGCCGCGCGGCGGACGCCGTCGCGTTTTCGGTCGCCTCCGACGCGCGGACCCGCGAGCGGTATCCGTACGATTTCGAGCTGGGAATCCGGTACTTTCTGAAGGATGATTCCATCACGACGGAATACACCGTCTCGAACCCGAACGATTCCGCGCTGCCGTTCCAGATCGGCGGGCACCCGGGGTTCAACTGTCCGCTGGAGGAGGGCGGGCGGTTCGAGGACTACCGCGTGGAGTTCGAGCGGCCGGAAACGGCGGACTGCCCGCTCATCGACCCCGTGACGCGCCTGGTGGACGTGGAGCGCCGCATCCCGCTGCTGCGCAACGAGGCCTCGTTCCGGCTGGACCGCGGGCTGTTCCGCACCGACGCGCTGGTGTTCGACCGGCTTCGGTCGCGCAGCGTGAAGCTTTACAGCCCGCGCTCGGGCCTCGGGGTGAGGATGGACTTTGCGGATTTCGATTACCTGCTGGTGTGGTCCGGCGCCAACGGCGGCCCGTTCGTCGCGCTGGAGCCGTGGAGCGGCCTGCCCACCTGCACCGACGAGGACGACGTTTTCGAACACAAGCGCGGCGTCTGTCCGCTGCCGCCGGGCGGCACGAAAAAGTATTCTTTTACGGTTACGCTGTTGGGATCAAACAAAGCCTGATTTTAGAACAACATGCACAAAAGTAAATAATAAAAGCTGGAAACATTGCAAGAAAATAGCTAAATTCCCTTGACCTTTTACCGGCTTGTGGTATGATAAAAGCGGAAAGCATCGGAACGAAAACTGAGTCGCAAAGGAGCGTTTCTCATGCCGAATCCATCCGCTTCCGAAGAGAAGGCCCTGCCGCTGCGGCGGTTCTGCGAAGGGACGAACTGCCGCGCCTACCGCTACCTGGGTGTGCGGCGCGCGGTGCGCGGCGGGAAGGTCTGCATGGCCTGCCGCGTCTGGGCGCCGCACGCGGCGGGGGCGGCCGTGGTGGGGGACTTCAACGGCTGGAATCCGGAGAAAAACCGCATGGAGCCGGCGGGCGGCGGCGTGTGGGAGTGCTTTCTGCCGTTCGAGCTCAAGCAGTTCGCCGCCTATAAGTTCTGCATCGAGACGGCCGGCGGCCGGCGGCTGTTCAAGAGCGATCCCTATGCCTACCACTATGAGGCCGGCGAGGGGCACGCTTCCAAATACTACGACCTTTCGGGCTACGGGTGGAAAGACGCCGCGTGGCGCCGCCGCCGCGCGCAGAAACCGGGCGGCGGCCGGCCCGTCAACATCTACGAGGTGCACCTGGGCTCGTGGCGGCGCTACCCGGACGGCAACGTGTTTTCTTACGACAAGCTCGCGGAGGAGCTGGTGCCCTATGTGAAGGACATGGGGTACACGCATATCGAACTGATGCCCGTGACCGAATATCCCTACGACGGCTCGTGGGGATACCAGGTGACGGGCTATTTTGCGCCCACCTCGCGGTACGGGGAGCCCAAGCAGTTCATGGATTTCGTGGAGAAATGCCACGAGGCCGGCATCGGCGTGATCATGGACTGGGTGCCCGCCCATTTCCCGAAGGACGAGTACGGCCTGGCGGCGTTCGACGGGCAGCCGTGCTACGAGTACGCCGACCCCCGCAAGGGGGAGCACAGGGAGTGGGGCACCCTGGTGTTCGATTACTCCAAAAACGAGGTCGTCAGCTTCCTGATCTCCAGCGCCGTCTTCTGGTTGGAAAACTACCACATCGACGGGATTCGGGTTGACGCGGTCGCGTCCATGCTGTATCTTGATTACGGGAGGAACGCCGGCGAGTGGGTCCCGAACGAAAACGGCGGGCGCGAGAACCTGGAGGCGGTCGCCTTTCTGCGCAGCCTGAACCGGACGGTCTTCTCCCTGTTCCCGGACGCGATGATGATCGCCGAGGAATCGACGGCCTGGCCGATGGTCTCGCGCCCCGCGGAGGACGGCGGGCTGGGGTTCAACTACAAGTGGAACATGGGCTGGATGAACGACATGCTCCGCTACGTCTCGCTGGACCCTTCCCAGCGGCGCTACCACCACGACAGTCTGACGTTCTCGTTCTTCTACGCCTTTTCCGAGAATTTCATCCTGCCCGTCTCGCACGACGAGGTGGTCCACGGCAAACGTTCGCTGATGAACAAGATGCCGGGCACGTATGAGGAGAAGTTCGCGGGGGTGCGCGCCTTTCTGTGCTATATGACGGCGCATCCGGGCAAGAAGCTGGTGTTCATGGGCACCGAGTTCGGCCAGTTCATCGAGTGGGACTACGCGAAGGAGCTCGACTGGCTGCTGCTCGGCTACGAGCAGCACCGCAGACAGCAGAAGTTCTTCCGCGACCTCAACCGTTTTTACCTGCGGACGCCCGCCCTGTGGGAGATCGATTTTTCGTGGGAGGGGTTCGCGTGGATCTCGAACGACGATTACACCCAGAGCGTGATCGCCTTCCGCAGGATCGCGAAGTCCGGCGCCGAGGTGATCGCCGTCTGCAATTTCCTGCCGGTGCGCCGCGACGGGTACCGCATCGGCGTGCCGGCCGCGGGAATCTATGAGGAAATCTTTTCGTCGGACGCCGCCGAGTACGGCGGGAGCGGCCTGACGAACGGGAGCGCCATCCGCAGCTCCGAACCGGCGATGCACGGATGCGCGCAGTCCGTCAGCCTCACGCTGCCGCCGCTTTCCGTCCTGTTCCTGCGGTGCAGGAGGAAGGCGCGGCGCGCGCCCGGCCGGCGGGCCGGCGGAAAGCGGGTCGGCGGCGGGCAGGCCGCCGGCCGGGAAAAGGAGGAATAACGATGCTGCCCAAACAGGAAGTCGTCGCCATGCTGCTGGCGGGTGGGCAGGGAAGCCGGCTGGGGGTCCTGACGAAACGCCTCGCGAAGCCCGCCCTCCCCTTCGGGGGAAAATACCGCATCATCGATTTTCCGCTTTCCAACTGCGTCAATTCCGGCATCGAGTGCGTCGGCGTGCTGACCCAGTACCAGCCGCTGGAGCTGAACGAGTACATCGGCAGCGGCCAGCCCTGGGACCTGGACAGCGTGAGCGCCGGCGTGCGCGTGCTGCCGCCCTACCAGCGCAGCCGGAAATCCGACTGGTACAAGGGCACCGCGAACGCGATCTACCAGAACATCCCCTACATAGAGCGGTACAGCCCGGACTACGTGATCGTCCTTTCGGGCGACCATATCTACAAGATGGATTATTCCAGGATGATCGCCTACCACAAGGAGAAACGGGCGGACTGCACCATCGCGGAGATCGAGGTGCCGATGGAGGACGCCCCGCGCTTCGGCATCCTGAACACGCGGGAGGACGGCTCCGTCTACGAGTTCGACGAGAAGCCGAAGGTTCCGAAGAGCAACCGGGCCTCGATGGGCATCTACGTGTTCACGTGGGGCAAGCTGAAAAGATACCTGGAGGAGGACGACGCGAACCCGAGATCCTCGAACGATTTCGGCAAGGACGTGCTCCCCGCCATGCTGAAAGCGGGCGCGCGCATCTTCGCCTACCATTTCGAGGGCTACTGGAAGGACGTCGGCACGATCGACAGCCTGTGGGAATCCAACATGGACCTGCTCAACCCGAAGATCCCGCTGGACCTGAACGCGGAGGACTGGAAAATCTACTGCCGCAACCCGGTGATGCCCCCGCACTATATCGCGAAGGGCGCGCGGGTCCAGAATTCCCTGGTGGCGGAGGGCGGCAACGTGTACGGGAGCATCGATTTCGCGGTGCTCTTCTCCGGCGCTTTCATCGCGCCGGGCGCGGTGGTGCGGGATTCGATCATCATGCCCAACACGCGGGTGGAGAAGGGCGCCGTCGTGCAGTATGCGATCGTGGCGGAAAACTGCGTGATCGGCGAGAACGCAGTGGTTGGCTCGCGGCCCGAGGAAACGCCGGACAAATCCGCGTGGGGCGTCGCGGTCGTCGGGGACGGCTGCCGCATTCCGCCGGGGGCGGCGATCCCGCCGAAGGCCATGGTCGACGCGGAGACGTTCGGGCAGGGGGGCGGAAAGAATGCGCGGAAATAACGTGATGGGCCTCATCTTCTCCAACGAGCACGAGGAATGCGTCCGGGAGCTGACGGAAAGCAGGACGATGGGCTCCGTCCCGTTCGGCGGCCGCTACCGCCTGATCGATTTTCCGCTTTCCAGCATGGTCAACTCCGGCATCAACGAGGTCGGCGTCGTCGCGCGGGGGAACTACCAGTCCCTGATGGACCACCTCGGCTCCGGCAAATCGTGGGACCTTTCGCGCAAGCGCGACGGGCTGTTCATCCTGCCGCCGTTCGGCGGCTCCGCCGGCGCGCCGGGCCGCGTCGGCGCGCTGGCCTCGTGCGGCAGGTTCCTCAAAAAGTCCAAGGAGGAATACGCGCTTCTGATGGGCTGCGACACGGTCTGCAACCTCAACTTCCGGGACCTCCTCGCCCGGCACGCGGAGACGGGCGCGGACATCACCGTGGTCTGCCGCAGGGGAAAGGTCCCCGAGAAGATGGCCGACCCGGCCGTCTATACCGTCGGGCCGGACGGGCGCGTGAGCGGCATGCTGATCTCGCCCGACGCGCCGGGCGGGTGCTGCTACGACCTGGGCATCCTGCTCATCCGGCGCGACCTGCTGATCCGCCTGGTGGGCGACTGCGTCAGCCGCAACCTCTACAGCTTCAAGCGGGACCTGCTGCAGCGGAATCTCGCCTCGCTGCGGGTCTATGCCTACGAATTCGGCGGCTTCGCGCGGACCGTCTGCTCCACCGTCGCCTATTTCGACGCGAACATGGCGCTGATGGACCCGGCCGTGCGGGCCGAACTCTTCGACCCGAGCCGCCCGATCTACACCAAGGTGCGCGACGACATGCCCGCGCGGTACGGGCTGGGGGCCTCGGTCTCCAACTCGCTGGTCGCGGACGGCTGCGTGGTGGAGGGCCGCGTGGAAAACAGCGTGCTGTTCCGCGGCGTCCGCGTGGGGAAGGACACCGTCGTGCAGAACTGCGTGATCCTCCAGGACAGCGTCCTCGGCAGCGGCTGCCGCCTGAATTACGTGATCATGGATAAAAACGTCGTGATCAAGAACGACCGTCTCCTGTTCGGCTTCCAGTCCTATCCGGTTTTCATCGCCAAAAGCAGCGTCGTCTGACCCGAAACACCACAACGAAGAAGGGGGTATCGGCATGAAAGTACTGTATTGCACCAGCGAGGCTTCGCCGTTCGCTTCGACGGGCGGCCTGGGCGAGGTCGCCGGCTCGCTGCCGCAGGCCCTGCGCATGCGGCTGATCGGCTGCCGCGTGGTCCTGCCGCTTTACGAGGACATCCCGCAGGAACTGCGCGACCATATGAAGTTCGTCACCAGCCTTTCCGTCCCGGTCGCGTGGCGCAGGCAATACTGCGGCGTGTTCGAGACGCACGTCGGCGGCGTGATCGTCTACCTGATCGACAACCAGTATTATTTCAAGCGCCACGGCCTTTACGGGCATTACGACGACGCGGAGCGCTTCGCGTTCCTTTCCCGCGCGGCGCTGGAGATGCTGCCCTACATCGACTTCAAGCCAGATATCATCCACGCCAACGACTGGCAGACCGCGCTGGTTCCCGTCTACTTCAGCATCTTCTACGCCGCGAAGGAATGGTACCGCGGCATAAAAACCGTGTTTACCATTCATAATATACAATACCAGGGAAAGTATGGAAAAGAGCTGATCGAGGACGTCCTCGGCGTGCCGGAATCGTCCGTTCCGCTGCTGGAGTACGGCGGCTGCGTGAACCTGCTCAAGGGCGCGGTGGAGTGCGCGAACTGCGTGACAACCGTCAGCCCGACCTACGCGAAGGAGATCCTCGACCCCTGGTTCGCCTACGGGATGGAGGAGATCCTCAGGGAGCGCGCATGGAAGCTCTCCGGCATCCTGAACGGGATCGACGTGCGCGTCTACAATCCGGAGACGGACGAGAATCTCTATGCGAACTACGCGGCCGACGACCCGGCCGGCAAGGCCGAGAACAAGGCGCAGCTCCAGAAGCGCCTGGGCCTCGCGCAGAAGCCGGAGGTTCCGCTGGTCGGCATGGTCACGCGCATGGTGGCGGCCAAGGGGCTGGACCTGCTCGAGCAGACGCTCGACCGCATCATGCGGCAGATGAACCTGCAGTTCGTGATCCTCGGCTCCGGCGACTGGGAGTACGAGAACTTTTTCAGGGAGATCCAGGGCCGCTATCCGGGCCGGCTGTGCGGCTGCTTCGGCTTTCTGCCGGAACTTTCGCATAAAATCTACGCGGCGTCCGACATCTTCCTGATGCCGTCCCGCACGGAGCCGTGCGGCCTGGCTCAGATGATCGCGCTGCGGTACGGCGCCGTGCCCGTGGTGCGCGAGACCGGCGGCCTGAAGGACACGGTTTCCGACAGCGGCGACGGCAAGGGCAACGGCTTCACCTTTCAGGAGTACAGCGGCGACGACATGGCGGGCGCGCTGGACCGCGCCCTGAAGGGCTACGCGAACCGCGAGGGCTGGAAGATCCTGATGCGCCGCGGCATGGAGTGCGACTTCAGCTGGGGGCGCTCGGCGAACGAGTATATCCGCCTGTACCGCGGCCTGATCAAAAAAACATGAAAAAACGATTCGCCCGCACGGAGGTGTTTGGATGAGAAAAGCCGGAAACCGGTTTGCGAGGGTGACGGCGGTTCTGGCGCTGATCGCCCTGGTCGGCGCCGCCGCGTTCGGCGTCTACCGGATCGCCGGCACCGCGCTGGACCGGATGTTCCCGCCGGCGGCCTCCGGCGTGTCGCCGCCGCCCGCTTCCAGCCGGGCGTCCGCGCCGCCCGCGCGGGAGTCCGGGACCTCCGCCCCGGCCGGTGCGGGGAAAGGCGTGAAGGCGTACTCCGCCGCGGGAGCGGGGGATTCGGGCGGCGTGCTGGGGCCGTATCTCGGGGCCGCGCGGGAAAAGCTGAGCGGGATGACGCTCGGCCAGAAAGTTGGGCAGGTCTTCATGTTCGAGTGCCCGTCGGCGGGCGCGATCAAGGCGATCGACGATTACAGCCCGGGCGGCTACTGCCTGATGGGAAAGGATTTCGCGGGCAAGACCGCGGCGCAGGTGGAGAAGACGCTGGCTTCCTACCAGAATTCCAGCAAGATCCCGATGCTGCTCGCCTGCGACGAGGAGGGCGGCACGGTGGTGCGCGTGAGCTCGAACCCGGCGCTCGCGGCGAAGAAGTTCGCCTCGCCGCGGCAGGTGTTCGCGGCGGGCGGGCTGGCCGCCGTGACCGCGGATACGGAGAAAAAGGCGGCGCTGCTCAAATCGCTGGGGGTCAACGTCAACCTTGCGCCCGTCTGCGACATTTCGACCGATCCGGAGAATTTTATGTATGACCGGTCGCTCGGGCAGGACCCTGAGACGACGGCGAAGTTTGCCGCGGCTTCCGTGAAGGCGTACGAGGAGAAGAAAGTGGGGAGCGTGCTGAAGCATTTTCCCGGCTACGGCTCGACGAAGGACACCCACGAAGGCCCCGCGCGCGACACCCGCAGCTACCAGTCGTTTCAGAAGGCGAATTTCCTTCCGTTCCAGGCGGGGATGGAGGCGGGCGCCGCCTGCGTGATGATCTCGCACAACACCGTGGAGAGCATGGACGCCGAGCGCCCGGCCTCGCTTTCCCCTCAGGTGCACGCGATCCTGCGCGAAAAGCTCGGCTTCACGGGCGTCGTGATGACGGATTCCCTCTCGATGGGCGCGGTCACGCAGTATATGGGCAAGCAGAACCCGGCGGTGGAGGCGTTCCTTGCGGGGAACGACGTGCTGCTGACCTCGGATATCGCGGGGAGCTATAACGCCCTCTATCACGCCGTGGAGACCGGCGCGATTACCCAGAAGCGGCTCGAGGAATCCGTGGCACGCATCCTCGCATGGAAAATAGAGCTGGGCCTTCTCCATTGAAAAAGCCCAAGGGAATTTTTATAAGCGGAAGCCTTGATTTTTTGGAGGATTTTCGTTATAATATGAAAGCTGCCGAAAAACCGGCAGGATGAGTTTTACCAGTTGGAGAGGTATTCTAATTGGTAAGGAGCTACATTGGAAATGTAG
>DAIUFE010000027.1:0-21531 GCA_036844765.1 Caproicibacter sp. | reverse complement strand
GGCTGTCATAAGAAATCTCCCGAAGCCGGATTGGAGGCTTTCGGGAGATTCTCTTGCGCCGCCCCGCCACAAGCGGCGGGAGATTCCTTGGACTGTCCCGCCAAACAAAGCTTTCGGTTCGCTCTCGGTTCAACGGCGGGCCGAATCAGGCTGTGCCTGCGCCGAGGTAGGCGCGGCGGATGCGCTCGTCGCCGGCAAGGTCGGCGGCGGCGCCCTGCATTACGATGGTGCCGGTCTCGAGGACGTAGGCGCGGTCCGCGATCTCAAGGGCCTTTTTGGCGTTCTGCTCCACCAGCAGGACGGTCACGCCGGAATCGTTGACCTGCCGGATGATCGAGAAGATTTCCGTGACCAGCAGGGGAGAAAGGCCCATCGAAGGCTCGTCGAGCAGCAGCATTTTAGGGTGGCTCATCAGCGCGCGGCCGATGGCCAGCATCTGCTGCTCGCCGCCGCTCAGCGTGCCGGCCACCTGCTTCCGGCGCTCCTTCAGGCGGGGCAGGCGCTCGAACACGCGCTCGAAGTCCCGCGCGACGTTTTCGCTGTCCTTCCGGACGAACGCGCCCATTTCCAGGTTCTCCTGCACCGTCATGCGGGAAAAGACGCGCCGCCCCTCCGGCACCTGCGCGAGGCCCAGGCGGATGATCCGGTGGGCCTCGGTGGCGAGGAGGTCGTGCCCCAGGAACGTGATCCCGCCCTTCTGCGGCCGGATCAGCCCGGAGATCGCGTGCAGCGTCGTCGTCTTGCCGGCCCCGTTGGCGCCGATCAGCGTGACGACCTCGCC
Organism: Caproicibacter sp.; assembly: GCA_036844765.1. GTDB lineage: Bacteria > Bacillota > Clostridia > Oscillospirales > Acutalibacteraceae > Thermocaproicibacter. Next base: position 20,750 of record DAIUFE010000027.1, on the reverse strand, counting down.
CTCCTTCACATCGAACGAGATCCCCCTGAGGGCGCGGACGGCGCCGTAGGAAACTTCGAGGTCCCGGACCGACAGCAGGGCATCCACCTCATTCACCCCCAAGATACGCGGCGATCACCTTCGGGTCGCGGCGGACCGCCTCCGGGCTGCCCTCCGCGATGATGCGGCCGTAATCGAGGACGACGATCCGCTCGCAGATGCCCATCACGAAGCTCATGTCGTGCTCAATGAGCAGAATGGCGGTGCCGAACCGGTCGCGGATCAGGCGGATGGTCTTCATCAGCTCGTTGGTCTCGGTCGGGTTCATGCCGGCGGCCGGCTCGTCGAGGAGCAGCACCTTCGGGTCCGAGGCGAGCGCGCGGGCGATCTCCAGCTTGCGCTGCTTGCCGTAGGGCAGGTTCTTCGCCAGGTTGTGCGCGCTGGAATCCAGCCCGAACACCTGCAGCAGCTTGTGCGCGCGGGCCGAGACCTTCCGCTCCTCCCGCCGGGAGGACGGCAGGCGGCAGATGCCCGCCAGCACGGAGTAATGCATCTGGCTGTTCATGGCGATCTTCACGTTCTCGATCACCGTCATGTTTTTGAACAGGCGGATGTTCTGGAACGTGCGGGCGATCCCGTTGCGGGTGATCCGGTACGTCTTTTCGCCGACGATGCTGTGCCCCCCGAGGCGGATCTGCCCTTCGGACGGAGCATAGACGCTCGTGAGCAGATTGAAGACGGTGGTCTTCCCCGCGCCGTTCGGGCCGATCAGACCCATGATCTCCCCTTCGTCCACGGCGAAATGGACGCCTTCCAGAGCCTGAAGACCGCCGAACGCGATCCCGAGGTCTTTTGTTTCCAACACGGATACGGACATCCTCACGCATCTCCTTTTCCGCCGTCCGCCCGGCGCGCGCCGAAGCGCGCCCGGAAGAATCCGGCCAGTTTTTCGATCGAAAGCTCGCGCTCCCCCATCAGCCCGGAGGGGCGGAACAGCATCACGAGAATCAGAATGATGGAATACGCCAGCATGCGGTAGGCGGAAAACCCGCGCAGCACCTCCGGCAGAACGGTCAGCACCGTGGCCGAAACGACCGACCCCGTGATCGAGGCCATCCCGCCCAGCACCACCATGACCAGGATCTCGGTCGAATAGTTGAAATCGAACTTCACCGGCGTCAGGGCGCCGACGTGGCTCGCGTAAAGGCCGCCCGCGACGCCCGCCATGAACGCCGAAAGGACGAAGGTCATCAGCTTGTAGTACGTCGTGTTGATGCCGGAGGCCTCGGCGGCGATCTCATCCTCGCGGATCGCGACGACCGCGCGCCCGTGCCGCGAATGGATGAACGCATAGACAACGAAGGCCGTCAGCGCCGCGAGGGCGAACGCCCATGTGAAAAAGGCAAAGGGCCGGCGGGAAATCGTCGTCTTCACCGTCAGGCCGCGCGCCCCGCCGGTGAACGGCACGGCGAGGATGAGCACCCGGATGATCTCGCCGAAGCCCAGGGTGATGATGGCCAGGTAGTCGCCGTGAAGGCGCAGCGCCGGCACGCCGATGCAGAAGCCGAACAGCGCCGCCGTCAGGCCGCCGAGCGCCAGCCCCAGCGGGAACGACACCGCCGGCGGCAGGCCCGAATGCATCGCGAACAGCGCCGCCGCGTAGGCCCCCACCGACATGAACCCCGCGTGCCCCAGCACCAGCTGGCCCAGGAAGCCGCTCACCAGGTTCAGGCTGACCGTCAGGATCACGTTGATGCAGATCATGATCAGAATGCCGCTGTAGTAGCGGTTGATGGAGCCGCCCGCGATCGGGACGGCGAAGACGGCGTACAGCAGCGCCACCAGCAGCAGGTTCCTCAGCCGCGGCGACTGCTCCCGCAGCCGCTGAAGCCGCTTTTTACACCCCGGCGGCGGGGCGGGAAGATCCATCGTTTGTTTTTCCATTGCGGCTCGCCTCCCTTCAGACCTTTTCCCGCACGTTTTTGCCGCACAGACCCGCCGGCCGCAGCAGCAGGACCAGGATCAGAATGCCGAACACCACGGCGTCCGTGATCTGCGAGCCGCCGGCGGCCTTCGTCAGGCTCTCGGCCACGCCGATCAGAAAGCCGCCGAGCATGGCGCCGGGGATGCTGCCGATGCCGCCCAGCACCGCGGCCACGAACGCCTTGAGACCCAGCAGGTTGCCCATGTACGGGTTGATGAGCGGGTATGCCCCGCAGTAGAGGATGGCGCCCACCGCCGCAAGCCCGGACCCGACGGCGAAGGTGAAGGCCACGACCGTATCCGTGTTGATGCCCATCAGCTTCGCCGCGCCGGTATCCTCGGAGGCGGCGCGCATGGCCTTGCCCATCCGGCTCTTCTGGACCAGCAGCTGCAGCAGGGCCATCAGCGCCACGGCGGTGACAAGCGTGATGCCCGTCACCCGGCCGACCTGCAGCCCGCCCAGCGAGACCGGCGGGCCGGGGAACAGGTTCGGCATCGACTTCGCCGACGAGGTGAAGAGAAGCTGGAACAGATTTTCAAGAAAAATGCTGACGCCGATCGCCGTGATCAGCAGCGAGATGCGCGGGGCGCCCTTGCGCAGCAGCCGCCGGTACGCCAGCCGCTCGATGCCGACGCCGGCCAGCGCGCAGAACGCGAGGGACGCGACGACGGCCACCCACAGCGGCGCCCCCGCGACGACCAGGACCAGATAGGTCACGTACGCCCCCACCATGATGATGTCGCCGTGCGCGAAGTTGATCAGCTGCACGATGCCGTACACCATGCTGTACCCCAGCGCCACGAGCGCGTAGATGCTGCCGATGCCGAGGCCGTTCACGATCTGCGACAGAAAGCCCATTTCCGCACCTTCCTCTTCCGGGAACGGGAAAAGAGGGCCGTTTCGTCCGCCCTCTTCCCGCAAGTCAAACCGTTTCCGCTATTTTTCGAAGTATTCGACGAACTTATAGGCGCCGTCCTTGATGGTCGTAATCACCGCCGACTTGACCGGGTTGCGGTCCTTGTCGAAGGTGATGTCGCCCGTCAGGCCCTTGAACTTGATGTCCTTCATCGCGTCCACGACCTTCGCGGAATCGGTCGTCCCGGCCGTCTTGATCGACTCGAGCAGGATGTTCATCGCGTCGTACCCCAGCACCGCGAACATGTTCGGGTCCGCGTTGTACTTCGCCTTGTAGTCCTTGATGAACCGCTGGACGTCCGGGTCCTCGCTCTCGGCGGAATACTGGCTGCAGAAATAGGCGCCCTCCACGGCGGAGACGTTGCTCTTGTCGATCTTCTCCAGCACGCCGTCCCAGCCGTCCACACCCATCAGCGTGGCCCCGATGCCCAGCTGCTTCGCCTGTACGGCGATCAGCGCCACGTCCTGATAATACACGGGCAGGAACAGGATATCCGGGCTTTTGCCCTTGATGGTCTGAAGCTGCGATTTGAAGTCGACGTCGTTGGTCTGGTAGGCCTGCTTCTCCACGACGGAGATGCCGGCCGCCGCCGCCTCTTTTTCGAATGCCTCCGCCACGCCGGAGGAATAGTCGTCCGCCATGTTGTAGAGGATGGCCGCCGTCTTAGAGCCGAGCTTCTTCGCGGCGTACTGAGCCATCACCTGGCCCTGGTACGGGTCGGTGAAGCAGGCGCGGAACACGTTCTCGCCCGCCTCCGTGATCGCCGCCGCCGTGCCGGTGCCCGTGATCATGGGCAGGCCGTCCTTCACGGCCTCCTGCGCGACCGCGATGCACGGAACGGAGGTCACGTCGCCCACCAGGCCGACGACCCCGTCGTTCTGCACCAGCTTGTTGTAGGCGTTGACCGCCTCGGTGGCGTCGCCCTTCTCATCGTAATAGACGTATTTAATCTGCTTTCCGAGCACGCCGCCCTTCTCGTTCGCGGCCTCCACCGCCATCTGCGCCCCGTTGTTCGTGGCCACGCCGTAAACGGACACGTTGCCCGTCAGCGGCGCCAGCCCGCCGATGTTCACGGTGTCTCCCCCGTTCCCGCCGTTGTTGGAACACCCCGCCAGCGGCATCGCCGCCACCAGCATCGCCAGCGCGGCCCAACACATTCGACCCTTTTTCATAACTGCGCCCTCCTGTCTCTCTTCTTTTTGCTTTCGCACTATACCGCTTTTACCTGCTAAAATGCAGCTGGTATAAAAAGAAAGCCGAGCTCCTCTTTCAGTCACCCGGCTTTTTTTCCGGTTCACCGTTCCATCGAAATCTGAATTTTTATAATTATACTCCCGCTTCGCTTATTTTGCAAGATCAAACGCTCTGAAATTCTTTTTTCAAGCCATAATCGTTAGAAACGACAGTTTCTCCCAACAATGCAAGCCGTTTTATTAAAATATGAATCGTGCAAATTGGCAAATGCATCCCATCTCCCGGCCGTCCGGGACGGCGGGCTCGTTTTTTACAGTTTATTCAATTCTGCGCGTTTTGTCTATGCTAAAATAAAAGGAAGAAGCAAAGCCCCCCGCGGGGGACGGCGAGGAGTGTGCGGAATGAACTGGTTCACGAGATTCCAATACTGGCTGGCGGGGGCGATGGCCGGGCGGCACGGGGCCGACCCGCTCTCGATGGCCCTGCTGGTGCTGTACTGCGTTCTGCTGCTGGCGGCGGACCTTTCCGGGCTGCCCATTCTTTTTTACCTGGCGTTCGCCGCGCTGCTGTGGGCGCTGTTCCGGATGCTGTCGCGGAACAACGCGCGGCGCTGGAAGGAAAACGAGTGGTTCCTGAGATGGTGGTCGCCGCTGTGGAGCCGGATCCGGGGCGTTTTCCGCCGTGTTGCCGGGTGGTGGAGCGGGGCGGCGATGCGCTTCCGCGACCGGAAAACGTGGCGCTATTACCGCTGCCCGAAGTGCGGCAGCACGCTGCGCGTGCCGAAAGGCAAGGGGAAGATCGCGATCACCTGCCCCGTCTGCCGCACCGAATTCATCCGCAAAACTTAGGCAGGCTGAGCCTGCACGTACGGCCCGCGGGCAAAGCCCGGTTCGGCCCGCGGTTTAACCCGGAATGAAAAAGAAACGTGGTTGGGCGGGACCGCCGGAAGGAAGCTCCCGCCGGCGAATATAAAATATGAATTTCCCGAAGCGTTCTATTCAGTTTCGGGAGATTTTTTTTGTTGTCTTTCCGCCTTTTTCTTTCCCTTGCATTCGTTTCTTTTCGCTTCCTTTTCTTTCCGCAAAGAAAAGGAAGTTACAAAGTTGTTGGTTGATCTTTCCACATCCAGCGGTTATAATTGGAAAAAAGGACGAACGGGAGGGCCGCCATGGGGGCGATCATTTCCGCGCGGGAGCTTCGGAAAGTCTATCTGATCGGGAAGGAAAAGGTAGTGGCCGTCGGGCGCGTCAGCCTCTCCGTCGCGGAGGGGGAAATCTGCTGCATCCTCGGCCCTTCCGGCTCGGGGAAATCCACGCTGCTGAACATCATGGCGGGGCTGGAGCGCCCCACGCGGGGCAGGCTGGTTCTGTGCGGCGCCGACGTGACCCGCCTTTCGGAAAAGCAGTGGGCGCTGTTCCGGCAGAAGAACATCGGGTTCGTGTTCCAGTCCTACGACCTGATGCCGACCCTGACCGCCGTGGAGAACGTGGCGCTCCCGCTCACGTTCCGGGGCGTGGGGCGGGCCGCGCGGCTGAAGCGGGCCGTCCGCATGCTGAAGGCCGTCGGCCTGGGCGACCGGCTGCTGCACCGGCCGACGCAGATGAGCGGCGGGCAGCAGCAGCGGGTCGGCATCGCGCGCGCGTTCGTCGCGCACCCCAGGATCGTGTTCGCGGACGAGCCGACCGGCAACCTGGACAGCAAAACGGGCCGCGAGGTGATGGAGCTGGTGGTCTCGATGGCGCGGCGGCACCGCGAGACCCTCGTCCTCGTCACGCACGACCCGGAGATCGCCGGCTACGCCGACCGCATCGTGACCATCCGCGACGGGAACGTCGTTTCGGACGAACGGAACGCCGCGCCGCGCGAAATCGGGAAGGAGCAGGCAGGATGAAACGTTGGCTGCGCGCAGGCGCTTTTCTTCTCTCCCTGACGGCGGCCCTCGCCGCCGTGCTGAGCCCGGGTTTCCATATCCCGGCCAAGGGGGCCGCGGGCCTCGCGGACCCGCGGGTGGTGACGGCGAACGTTACGCCGGATCAAGTTGGGGTCGGGAGCCCGTTCGACGTGGACCTCACGTTCCAGCACGACGAATACCCCAATTTTATCTCGGAAATTGATCATATTAAAATTCAGGTCTCCAGCGAGAACAGCGCCATCTCGGTCGGAGAATCCAGCTATACCCTGACAGAGGATAACAATTTTGGCGTGCCGGAATCTCTCCAGAGCGACGATAGCAGCGATCACTTCCGCTATCGTCTTTACATCCCGCAGAAAGAGCTGAAGCGGACCGGCGGCAACTACGGCATTCTGAAGTTCAAAATCACCTATTATGAATCCACGGACGACGACGAAAAGGCGGAGTACGAGGACAGCTCCGGCCGCAACCGGGACGCCGTCTTCACCGTCGAATACCTGGTGTTCGCGAAGGCGGAGGGCGCGCCGTCCGAGCCGGAGGAGACCGGGCGGCTCTCGGTGGATTCGTTCCGGCTGGATCACAGCCCCGTGCGCGAGGGGGAAAAATTCAGCCTGACCCTGGCCGTAAAGAACAGCGGAGAAGCGGCGTGCGCGCACGCGCTCTGCGCGCTCTCTCTGCCCGAGGGGCTGAGCGCGGACGGCGCAGCCGACGCCCGGGACCTCGGCACGCTGACGGCCGGCGCCCGCACGGAGGTCACGTTTCCCCTCGCCTGCGCCGGCAAAATGACGACCGGCAGCTACGCCGTGGGCGTTTCGCTCTCGGCGGACGGGGTCCCCGCGCCCGCCGCCGCGCCGAAAATCTACGTCCCGGTCGCCGGGACAAAAACCGATTCCTCCGAGATCGGCGTGGGCGAAAGCAAGCCGCAGATCATCATCGAAAGCTACGATTTCGGCGGGCAGGCCGTGACGGGCGGGCAGGAGTTCACCCTCGCGATGAACATCCGCAACACCGGCGCGGCCGCCATCGAGAACTGCAAGATCACGGTCGGTTCCTCTTCGGACGAGACGGGGTCCGCCTCGCCGGGCAGCATCTTCACGCCCGCAAAGTCCTCGAACACCTTCTTCGTCTCCCGCATCGCGGGCGGCTCGGCCGTGAAAAAGACGATCGCGCTGCTGCCCAAGACCGACGCCGCGCCCAACTCCTACGGTGTGACCGTCGCTTTCCATTACGAGGCCGTGGTGGACGGCAAGCGGCAGTTCCTCGACGCACAGGAGACCATCACGATCCCTCTCGCCCAGCCCGACCGCTTCGAGGTTGGGGACGCCGAGCTGCAGAACCCGATCTTCATCGGGGAGGACAGCCCGCTGAGCATCAGCTACGTCAACAAGGGGAAAAGCAGAATCTACAACCTCGCCGTCAAGCTGGAGGGCAACTTCGACACGAAAGACGCGGGGTCCTATATCGGCAACGTGGATTCCGGCACGGGCGACTCGTTCCAGACCACCCTGGCCCCGAAGGCGGAGGGAAAGCTGCAGGGCACGGCGACCTTCACCTACGAGGACGCCTCCGGGAAAGCGAAAACGCTGGCGAAGGACTTTTCCTGCGATGTGACGGCGCCCGAGCCGCCCTCCCCGGAGGAAGCGGGTGAAAAGGGCGGCGCGGCGCAGACGGGCGGAAAGCCCTCCGCCGGCCCGGGCGGGTGGCCGCTGTGGCTGAAGATCCTGATCCCCGCCGCGGTTGCCGCGGCCGCCGTCACGGCCGGCGTGCGCCTGCACCGGAGGAAAAAGAAGAAGGAGCTGGAGGCGCTGCTCGCCGACGACGGGGAGGACCAACCATGAAGCCGCGCGACATGATCTCGATGGCGCTCGGCAACCTGTTCCGCCGCAAGGCGAGAACCGTGCTGACCGTCTCCGGCGTGGTGATCGGCACCTGCGCGATCGTCGTGATGCTGTCGCTGGGCTTCGGCATGCGCCAGAGCATGGAGGACACCATGAAGCAGATGGGCGACCTCACCGTCCTCACCGTCTACACCGGCGGCGGAAAGGGGGCCTCCGATTCCTCTTCGGCGCTCGACGACCGCGCCCTCAAGAAGATCCGCGCGATCCCCAACGTCGTCGCCCTGACGCCCGTCTTTCCGCTCGACCCGTCGGTCGTCACCGTGAGCTGCCGGAAATACCGATTCCAGGGGATGATCTACGGCGTGGAGATGGAGGCCCTTGAGGCGCTCGGATATCAGACGGAAAGCGGCGCCCTGCCGAAAGAGGGCGCCGGGAAGACCGCCGTGCTGTTCGGCAGCTTCTCCGCCTACGACTTCGTCGACCCGACCAAGAAAGACGGGGGCTGGATCGACCGCCGGCCCGACAAGAACGGCAAGCTGCCGGACCCGTACGTCGATCTTGCGGAGGACCGGTTCCAGCTCAAGGTCAACCCGCCGGAGGGCTCCACGGCGCGGGTCAAAGCGGAGAAACTGACCGTCGCGGGCGTCCTCAAGGAAGATTACAGCAAAAACCCGAACTCGAGCGACAGCCTGTTCCTCGACGTGACATACGCCAAGGAACTGAAGGCCAAATACGACAAGCTGAACAACATCAAGGCCGGCAGCGCTGCGGAGGGGTACAACATGGCCTCCGTCAAGGTCGCCTCGGTGGAGGCCGTCTCCGACGCGGAGCAGGCCGTGCAGGACCTGGGGTTCCAGGTCTACAGCATGAAAAGCATGCGCGAGCCGATGGAGAACCAGCTGCGCACCATCCAGATGATCCTCGGCGGGCTGGGGGCCATCTCGCTGCTGGTCGCGGCCCTGGGCATCACCAACACGATGATCATGTCGATTTACGAGCGCACGCGCGAGATCGGCATCATGAAGGTGCTGGGCTGCGCGGTGAGGAACATCCGCTTCATGTTCCTCACGGAGGCGGGGGCCATCGGCTTCCTGGGCGGCGCGGCCGGCATCGGCGTGAGCTGGGGCATCTCGGCGCTGATCAACTTCATCGCCGCCTCCAGGGCCGGCGGCGGCCTTCTCGGCATGGGCGGGCGCATCTCCATCATTCCGCCGTGGCTCGCGGCCGGGGCGCTGGGCTTCGCCACGCTGGTGGGGCTGGTCTCGGGCCTCTACCCCGCGAACCGCGCTGTGCGCGTCAGCGCGCTCACGGCCATCCGCCAGACGGAGTGACGTTTTTCAGCCGAGGACGGAGTGCGCCTGCGAGCGCCGGTAATCCAGGTTCCACTCGGCATAGGCGGGGTCGGAGCGCCGGTCCTCCAGGCTGTAGTTCCGCTTGAGGTAAGCGCCGAAATCCGCGCTGAGCTTGCACGCCCCCCAAAGGTTGAGGTGGCTCGCGTTGTTCATATCGTTCGCGAAATCGAGGCCGATCTCGTCCATTCTGTCGCAGTAATCGAGGAACGGCACCCCCCGCTGCGCGGCGAAATCCGCCACGGAGTTGAACAGGGCCTCGCAGTCGTCCACCCAGCCGTCCATTTTGTTATAGTCGCTGTAATCGGCGGGAAAATTAAGAAAGACGAGCGAAAACCCGTACTGCTTGGAAAGGTCGACGAACTTCTGAAGATACCGGAGGGATTTCGGCGGGATCGCGGTCTTGTTCCGCGTGTCGGCATAGGAAACGTCGCTCTTTCCCCACCGGCTCAGGCCGGAATCGAACCCTTTCGTGTAATAGAAGGAGGCCGTGTCGAAAAAGCTGTAATCCTTCGGGTCCAGCGTCGACCAGCGGAAATGGTATTTGAGCACCGGGAAAAAGAACGAGACCCAGTCGCGGGGCGAAACGCACTGGAAAATCGCCTCCGCCTTGTTGGCGGAAAACTTCAGGTTATCCAGCGCGTTGCTGAGCAGCGCGCTCTCGCCGTAGGGGGCGGAGCAGGCCGCGTAGAACGCGTCCACCGCCACCACGTCCGGGTCGCCGTGCTTCTTGAGCGCCTCTTTCAGCACGTAATAGGAGGTCTCCAGCGTCTGGCCGCCGGTCGCGTAATTGTAGCTGGCGATGCCGTACTTCTTCCACAGCACGTTGGGGTCCAGCCCGCCGTTCATATGGCTCGAGCCGATCAGCAGCACGTCGTAGCCGTCGTCCGAATCGTACAGGCCCTGAATCAGGTTGGCCCTGTGGGCGATCTTGTAAATGAAGAGCGGGGACAGGGCGGTGAGGAAAACCCCTGTGATGATCAAAAAGACGCAGAATTTTCCGATGAGTTTGCGAACCATTTTGTTTCCTCTCAAAACTGTGAATAAATAAACTGCTGCGCGCCGTGGATGGAGCCGTAGGCGCCGAAGATCAGCACCGCCATGGCCGCGGTCAGATAGACCGCCCAGCGGAACACCGTGCCGCGCGAAAGGATCGCCGCGCGCAGGTCGCGGCCGCGGCCCGCCAGATCGACGGCCAGCACGACGGCGATGCCCGCCAGCGCGGCCCAGAACTCAGGCGCGTTCAGGCCCAGGCTGAAGAGCGCGCCGTTCCGGAGCACGGCGGGGTCCCAGCGGAACAGGTTCCCGATCAGCACGGCGGCGTCCCCGAAGGTCCTGGCGCGGAAAAAAATCCACGCGAAGTCCACCAGCACGAAGGTGAAAGCCGCGCGGAGGAACCGGCCCGGCAGCGAATTCTCCCGCAGGCCGGCCGCCCGGGCCGCGCTGCGCCGGACCGGCTTCAGCAGAACGCCGGCCACCTGGTAGAGACCGTGCAGGGCGCCCCACACGACGAAATTCAGCGCCGCGCCGTGCCACAGGCCGCAGACGGCGAAAACGACGAAGAGGTTCAGGCAGTGCCGCGGCTTCGAGCAGCGGCTGCCGCCCAGCGGAATATAAAGATAGTCCCGGAACCAGCGGCCGAGCGAGATGTGCCACCGGCGCCAGAACTCCCGGATGGATTTTGAAAAATACGGGCGGCAGAAGTTGTCCGTCAGGCGGAACCCCAGCACCTCCGCCGCGCCGACCGCGATGTTGGAGTACCCGCCGAAGTCGCAGTAGATCTGGAAGGCGAAAAAGAGCGTCGCCGTCAGCACCTCCGCCCCATGATGGGTGGCCGGCGCATCGTAGACCGCGGCCACGAGCGTGCCGAGCCTGTCCGCCACGACCATCTTCTCAAAATAGCCCCACACCATCCGGAGCAGGCCGTGCCGCATCCGGTCGTAGTCGAACCGGTGGACCTCGTCGAACTGGGGCAGCATGTTCTTCGATTCCTCGATCGGCCCCGAGAGCAGCTGCGGAAAAAACGAGACGAACAGCGCGTATTTCCCCACGTTTTTCTCCGGCTTCACGTCGCCGCGGTAGACGTCCACCACATAGGTCGCCGCCTGAAACGTGTAAAACGAGATGCCGAGAGGGAGCAGCAGGTCGAACTTCACCAGCGCGGCCGGCATGCCCAGAGCGGCAAGCAGATCGGCGTACAGGCTGCAGAAAAAGTTCAGATACTTGAAGACGAACAGGATCCCGAAGGCCAGCACCAGGCTGAGCGCGACCCACCGCTTTTTGCGCCGGCAGACGCCCGGCCCGCCGCGCTCCTGCTCGCGGGCGATCAGCAGCCCGCCCGTCCAGGTGACGGCGGTGACGGCGGCCAGCAGCAGGGCGTAGGCCGGGTTGGCCGTCATCAAAAAGAAATAGCTCGCGGCCAGCAGCCAAACGTTCCGGAAACGCTGCGGCAGCCGGAAATAGACCCCCGCGGCGACCGGGAAAAAGATCAGAAACCCGAGCGAAACAAACGACAAGCGATGTTCCCTCCCGAAAGCGCCGGACCGCCGCGCAGCCTGCTCCATCCGCAGGGCTCCGGGCGGCGGCGTCCGGGCAAAAATTCATCCGTTTTCAAATCCCATGCCTGTTATTATACCCATTTCCCCCGCGGATGTAAATCGGTTCTTGTCAAAACAACGGCCGTTATTGTTTCGGGGAGGAAAGCCACAGGTGCAGGGCGATGCCGGTCATGATGCAGAATCCGGCCGCCAGCATGCCGACCAGATAGGCGGGCATCCGATCCCCGACGACGACGAGATCCCCCGCCCGCGCGGCCGCGGGCTCGGTCTTCTTTTCCGCCGGGGAGACGGCCTCCCCCTCTTCCCGCGGGGCGGCGGCGGGGAAAGGCTCGTCCGTCCCGGAGGCCGCGGGCCGTGCGCCGGAAACGGGCCGCGCGCCGGGAACAGGCCCGGGCTCCGGATCGGAAAGGAAACCGCCGCCGGCCGTTTCGGACGCCGCCGGCTCCTCCTCCGGCGGGGGCTTCGGCGGCCGGCCGGCCGCGCCGGAAACCGGCCGGGAAGAGGGGGCGGAGGAGGCGGGCGGTTTTGGGGCCCGCTCGACCGTGACGACGTACCGCGCCTCGGCGCTCCCGTCCGCGGAGGTCACCGTGACCGCGATCTCCGTCTCGGAGCCCGCGGCGTGCAGAGTCCTGCGGCTGACGACGGCCTTCCCGCCCTCCGCGGCGTCCGCGCGGAACACGACGCTGTTGACGGCGGCATCGACGGCGAGGCGGTATTCGAGGATATCCGGGTCGAACTCCGGCTCCAGCTCCCCGACGGAAGGCTCCAGCGCCGTGAGGTACGCCTCGCCGGAAAGGGCGGGCTCCGTTTCCAGCTCCAGCACGGAGGAAACGTCCGGCGCCAGCGGCGCCCCGTCGAAATCGCAGATCTCGTCCACATCGGCGCGGAAAAAGGCGGAGCCGGCGCCAGCGCCGTTTTTGACCTGGAAGGTGAAGGTCATCACGGTGCCGGAAAGCTTCGGGGCGCTTTTTCCCTTCACGTCGCAGACATAGACGGCGTAGACGGGGTCGGAATCCCCGTTGACGCGCACGGTGTCCTCACCCAGCCGGGCGGCGGGCGCCGCTTCCAGAAACTGCAGGGCGGAATCGTCGTACTGCAGCCTCACCCGGAAGCCTGCGGCGGCCCCTCCCGCGGATCCGGCCTCCATCCGCAGCCGCAACAGACCGCTGCCCGGCGCGCTCTGCCGATCCAGCCGGAACGAAAAGGCCGGGTCTTCCCCGGCGGCCGACGCGGCCCCCGCGGCCGGGACCCCGACCCCGAGCAGGGCGGCCAGCAGAACGATCGGCAGCAGATGTGCGCGCATGGTTTCTCCCCTTCGGAATCATAAAGCGGCAGCCGCTTCAGAAAACGCGGCTGCCGCAGCAAAAACAAAAATCAGGCTGTGACCGTGTCCCTCTCCAGCCCGCGCGCACGCACCTCGCGCTGGCGGCGCCTGCGCAGGGCCAGCAGGCGGAACCGGTTGTACCGCTGCACGGCGGCGAACGGAAGATTGGCCGCCGCGACGAACAGCGTCATCACCATGCCCACCAGCAGCGGGTTGATGATCAGCGCGATGATCGCGCAGGCGACGTTCTTCAGGTGCACCCATTCGCCCCGGCAGGTCTCCAGGATGAACCGGTCCAGATAGTCGACCGAATCGTCGGTCAGGTGCCTTTTTGAAAAGTCTCCCCTGCCGATGTGCTGGGGCAGTTTGTCTTTCCAGAGATTGATTTTCAGGGCATCCCGGTACCAGCGGCCGTCGCGCTCCCATCCTTTGGCCGCATAGCGGCTTTTGGAGGCGTCGAACGTGGAATCCGGCAGCTTCTGGCAGGCGATATAGCACGCGAGGTGCCAAAGGCCCACGACGACGAGGTTCCAGAGAAGCATGTCGAGAAAAGAGGAATTCTTCAGCACTGCAATCACTTCCCTTTCGCGGGGACCGCGCCGGGCCGCCGATTCGGCCGGCGTCTTGCTCAGCCCCCGCCCTCTGCAGTATACTATAGTATAATACAAAAATAAGGAGTGTGCAAGATGAAAGTATTGCTGGTCGGCGGCACCGGGACTATCAGCTCCGCCGCCGCGGAGCTTCTGGCCCGGAAGGGCGCGGAGCTCACGCTGCTCAACCGCGGCACCCATCCCGAATACGCCCCGCGGGGCGCGGAGCTGCTCAAAGGCGACATTGAGGACGCCGAAACGGCCGCGCGCCTGCTGAAAGGACGCACGTTCGACGCCGTGGCGGATTTTCATGTGTTCACGCCCCGGCAGGCGGAGCGGGACCTCGCGCTTTTCGCCGGGAAAACCGGGCAGTATCTCTTCATCAGCTCGGCCTCCGCCTACGGCAAGCCGCCCGCCGAATACCCCGTCACCGAGAGCGCGCCGCTGCGCAATCCGTACTGGCGCTACGCCCGCGACAAGATCGCCTGCGAGGAGGTCTTTACGGCGGCCTTCCGCGCGCAGGGCTTCCCCGTCACGATCGTCCGGCCAAGCCACACCTACGGCGACCGCGCCGTGCCGGTCGCCCTCCACGGGAAAAACGGGAGCTGGCAGGTGCTGCGCCGCATGCTGGAGGGCAGGCCCGTCCCCGTGCACGGGGACGGGCTGACGCTCTGGACCCTGACGCACGCGGAAGACTTCGCCCGGGGCTTCTGCGGCCTGCTCGGCAACCCGCACGCGATCGGTCAGGCCGTGCACATCACGGGCGACGAGGCGCTCACGTGGGACGAAATTTACCGAGAGATCGGCAGGGCCCTCGGCGTGCGGCCGAACCTCGTGCACATCCCGTCGGATTTCCTCGCGGCGCTCGACCCGGAGCTGCTGGGCCCGCTGCTGGGCGACAAGGCCTGGTGCATGGTGTTCGACAACGCGAAGATCAAGCGGCTGGTCCCAGGCTTCCGCGCCGAGATCCGCTTTGCGGAGGGCGTGCGCCGGGCGGTGCGGTACGTGACCGCCCACCCCGAGTGCCAGACCCCGGACCCGGAGTTCGACGCCTGGTGCGACCGGGCCGTCGCCGCGCATTTCGCGGGCCTGCGGCGGGGCGGCCCCGCGCCGGACGGAAAAGAATAGGCCCTTTTAGAACCGGACCCGCTCCCCCATATACTCCGCGAGCCGGTCGATCGAGACGCGCTCCTGCTTCATGCTGTCGCGGTCGCGCACGGTGGCGCAGCCGTCGGCTTCGCTGTCGAAGTCGTAGGTCACGCAGAACGGCGTGCCGATCTCGTCCTGGCGGCGGTAGCGTTTGCCGATGGAGCCGGTCTCGTCGTAATCCGCCGAGAACAGGCCGGCCAGCTTTTCGTGGACGGCGCGCGCCCGGTCGCCCAGCTTTTTGCTCAGCGGCAGCACGGCGCACTGGAACGGCGCCAGCGCCGGGTGCAGGCGCAGCACCACGCGGGAATCCTTCTCGTCCAGCTTCTCCTCGTCGTAGGCGTCCACGAGGAACGCGAGCGCCACGCGGTCGGCGCCGAGCGACGGCTCGATCACGTAAGGGATATACCGCTCGTTCGCCTCCGGGTCGAAATACTCCAGGCTCCTGCCGGAATGTTCCTGGTGCCGCTTCAGGTCGTAATCGGTGCGGTCCGCGACGCCCCACAGCTCGCCCCAGCCGAACGGGAAGCGGTACTCGATATCGGTCGTCGCCTTCGAGTAGAACGAAAGCTCCTCCTTCTCGTGGTCGCGCAGGCGCAGGTTCTGTTCCGTCAGGCCGAGATCGAGCAGAAACTGTTTGCAGAATTTCCGCCAGTAGCCGAACCACTCGAGGTCGGTGCCCGGTTTGCAGAAGAACTCGAGCTCCATCTGCTCGAACTCCCGGATGCGGAAGATGAAGTTGCCGGGGGTGATCTCGTTGCGGAAGCTTTTGCCGATCTGCCCGATGCCGAACGGGATCTTGCGCCGGGTGGTGCGCTGCACGTTCGCAAAATTGACGAAGATGCCCTGGGCGGTCTCCGGGCGGAGGTACAGCTCGTCCTTGGCGTCCTCCGTCACGCCCTGGAAGGTTTTGTACATCAGGTTGAACTTGCGGATCGGCGTGAAGTCCGTCGAGCCGCAGACGGGGCATTTGATATTATGCTCCCTGATATAGTCGCCCATCTGCTCGAAGGTCATGCCGTTGGCGTCGCCGCCCGCGTCCTCGATCAGCTTGTCGGCGCGGTGGCGGGTCTTGCAGGCGCGGCAGTCCATCAGCGGGTCCGAAAAGCCGCCCACGTGGCCGGAGGCCACCCACACCTGCGGGTTCATCAGGATGGCGGCGTCGAGGCCCACGTTATAGGGATTCTCCTGCACGAACTTCTTCCACCACGCGCGCTTGACGTTGTTCTTGAACTCCACGCCCAGCGGGCCGTAGTCCCACGCGTTGGCGAGGCCGCCGTAGATTTCGGACCCCGGGTAGACGAAGCCGCGGTTCTTGCACAGCGAAACGATCTGGTCCATGGTTTTCTCGGATGCCTGCATGTTCTTTTCCTCCATGCGGGGCGCCGGCCGCGCCCCGCTATTTTTTGCGGAATATGACGAGCTTGCTCAGAACGTAATTGATGATGACGACGACGACGTTGACCAGCACTTTCGCAACCCACACGTTCCACAGGGCCACGTCGACGAGGTACCACATCCCGTACTCGTCGACGCCGAGCGAAAGCAGCCGCGCCGCAACGAACGCAAAGAGCTCGCGCCAAAAAACGCCCGCCGCAAAGCTCTTGCTCTTAAAGACAAAGAGCTTGTTCGTGATGAAAGCAAACGCCACGGACAGCACCCACGCGACGACGTTGGCGACAAGGATATCCCAGTGCAGACGCTCGAAACCGAAGCCGCAGGCCAGAACGTTGATCACCGTGGTCAGCACGCCGAACAGAATGTAAAGCAGCATTTCCGGCGTGGTGAAAAAGCGCCAGAGCTTCCGGATGAAGTTCACAGTTCCACCGCCGTTCGCAACAGGATGACGGAACAGTTATAGTGTACCATTTCCGGCCCTTTCTTGCAAGACGGACCCGGGGAGGGTCACGGCCCTTTCTTGCCGCCGCCCGCGGGCAGCGGGGCCAGAAAGGCGTACACCTCCAGCCCCACGGCCGCCAGGGCGAGGAGGATCATCAGGTAGAACAGCCCCGTCACGCGGGCCTCGCCGGCCAGCTTCTGCCGGGCGGACTCTGAAAAGCACGCAACGTTCAAAGTGTACAGCGCGCTCAGGCACGCGCCGGTTCCGAAATTGCTGCGCTCCCGCAGCAGGAACTGCCCCAGCGCCGTCAGCGCCGGCAGGCAGACGGCCGCCCCCAGGAAGACCAACGCGTCGGTGCGGAAACCGAGGGCCTCGTACCGGCGCACGGTGTCCAGCACGTTCAGCGGGCCGCCGGCCGGGAACGCGGGGAGAAACAGCATTCCCGCCAGCGCGGCCTGGATCACGCACACCAGGATGTTCAACTGCCTCTTGGTCATCGGAAAGGCCTCCTTAAAAAAATTCCCCCGCGGCGCGGCGGGGGAATTCCGAAGCGGAAAAGCCGGGGTCAGCCCGCGGCCTTCGCCCTCTTTTCCTTGATGGCGGCCTGCGCGGCGGCCAGGCGCGCGATCGGCACGCGGTACGGCGAGCAGGAGACGTAATCGAGCCCGGCGTTGTGGCAGAACTCGATGGAGGACGGGTCGCCGCCGTGCTCGCCGCAGATGCCCAGGTGCAGGTCGGGCCTGGTGGCGCGGCCGTCCTTCACGGCCATCTTGATCAGCTTGCCGACGCCGACCTGGTCCAGGTGGGCGAACGGGTCGAACTCGTAGATCTTCTTGTCGTAGTAATAATTGAGGAACTTGCCGGCGTCGTCGCGGCTGAAGCCGAACGTCATCTGGGTCAGGTCGTTCGTGCCGAAGCTGAAGAACTCGGCCTCCTTGGCGATCTCGCCCGCCGTCAGCGCCGCGCGCGGAACCTCGATCATGGTGCCGACCTGGTACTTCATCCGCACGCCGGCGTCTTGAATCAGCTTGTCGGCGGTGCGGGTCACGATGCTCTTGACGTACCGCATCTCGCGGACCTCGCCGACCAGCGGGATCATGATGCGCGGCTCCACGTGATACTCCGGGTGCGCCTTGTTCACGTTGATGGCGGCGTTGATCACGGCGGTGGTCTGCATCTCCGCGATCTCGGGGTAAGAGACGCTCAGGCGGCAGCCGCGGTGGCCCATCATCGGGTTGAACTCGTGCAGGCCCGTGATGATGTCCTTCAGGTGCTGGACGGTGATGTGCATCTCGCCGGCGATCTCCTCGATATCCTTCTCCTTGGTCGGGAGGAACTCGTGGAGCGGCGGATCGAGGAAGCGGATCACGACCGGGCGGCCCTCCATCGCGGTGTAAAGGCCCTCGAAATCGCCCTGCTGGTAGGGCATGATCTTCGCGAGGGCCGCCTTGCGCTCTTCGACCGTGTCCGCCACGATCATCTCGCGCATGGCCTTGATGCGGGCGCCCTCGAAGAACATGTGCTCGGTGCGGGTCAGGCCGATGCCCTCCGCGCCGAACTTGCGCGCCTGCCGGGCGTCCTTCGGCGTGTCGGCGTTGGTGAAGACCTGCAGCCTGCGGGCCTTGTCGGCCCAGCCCATATAGCGGCCGAAATTGCCGGAGATGGTGGCCGGCACGGTCGGGATGGCCTCGCCGTAGATGTTGCCGGTGCTGCCGTCGATCGAGATATAGTCGCCCTCGCGGATGGTCTTGCCGCCGAGGGTGAACTGCTTCTTGTCGTAGTCCACGATGATCTCGCCGCAGCCGGAAACGCAGCAGGTGCCCATGCCGCGCGCCACGACCGCCGCGTGGGAGGTCATGCCGCCGCGCACCGTCAGGATGCCCTGGGCGGAGGCCATGCCCTCGATGTCCTCCGGCGAAGTCTCGCGGCGGACCAGCACGACCTTCTCGCCGCGCTGCTTCCAGGCCTTTGCGTCGTCGGCGGTGAACACGGCCCTGCCGCACGCCGCGCCCGGCGAGGCCGCGAGGCCGCGGCCGATGGCCTTGGCCTTCTTGAGGGCCTCTGCGTCGAACTGCGGGTGCAGCAGGGCGTCGAGCTGCTTCGGCTCCACGCGCAGCAGGGCCTCTTCCTCGTCGATCATGCCCTCGTCGACCATGTCGACGGCGATCTTCAGCGCCGCGTTCGCGGTCCTCTTGCCGTTGCGGGTCTGCAGCATGAAAAGCTTGCCGTTCTCAATGGTGAACTCCATGTCCTGCATGTCCCTGTAATGGCTCTCGAGCGTGCTCGCGACCTTGGCGAACTGCTCGTAGACCTGCGGCAGGTCCTTCTTGAGCTGCTCGATCGGCTGCGGCGTGCGCACGCCGGAGACGACGTCTTCGCCCTGGGCGTTGATGAGGTATTCGCCGAAGAGCTTCTTCTCGCCCGTCGCCGGGTTGCGGGTGAACGCCACGCCCGTGCCGGAGCTGTTGCCGGAGTTGCCGAAGACCATCTCCTGCACGTTGACCGCGGTGCCCCAGGAATAGGGAATCTCGTTCATGCGGCGGTAGACCTCCGCGCGGGGGTTGTCCCACGAACGGAACACGGCCTTCACGGCCTCCATCAGCTGGGTGGAGGGGTCGGTCGGGAAGTCCTCGCCCTTCTTTTCGCGGTAATAGGCCTTGAACTTGCGGACCAGCTCCTTCATGTCGTCCACGTCGAGGTCGATGTCCTGCTTCACGCCGCGCTTGGCCTTCTGCCCGTCGATGATCTTCTCGAAGTCGGCCTTCGGCAGCTCCATCACGACGTCGGAGAACATCTGGATGAACCTGCGGTAGGAGTCGTAGGCGAAGCGCGGGTTGTTCGTGAACTTCGCGAGGCCCTCGACCACGGTGTCGTTCAGGCCCAGGTTCAGGATGGTGTCCATCATGCCGGGCATCGAGACCCGCGCGCCGGACCGGACCGAGACCAGCAGCGGATTCTTGGCGTCGCCGAACTTCTTGCCGGTGGCCTTTTCCAGCTTCCCGAGATAATCGAAAATTTCGGCCTGGATCTCGTCGCTGATTCTGCGGCCGTCGTCGTAGTATTTGGTGCAGGCTTCGGTCGTGATGGTGAACCCGTGCGGCACGGGCAGGCCGAGGCCGGTCATCTCGGCAAGGCCGGCGCCCTTTCCGCCGAGCAGGTTGCGCATCTTCGCGTTCCCCTCGGAGAAAAGGTACAGATACTTGTAGCTCATAGACTCTACCTCCATTTTTACTGGATCGGGCGTAAATGTCCCACTGCGGCCCGATATTTCACGCTTCTATATTATAGCAAACCGCGCCCGCAAAAGCTATATCTTTTTATAAAAGTTTCCGGGCGGGGCGCTTTTCATCCCCGCGGCGGACAAAAAAGCGAGGAAAGTTTTTCATCCGGCTTGCAAAAAAAGATTTCTATGCGATAATAGAAGCGGAGATTTTCGTCCGGCGCTTTCCGCCGCGCGGCCGTTTCGGCCCGCGCGGCCGTTTCGGCCCGCGCGGCGGGTTTCGGCGCGCGGGGGATTCCCTGTTTTTTCGTTCCGCAGGAGGAATCGAATCCTATGCCACAGCAAAACTGCACCGTTGTCCTGGCCGCCGGCGAGGGGAAACGGATGAAGCGGGACGTGCCCAAAACGCTTCTTCCGGTGCTGTTCAAGCCGATGCTCGGGTGGGTGCTGGACGCCGCGCGGGCGGCCGGGAGCGGCGAGGTCTGCGTGGTGACCGGCAGCCGGCGCGAGCAGGTGGAATCGTGGCTCGCGGAGCACGACCCGCGGGCGCGGACGGTCTATCAGGCGCAGCGCCTGGGCACCGGGCACGCCGTGCGTATGGCGGAGGCCTTTATCCGCGCGCACGCGCGCGGCGGCAACGTGCTGATCCTCAACGGGGACGCGCCGTTCCTCGGCGCCGCCGCGATCCGCGAGGCGCTGCGGCGCCACGCGCGGGACGGCAACGCCGTCACCGTGATCTCGGCCGTGCTGGAGGACCCCGCGGGGTACGGGCGCATCATCCGCAGCGCGCCGGGCGGCCCCCTTCGGGCGATCGTCGAGCAGAAGGACGCGTCGCCGGACGAACGGGCCGTCCGCGAGGTCAACTCCGGCGCCTACTGGTTCCGGCAGGAGGACCTGCTG
>DAIUFE010000026.1:0-22447 GCA_036844765.1 Caproicibacter sp. | reverse complement strand
TGCTCTAAGAGCTTTTCTATTTGTTTCACAACAATATTCTAAAGCAAAAAGCCGGAGTAGCCAACCCCTTTCGGGATTGCTGCTCCGACTTTTTTTCGGGCCGTTTTGCAACAGCCCCTTTTCGCCGGGGTGGGCGCGGAACCCATCGGCGCAGCCCGGGAGAAACGGCCGGCCCTTTCGGTGCGGTGCGAAAAACAGAGGGACTCGCGGAACGCGGGAAGATATTGCACTACCTTCAAGTCCCATCTCGCGCACCAAAAACAGAAAGCGGGGCCGCGCGTCCCGCTTTTGTTCTTTGCCTTCCCAAAAGGCAGCGGAAAAGAGGCTTGTTCCGGATGGGTTTCTGGATTTTTATGCTGACGATGGCATTGCTGATACCGGTAACCATGATCGTTCTCGGCGGCATTTACGCAAAAAGAACGCCCAAGAAGATCAATCCGTATTCCGGATACCGCACGGCGATGTCCATGAAAAATCAGGATACGTGGAACTTTGCGCACCATTATTTCGGGAAAGCGTGGCGCTTCGTCGGCTGGCTCCTGCCCGCGCCTTCCATCGCGGCCATGCTATCCGTGTTGGGGAAAGACGAAGGCGCCGTAGGCAATTTCGGGTTGGTCCTGATTCTGATACAAGTCGTCCTGCTGATTCTTCCCATTCCCATAACCGAAGCGGCGCTGCGTAAAAACTTCGACGAAAACGGCCGCCGAAAATAGCGGGGAATCGCTTCACGAAGGATAGGCCGGACCGCTCTTGGAGCGCCCATGCCGTTCGCGCAGCAAAACAACGAACCCGGCCACCCAAAGGACGATCCAGCTTACGCTCCACAGGTTTAGAGCAAACCCGAGAAAAAGATGGACGGCCAGCGCCGAGAAAAACACGGCGGCACCCGCGGCGTTCTTGCGAACTAAAATCCGCCAGAGCAGGACGCCCGGCAGGAAATAAGCGAAAATCGTCTCCAGAATCCCGTAAGGGGAATCCACTTCGGATTGATAATCGACAGCCGCCTTCCGGTGATCGAGCAGCAGGACGATCAGGCCGGCGGGCAGAAAAACCATCCAGCTCACGCTCCACGCGTTCAAAAGGAACCCCAGCAAAAGATCGGCGGCCAGAGCCGAGAAGAAAACAACGGCCTCGGCAGGGCTTTTGTGAACCAGCATCCTCCAGAAAAGGACGTCCGGAGAGAAGTAGGCCAAAATCGTTTCCAGAACCCCATTGCGCCGCAGCTCCTCCGCACGGCCTTCAATCCCGAGCTCCTTCCTGATCTCCTCGATGTTCCCAAACCGCGAGATCACCGCGCCCAGCGCCTCGTTTTTGCTTTTTCCCCGCGAGAGAAGGTCCCTGTAATGCTCCTGCATGCTTTCCAGGATATTGCGCTTCATCTCCAGCACAGCCTTGGATTTCGGCAGCCCGGTGAACATCCGGTCCACGTATTCTTTGATCTCATCCATAAACGGTTCCCCCTTGATTGCTTTCTGTTTCAGAATTCTGCGTAAAGCCGTCGATCAGGCGCTTCGTGAGCGCCCATTCCTCGCACTTTTCATGATAATACCGTCTTCCGGCCTCCGTAATCCGATAATAGGTCCGCGGTTTGCCGAAAGTCTCGCTTCCGGAATAGGAACGAATATATCCGTTTTTCAAAAGGCGGGCGAAAGCGGAATACAGGGTCGTCTCCTTCATGGAATACACGTTAGCGGAGCGCCGCTCGATCTCGCGCTCGATCTCATACCCGTAAGAGTCTTTTTCCGACAGCAGGCTGAGAAGGATGGTATCGTTGTACCCGCGGAGGACATCGCTGCTGATCATTCCATCACCTCGATTACTATATCTGATGCAGTAATTATAGTATAACAAGACTACTATGACAGGTCAAGTAGTTTTTCAAAAAATTTTGGATCTTTCCGCCCTGCCTGAAAAAGCGCAAAGCGCCGAGCCTCCGGAGCCCGAAGCCTTGCGCTTTCACACCCGCCCGTGATATACTGAAAGCCGGTCCAGATTTGGACAGAAAATTTTGCAGCAGACCCGCCTTTCTTCGCAGCTCGATCAGCTCGTTATTCGTCGTAGTTTCTATTCTACAACAGGGGATCTCATTTTTCACCGTCCGTTTTTGTGGGGATAGTCCAGAGCGGTCCTCCGGGTTTCCTTTTTTGAACTATCGGGAAGCGGGATTGATTTGGCCACGGCGATCCGATTGCTATTAAGGCTGGTTTACGTTATGCCGGATAGCTTCCTCCACAAAGGCATTGAGGGACAGGCCGTGGGCGGCTGCGGTCAGGGCGGCTTGGCGGTGCAATTCGGGTCGGATCCGGACATTGAAAGAACCTTTGAACGGCTTTTCAGGCCGTTTCCCGCTTTTCTCGCAGAATTCCAGATACTCATCGACCGCATTATGAAAATCTTCGACGAGTTTTTTCACGCTGTCACCCTCAAATGCAATCATGTCCTTGATTCCGATGACTTTTCCGTGAAAAACTTCATCTTCTTCCGAAAAACCGATGCTGCCAACATAGTCACGATAATGCAGGTAGCCGCTCATAATAATCCCCTTTCTTGCAACGCTGCACTGATATCTTCATATCTGGTACAGCTTGAGGATGTTCCGCGGGTGCGGCTTGTGCAGCCGGATATAGTCGTTCTCCCCATTGGAAAACGCAATTCTTGAGCCGCTTGTCTTTCCCAAGCTTACCGGTCTATAATCGAATTGCCCGAGTAAAGCGGTCAATTCCTCAAAAGTGAAATCTTTCGGCTTCGACAGAAGCCGGGCGATCAATTTCTCTTTTTTACTCAATATCTTCACCGCCTGTTTTATTATACTCAACTATGAAAGAAAATGCAACTATTTTTAGTTGCAAAATAAAAATGTTTTCTGCTCGCTTTACAGCATTTCCAGTTGATAATGCAAGCGGGTTTGTGTTTCCCCCCGCCTTCGGCGGGGGGAAACACATCATCTTTCGCAAATTGAAATGGAATTGCTGTAGGGACACGGTTTCAATGGATTATCGTTGAGTCCGGACAGCGCTTTGACGGACTGGAGCAACAATCTGTTCGTGTAACGGGCGGCCAGCGGGAGTTTCGGGAGGTTTCAATGAAAAGCATCAGGATCCGGGAGAATATCCCGCAGTATATGAAGGAACTGAAAGCTTGGCTGGAAAGCCAAGAACAGACGCCGCCGGAGGAAATGAGTTCTTTTTTCACCGCGCGGCTCGGCGGCTATGAAGAGCACATGAAGATTTGGGAAAAAGCCTACCGCAAGATCGGCGGAATGGTCCCGGCGGACTGCGGGGAGCTGCTGGACCTCGGATGCGGCACGGGCCTGGAGCTGGACGAAATTCTGAAGCGCTGCAAAAGCGCGCGCGTGACCGGCATCGACCTGTGCGGCCCCATGCTGGAAAAGCTGAAGGAAAAGCACCCGCAGGTCCGCGCCGTCCGGGCGGATTACTTCGCCGTGCCCCTGGGCGAGAACCGATTCGACGCCGCCGTCTCGGTGGAATCGCTGCACCATTTCGATCCGGACCGGAAACGGGACCTGTTCCGAAAAATCCGCGCGGCCCTGAAGGACGGCGGCCGGCTGATCGAATGCGATTACATCGCCTGCTGCGACGAGGAAGAAAAGCTGCTGAAAGACGAGTCCCGCAGGAAGCGCGAAAAATTCGGGATCGCGCCCGGCGTTTATCTCCATCTCGACCGGCCGCTGACGCTGGGGCACGAGACGCGGCTGATGGGCGAAGCGGGCTTTTCCTCCGTCGAGGCCGCCGGCAGCGTCGACGGCGCGACGTTCCTCGTCTGCACAAAATAAAAGCGGCCCCCCGGCCGCGAAACGATCCCCGATTTCTGCCGGCGATGAATCTTCATCGCCAAAAAAGCGCTTTTTTTCCCCCGCCTTCGGCGGGGGAAAAAGTCCGGGAAACCGCGCCGCGCTCCGTCACGGCTCGCACTTGACGACGACGAACCGGTGGTCCCGCCGCTGGATGCGGTAACGGCCGACGCCCACCGAGCGGGGGCCGGCGTCCGGGCGGCGGAGCTCCCGGAAAATCACGATGCCGGAGATCAGAATCACCGACTGCTTAAGCCAGAGCTCGGGCGCCCAGAGCAGCGCCGCGAGGCTCGTCGCGGTCATGGCGGTCACCACGCCCGCCGAATCGGGCCGGACGACGACCACAAAGCGGAAAAACGCCATCAGCAGCGCCGGCACCAGCACAAAACAGCTGACCGGCGCCAGGCCCAGCAGCGCGCCGTACGTCGCCGAGACCGCCTTGCCTCCCCGGAAGCGGAGCAGCGGGGAAAACGCGTGCCCGGCGACCGGGGCCACCGCCACCGGCACCAGATAGGCGCCCCGCATCTCCATCACGCTCACCGCGATGAAAACGGGCAGGAACGCCTTGCCGACATCCAGCGCCATGCAGAGCAGGCCCAGCGGCAGGCCGAGCCGGCGGATCACGTTGGAGCTCCCCGGGTTCCGGTCGGCCGAAGCTTCCCGGATATCCACATGGAACAGGATCAGCGGCAGAAAATAGGAATAAAGGATCATTCCGCTGAGGAACCCCGCGCAGGTCATCACCGCACACCGCCTGAGCATACCGTCCCCATCCCCTTTCATTTTCCCCGGCCGCGGACCAGAGCGACCAGCTCGTCCGCGATCCGTTCCGCCGCGTGCGGCGGAACGTGCCGCCGCTGCGCGCGCCTCATCCCGGCCTGCCGCTCCGGGTCGGCCGCCAGGCGGCAGGCGGCGCGCGCCGCCTCGGCGGGCTTCGGGCAGTAGAGCGCCATCCCCAGGCGCGAGAAAAACGCCGCGTTGTCCAGCTCGCCGCTCGGGAGCGGGCAGGTCAGGACCATCGGCACGCCGCGGACCGCCGCCTCGGTGATGGTCAGCCCGCCGGGCTTGGTGATCAGCACGTCGGCCGCGTCCATCATCCGCCCGGCCTCACGGGTATAAGGATAGGCCTTCACCCCCGGCAGGCAGGAAACCTTCTCGAACAGCTTCCGGTTGACGCCGCAGACCGCGAGCACCTGCGCGTCCGGGCGAAGCCCGCGCAGCACGGCGCAGACCCGCGCCAAATCCCCGCTGCCCATGCTGCCCCCCATGCAGAGGAAAACCGTTCCCTTTTCCGGCAGACCCAGGGCCGCGCGGGCGGCGGCGGGCTCCTCCCGTTCCTCGGGCGACACGCTCACCGGGATGCCCAGCGGCTCAAGCTTTTCGGCCGGCACGCCGCGGCGCACGAAATCGCCGGTCAGCTCCGGCGCGGGGAGGATATACCGGTCCAGGCGGGTCTCCTCCCAGAAAGGCGACCAGTCGTAATCGGTGATCACGGCAATCGCCGGCAGGCGGCTTCTCCCGTGCTCGCGCAGATAGGTCAGCGCCTGGGCGCTGAAGATATGGGTGCAGACGACGGCGTCCGGGGCGATCTGCTCGAGGCGGCGCTGGAAAGAATCGGCGTAGAGCGAGTTGAGCCAGTAGATCGGCGAATGGACGCGGCTGGAGCTGACGAGGGTGCCCAGCCGGTACAGGAACCCGAAAAAGCCCCGGGCGTGGGTGACCAGCGTGTTGTATGTACCCGACACATGGGCGGACACGTCCCTGCGGCCGGATTTGAGGATGTCGCCGATCACGGTCTCGCACCCCCGCGCCCTGAGCCGGCGGCTGACCGCCTCCGCCGCCGCGTTGTGGCCCTGCCCGGTGGCCGTCGTCAGAAACAGCACTTTCATGGTTGCCGCACGTCCTGACTTTTCCGGACCCCGGCCTTCGCCGGGGCCGAAGAATTTGGGATGGAAGGAAAATCCGGTTTTATTGTACCATAGATTCCGCCGCCGTCAAGGGACCTTTCCCCGCGGCGGCGGTCTTCCGGCTTTCCCGGCCCTCATCCGCCCGCGACGCGGCGCAGGGCGTTCGCAAGGCGGTCCACGTCGTCCGACGAGTTGAACGGCGCGAGCGACGCCCGCACCACGCCGTAGCCCCTGCCGTTCCGGAACAGCGCGCAGGCCTGCGCGTCGCTCAGCTTGAGCAGGTCCTGGACGCAGAGGTCCGCCCCGCAGGTCCCCGCCGCCACGGCGACGCCGTAATCGTAGCCCAGCGCGTCCCCCAGGTCCCGGAACGAAACGCCCTGGAGGTTGAACGCGGCGATCGGCAGATGGTTCGCTTCGTCCGGCGCGCCGTACAGGACGACGCCGGGCACCTCGCGCAGCCTGCGCAGCAGGTACCGGTACAGGTTGCCCTCGTACTCCGCGATGCGCGCCAGGCCGACCTTTTTCAGGAAGCGAAGCGCCTCCCCGAGCGCGAGGACGCCGAGGCAGTCCGGGCCGCCGGCCTCGTACCGGGCCGGGGCCTCCCGGTAGGCGATCTCCTCGTCGCTGACGAAATCCGCGACGCCCGCCCCGTAAAGCGCCGGCCGGAAGGAGTTCAGAAACTCCTTCGGCCCCACCAGCACTCCGCCGGCCCGGCCGGCGTAGCATTTGCGCCCGCTGAACACGAGGAAGTCGAGATGCCCGCGGTCGGCGTGCGGCCGCATGGAAAACGGCCTGTGCTGCACCGCCTGCGCCGCGTCCACCAGTATCTTCGCGCCGTATTCGTGCGCCAGCTCCGCCATCCGGTGGACCGGAGGGACCACCCCCGTGACGTTGGAGCCGGCGGTCACCGCCACCAGCCCGGCCTTCCCCTCATACTTGACCAGCAGGCGGCGGTAGTCGTCGAGGTCGATCTTCCCGTCCGCGGTCATCTCCACCAGCGCGGTGTGGAACCGCTCGCGGAACGGCAGAAAATCCGCCAGGTGCTCCATGCGCGTGGTGATCACCACCTGGCCGGGGTCCGCCTGCCGCAGCAGGCTGCTCAGCAGATTGACGGCCGCCGTGGCCGAGGAGGTGAAGACCGCCGCGTCCTTCTCCGGGTCCCCGCCCACATAGTCCAGCACGGCGGCCCGGACCGCCTCGCACTTCTCCCGCATCTCTTCGGAAAGCCGGTCCGGCCCGCCGCCGCACGCATAGCGGGGCAGCGCCCGGCGAATCTTCAGCGCCGCCGGCTCCGCGACCTGGGGCGCGGCGGCGTTGTCCAGATACGCCCGCGCCGTGCAGCCGTAGTTGGTCCGCATCCGGGTGCCCACGCCCCAAAAAGAATCCCTCCATGGCGAACTGATCATCATTCTCACCCGCTCCGTCCAGAAAATCTCTTCCGCAATGCCGCTGGTACAGTATATTGGGAAAAGCGGCGGTCCATGCCATTCCGCCGGAAAAGACATCGTTTTTCACACGGCGCCGGCATATTTTTGCACGGACGCGGCCGCAGGCGCAAAAACGAATTGACTCTCCGCGCCCTTCAGTCTATACTGAAATTGAAATTTCATCTGTGCGGCGGCACCGGCCATGATCGAGAGAGCAAGCTTGTTTTTTCCCCGCCTTCGGCGGGAAAAA
The DNA here is from genome assembly GCA_036844765.1 of Caproicibacter sp. GTDB lineage: Bacteria > Bacillota > Clostridia > Oscillospirales > Acutalibacteraceae > Thermocaproicibacter. The sequence continues at coordinate 15,052 of DAIUFE010000026.1, read as the reverse complement.
ACATCCCGCGGCCCGACCGGGAAGGCCGCAGGTTCCGCTTTCCGGGCCGTCCGCACGGAGGTGATCCGAAAGGGAGGAAATCGTTCATGTCTGAAAAGCTGAAAATCCATCCGCTGACGGACGGGGAATTCCGCCGGTACGGCCAGGTGGTCAAAAGCTTCGACTGCGCGGGGCTGCTGCGCCTGCTGGAGCGCACGCCGCTGCCGCAGGACGGCACGGTCTACGTCGCCTCCGACGAGGCACTGGAGAAGCTGGACCTCTTCGCGGAGCTGCAGAGCCTGGAGTTCGGGGGCATCCCGATCCAGCTCGGCTACTGCAACGGGGTCAACCGCAAGCTGAACGCGCTGGAATACCACCGCTCGTCGGAGATCAACGTGGCCGCCGACGACCTCATCCTGCTGCTCGGCGCGGAGCAGGACGTCGACCCCGCGACGCGTGAATACGACACGTCGAAGGTCGAGGGGTTCCTCGTGCCGGCCGGCACGATGGTGGAGCTTTACGCCACCACGCTGCACTACGCGCCGTGCAGCGTGGACGGGCGGCCGTTCCGCGACGCCGTGGCGCTGCCGCGGGGCACCAACCTGCCGGTGCGCTCGCCCGCGCAGGGGCACGGGGAGATCCGCCTGCTGTTCGCCGCGAACAAGTGGCTGATCGCCCACCCCGATTCCGGCCTGGGCGCCGACGGCGCCTTTCTGGGCCTGAAGGGCAAAAATATCGAACTGTAATTTTTTGGGGAAAGGTGGGAGCCTGCCATGGCAGATCAATGCGTGCTGGGCGTCGACGTGGGGACCTCCGGCTGCAAAATCCTCGCGCTGGACGAGGCGGGAAAGATTCTGGGCTCCGTCACGGAGGGGTACCCCTGCTACGCCCCGCAGGAGAGCTGGTCGGAGCAGGAGCCGGAGGACTGGTGGAACGGCGTCTGCGCCGGCCTGAAAAAGCTCACGGCCACGCTGGGCGGCCGGAGGATCGGGGCGGTCGGCTTTTCGGGCCAGATGCACGGGATGGTCGCGCTGGATAAGGATCTGCGCGTCGTGCGCCGGGCCATTCTGTGGAACGACCAGCGCACCGGCCGCCAGTGCGGGGAGATCACCCGCGCGGCCGGCGGCGGGGACGCCCTGCTGCGGACGACCGACAACCGGATGCTGACCGGCTACACCGGCGGCAAGGTCCTCTGGATGAAGGAAAACGAGCCGGAAAACTACCGCAAGACAAAATACATCCTCAACCCGAAGGACTACATCCGCTTCCGCCTTTCGGGCGAGATCGCGACGGACGTGTCGGACGCCTCCGGCACGGGCCTGTTCAACGTGCGGGAGCGCCGCTGGGCGGCGGACCTGATCCGGAAAGCCGGACTGGACCCCGCGCTGTTCCCCCGGGCCGTCGAATCGACCGAGGCGGTCGGCCGCGTGACGAAAGAGGCCGCCGGGCAGACGGGCGTGCCCGAGGGGACGCCCGTCGCGGGCGGCGGCGGCGACGCCGTGATCTCCACCACGGGCCTCGGCCTCGTGAAGCCCGGCCGCGTCGGCGTGACGCTCGGCACCTCCGGCGTGGTGGCGATGGGCCTCGATTCGTTTCTGCCGAACCCCGGCGGAAAGCTGCAGGTCTTCTGCGGCAACGCGCCGGGGTCCTACACCGCGATGGGGGTCACCCTCGCGGCGGCCGGCTCCTACCAGTGGTTCCGCAACACCTTCGGGGACTGGGAGACGGAGCGCGGCAGAAAAGAGGGCGTGGGCGCGTTCCGCCTTCTGGACCGGGAAGCCGCGTCCGCGCCGCCCTGCGCGGGAGGGCTTGTGTTCCTGCCGTACCTGACGGGCGAGCGGGCGCCGCTCGACGACCCGGACGCGAAGGGCGCGTTCCTCGGCATCACCGCGCGCCACGCCAAGGGGCACTTCGCCCGCGCGGTGCTGGAGGGCGTCGCCTTCTCCCTGCGGCAGGTCTACGGGCTGATGGAAGGCGCCGGGGCTTCTTCCGATGAGATCGTGCTTGCGGGCGGCGGGGCGGTCAGCCCCCTGTGGCGGCAGATTTTCGCCGACACGTTCAATCTGCCGGTGCGCACCGTGTACGGCAGCGCCGAGGGCGGGTCGTTCGGCGCGGCCCTCGCCGCCGGCGTGACGGCCGGCTTCTGGCCCGGCCTTGCGGCCACCGCGGCGCTCGTCCGGCCGGAAAGCCGGACCGAGCCGGTCGCTGCAAACGTGCCGCTTTATAAAGGGCAGTACGAAAAATTCGTCCGGTTCTACGACGCTCTGAAATGGAGCTTCCGCTCCTGAAAATAAAATCTGGAAAGGGGAATCCTTCATGCTGAACAATATTCCGGAAGTCAAGCTCGGCCTGGTCGCCGTGAGCCGCGACTGCTTCGTGGTCTCCCTCGCGGAAAAGCGCCGCGCAGCCGTCGCGCAGGCGTGCCGGCGGGAAGGAATCGGCCTTTACGAGGCGCACACCACCGTGGAGAGCGAGGCCGACATGCTGCGCGCCGTGGACGAGGTCAAGGCCGAAGGGTGCAACGCGCTGGCGGTGTTCCTCGGCAACTTCGGGCCGGAGACGCCCGAAACCGAGATCGCCCAGCGGTTCGGCGGGCCGGTGCTTTACGCCGCCGCCGCGGAGGAGACCGGCAAAGACCTGATCAACGGCCGGGGCGACGCCTACTGCGGGATGCTGAACTGCTCGTACAACCTGGGCCTGCGGCACATCCCGGCCGTGATCCCGGAATACCCGGTCGGCACGGCCGACGAGGTCGCGAAGATGATCGGGGACTTTCTCCCCGTGGCGCGCGCGGCCGTCGGCCTCCGGTCGCTGAAGGTGATCTCCTTCGGGCCGCGCCCGCAGGACTTCTTCGCCTGCAACGCGCCCATCCAGCCGCTTTACGACCTCGGCATCGAGATCCAGGAAAATTCCGAGCTGGATCTGCTCGTCTCTTACCGAGAGCACGCCGGCGACGAGCGCGTCGCCGGCGTGGCGGAGGACATGGCGAAGGAGCTCGGCGTAAAGGGCAACACCTATCCGGACCTGCTGCCTCGCATGGCGCAGTTCGAGCTCACGCTGCTCGACTGGGCCGAGAAGAACGCGGGCTCGCGCCGGTACGTGGTCTTCGCAGACAAATGCTGGCCGGCGTTCCCGAAGGAATTCGGCTTCGAGCCGTGCTACGTGAACAGCCGCCTCGCGAGCCGCGGTATTCCCGTCGCGTGCGAGGTCGACATCTACGGCGCGGTCAGCGAGTACATCGGCGCCTGCGTGACGGGCGGCGCGGTCACGCTGCTGGACATCAACAACAGCGTCCCGCGCGATCTGTTCGACAGCGGCATCAAGGGGAAATTTCCGTACACGCTCAAAGACACGTTCATGGGCTTCCACTGCGGCAACACGCCGCTGTGCCGGCTCTCAAACGGCGCGGTCAAATACCAGCTCATCCAGAACCGCCTGCTCGAAAAGGGCGGCAGGCCGGACTTCACCCGCGGCACGCTGGAGGGCGACATCGCTCCCGGGAAAATCACGTTCTACCGCCTGCAGAGCACGGCCGACGGTCATTTGAAGGCCTACGCCGCGCAGGGCGAGGTGCTGCCCGTCGCGACGCGCTCGTTCGGCGGCATCGGCATTTTCGCGATCCCGGAGATGGGGCGCTTCTACCGCCACGTGCTGATTGAAAAGCACTTCCCGCACCACGGCGCGGTGGCGTTCGGCCACGTGGGGGCCGCCCTGTTCACCCTGTTCCGCTACCTCGGCATCCCGGATATCTCGTTCAACCGGCCCAAAAACATGCTCTACGAGACCGAAAATCCGTTCGCGGAATAAAGCGCAGCCTGCGGAAGGGCCGCGTCGGGATTTTCCCCGCGCGGCCTTTTTCTTTCATTATGAGAAAATCCGCCGGATCTGCGGCATGACCTCCTTGGCCGCACGGTAGCCGGCCTCCATGCACTCGGGCATCTGGCCGAGGTTCAGCACGCCGTTCGTCTCCGGAAGATCCGGGTTCAGCAGCATTCGCTCGCCGCGCGTCACACATTCGCGCAGGCGGGTCTCCATGATTGAGAGCGAGTGCGACGCCACTTCGATGATATTCATGCGCTCCGGCATCTTGTAGCACTCCGAAACGTCGACGGCCAGCACGTTCGGCACGCCCGCCGCGACCAGCAGGTCGACCGGCAGCACGTCCGCGACGCCGCCGTCCACCAGATACATGCCGTCGATCATCTTCGGCTGGAAGACCGCCGGCAGCGCGGAGGTGGCCCGCATCGCCTCGCACACGAGCATATCGGCGCTCCACTGCACGTTCCGCAGGGTGCGTACCCCCAGCAGCGAGTTGGTGCAGGCCACCGTCAGCCCGCTGCACAGGTCCACGCCCGGGATCACGGTGCGCATGGGCAGGTCGCGCATCCGGCGGCTGCCGGTCAGCTTCGCGAAGCATCTCTCCATCCGGTCGCCCCTGAGCAGGCCGGAGCACGCGCATTCCTTCTGCGCCAGCAGCTTCGGCACCAGGGTCAGGATGCCCGCGACGTCCGGGTCCGCGAGGGCGACGCCCTTTTTCGCCGCCTCCAGCACGATCTCCCGCAGACGCCGCGCGGAGAGACCGCAGGCGTACAGGCCCGCGACGATCCCGCCCGCGCTGGTGCCGGCCACGGCGCAGGGCCTCATCCCGCTCTCCTCCAGCGCCAGCAGCACGCCCACGTGCGCCGCGCCCCGGATCCCCCCGCCGGCCAGGGCAATTCCGTACGACATGGTTTTCCCCCTCTTTCCGTCTGCTTTCAGCTTATGAACGGGCCGGGGAAACGGTGCCTTGCGGCGTTTCCGGCGGAGCTTCGGAAGGTTTTTGCTCCTCCCCCCGATCTGCGCATTGATTTTTCACCGGAAACGCGCTATGCTTACAGATAGAAATCTTCGGAAACGGCAGGGGATGGCCATGGGAATCGAAATCTCCGCGATCCGGCCCGGCGCGGCGTCCGCCGGGGGGACGCGGGCGGCGGCGGGAACGGCCTCGTTCGCGGAATGCCTGCGCGCCGCGTCGGGGCGTGCGGACGAGGAAAAGAAGACGGACCTCGGCGGAATTTTCCGCGAGGCGGCGGCGCGGTACGGCGTGCCGGAGAACCTGCTCAAGGCCGTGGCGAAGGCGGAATCCGGATTCCGGGCCGACGCGGTCTCGCGCTGCGGCGCGCAGGGCATCATGCAGCTGATGCCGTCGACGGCCGCCTCGCTCGGCGTCACGGACTCGTTCGACCCCGGGCAGAACATCCTGGGCGGCGCGAAATACCTCGGCGGGCTGCTGCGCAGCTACGGCGGAGACGAAAAACTGGCGCTGGCCGCCTACAACGCGGGCAGCGGGAACGTGAAAAAATACGGCGGGATCCCGCCGTTCAAAGAAACGCAGAGCTATGTCCGGAAAGTGCTCGCCTGGGCAGGCGGGCCGCTCCCGGCGGAGGCCCCGCAGACCGCTTCCGCGCCGGGCACCGGGATCTCCGGCGCGCCGGGGGCCGGGGCTGTTGCGGCGGGCGCGCCGGTCCCGCTGCCGGAGTTCAGCGAAGAGGACTTCCGGCGCTTCGTCGGGCTTTATATCCAGCAGATGGAACAGGACGCCGCGGACGCGGCGGAAAAAGACAAAAAGCCTGATCGGGTCTGACCTGCACCGGGCCGGCCGCGGAATCTTCCGCGGCCGGCCCTTCCGCTGCCCGAAAGGCCGGGTCTTCCGCATGAAACGCCCTTCCTCCGGCAACAATAAGCGGGAAAGGGGGCGGTTGCGGCGGAAAACGAATTTTCCCCGCTCTGGCAGGAGGTCCGGCTGCCGGAATTCCCGCAGCTTTCCGGCGACTGCGCGGCGGACGCCGCCGTGCTGGGCGGCGGGCTGTGCGGGCTGCTGTGCGCCTATGAGCTGCTGCGCGCCGGCGTGAAAAACATCGCCGTGCTGGAGGCGCGCCGGCTCTGCTCTGGAACGACGGCGCGCACGACGGGCAAGATCACCTCTCAGCACCGGCTGATCTACCGCAGGCTGACCGACACGCTCGGCTCCCGCGCGGCGAAGGACTATGCGGACGCCGCGCAAGGGGCGGTCGAACGGTACCGGCAGATCGTCGAGGCCGAAAAGATCGGCTGCGACTTCACCCCGTGCGACGCGTTCCTCTACGCGACGAACGACGAGGACGCGCGGAAGCTGCGGGACGAGGCCGAGGCCGCAAAGCGGCTCTCGCTCCCCGCGGAGATGGCGGAGCGCTGCGACCTCCCCTTCCCCGTCGCGGCGGCGCTGCGGTTCTCGGGCCAGGCGCGCTTCCACCCGCTCAAATTCGCCCGCGGGCTGACGGAGCTTCTTCAGCGGGAAGGGGTCCGCATCTATGAGAACAGCCGCGCCCTCGCGCTGGAGGACGGCGTGACCGTCACGCGCGGCGGGCGGGTCTACGCGAAACACACGATCCTCTGCACGCACTATCCGTTCGTGAACCTGCGGGGGCTGTATTTCGCGCGGATCGTCCAGAGCCGCTCCTACGTCCTGGCGCTGAAGGGGCCGCCGCCCCTGCGGGACGTCTACCTCGGCTGCGCGGAGGACGGATACTCGTTCCGCAGCCAGACGGCGGAGGACGGCGCCCCGCTGCTCCTGCTGGGCGGCTGCGGGCACAAGACGGGGCACGAGGCCGGTGTCTCCCACTATGGGGAGCTGGAGGAAACCGCCCGCCGGCTTTACCCCGGCTGCGCGGTGGAATCCCGCTGGTCCGCGCAGGACTGCATGACGGCCGACGGCATCCCCTACGCGGGCCGGTACCGTCAGATGGACGGCGACATCTACCTGGCCTGCGGCTTCAACAAATGGGGCATGACGGGCGCCATGGCCGCGGCACGCACGGTCGCCCGGCAGATCGCCTCCGGCGGGGAGGAAACCTCCGTGCTTTCGCCGCTGCGCTCCGATTTCACGCTGCAGGCGCCGGAACTGTTCCGCCAGGCGGGCGACACGGCCGCCAACTTTCTCAAAGGCTATTTTTCCGTCCCCAGGCGGGAGCTCTCGCAGCTGGCTCCCGGCGAGGGCGGCGTGGTCGATTACGGCGGCGAGAAGATCGGCGCCCTGCGGGACGAGGAGGGCGGCCTGCACGCGGTGAGCCCCGTCTGCCCTCACATGCATTGCCCCCTGCGCTGGAATCCCGAGGAAAAGACCTGGGACTGCCCCTGCCACGGCTCGCGCTTCGACGCGGACGGCAAGGTGCTGGAAAGCCCCGCCGTCCATTCCCTGCCGCGGCGCGGCCCGACTTGACCCCAAAAATCCCTTTCGTCGACAAAAGCCGCTTGAAAAGCGGGGACAGGCGTGATAAAATTGTAATGAAAAGTTTGTTTAATTATTAACAAACAAAATTTTATAAGGGGGTTGGCCGACATGGCGCGCTTTACACTGCCGAGGGACATCTATTTCGGTCCGGGGGCCATCGGGGAACTGAAGAATCTGAAGGGACACAAAAAAGCCTTTATCGTGACCGGGGGGCACTCGATGCGCAGGACCGGGTTCCTGCAGAAACTGGACGGCGTCCTTCAGGACGCCGGACTCGAGACGAAAATCTACGAGGGCGTGGAGCCGGACCCCTCCATCGAGCGGGTCTACGACGGCGCGAAGGCCATGCGGGAGTTCGGCCCGGACGTGATCGTCGCGATCGGCGGCGGCTCCCCGATGGACGCGGCCAAGGCGATGTGGGTGTTCTACGAATACCCGGAGAAGACGTTCGACGACATCAAGGATCCCTTCACCATGCCGAAGCTGCGCAAAAAGGCGATCTTCGTCGGCATCCCCTCCACGAGCGGCACGGCGTCCGAGGTCACGGCGTTCTCCGTGATCACGGATTACTCCACCGGCATCAAGTATCCTCTGGCCGATTTTGAGATCACGCCGGACGTCGCGGTGCTGGATTCCGACATCGCGGCCACCATGCCGCAAAAGCTGACCGCCCACACCGGGATGGACGCCCTGACCCACGCGATCGAGGCCTATGTGGCGTCGAACCGCTCCGACTTTTCCGACCCGCTCGCCCTGCAGGCGATCTCCGACATCTTCGACAGCCTGGTCGATTCCTACCACGGCGACGCGCAGGCCCGCGGCAGGATGCACGTCGCGCAGTGCCTGGCCGGCATGGCGTTCTCCAACGCGCTGCTGGGCATCTCCCACAGCATCGCCCACAAGACCGGCGCGGTGTTTCACATCCCCCACGGCTGCTGCAACGCCATCCTGCTGCCGTTCGTGATCCAGTACAACTCGCGCGTCTGCATGGAGCGTTACGCGCGCATCGCCGGGCTGGTCGGCCTGCCCGGCGGCACCGACAAGCAGCGGACCGATTCGCTGGTCGCCGCCGTGCGCGCGCTGAACGTCCAGCTGAACATCGCCCCCACCTACCGCGAGAACGGCGTGAGCGAAGAGGATTTCAAGGCCCACGCGCAGTCCATCGCGGAAAACGCCGTGAAGGACCCGTGCACGGCCTCGAACCCGCGCCCGACCGACGCGGCCGCCATGCTCAGGGTGCTGACCTGCGCCTATTACGGCCAGGACGTCACGTTCTGAGCCGGGACGAAACTTTTCCCGCGAAGCCGGGGTCCCTGCGGGGGCCCCGGCTTTTTCGCCGCCCAAAGCCGGCGCGCCCAAAAAAGTTGAAAAGATCGGCCGAAAGGGATGGCCGCCCCTCCGGATCGGGATTATAATAGGGACATGCCGCCGCTCGGCGGGCGGCAAAATCATGCGATCGACTGGAGGAATTCCACATGCCCGACTGGCTGAACGACGCGGTCTTCTACGAAATCTACCCGCAGAGCTTCTGCGACACGAACGGCGACGGGATCGGGGACATCGACGGCATCACCGGGAAGCTGGACTACATCAAGTCCCTCGGCTGCAACGCCGTGTGGATCAACCCGTGCTTCGACTCGCCCTTTCTGGACGCGGGCTACGACGTGCGGGACTACAAAAAGGTCGCCCCGCGCTACGGCACGAACGACGACCTCAAACGCTGCTTTTCGGAGGCGCACCGGCGCGGGATGCACATCCTGCTCGACCTCGTCCCCGGGCACACTTCGGACCGGCATCCGTGGTTCCTCGCGAGCCAAAAAGCGGAAAGGAACGGGTACAGCAACCGCTATATCTGGACGGATTCGGTCTGGAACCGGCCGGACGGCTACGGCTTCGTCTCCGGCATGAGCGAGCGGGACGGCTGCTACCTGCTGAACTTCTTCTCCTCGCAGCCGGCGCTGAACTACGGCTTCAATAAGATCACCGCGCCGTGGCAGCTGCACTACACCCACCCGGACTGCGTCGCGACGCGCGAGGCGATGAAGGACGTGATGCGCTTCTGGCTGGACGCAGGCTGCGACGGCTTCCGCGTGGACATGGCCGGCTCGCTCGTGAAAAACGACGACGGCCAGGCCGCCACGGCCGAGCTCTGGCGGAACGTGCGCGCCATGCTGGACCGCGAATACCCGCAGGCCGCCATGGTCTCCGAGTGGTCCGACCCCGCGAAGGCCATCGCGCAGGCGAAATTCCATATGGATTTCTACCTGAACGCGCCGGGCAACGGCTGCCATTCGCTGTTCCGCAAGACGCGGGCGGACGGCGCCCAGCTCAGCTTTTTCAGCAAGCAGGGGCGGGGCGACATCACGGAATTCCTGGACGATTACCTGCCGAAGTACAACGCCTCGAAGGACGACGGATACATCAGCTTCATCACCTGCAACCACGACACGCCGCGCATGACGAAGGGCTTCGACGAATCGGAGTGCCGGCTGGCCTACGCGTTCCTGCTGACGATGCCGGGCGTGCCGTTCGTCTATTACGGCGACGAGATCGGCATGCAGTACTTCGACCTGACCAGCGTGGAGGGCGGCTACAACCGCACCGGGACGCGCACCCCCATGCAGTGGAACGGCGGGAAGAACCTGGGCTTCTCCTCCGCGGAGCCGGAAAAGCTCTATCTGCCGGTGGACGGGCGCGACTGCGCCCCCACCGTGGAGCGCCAGGAGAAGGACCCCGCTTCCCTGCTGAACACCGTGCGCCGGGTGCTGGCCCTGCGCCACGCCGAGCCCGACCTGCAGGCAAAGCCGAATTTCGAGGCGGTCTACGCCGAGGCCGGCCGCTACCCGTTCGTGTACCGGCGCGGCAAGTTCCTGCTCGCGGTCAATCCCGCCGCCCGTGCGGAGCGGATCCCGCTCGGGCGCGGCGGGAACCCGGTGTTCGGCATCGGTCGCTGCTCGCTCGAAAACGGCTTCCTTTCGATGGGGGCCCAGTCGTTCGGCGTCTTCGCGGAATAACCGCCTTCCCTCCGATGCCAAAAGGCCCGGGCCGCTTTTCGCGGCTCAGGCCTTTTCCCGTTTCTCCCCGTCCTCCGGCTCCGGCTTCCCCCCGCCTTCCCGGAGGCTCCGCTCCAGCTCGCGGATCCGCTTCATATGGTAGGAATAGACCGTCTCGATCTCGCCGTCGGGCTTCCGGTCCTCCGTCAGCTCCATGACCTCGACGGCTCTCAGCTCGTCGAGGATCAGGCGGTAAACGGAGATCCGGCAGGAGATCTTGAAGATCTCGTCGTCGTCGCCGCGGAAAAGCCGGAATTCCGAAACATAGAGGCGGACGTTCCGGGTGATGCGGTCGATCGCGGATTCGACGGCCTTGACGTCGATCGGCCGCCGGGCGGCGGCGTCCTCCTCCGCGGCCGACACGCGCTCGCGCAGCACGGCGAACAGGCGCTTGATCGTTTCCGCATAATTCGGCGGCAGAACGGCCAGGTTGACCACCACGGCGACGCCGATGCCCAGCAGGGCGTCCACGGCGCAGACGGCGGCGTAGCTCCACTCGCTCCCCGGCGCGGCGCCGAACATCACCGCCGCGAAGGTGAAGCTGCACAGCGCCTGGGCGCCGTCCAGCCGGAACAGGTGGCACAGGTACAGCGAAACCAGCACGCCCAGGCCGCACAGACCCGCGTTCGCGGGGGAAAGCAGCGCCAGCGCCCCGCCGAGGGCGGCCCCGATCGCGACGCCGGCCATCTTGTTCCGCCCGGAGCGGACGGAGATGTCGATGGACCGGCCCATCGACATCACGGTCGCGACGGCCGCGATGAACGGCTCGTTCAGCTTGAGAAGGTCGGAGAGCACGATGCAGAGCGTCACCGCGATGCCCGTTTTGATCACGCGCATCCCCAGCCGGTGATCGGCGTGCAGAAAGCGGAAAAACCAGCCCATGGGCCTACCTCCCGCCGGCAACCGCCAGGCGGACGATCTCTTCCGGTTCCTTCAGGACGTAAACGGCGCGGTTCTCCTCCAGCTCTTTCCGGTCGCGGAATCCCCACAGGGCGCCGGCGGTGTCCATGCCGGCGGCGGCGCCCGTCTTCATGTCGGTGTTGGTGTCGCCGATGTACAGGCAGTCCCGCGGGGCGACGCCGAGCTCCCGCGCGATGCGCAGCGCGCCCTCGGGGGAGGGCTTGCGCGGCAGCCCCGGCCGCTGGCCCCAGCAGAGGTCGAAGCTGCCTTGCGGGAACAAAAAGCCGACGATGGCCTTCGTCCAGGCGTCCGGCTTGTTGGAGAGCACGGCCGTCTTCACGCCGTTCCGCCGCAGCCCGCGGACGGTCTCCGGCATCCCGGCGTACTGCCGCAAAAGGCGGGTCGGTTCGGCGCCGTACAGCGCGCCGTAGATTTCCCGCACCTTCCGAAACTCCTCCTCGGAATAGGCGCCCTTCCCCGCGACGCGGTCGAGCATCCGGCGGACCTGCATGTCGGCCCCGTCCCCCACGATGGTGCGGTACGTTTCGGCCGGGATCGTGCCGTAACCGCATTTTTGCAGGGCGGCGTTGGAAAAATAAGCGATGGAATCCAACGTGTTCGCCAGGGTCCCGTCCAGATCAAAAATACATGCCCGATACAAAAAATCACCCGTCCGTTTTTCCCAGAATTTTTTCAAATCCCCCCTATCATACCCGTTTTGCCGGGCATTTGCAAGTGCCCGCCCCCGCCGCGGGGAAACCGGGAGCTTCCCCGCCCCCGGCCGCGCGCCCCGCGCGACAGATTTGCCTTTACACGGCACCGAAATAATGTTAAAATTGAGGCAAGTGCAGTATTGCCGCTGCGCAATCAAGCAGAATCATTCCCTAAGGAGGAAAGCGACGATATGGATTCAAGAAAAATGAAGACCATGGACGGCAACAACGCCACCGCGTACGTCTCGTACGCGTTCACCGATGTCGCTGCCATCTATCCCATCACGCCGTCGTCCGTCATGGCGGACGAGACGGACAAAATGTCCGCCATGCGGAGGAAAAACCTGTTCGGCAGGCCCGTCCGGATCACCGAGATGGAGTCGGAGGGCGGCGCCGCGGGCGCGGTGCACGGTTCCCTTGCCGCGGGCGCGCTGACCACCACCTACACGGCCTCGCAGGGTCTGCTGCTGATGATCCCGAACATGTACAAGATGGCGGGCGAGTTCCTGCCCGCCGTGATGCACGTTTCGGCGCGCTCGCTCTCGACGCAGGCGCTGTGCATCTTCGGCGACCATTCCGACATCTACGCCTGCCGCCAGACCGGCTTCGCGATGCTGTGCTCCAACAGCCCGCAGGAATGTATGGACCTCGGCGCCGTGGCGCACCTTTCCGCCATCAAAGGCCGAATGCCGGTCATGCATTTCTTCGACGGCTTCCGCACCTCCCACGAGATCCAGAAGATCCATATCTGGGACGACAAGGACCTTGCGGACATGCTGGACTGGGACGCCGTCGCCCGCTTCCGCCGCCAGTCGATGAACCCGGAACACCCCGTGACGAAGGGCACCTCGGAGAACGACGACCTGTTCTTCCAGGTCAACGAGGCGAGCAACAGCCACTACGACGCGTTCCCCGAGATTGTCGTGGATTATATGAACCGGGTCAACGCGAAGATCGGCTCGGACTACAAGCCGTTCAACTACTACGGCGCGCCGGACGCGACGGAGGTCATCGTCGCGATGGGCTCGGTGTGCGAATGCGCCGAAGAGGTCGTCGATTACCTGAACGCGAAGGGCGGCAGGGTCGGCCTGGTGAAGGTCCACCTCTACCGCCCGTTCGTGCCGAAGTACCTGACCGCCGTGCTGCCGCAGACCGTGCGGAAGATCAGCGTGCTCGACCGCACGAAGGAGCGCGGCTCCATCGGCGAGCCGCTCTACCTCGACGTGGTCGCCGCCCTGAAGGACACCGAGTTCGGCTCCGTGCCGGTCTACACCGGCCGCTACGGCCTCGGCTCGAAGGACACCAACCCGGGCCAGATCGTCGCCGTCTACCGCAACATGGAATCCGCCTCCCCGAAGAAACGCTTCACCATCGGCATCGAGGACGACGTGACGCACCTGTCCCTGCCGGTCACGGAGAACCCGGACACCACCGCCCCCGGCACCCACTCCTGCAAGTTCTGGGGCCTGGGCGCGGACGGCACCGTCGGCGCGAACAAGAACTCCATCAAGATCATCGGCGACCACACCGACATGTACGCGCAGGGCTATTTCGCCTACGATTCCAAAAAATCCGGCGGGCTGACCATCTCGCATCTGCGCTTCGGCAAGAAGCCGATCAAATCCACCTATTACGTCACGAAGGCCGATTTCGTCGCCTGCCACAAGCCCTCCTATGTCAACGTGTACGACATGGTCGAGGACCTCAAGCCCGGCGGGAACTTCCTGCTGAACTGCGAGTGGGACGAGAAGGAACTGGACGAGCATCTGCCCGCGAAGATGAAGAAATATATCGCGGACAACCGCATCAACTTCTACACCATCAACGGCGTGAAGCTCGGCAAGGAGATCGGCCTGGGTGGCCGCATCAACACCATCCTGCAGTCCGCGTTCTTCACCATCGCCGACATCATCCCGAAGGAACAGGCCATCCAGTATATGAAGGACGCCGCGACCAAGTCCTACAGCCGCAAGGGCGAGAAGATCGTCAGGATGAACCACGAGGCCATCGACCGCGGCGCGAACGAGTTCGTCAAGGTCCATGTGCCGGAATCCTGGAAAAACGCCGCCGACCGCACCGAGGAAAAGAAGGTCGAGTGCGGCGACCCGGCGCTGACCGAATACGTCAACAACGTGATGATCCCGGCCAACCGCCACCGCGGCGACCAGCTGCCGGTTTCCGCCGTGCTGAAGATGGCGGACGGCACCGTGCCCTCCGGCTCCGCCGCATATGAGAAGCGCGGCATCGCGATCGACGTGCCGGAGTGGAACCCCGCCAACTGCATCCAGTGCAACACGTGCTCGTACGTCTGCCCGCACGCGGTGATCCGCCCCGTCGCGATGAATGCCGAGGAGGCCGCGAAGGCGCCGAAGAGCATGAAGATGAAGGACATGACGCTGATGCCGGGCCTGAAGTTCGCCGTCACCATCTCGGCGCTGGACTGCACGGGCTGCGGCTCGTGCGCGACGGTCTGCCCGGGCATGCGCGGCAACAAAGCGCTGACGATGAAGCCGATGGAGACCCAGCTCGCCAGCCAGGAGGGCTTCGATTACGGCCAGAAGATCCCGGCCAAGCCGGAAGTGGCCGCGAAGTTCCGCCCGACGAGCGTAAAGGGCAGCCAGTTCCGCAAGCCGCTGCTGGAATTCTCCGGCGCGTGCGCGGGCTGCGGCGAGACCCCTTACGCCAAGCTGGTCACCCAGCTGTTCGGCGACCGGATGTATATCGCCAACGCGACGGGCTGCTCCTCCATCTGGGGCGGCTCCGCGCCGGCGACGCCCTACACCCGCAACGCGAAGGGCTTCGGCCCGGCGTGGAACAACTCGCTGTTTGAGGACAACGCGGAGTTCGGCTACGGCATGGCGCTGGCCAACGACGCGATCCGCGGCAGGCTGATCGACTATGTGAAGGCGATCGAGGCGGGCGGCGCCTCCGATCCGCTGAAGGCCGCCTGCAGGGAATACCTCGACACGGCGGGCAGCAGCGTGGCCAACCGCGAGCCGACCGATCAGCTGATCGCGGAGCTGGAAACCGCCGCAAAGGGCACCGGCGAGGTCGCGGACCTGGCGAAGAAGGCGCTTGCGGACAAGGATTACCTCGCCAAGAAATCCATCTGGATCTTCGGCGGCGACGGCTGGTCCTACGACATCGGCTTCGGCGGC